>JACVCH010000023.1 GCA_016742175.1 Rhizobiaceae bacterium
TGCCCGACGAGGTACGAACCCCCCGAGGCCCACGCGGGTCAGTTCGGCGGACGCGTCGGGTTGTTAAAAGAGCCCGCCGCAGCCCCCGGCCCCGCCCGGCGAGCACGGGTGGCAGGCCCCACTTGTTCCACTGGTCGGCGTCACGGGCCACCACGCCCAGCATCCGGTCGCCCTTGCCGCCGATCAGCAGCGGCAGGCGGGCCTGCACCGGCGGTGGTGAGCAGAGGGCGTCGCGCACCCGGTAGTGGCGGCCCTCGACCGTGGCCGGCGGCGCGGCGCGCCCCCGGGGGGGGCCGGCGCCGGTCGACGGGGGGGCGGGCGTGCGTCACGGCGCAGCCCCTCGTGGGGGCGAGGTGGGAGCCGCATCCCGGCCGCAGGTCGATGCCCTCCTGCTGGCCCATGACGCCGACATAGCCGACGAGATGCGTGCGCCCCTTCTTCCAGGCCGGGTTGGGCGGAACGCGCTTCAGCTTGTCGAGATTGGGGCCGGAACGCACGACATAGACGTCGTCCGGTGCCATCTTGCCGCGCTCGATCGCGATGTCGCGATAGGAATTGTTGGTCGCGATGGAGACGTCCGCGAGGCCGAAGGTCAGGCGCTCGGCCAGAACCATCAGCCGCCAGAAGAAGCCGCGCTTGCCGAACTTGGCCTCGTAGAGCTCCGGGTTGATATCGTGGTGATCGAACATGAACTTCTTGCCGAACGGCTTGAAGAGCGCGGCGACGAGGAAGATCAGGTCCGGCGGGTTGCAGGCATGGATTGCGTCGAAGCCGTGGCGGCGAAGCACACGGAAGGCGAGAAATGTTTCCCAGAAGAGGGCCGCCGAATATTCCGCGAGATAGCCGAGCGCGCCGTGGGCGTCGAGCGGCAGCTTGTGACGATAGACATGGATGCCGTCTATCGTCTCGTGCGGGGCGTCGAAACCCTTGCCGGTTGGGCAGATGACGCTGACCGTCGCACCGGCCTTCTGCAGCGTCGTCGCCTCCTGCCAGACGCGGCGATCGAACGGCACCGGCAGATTCTCGACGATGATGAGAATACCTTTTCCCGTCAACGGCTTGGCGGCGAGGATTGAATCGGCGCGTTCACGCGCCTCGGCGGCGCTACGCGCTGAGGGTGTCGGCTTGGCGACGATCGTCGTCGATCGTTCCTGTCTGGGAAGAGCGGTCATGCGACCTCCTTGCGGGTCTGTTCGGAAACGCCTCGCTGGGCGATGCGCCGGAAGAGTTCGAGATAGCGGGCCGCACCGGCGGCTTCGGAGAAGGATGCGCCGCGCTGACGCAGCTCTTCGCGGTCCCACGAGCGGTCGAGCGCGTCGCCGATTGCGGACGCCATGGCTGCTGGATCAGCCACGGGAGCCAGGATTCCGTACCGGCCGCCCTCGAGGATTTCCGCGGGGCCGTGCTTGCAGTCGGTCGAAACGACCGGCGTGCCGCAGGCCAGCGCCTCGGCGACGACGTTGCCGAAGCCCTCGTGGAGTGAGGAGAGGACGAACAGCGAGGCGCGGGCGAGATGGGCGAATGGCGTGTCGACGAAGCCGGGCATGGCGACATCGGCGCTGATGCCGAGGTCATGCGCCTGAGCTTCGAGCGCAGGCCGCAAAGGCCCGTCGCCGAGAATGACGAGCCGCGCCGGTCGCGACTGCCGGACGCGCGCGAAAGCCGTCAGCAGCGTCGCGAAATCCTTCTGCTCGACCATGCGGCCCATGGCGACGATGGTGGGGACGCCGTCGGGATAAAGCGACGCGTCGACGGGCGCGGCCATGCGTGCATCCAGATCGTCGGGAACGATGCCGTTGTGGATCACGTCGATGCGCTCGCGCGGCAGATGGCACGTCTCGGCGAGATCGTCCGCGACGCCGGACGAGACGGCGACGATGGCGTCGGCCTGGCCGAAGAGGGCGCGGTAGAGAAGCGGCACCGGGCCGAACTTGGCGCCGCGGGTGTCGTTCGCCGACAGTGTGTTGTGCTGGCTCGCGACGATGCGGGTCCTGCCCGTTCGTGCGAAGGCGGCGGCGCACAGCATGATGTTGTTGTGGTCGTGCCCGGCCATGACGACGTTCGGCCGCGACGCGCGCAGATAGCGGATGAGAGCCGGAACCGAGGCCGCCTGCCGGCGCACGCCGAGATCGACGATGCGCACGCCATGAGGCACGTCGCCCAGTAGCTCGCCGCGCCGCTCGTTGAGTGCCAGTTCGACCAGATGGCCGCGTTCGATCCACTGGCGGGCGAGGCCGAGATAGAGCCGCTCGATGCCGCCGCCTTCGAGGCTAGGAAGATAAAGCCCGATCCGCATCTACGCCCGCCTCAGCCGAAGATTGGTCATCAACATCCGCGCTTCCTGCCGATGGAGGAGCGCGATGAGCGCCAGGAAGGCGACGCCGCCGGCAGCGCCTGCGAGGACGAGGCGGATGAGCACCCATTCGTCGGCCGTCCACTGCCGGACGAGGGCGGTGGCGACGAAGACGCCGAGCGCGACGGCGAAGGCGCGCAGGAGATCGCCGAACGCGATGGGCAGTCTGAGAAGGCGCGACGACATCGCGATGCTGGTCACGAGGCCGATGCCGCAGGCCGCAAGATAGCCCCATGCCGCGCCGAGCGTCGCATATGTCGGGATCAGATAGAGGCTGAGCGCGATGCCGATGATCGCGCCGGGCAGGAGCGAGGCCGATTGCAGCCAGTTGCGCTTGTGCGCGTGGAAAACGTTGTCGAAGACGAAGACCTTGAAATTGAAGAGGACGACCGAGGCGACGACGACCGGGAACACGGCAGACGCGTCGGCGTGGTAGCTCTCCGGCAGGACGAGGCCGACGATGTCCGGGCCGAGCACGATGAGAAAGGCAGCCGCCGGCAGGATCAGCATGGCGATCAGATTGAGCTGCCGGACGATGAAGGCGCCTGCCGCCGCGGCCCCGCGCGTATCGAAGATCGATACCATCTCGGGAAAGGCGCCCTGGTTGATGGCGTTGCCGAGAATGTCGATCGGCTGGCGCGCCAGCGCATAGGCGGCGGCGTACACCGCGACGACGCCGGCATCGTGGAAAAGCTTCAAAAGCGGGCGCTCGATGGCGTCGAGGCCGAAGCTGATGAGCGCCAGCACGACGAGCGGCACGCCGAGCGAGAAGAGTTCGCTATAGGAAAAGCGGGCCGGGCCGCGCTCGACCTTCGAATAGGCGATGCGCAGGCCGATGATGCCGCAAAGGAGCGTCCCGAGGCTTGTCGCGAGCGAGGCGGCGAGGAAGGTCGGCTCGATGAGGAGGATCGCGGCGATCGGCAGCACGATGACGCAGATCGAGCGGGCGAATTCCATCATCGTGTAGGTGACGCGCCGCTGCTGCATCTGGAGGACGCACAGCGCGTGGCGCGAGACGCTGCCGGCGACGATGTAGGCCGAGACCGCCAGCGCGAATTCGCTCGCGCGCTCGGGGACGATGAGGAACGAGGCGAGGATCGCGACGAGGATGGCGGTGAGCGACGTGCCGACGAGCACGGTCGTCGCGCGCTTGAGGCTGCCCGACGCGATGGTGCCGGTGCCGCCGAGGCGCAGCAGCGCGATGCGCAGCCAGTTGGAAACGGCCGCGTCCGTCATCTCGCCGATGGCGACGACGAGCGCGAGGAGGCCGTATTCCGTCTGGCTGACGAGCCGCGTCGTGACGATCAGAAGCAGGATCGCCGAAATGCGCGGCAAAAGGATTGCCGGCAGATAGATGATCGTGGATCGGATCAGCATGAGGGAGCGCGCGCCTGTTCGACTTCGGCTGCAACCTAGGCGAGACGCGGCCAAGCAATGGTGAACGCGCCCGGGCTTTCGGACAATTGGGTTACCAAGCGGTTGATCGCGGCCGGCAGGGCGTTGCAGGCGCGTTAGCGGTCTCGACATGGTTTCGCGCTATGGTCGCGGCGACTTGCAGGAGCCCGCCATGCCCGTCTTGCCACGCATCGCCTATTGCGGCCCGATCGCCCGGCCGGCCGAGCCCGCGCGTGGCGGCTATGAATCGGCCAACCGGCGCCTGATCGACGATCTGCGGGCGCAGGGGCTGAGCGTTGTCGAATATCCCTATGCGCCGGAGCGCGCGACGCCGGCCGGCAAGGCAGTGGCCTACGCCTCGAACTTCGCCGGGACGGCGGCGCTGGTGCTGGCCGAGGCGGCACGGTTCGACATCCTCCACATCACGCCGCTGCGCCGCCATTTCATCCTGCCCGAGGCGGTGATCTGCATGAACGCCAAGGCGCGCGGGCGCGGGCTGGTCATCGACATCCGTGCCGGCTGCTTCATGGACGAGATGAACGAGGGCGCGATGGGCGCGCGCGTGCAGGCGAAGCTCCTGCGGCATGCCGACCTCGTGACGGTCGAAGGGCTCGAATATGTCGATTTCGCCCGGCGCTTCACCGATGCGCCGGTGCATTATTTGCCGAACTACGTTTCGAAGGGACCGGAAGGGCTGGCGGATCACGCGCTGACCAATCCGATCCGGCTCGTCTTCCTGGCGCGCATCGTGCCGGAAAAGGGCATCGAGACGGCGATCGAGGCGGTTCGCGACCTGACGGCAGGCGGGCTCGATGTGCGGCTCGAAGTGCTGGGTCGCGCCTCGCCGGACTATGCCAGAAGGCTCGAAGCGCTGGCGGCCGGCCTGCCTGTTGAGTTCATGGGCGCAGTCAATGCAGAGGTGGTGCGCGAGACCATTCGCGGCGCGCATTTCTTCATCTTCCCGACGCGCCATGACGGGGAGGGGCACTCCAACGCGCTGACCGAGGCGATGGCGGAAGGTCTGGTGCCGCTTTGCGCCGACAACGGCTTCAATCGTTCGGTCGTCGCCGATTGCGGGCGCATCTTCGAGCGCAATGCGGACGGCGCGGCCTATGCGCAGGCCGTGCGCGAGATCGCGGCAAGTGGTGCGTGGGCGGAACTGTCACGGCGCACCGCCGAGCGGATCGCGCGGAACTACACCGCCGAGACGGTCGTGCCGGGTCTGATCGAGCGCTATCGCGAGATCATGGAAGGGGCGCGAAAAGCCGCCTAGACGGAGAGCCGCTGGTCGATGAACGGGCGCTTGCCATTGCTGCTGGCGACGAGCGTGTCGACCTTTTCCAGGCGGAACCGGATGGCCTCGCCGGCCTTGGACTGAAGGGCGGCGACGATGCGCTCGGCCTGTTCGGCCGTGCCGGTTTCGCACGGCACGTATTTCATCACGCAGACACCGGGCGTGTCCTGGTAGAACTGGAATTCCTTGATGCCGTCGAAGAAGGCGGGGTCGGAGGGCGTGAAGTCCGTCGAGACGATGCGCCGTCCGTCGCGGCAGACGAGCCAGGCGGGCTTGCGGCGCGGCGTGATCGCGCGAATGCGCATCCGCCAGCCATTCTCGCGCGCAGCCGCGCGCACGAGCGTCGCGCGGTCCTCGGTGTCGTAGCGGATGAAGGGCATGCCGCGGGTGATGAACGACGTGCCGACGAGCCGGCCCTCGCGGCCGGGTTCGGTGATCGGTGTGCCCGCATCGTCGACGAGTTCGGCGATACCGTAGAGCGGTTCGCACTCATAGGTGTCCGGCTCGCCCGCGACCTCGCCGGCGAAGATCGCCTTTTCGCTCATGCCGTAGAAGGGCAGGATCGCCGCGTTACCGAATGCGGCGCGGATCGTCTCGCGCTGATGGGCGAAGATCGGCTCGGAGATCGGGAAAACGCCCTCGAGCGGCTGGCGGAGCCTGCGGCCGGTCGCGAGCATGTGGCGCGAGAGCATTTCCATCGCCGAGGGAAAGCCATGCAGATAGCGGATGCCGCGCTGGTCGATGAGATCGAGATAGAGGTCCATGTCCTGCGGCGTCATCGGGAAGACGGAGAGGCGCAATTCGCCCAGCGCCGCCTCCCATTCGTGGATGAAGCCCTTGCGGTCGTAGAGATAGGCGTCGCGCAGCATGGCGCGCGGCGCGCCGGCCTGGAAGCCGCAACGGCTCCAGACGTGGTGGATGAAGGCGATCTCGCGCACGGAACGGTCGCGGTCGAGATAGAAGCCGAATGGCGCTTCACCGTTCGATCCGCTGGTGTTGCCGGCGTCGAGCGTCTCGCGTGGCATGGCGAGCGCGGCGGTGCCTGCGGCCGTCAGATCCTCCTTGGTGAGGACGGGGAGGCGCGCGATCTCGTGCGGCTCCAGCCGCGGATGGCCGCCGATGATCTCGCGATAGAACGGGCTTTTGGAAGCGATGGCGAGGAGTTCGGCAAAGGCGCGGCGGCGGCGTGCATCGGCGAAGCTGGGATCGTGGACGCTGCGGGCGATGTCCGCGCGCCATTTGCGATAGGCGCCGCCATATTTGAGCGAAGTCGGGACCATCGCCATCAAAGGCGCGATCGACCGACGCAAACCGACCGGACTGCCGACATAGGCGCTGCGCGCAATGTCCAGAAGGCGCACGATCTTCTCCGCTGCGATGATTCCTCGCCTCCCGCATACAGGGTTCGGCTTAAGGAAAGTTGAAGTCAGCCTTTGGCAACCGGCCGTTGCATGAAGGCGACGAGCATGACGACGACCATGGTGACGGTCGCCATCTTGGTCGAAAGGTGGTTGTTGGAAAGCGCGACGACGAAGAAGATCGCTGTTCCGATCGCCGCAGCGCGGCCGTTGAGCCGCAACAGATGGGCGAAGAGATAGACGACGAGCCCGGTGAATAAGAGCGCACCCGGCAGGCCGAGCTGGAAGGTCAGGATGACCGGCGTGCTCTCGATGTAGAGAAGGTCGAGCCGCGTCTCGACGATGTTCTGGATGTTCGCGATGTCGGTGCCGGCGATGATGTCGCGCCACGAGACGTATTCGAACACGCGGTAGACATCGAGCCGCGCCATCGCGCTCTCGTCGATCAGCCCGCCCTCGAACCGGTCGAGGAAGCCGGCGCCGATCAGGAGACCGATGGCGGGAAGGGTGGCGATGGCGGCGAAGGCGAGCACCATCAGCTTCATTGAGGATTGCCGCGCCGCGTCGACGCTTTGCCAGCGCGTCAGCATCAGGCAGGCGAAGATCGCGATCGCGGCCATGATCGTCGCGGTGCGCGCGCCGGCGGCGGCGGTGCCGATGAGGAGGAGCGTGGCGCCGACAAGCTTGATCGACAGGCGAAATCTGCTCGCGACGAGAAAGCCGATGCCGGCGGCGAGCATCAGGCCCTGGTTGAGTGGATGGCCCATCAGGCCTGTCGGGCGGAAATCGAGTTCGCCGACATCGTAGGGAAGGAAGCGTGTTCCCGTCGCGACTTCGCCGATGCCGATCAGCGCGCTCGCCATCAAGATGACGAGCACGACGTGGCCGGCGGTGCGCCGCATCTGAAGCGGCAGCATGAAAAGCGTGAGGCCCGCGGCGGCGGCCGCGACATAGGAATCGATCAGGTAGCCCGCCGACCCGCCGCGACCGATCGCGGCGAGGCCGAGGGCGATGGCGAGCACCCAGAAGCCGAAGAAAAGGAGGGCGCGGAACGGCGCGACTTCCCAGATTTCGAGCCGGATCGGGCGGAACATGGGAACGATCGCGGCGACGCCCAGAAGCGCATAGGTTCCGAAATGGATCTTCTCGTAGATCGCGCCCTTTTCGGTCGTGTACTCGACGAACTCGTTCATCAAGGGGTTGGTGACGAGGATGCGCAGGCAGATCGCACCGATCGCCAGGGCGAAGAGGAACAGCCAGAGCGACCTGTCGCGCGCGCGCCCGAAGGACGCCGAAAGGGCGGCGTCGCTCATCGCGCTCAGCCCCGGACGACCCTGGCGATGACCGGCGCGGACACGGCGGCGGTCTCGCCGACGGCGATCGCGCCGTCATGGCGAACGCGCCCGGCCGAAGGCGCGTCGACGACGATCAGGTCGAAATCCTGGCCCGACGCCGCGACCCAGCGCGCGAGGTCGAGGTCTTCGGCCGGCGCGCCGCTGCCGATCGCGGTCAGGCCGCGCGGCAGGAAAGCGAAGCCGGCCGCATCGACGGTCAGCGCGAATTCGGGCTCGAAGCGGCGCAGCGACTGGACGTCGTTGAGGCCCGGATGACGCTCGAGGCCGAAAGCGGTGGTGAGCGGATTGCTGGTCTGGCCGGCGTCAACCAGCAGAACCTTGCGTCCGCTCTTGGCCGCGGCAATCGTGGTGTTGAGCGCGACGAAGGCGCGGTCTTCGGCGTCGCCGCCGGTGACGGCGACGGACGCGACGGAGCCCGCCGCCGGCATCCGGCCGATCAGGCCGGCAAGATCGAAGAAGACAGGCGCTTCCCGCCGGCTGGCCAGCATCGCCATTTCATCGTCGGTCGCCGCACGACGCGAGAGGCGGAAGACCGGTGGAGCCCCGGCGGGTAGGGCGCGGCGCGCGGTGGCCGGCGTCCCCGTCTGGTCGAACTGCTCGCGCAGCATGGCGAGGCCGACGCCGAAGAGGAAACCGAAGGCGAGCGCGCCGCCGGTCATCATGGTGCGTGGTGGGCCGGCCTTTTCGAGCGGGGCGAGGGCGGCGGCGATGATCTGCGGGTTTTCCGGATTGACCGCCTGCTCCTGCTCGGAAAGCTGGCGCGTGCGAAGCAGGAAGGCCTCGTAGACCAGCCGGTCGCTGGCGGCGGTGCGTTCGAGCTGGCGCAGTTCGACGCTGGACTGGTTCTCGGCGGTCACGGTCGCACCCGCCGTCTGGAGCTGCGCTTCGAGGCTGGCGAGATTGGCGCGCGAGCGGGCGAGCCGCTGGTCGACGGAGGTCGCGAACCGGTCGAGCTCGGCGTCGAGCTGGCGGCTGACGGAATCAGAACGCGTGCGGGCGAGCTGATAGGACGGGTGGCGCGCGCCGAGCGAGGAGGCGAGCGTTTCCTCCTCCTCCCGCGCTTCGGCGAGGCGTGCGCGCAGCGTCACGATGGCGGGCGTGAGGTTCGTTTCGGCGACCGAACCGAACGAGCCGGAATCAGCGCGCAGCCGCGCGACCTCGGCCGCCAGCGCCTCGTCTTCGGCGATCCGCGCGCCGACCCGGGTGATCTCGGTGGTAATGTCGGCGAGCCGCTGCTCACCGATGCGCCGTCCGTCGGCGTCGATGATGTTGTTGGCGACCTTGTAGGCCTGCACGGCCCGCTCGCCATCCTCGACGCGCTCGCGCAGCCGGTCGAGTTGCGACGAGAGGCCGTCCGCTGCGCGGCCGACGGCGTCGGCGCGCGTTTCCGCGCGCTGCTCGACATAGATCGCGGCGATCGCGTTGGCGAGCCGCGCCGCCTTTTGCGGGTCTTCCGACTTGACGGAGGCCTCGACGACGAAGCTCGCCTCGTTGAGCGACACGTTGAAATTGCGCTGCAGGGCGCGCAGGGCGAGACGGTCGGCCGGAACTGCGCTCGGCGAAGCGGGGAAGAAGGAGGCGATGAAGCCGGGCGGCGGCACGCCGAATTCCGGATCGGTCGCCAGCCCCTCGCGCTCGACCACCTCCATCAGGACCCGGTTCGAGCCCATGATATAGGCCTGGTTCTGTGCATAGATGAGGGCGGTCTGTTCCGAGCGGCCATTGGCCGAGAGTTCGCCTTCGAGAACCTGCATGCCTTCGGGATCGACCAGCACCTGCGCCGTCGCCCAGTAGTAGTTCGACATGGCGAGCGACGCGGCCGCGACGATCACCGGAAAAGCGATGGTGGGCACGAGAATCCACAGGAGCCGGCGGCGCAACGTGCGCAGGAGCGCGGCGAAATCGAAGATCGTGACCTTGCCGTCCTCCTGAGTGCCTTGCGGCCGGCCGGCGCCACCGAGTGCCACGTCGCTCATCCTGCCTCGCTCGTCGATAAGGCGCGATGCGCCGTCCATTCCGTGCGCGCAAGGTTAAGTGACAGTCCTTAAGAAGATGTTCACCATGAAGGGCCGGCCAAGACAGGGCGTTAACCCTTCCTTACCCATGACGCTTTAGGTTTCATTAGGCGCAGACTGCGGGTCTGCCGCATGGAGACGGGCAGGACATGGCAATGGCGCGATTTGCGGACCGGTTTCGACGCGGGGAGCCGACACCCGAAAGGGCGGCCGCGCGCGCGCCGGCCTCGCTGCTGTCGGTCGAGCCGGAATTCGAACCCGAGCCGATGCCCGAACAGATCGAAATGGCCGCGGAAGCACCAAGGGCCGAACCGGCCGCCGACACGCGCCCCGCGCTCCTGCGCAAGCTTGCCGGCGACGACGCCCCGCCGAAGCGGCGGTTCGGACGGCTTTCCGCGCGCAAGGGCGACGATACGATCCTGGCCGCTTCGCCGCAGCGCAGCCGCATCTCCAAGCCACGCATCGGCGACTGGATGGCGCGCCTGACGGGCGAGGGTGCGCCGCGGGAAGCCCCGCCGCGCGACGACATCGATGCGGACGCCTTCGAGGACATCCGACGCCAGATCGACGGCGCCGATACGCAGCCCGACGTCGAACTTCACGACGCCGGAAAGCGCCTGACGCTCGCCCTGTCGAAGGCCGGCTGGCTCGCCGAAGAGATCGCCAAATGCAACGCGGCGCTGGATGACGCCCGCCGCCTGATCCGCGACGAGGAACTGAAGCTCGCGCGCCTGCGCGGCCTTCACGAGGGCATTGGCGGCCAGGTGGAAGGCGGGCAGGCCGATCTCGACACGATCCAGGAAACGCTCGAATCGCTGCGCCGCATGGTCGACCGTCTCGACGAGCCTAGAGCGCGATGAACTCGTGTTGACCCATTCTGCCGGGTGCATTCGCGCCAAATCCGTCGGCCTTCGGACTTGACCGTATCTAGATGATCGTCGGCACCGCGACGCCGTCCATGGTGATCGACACGCCCGAAATGTAGCTTGCTCGGCCCGAGGCGAGGAAGACGACCGCATCGGCGATTTCCTCCGGCCGCGCATATCGGCCGAGCGCGATCTTCGACACGCCGCGCCGGCGCGCCTCCTCGACGCTGATCCCCTGCGCCTTCGCGTCGGCCTCCAGCCCCTCGGCGACCCGTTCGGTCTCGGTCAGCCCCGGATTGACGGCGAGAACGCGGATGCCGTGCGCCGCATAGGCGTTGGCAAGACCGGCCGTCGCCAGCATGAGCGCGGCATTGGCCGCGCCGCCGGCGATGTGGATCGGCGAGGCGACCTTGCCGCCATTGCCGATGACGTTGACGATGGCGCCGCTGCCGCGCGCGGCCATGCGCTTGATCACCGGGTCGATGACGTTGACGTAGCTGAAGAACTTTGCGTCCATCGCGGCGCGATAGTGGTCGGGCGACAATTCCTCGGCCGGCGTGCGGCGCGCGGAACCGGCCGAATTGACGAGAATGTCGACCGGCCCGCCGGCATCCTCGGCCTCCGCAACCGCGCGCGCGGCATCGTCGGCATTTGCAAGGTCGGCGGCGACGAGCCCGACCTTGCCGAGAATCGCTGCGGCCTTGTCGAGATTTTCGCGGTTGCGCGAGACGATCGTCACCCGCGCGCCTTCGTCCAGGAACGCCTTCGCGCAGGCAAGGCCGATGCCTTTCGACCCGCCGGTAATGAGCACGTGACGTCCGCTGATGCCGAGATCCATTCCATCCTCCCTGATTGTCGCTGTGACTGTTAGGGCAGGGCGGCGCGTCCGGCAATGCGGCAGGGCTTAACCGTTCGCGAAGCGTCGGAGGAGGTCGAGCACTTCCGAATCCTCCAGTTGATCAAACTCGCGATAGCAGAGGCTGAGCGCGCGAAAGTGCTGCGGCTGGTCGAGGCAGACGATCCGCTCGACCTCGGGCAGCAGGGCCGCGATGGCGTCGGGCGGCGCGACGGGCAGCGCGGCGACAACCAGCGCGGCCTGGCGCCTGCGGACGGCGCGCGCGACGACTTTCATGGTCGCGCCGGTGGCGGCGCCGTCGTCGACGAGAATCACCGACTTTCCTGCCAGCGGCTGCGCGGGGCAGATGCGGCGATAGACGGCGCTGCGGCGTTCGAGTTCGGGCAGTTCCTGCGCGATTCGTGCCTTCAGGCGCTCGCCGGACAGATCGAAATAGTCGGCGATCTCCTGGTTGAGCACCACCTCCGGCGGATCGCCGTCGACGATCGCGGCGAGCGCCAGTTCGCGATTGCCGGGCGCGCCGACCTTGCGGACGATCGCCAGGTCGAGCGGCGCACCGATGGCGGCCGCGATTTCGCAGGCCACCGGCACGCCGCCGCGCGGCAGGGCCATCACGACCGGCTGGTCGAGATGGAGCGCGGCGATCTCGACGGCAAGCAGGCGGCCGGCTTCGCTGCGGTTCTGGAACATCGTGTTCCGATTTCGCCGCTCATCGGGCCTGATCGTCAAGCGCCCCGATCAGCCGTTGATCTCGGGCTCGACGAGCCTGGCGAGCTTGCGCAGCGATTCCTGCCAGCCGAGATAGCAGGCTTCGCGCGGAATGAGGTCGGGGATGTTCCGCTGCTCGATGTCGATCTCGGTGCCCACCGATACGGATTTCAGCGTCACGGTGACGGTCATCTCGCCCGGCAGGTTCGGGTCGTCGAAACTGTCGGTGTAGACGAGACGCTCGCCGGGAACGACCTCGACATAGGTGCCGCCGAACGCATGGCTGACCCCGGTCGTGAAGTTGCGGAACGACATGCGGTGCCTGCCGCCGACGCTGGCATCCAGTTCGTGGACTGTGCAGACGAAGCCGAACGGAGGCAGCCAGCTCGCGATGGCGTCGGCTTCGACGAACGCCCTGAAAACCTTCTCCGGCCGGGCGGCCAGAACCCTGTGAAGGCGAACGGTGCTTGGCATTGGAGAGTCCTTTCCTGAAAATCGTCGTGATCGGTTGCACCTACGAGGACGGGCGGCCACCGTGTCTCCCGACAATCGGCATCCCAATTTCGATGAACGACGCCGGCTGGCATGAGCGCTACCGGCTCTGGACGGTCTTCGACAGGAAGCGGCTGAACTTCTGCGTCGCCGGCGTCGCTGCGCGGCTTGGCGAGGTGACGAGGCGGATGTCGATCGACAAAGGCGGCGCGTCGAGATCGATGACGGCAAGATTGCCGGCCGCCACGTCGACGCTGACGCTCGTCGCCGGCGAGCAGGAAATGCCGAGCCCGGCCGCGACGAGTTCGCGCAGGAACGAATATTCGGTCGCCTGCGCCACGGTTCGCATTTCGGTGATGCCGACATCCGCGAGCAGCTTGGCGATCGCCCGGCCGAAGAGCGAGGAGGGGGGCGGCGCGACGAAGCCGTGCTTCTGCACCTCCTTCGGGCTGACCTTGCGCCGGCCGGCGAGCGGATTGTCGGCCGAGACGACGAGGACGAGCGGCTGACGGCCGATGACCTCGGAGCGCAGGCCGCGGATTTCGGTGTTCGACAGGAAGCATCCGAGATCTGCCCGCCCGTCGCGCACCTCCTCGATCACGTCCTCCTGCTTGCCGACCGAGACGACGAGGTGGATGTCGGGATGGCCGACGGCGAATTCCGTGATCGGCTTGCGCAGGACGAAATTGGCGAGCGAACGCTGGCAGGAGAACACGACGCGCTCGCCGGCATTGGCGCGCACGATCGACAGGTCCGCCTGCATGTCGCTGACATCGGCGAGAAGCTCGCGGGCGTGGGAGACCATCGTCCGCCCGAGTTCGGTCAGCACCGGCTTGCGCCCTTTGCGCCGGTCGAAGACCGCGCCGCCGAGCTGCTTTTCAAGAGCTGCGACATGCGCCGAGACCGACGGCTGCGCGATGCCGAGGAGATCGGCCGCGGCGGCGAAACTTCCGGTTTCGACGATGGAAAGAAACGCTTCGAACCGGCGCAGGGTGATGTTCAGCATGCCCGAACATATAGCCCATAGGCTATCGCTTTGATAGCCTTTCGGCCCGTTGCTTTCGTTGGGTCAGGCTGGCGATAGTCGGTGCGAGGATCGAAGCCCGGCCGATGCCGGGTTTTGGAAGAAAAGGTGTCGGACCCATCCGAATGGACGGCCGACGGGAGAGAGCCGGACCCGCGCGAAGCATCGCGCCACCCGCCGTCACGCCCGTCCGTCCCTGGAAGTCCGGCAATAGCCGGAGCAGCGTATGAACATCGTCGGCATCGACATTGGCGGAACCTTCACCGATCTGGTCGGCTATGTCGACGGGGCCATCGTGACGTCGAAGACCTCGACCGTGCCGTCCGACCCGACCAAGGGCATTTCGAACAGTCTCGACCTCGCCGGCTGCGACACCCGCAATCTCGACGAGATTCTCCATGGCTCGACCATCGCCATCAACACCGTGCTGGAGCACAAGGGCGCGCGCACCGCGCTCCTGACCACGAAGGGCTTTCGCGACGTCTACGCGATCGGCCGCTCGAACCGGATCGAGGCGTTCAACCTGATGTTCAAGCGGCCAGAACCGTTGGTTCCGCGCCGGCTGACCTTCGAAATCCGCGAAAGGATGCTGGCTTCCGGCGAGATCGAGACGCCGCTCGACGAAGACGACGTGCGCGCCGCGATCGATGAGCTAGGCGACGTGCAGGCGGTCGCGGTCTGTCTCCTCCATTCCTATGCCAATCCGGCGCATGAAAAGCGCGTCGGCGAGATCATCCGCGCGGCGCGGCCCGACCTATTCGTCTCGCTGTCGCACGAGATCCTGCGCGAATATCGCGAATACGAGCGGACCTCGACCACCGCGCTCAATGCCTTCGTCGGCCCGCGCGTCGGCGGCTATCTCCAGCGCTTCGAGAGCTTCCTGCGCGACGGCGATTTCGACGGCAAGATCCACATCATGCGCTCCAACGGCGGCGTGATGTCGATCGCGCATGCCCAGGAACAGCCGGTCACGATGATGGAATCCGGCCCGGTCGCCGGCATGATCGGTGCGGGGCGGCTGGCGAAGGTGCTCGGCCTTGCGCGCTGCGTCGGCTTCGACATGGGCGGCACGACCGCGAAGGCGAGCCTGATCACCGACGGCGCCCCCGCGATCGAGAGCGGCTATGTGATCGGCCACCATGCGAGCGGCCAGCCGATGCAGTTGCCGGTCGTCGACATCGTCGAGGTGGGCGCGGGCGGCGGCTCGATCGCCTGGGTCGATCCGACGGGCGGTCTGCATGTCGGCCCGAAAAGCGTTGGCGCCGATCCAGGGCCCGCGTGCTACGGGCTGGGCTCGGGCGAGCCGGTGGTGACCGACGCCGACCTGATCCTCGGACGCATCAATGCAAAGCGGTTCCTCAATGGCGGCATGCCCCTCGACCGGGCGGCGTCGGAAGCGGCGGTGACGGACAAGCTCGGCACGCTGGGGCTCGGCGTCACCGAGGCCGCGCTCGGCATCGCGCGCATCGCCGACGTGTCGATGTCGCTCGCCGTGCGCGCCGTCTCGGTGAACAAGGGCGTCGATCCGCGCGACACGGCCATGATCGCCTTCGGCGGCGCGGGCCCGCTTCATGCCGTGTCGATCGCCCGCGAAATCTTCATTCCCAAGGTGGTGATCCCCAAGCTGCCCGGCACCTTCTCCGCCCTGGGCATGCTGATGTGCTCCTGGCGGCAGGACTTCCTGCAGACGCTGATCGGCCGCATCGGTTCGCTGGCACCCGAGCAGGTCGAGGAGGTGTTTCGCAATCTGGCGGAGGAGGGGCGCTCGCATCTGGTGCGTGACGGGCTCGACGCCGCCACGGCCGATTTCCGCTTCTATGCCGACCTTCGCTATGTCGGCCAGGAACACGCGCTGTCGATCCCGGTCGAGAGCGTCGAGCGGCTGACAGGCGATTCCGGCGTGGTGCGCCAGCGCTTCGACGCCGAACACGATCGCCGCTACGGACAGTCGGCGCCGAGCGAGGCGCTGGAGATCGTCAGCCTGCGGCTGGTCGTGACGTCCGAACGCGGCGATACGGTCGCCGAGGAATGGCTGTCGCAGCCCTTCGAGGCGGAAGGCGAGGCGGAGATCGGCAAGCGGACGGTCGTCTACGACGATCCGGACAATCCCGTCGAGGCTGACATTTACTGGCGTCCCGCTCTGCCCGCCGGCACGCGGCTGACCGGCCCGGCGGTGATCGAGGAGCCGAACTCGACCATCCTGATCCATCCCGGCGACGAGGTCGAGGTGACGCCGCACGGCCACCTCGTCATCACGCTTGCGACCCGGAACTGACACGAAGGAACCGACACATGAGCAATCCCAAGGCAGATCCGGTTACCGTCGAAGTCGTGCGCAGCGCCGTCGTCGCCTATGCCGACGAGATGGCGGACGTGTTGTGCAAGTCCGCCTACAACATGATGATCTACGAGGTGCGCGACTATTGCTGCGGCCTGCTCGACACCTCCGCGCAGATGATCTCGCAGAACCGCGGCGGCCTGCCGATCTTCCTCGCCGATCTCGGCGTCGCGGTCGAGGACGGCATCCAGCGCTACGGCCTCGACGGCTTTGCCGAGGGCGACGTCCTGGTGATGAACCATGGCCAGGTCTGCGGCCAGCACCTGAACAACGTCGTCGTCTACGCGCCGTGCTTTCATGACGGCAAGCTCGTCGGCTTCGCCGCAAATCGCGCCCACTGGGTCGACATCGGCGGCGGGCGCCAGGGCTTCGGCTCGAGCGCGACGACGGAGATTTTCAGCGAGGGTCTCCAGATGCGCTCGCTGAAGATCTACGAGGCGGGCAAGCTCAACGAGACGCTCTACCAGATCATCCGCGACAACATTCGCTACCCCGATGCGAGCCTCGGCGATCTGCGCGCGCAGATCGCATCCTGCCAGCTCGGCGCCCGCCGCCACGGCGAACTGATCGCGCGCTACGGGCAGGAGACCGTCGCGCAGGCCGTCGACACGATCTGGGACCAGGCCGAGAAGGCGGCGCGCCTCGTCGTCGAGAACATTCCGGACGGCGTCTACGAGGCGGAAAGCTTCCTCGACAATGACGGCCGCGCGCTCGACGTTCCGATCCGGATCAAGGTCAAGGTGACCATCGCCGGCTCGCAGATGACGGTCGACTATTCGCAGATGCACCCGCAGGTGAACAGCCCGATGAATTGCGGCCGGTCGGGCGGCATCGCCGCCGCCCGCGTCGCCTTCAAGGCGCTGACCTCGCCCGAGCTCGACGTCAACGAAGGCTGCTTCCGCCCGCTGACCGTCGATCTGCCCGACGGCACGATCCTCAGCGCCCGCTCGCCCGCCGCGCTCGGCCAGTGGAGCATCGCGCTGCCGACAGTGATCGACACGATCCTGAAGGCGCTCTCCTCAGCCATTCCGGACGTGGTGCCGGCCGCACACAAGGGCGACATGGGCGGCTGTTCCTTCTTCGGCTTCCACGAGGACGGCTCGCGCTTCCTTCTGATGAACATCTTCGGCGGCGGCTGGGGCGGACGGCCCGAGGCGGACGGCGCATCGGCATCGGTCTCGGTCTGCCAGGGCGACGTGCGCAACACGCCGGTGGAACTGCAGGAGATCAAGTATCCCTTCATCATCGAGCAGCACGCGCTGCGCCCGGATTCGGGCGGTGCGGGCAGGTATCGGGGCGGGCTCGGCGTCGCGCTGACCTATCGCTGCCTACAGGCCTGCAAGGGCAACATCAATTTCGACCGCACCGTCACCCCGCCCTGGGGTCTGCACGGCGGCGGCGAGGGCGCCGTCAACACGGCCATCATCGAGCGTGCCGACGGCACGCGCCAGACGGTGCAAAAGGGCACCGAAATCCAGTTCCACCCCGGCGACCGCGTCACGTTCCTAACGGCGGGCGGCGGCGGCTACGGCAAGCCCGAGGACCGCGACCCCGATGCGCTCGACGCCGACATCGCCGACGGCATCGTCTCGCCCGAAAGCGCTGGACGAAGCTATGGCCGCGATCCCCAGCCCGTCCGTCTGGCCTCGTGAGGACCACCCGATGAGCCTGCTCGAAACCCGTCGCAAGCGCCTGATGGAAGCCATGAAGGCCGAGAACATCGATCTCCTGCTCCTGCACGGCAGCGCCTGGCGCAACGACTACCTGCGCTACGCGACCGATTTCGGCATCCTCGAAGGCGAGGGGCTGGCGCTCGTCGGCCGCGATGGCGAGGTGACGCTCTATCTCGACGATGCGCTCGAGGCCGAGCGCGCGGGCGTCGAGCTTGGCGGCGTGCGCACCGAGCATGTCGGCGATCTCGTCGGCGATGTCGGCCGCATCGTCGAACGCCACGGCAACCGGCGCGTCGGCGCGGGGCCGGCCGCGCATCTGCCCTATGGCCTGTCGCGCCGTTCCGAAGAATTGCGACTGAGCGATGCGACCGCGCTTCTCGACCGGCTGCTGATCGTCAAGGCCGAGGACGAGCTGAACGCCATCCGCAGTGCCGCGCACCTCGCCGACGAGGGCTACGACGTGTTCCGCCGTGCCGCCATCGCCGGGCGCGAGGACTTCTCGATGATCGCCGAGATCGAGGCCTTCTTCCGCGCGAACGGCGCCGACGACAATTTCATGATCATCGGCGTCGGCGGACCCGAAGTGCGCGGCATGGCGCCGCCGATGGGCAAGCGGCTGAAGGAGGGCGACCTCGTCACCACCGAACTGACGCCCTGCGTCGACGGCTACTTCGTCCAGATCTGCCGCACGCTCGTCGTCGGCGAACCTTCCGAGGCGCAGCTTCGCGCCTTCGGCGTCTATCACGAGGCGATGGTGGCCGGGATCGATGCGGTTCGGCCGGGCGTCACCGCGGCGGACGTTGCGCGTGCGGAGAACGATGTCTTCCGCCGCTACGGGCTCGGAGATTACGTGACGAGCGAATACACACGTGTGCGCGGACACGGCATCGGCCTCTTCCTCGACACGCGGCCGCAGATTCTCGAGGAGGTGGACATGGTGATCGAGGAGGGCATGTCGCTGATCGTTCACCCGAACACCTACCATCCCGAGGTCGGCTACATGGTGCTCGGCGATTCGCTGATCGTCGGCGCGGACGGAGCCGAGGTGCTGACGAAAACCGAACGCCGGCTTTTCGCCGTGGCGCAGCACTAGGAGGGGGGCGATGCGACGCGGACTGATCAAATGGCGTGAGGACGAACTGTCGGCGGGCGATGTCGGCGAGCGGATCGCGCGGCTGCGCGGCGCCATGAAGACTGCCGGCCTCGACGCCGTCATCGCCTATACGACGCTGGTGCGTCCGGCGGCGGTGAACTATTTCACCGGCTTCACGCCCTACTGGTCGGACGGGGTGCTGCTCGTCCTCGCCGAGGGCCGACCGCTCTTCGTCACCGCGCTGTCGAAACGCGTCGGCAACTGGCTGGGCTCGGTGAACCCCACCTGCGACATCCTGCATTCGCCGAAGCCCGGCAGGCTGATCGGCGAGACGCTGCGCGCCGCGGGCGCTTTGAAGGTCGGCGCGGTCGAGGCCGACATGATGCCCGGCGCGCTGATCGGCGACATGCTTGCGGCCTCGAGCGTCGCGCTTTCGGATGCTACCGGCCTCTTTGCCGCCGTGCGTGCCGTGCCGACCTCCGCCGAGACCGCGCTGGCGCAAAAGGCCGACGCGATCGCATCCACGGCCTTTGCCGGCCTCGACCTTTCGGCAGCGTGCGTCGGCGACATCACAGGCCCGCTCGAGCGCGCCGTCCGGCTGGCGGGCGCGGAAGAGTGCTACGTCGCCATCGCGCCGGATTTGCGCCGCGAATCCCGCCTTGCCCGCATCGACGGTCGCGAGGCGTTGGGCGATCTCTTCGCCGCGCGCGTTTCGGTCGCCTATAACGGCGTCTGGACGCGCCGCACAGAGACGCTGGCGCACTCGGGCGGCCGGGACGGCGCAGCCGCGGCGCGATTCGCCGAATTTGCCGACCGGCTGGCAGGATTGGACCCGAGCATCGACCTCGGCGCGCGGATTGCCGCGGAGGCCGGGCGCAGCGACATGGCGGTCGAGGATTGGTCGATCGAAGCCCCGTTCGCGACGCGTCCCTTGAAACTGGCGGCATCCTCCCAGGCGCCGCTCGTCGAGCAACTTCCCTATGGCGTCTTGACGCTGCGAGCGCGAATCGGCGACGCGCCGATGGTGGCAAGCCGCGTCCTGACGCACAGCGAAGCGGGCATGGAGGCGGCCGCGTGACGATCGAAGCGCTGATCGACGCCGTCGCATGCCGCACGCCTTCCGGCGATGCGGATCGCCGCGCGCTGGCCGTCCATGTCGCCGATGCGCTGGTCTGCCTCGCCAAGACGATGCGGCTCGGCGAGGCGCAGGCAATCCGGCGCTTCTACGGCGAAGCAAAGGTGCCGGCCGCAGCTTCGATTATCCGCATGTCGGAATATGACGCGATCCATGTGCCGACCTGCCTGTCGCCGGACGCCGTGACGGTGCCGGCGGCGCTGTCGCTCGCCCGCGATGCCGACAGTCTTCTGGAGGCCTGCGAGGCGGGGACGGCGGTCGGGCTGTGGCTTGCCGACGCGGTTGGCGGCGTGACGGCGCTGGAGCGCGGCATCTGGCCGACGCTCTTTGCGGCACCGGCCATGGCCGCGGTGAGCGCCGGCGTCGCGATGCGGCTCGGTCCCGACGACCTCGCCCATGCGCTGGCGATCGCGCTGGCTGGAACCTCGGGGCGGCTCGGTCGTCCGTCCGGTGCGCCCTCGGCACGCTGGCTGTCGATCGGCGAGGCGACCTTGAAGGGCGTGCGCGCGGCCGAGGCCGCCGCACATGGATTTCGTGGGGATCTCGGGCTGGTCTCGGCCGCATGGCTGCGAGGGCAGGGTGCCGTCGGCGATGCTATTCCCGCCTTGCCGTCCGGCACGTCGCCTCTGATGCGCGTCGGGCTGAAGCCCTATGTTGCCGCGCGACAGGGCGTCAATGCCCTCACGGCCTTTCTCGAAGCTGCCGACGGGCTCGACGCCCGGTCGATCGACGCGGTGCGGATCGACCTGCCTTCCGCCTGTCTGCCGGTCGTCACGCGGCCGCTCGACCTGAGCGACCGCCTGTCGCGGATCGCCAATCTCAGGCTGCGGATCGCGCTTGCCGCATGCGAGCCCGGCCGGCTTCACGACGTCGAGGCGACCGTTGCGCCGGACGAGCCTGCACTGGCGCTTGCCGAACATGTCGAAATCCATGCCGACGATACCCTGCCCGCGGGCGCCGATACGGCCTGGCCGGCGCGCGTGCGGGTGCTCGTGCGCGGCGTATGGCGCGAGGCGACCTGCCTGCGCGGGCCGGGCGACGACGGCAACATCGCAGTCGCCGAATGCGTGCTCGGCACCAAGCTCGGCCGGCTGGAGGACACGCAGACGGCGCGGCTTCTGGCCGGGGTGCAGGCCGCGCTTCATGAAGGACGCGCCGATGCGCTCGACGAGGTGCGCACCGCCTTCGATCGGATTATGGGCGAGACGCAGCAGGAAAGGGCCGTTGAGGAGCGGCCGCGGCGTCTCGCATAGGGCAGGATTTCAACGAACAACCGGGAGGAAGACATGAAAGCATTATCGACATTCGCCGCCGCCGGCGTGGCGCTCGCCATGCAGGCCGGCATGGCCTTCGCGCAGGAAGCGCCGGAACAGGCCGAGATCACGATCGGCCTGCCGGTCACCACATCGACCTTCCTGCCGCTCTATCTCGCGGAGGAAAAAGGCTACTTCACCGAAGAAGGGCTGACCGTCGAACTCGTCGCCTTCCGCGGCGGCACGGATCTCGTGCGCGGCATGGTGGCGGGCGCGGTCGACATCGGCGTCGGCGCCTTGGCCGAAGTGCTGGTCGGCATCGAGTCCGGCCAGGAACTGCGCGCCTTCTACGGCGGCTTCAACATGGGCATCTTCGAGTGGTACGCCGTCGAGGGCACCAACTCGATCGCCGAGAGCAAGGGCAAGCGCTACGGCGTAACGACGTTCGGCTCGTCGACAGACTTCCTGACGCGCTATGCGCTGAATTCGAACGGTCTCGACCCGCAGCGCGACGTCCAGATCATCCAGGGCGGCGGCTCGGGCGCGCGTCTCGCCGCGATGGATGCGGGCCAGCTCGACGTCAACATCTTCGCCGCGCCGGAAAAATTCATCGCCGGCGACCAGGGCTACAAGCTGATCTACAGCCAGAAGGACATCGCGGCCGACTATCCGAACCACGTGTTCTACGCGCCGCAGGCAACGATCACCGACAATCCCAACACGATGAAGGCCGTTTTGCGTGCCTTCGTGAAGGGCGTGCGGCTCGCCAAGGAAGACAAGGCCCGTTCGGTGAAGCTGATCGCCGAGCGCATCGGCGTGGAGGAGAACTACGCCGCACAGACCTATGACGACTTCATCGACGAACTGTACGAGGATGGCCGCCTTCCGAGCGAGGAAGGCATGACGGCCTTTTGGAACATCGGGATCGAGAACGGCGCCTACACCGAGATGTGGGAGAACGAGCGCTGGCTCGACACGACCTACATGGACAGCTTCGAGGAATGGAAGCCGCAATAGGCGTGGCTCCCGCCCGGCCGACGCGGACGCGGCGGCCGGCATGCTTAAACGAATGCGGAGGATGAAGACGTGGCACAGATCGAAGTCCGCAACCTGTCGATCGAGTACAGGCTCCCGAAGGGCGAGGGCACGTTCACGGCCGTCGACAGCGTGTCGCTCGACATCGAGGCCGGCGAATTCGTGACGATCGTCGGCTCGAGCGGCTGCGGCAAGTCGACCCTGCTTCTGGCCATCGCCGGCCTGGTGCCGATCGCCGATGGCACGCTGACGATCGACGGCGATGCGGTGGAAGGTCCCGGTCCGAACCGCTCCGTCGTCTTTCAGGAAGCATCGCTCCTGCCCTGGAAGACGGTGCTCGGCAATGTCCGCTTCGGTCTGGAGATGCGCCGCTGGCGCCAGGGCGACCTGTCGAAGCGGGCGATGCAGTACATCAACCTCGTCGGCCTCGGCTCGTTTGCGGATTACCATCCCCACCAGCTTTCCGGCGGCATGCGCCAGCGCGTCAACATCGCCCGCGCGCTCGCCGTCGATCCTGCGGTGCTCCTGATGGACGAGCCCTTCGGCGCGCTCGACGCGCAGACGCGCGAGGTGATGGGCGACGAACTCCTGCGCATCTGGGAGCGCGACCGCAAGACGGCATTGTTCGTGACGCACGACATCGACGAGGCGATCTTCCTCGCCGACAAGGTGGTGGTGATGGGGCGCAATCCCGGTCACATCAAGGACGTGATCAAGGTGGACCTGCCGCGGCCACGCCGCGGCGAGATGCTCGACAGCGACGCCTTCGCCGAATACCGGCGCCGCCTGCGCGCGCACCTGGCCGCCGACATGGCGACGATGCATCTCGTGCGGGAAGCGGTCTGATGGTGGCGGTCGCGGCGACGGCGCCGCAAAAGCGCGTCCCTGAGCCGGCAAGGCTCGGCGCGGGCGCACGCTCGTCCGTGATCGGCTTCTGTTCGGTCGCCGCCTTCCTCATCCTGTGGCAGGTCGCGCCGGAGATGGGCTGGGTCAACGGCCGCTTCACCAGCCAGCCTTCCGAGGTCGCCAGGGCGGCCGTCGAAGTCTTCCGAACGGACAATTTCCTCCATCACGCCCGCATCAGCCTGACCGAATTCTTCCTCGGTTTCGCGCTGGCGCTCGTCGTCAGCGTGCCGCTCGGCGTGCTCCTCGGCAATTCGCGCCTTGCGCGCGACATAATAAATCCGCCGCTGATGGCGCTCTATATCGCGCCGACGCTGATCCTGCTGCCGATCATGACGATCTGGCTCGGCATCGGCATGGCGTCGAAGGTCGCGGTCGTCTTTCTGGGCGCCATTTTCCCGATCATCGTCAACACGATGGCCGGCATGCGCGAGGCCGACGCCAAGCTGGTGAGGGCCGCGCAGTCCTTCGGCGCGACGCGCATGGACATCTTCCGCCACATCCTGCTGCCCGGATCGCTGCCGTCGCTGCTCGCGGGCATACGCCTGGCGGTCGGCCGCGCGGTGCTCGGCGTCGTTGTGGGCGAACTCTACGTTTCTCAGGCCGGAATCGGCCACCAGCTCGTCGTCTATGGCTCTTCGATGCGCGTCGACCGCCTGCTCGTCTACGCGCTCGTCGTCAGCGTCTTCGGCTATGCGATGACGACCCTGGTGCGCGTCCTTGAAGGCCGCGTGCGCAACTGGAGGCCCGAAACATGACCCGCTTCCTCAGGAGCCGCCAGACGCTCATCCTCGGCACGTTGTCGATGCTGGGCATCCTCGCCATGTGGCAATTGTCGGTCTCGCTCGGCCTCATCAACCCGTTTTTCGTCTCGACGCCGTCGCTGGTCGCGCAGGAATTCTGGGTGCAGTTCCAGAACGGCGACACGATGCGCGACGTGTCCGCGACGCTCTACTCGTTCGTCCTGGCTCTCGGTCTGGCGACGGGGGTGGGGATCGGCCTCGGCGTCCTGGCCGGCTGGTATCGCGACGTCGAATCCGCGCTCGAGCCCTTCATCTGGTTCAAGTATTCGGCACCGACCGTCGCCTTCTATCCGCTCTTCATCGCCTGGCTCGGTTATGGAACCCCGACGATCGTCGCCATCGCCTTCCTTTTCGCGCTGACGCCGATCTATGCCAACACGCTCGCGGGCATCAAGAATGTCGATCGCGACCTGGTCCGCGCCGCGACCTCGTTCGGCGCAAGGCCCTGGGACATCTTCCTGCGCGTGGCGTTGCCCGGTTCCGTGCCGATCGTCGTCGCGGGCCTCCAGCTCGGCGTCGGTCGGGCGCTGACGGGCGTCGTGGTGGCCGAGCTCTTTGGCGGCAATGCCGGGCTCGGCTATTCCATCAACTACTATGCGCAGCACCTGCAGACGACCAAGATGATGGTGTCGATCGTCATCATCATCCTGCTCGGCGTGGCGCTGACGCAGGCGCTCGCCTTCCTCGAATCGAAGACCGACGCATGGCGCGTCACCCCGAAGAAGTGAGAACGGCCGAAAGGATCAATCCATGAAGATCATCGATTCGCATTTCCATTGGTGGCCGCGCCCGATCTTCGAGAGACTGGAGGCGCGCAAGGGCTTTCCGCGTGCCGACCGGAACGAGCGGGGCGGCTGGACCTATCGCGGCGCGGGCGACCGCGCGGGCCGCATCGCGAGCTGGGCCGAATGGTTCGATCTCGACAGGCAGCTCGAGGCCATGGACGCACTCGGCCACGACATCGGCGCCGTGCTCTCCATCGGGCCCTTTTCGATCTATTTCTCTGAACTCGAACCGGAGGAAGGCCGCGACGCGGCGATCGAGTGGAACGAGCAGATGGCCTGGGCGGTCGCGCGCTATCCCGGCCGGCTCTGGGCGAGCGCTGCGATTCCCCTTGCCGACACCGCCACGGCGCTCGACGTGCTGGAGGATGCGGTCGACCGACTCGGCCTGATGGGCGTGAACCTGCCCGGCAGCGTCGGCGCCGATCCGCGCATCGACGCCGAAAGGCTGGAGCCGTTCTATGCCCGCGTCGCCGAACTCGGCCTGCCCATGTTCCTGCATCCGACCGATGCGATCTTCGCCGAGATGCTGTCGGGCTACGGCAACGCGCTTCACCTGAGCCTCGGCCGGGTCGTCGAGGTCAGCGTCGCGGCCTCGCGGCTGATGTTCTCCGGCCTGATGGACCGCCATCCGGGCCTCAAGATCGTGATGTCGCATACGGGCGGCGCGCTGCCCTACCAGTCGGGCCGGATGGACAAGAACGGCAAGCAGGCGAAGCTGCCGCACCCGCCGAGCCACTATCTCAAGCGCATGTACACCGACACCGTCTCCCCGCACGTGGCCGGACAGCGATTCGCGATCGAGTATTACGGTATCGACAACGTCATGTACGGCACGGACTACCCCTGCTGGGACCCGCAGACCTGCCTCGACCAGCTTGCCGAGGTCGAACTCACCGAATCGGACCGGCAAAAGCTCTTCCACGACAATGCCGTGCGCATTCTCGGCCTGGACATGCCAGGCGAAAGCGCCGCCCGCCGCGCTGCGGGCTGAACTCTGCTAAATATCGACGGGCTGGTGGCGGAGAGGATGGGATTCGAACCCACGAGAGCCTTTTGAGCCCTACTCCCTTAGCAGGGGAGCGCCTTCGACCACTCGGCCACCTCTCCGGTGCCCCGGTCGATAAAGAAATCGCCTCCCACAATCAATAAGCACATGGTGCTGGCGAGCGGAAAAACGACTCGGGGCCGGCGATTCGCGCCCAAAAGGCTGATTCCGGGCATTTGCGGAGGCTTCGCCGACGTGATGACGCAGCGGCAGCGGCGCCGATCGCGCCACACCCATTAATAGAGCGTAAAGGCGGCACCCCAAATCGTGGCTTTTGTGCAACAAGCCCCTTCCATAGGGGTGCATGAACGCCCCCGACGGCGCAAACGCGGTTGATCGGGAGACGGTCCTGCGTATTGTCATGATCGAAGAAGGGGCGGCGAAACACGCTTCCTTTTTCTGAGATTGGGGATGGGGCAGGGAAACGCTGTCCTTCAGCAAAAAGAGCCCAGACCCGCTTAACAACTTTTGACTGGAGGTCAGAAATGAACATTAAGAGCCTTCTTCTCGGCTCCGCTGCTGGACTGGTTGCCGTTTCCGGTGCCCAGGCTGCCGACGCCATCGTTTACGCCGAGCCGGAGCCCGTTGAGTACGTTCGCGTTTGCGACATGTACGGCGCTGGCTTCTTCTACATCCCGGGCACCGAAACCTGCCTTCAGGTCTCCGGCCTCGTCTGGTACCAGATGGGCGCTGCTGACGAAGCCGGCAACTACCACGGCTTCGCCACCGACCGCTGGAACAAGTCGACCCGCGCTCGCGTCAACTTCGACGCCCGTTCGGACACCGAGTGGGGCACGCTGCGCGGCTACGTCCGTCTGCAGGGCGACTTCAACGCCTACTCGAACCTCGTCGGCCCGCTCAACAGCCGCACCGGTTCGTCGGACGGCCGTGGCACGATCGGCTTCGATCAGGCCTTCCTCGAGCTCGGCGGCTTCCGCGCTGGTTACACCGAATCCGCGTGGGTTGCCTCGCAGGGCGCCGGCGTTGCTCAGTTCGGTTCGCACTCCTGGGGCGGCCTCTCCTATGGCTACCAGCAGCGCCAGTTGATCTCGTACACCTTCGGTGGCGCCTCGGGCTTCGCAGCCACGGTCGCTCTCGAAGACGATGCGAACGAGAACTACACCCCCGACGTCGTCGGTGTCGTGTCGTACAACCAGGCCTGGGGCGGCGTGTGGGCGAAGGCTGCCTACGACGAAGACCGCGGCACCAACCTGGTTGAAGTCGACGATGGCGGCTGGGCTGCTCAGGCTGGTCTCCAGCTCAACGTTCCGAACGCACCGGGCTCCTCGTTCCGCCTGATCGGCTACTATGCCGACAACGCGAACGCCTACTCGGTCGGCTCGGAGTGGTCGGTCCTGGCTTCCTACCGCCAGCAGTTCTCGCAGACCTTCGCTGCTTCGGTCGGCGCTCAGTACTTCAGCAACATCCACAACTTCGCTCCGGCGCTCGGCACCGAAACGGACCTGGACGGCTGGCAGGCTGAAGCTTCGCTGATCTGGACCCCGGTCACGAACTTCGAAGTCCGCGCTGAATACGTCTACACGGACATCGACCTGCGTCCGTCGACCAACTCGGGCTTCCTGCGTCTGCAGCGCTCGTTCTAATATCGAGCTGATCCAAGCTTGAATGGAGAACCCGGCGGGCAACCGCCGGGTTCTTTTCGTTTACGGTGTTCAAACCGCGCCAAGGCCGGGTCTTGCGAGCGCCAGGCACTTGCAGCGCGGCAACGAAAAAGGGCGGAACCGCAGCCCCGCCGACTGCGTGACGACGTGGGAGGTGCAGAGGTGAGGCATTGATTGAAATGTCTGCCGGACAGCGCCCCCTCTGTCCTGCCGGACATCTCCCCCGCGAGGGGGGAGATCACGCGCGTTGACATCAACCCCCAGTCTTGCAACGTATCAGTGCGCGAGGAGCAGTCGCCGTCGGGAGATCTCCCCCCTTGCGGGGGAGATGTCCGGCAGGACAGAGGGGGGCAACGTCGAGCGCTGCCCCTCGCAACAGCGAGCCGCACTCATAAGGCCTTGGAACCATCAGCGACGCCCGCCCACGAGATCGGCGACGACGTCCGCCCGACCCGACAGGCGCATCTTGTAGACCTGGTAGTTCTCCATCACGCGCTGCACGTAGGAGCGCGTTTCGTGGAAGGGGATGCGCTCGATCCAGTCGACGACGGCGTCGATGTTCTGGCCGCGCGGATCGCCATAGCGGCCAACCCACTGGGCTGCGCGGTTCGGACCTGCATTGTAGCCGGCGAAGGTCAGGATGTAGGAGCCGTCGAAGCGCTCGAGCTGTTCGCCGAGATAGGCGGCGCCGAGCGCTGCATTGTAGCTCGCGTCGCGCGTCAGCCGCGCCTGATCGTAGGAAATGCCGATCTTGCGGGCCATGTCGCGCGCCGTGCCGGGCAGCAATTGCAGGATGCCGAGCGCGCCGGCGCCGGAACGCGCCGAGATGTTGAACTCGCTTTCCTGCCGCGCGATCGCATAGGCGAGGGCCTTGCCCGCGGCCGAAATGTTGGCGCTGCCGGGAATGGCGCCGACCGGATGGGCGAGTGCTCCGACGTCGAGGCCGCGGCCGGCCGCCCATTTGCCAACTCGCAAGGCAAGGGGATGGTCGCCGCGCCGCTCGGCCATGACGGCCAGAAGCGCGAGCTCGCCGATGCTGTCGAGCTGCAGCGCGAGGTCGCGGTAGAGCGTGTTGGCGCGGCCCTCATGGCCCGCGCGTTCGAGCCGGCGGATCGCCTGCACGGCCTGTCGGCCTTCGAAAGTGCGCCGGTCGGCATCGCTCGCCGAGGGGAAGCTCGCTGAAATCGTGCTGGCGCCGAGCTTGGCGGCGGCAAGCTGGCCGTAGAAGGCCGTGCCGTAGCGGGCGGCGCGCTGGTAGTAGTCGCGGGCATTGCCCGGACCGCCGGCTTCCGCCGAGCGGCCGAGCCAGTAATAGCCGCGCGACAGCGAGATCGGACCTTCGGCGATCTGCACGATGCGCGCGAAATGGCGGTTCGCCGAGGCGGCGTCGTTGTTGAAGCGCAGCGCATACCAGCCGGCATGGAACTCCGCATCGACCGCGCTTGTCGCGCTTTCCGCCGCATGGCCGGCAGCGACCTGATAGGCGAGGCGGTTTTCGCCGATATCGATCAGCTCGCGCGACAGGACGCGACGCTCGATCCACCAGGCGTCCGGATCGGCGAGCGACGCGGCGTCCTTGGGCGCCTGCGCCATGACCTGCGCCGCTTCCTTGAAGCGCTCGGCGCGGCGCAGGTGGCGGGCCTGCGCGAAATAGTAGCCGGCCTTGCGCTGTGCCTGCGGCACGGCAGCGAGCAGTTTGCCGGCATTCGATTCGCCGCGGATGACGGCCGCCCAGGCGCGGGTCAGCGCCTCGCCGCCGGCAAGCCCCGCGACGCGTTCGGCCGAGGTGATGCGGTCGATGTGGAGCACGCGCTCCATGCGGTGCCAGTGGTCGGCGGCGGTCAGGAGCCGGCCGAATTCGCGCACCATCGCCGCCTCTTCGCGCGGCTCGATGCGCTCGTTACGCCAGTGCGGCGCGAGGACTGCGCGCGCGGCCTGCGTGTTGCCGACCGCAAGATGCGCGCGGGTCAGGGCGATGACGCCTTCGGGCGTCTCGGGGCGGGTGTCGCCGAAAGCACGCAGGACGCCCTGCGGGCCGGGGTTCTCGCGCAGGAGCGCGCGTTCGGAATTGGCGCGCAGCCGCGACATGCCCGGCCAGCCCTTCAGCGCGAAGGCGGCCTGGGCGATTTCGCCCGAAGGCACGCCCTCGGCGCCGCTCGTGGCGATCGCCCAGGCGAGGATCTGCCGGTCGAGCGAGTTCGACGGCAAATTGTCGCGCGTCAGGCGCGCGCGGGAAATGTTGCCCGATTGCAGGGCGTCGAGCCCGGCCTTGAGCTTGGAAATGTCGCCGCTGACGACGAGATCGGTCGCCATCGCCGCTGCCGACTGGGCCACGACCGAGCCGGTCGTGAACGCGCTGTCGACGCCGCTCGACGCTGCCTGGTAGGGCCGCTGGCCGGGGATCGGCGGGTTGGACGGCAATACCGGATTGGCGAGCGCCAGCCCGGGAAGGAGGGCGAGGGTCAAGCCGGTAAGCGCGACGCGGGTCCTGAGTGTTGCCTGCATTCTTTCGGTCCTGGGTCGTTCGTCATGGACAGGTAAGTCAACGAGACATCCATGCTAGTCCCCTGCGGGTGAAGACGACGTAAACGATTGGTTATCGCCATCGTTCGAATGCCGCGCATTCTGTCGCATCCCGGGGCGAAATTGGGACCGCGGCCGTCTCAAGACTATGGTGCATCCGCCGCCGATCGTCTAGAAGGCGGGCAGAATAGCCGTTTTCCGCTTGCCAAGTGCCTACCCAGGAGCTTTGAGATCATGTTCACAGGTTCGATGACCGCGCTCGTGACCCCGTTCACCAAGGACGGCGCCCTGGATGAGAAAGCCTATCGCGAGCTCGTCGAATGGCAGATCGCGGAAGGCACGAACGGCCTGGTGCCGGTCGGCACGACGGGCGAATCGCCGACGTTGAGCCATGCCGAGCACCGCCGCGTCGTCGAAATCTGCGTCGAGGTCGCGGCGCGCCGCGTGCCGGTCATCGCCGGCGCGGGCTCGAACTCGACCACCGAGGCGGTGGAACTGGCGAAGTTCGCCGAGACGACCGGCGCCGACGCCATCCTAGTCGTCACGCCCTATTACAACAAGCCGAACCAGCGCGGGCTCTACGCCCATTTCGCCGAAGTCGCCAAGGCGGTGAAGCTGCCGGTCATCATCTACAACATCCCGCCGCGCTCGGTCATCGACATGACGCCGGAGACGATGGGGCGCCTGGCGAAGGATTTTCCGAACATCGTCGGCGTCAAGGACGCGACCGGCAAGATCGAGCGCGTGTCGGAGCAGCGCATCACCTGCGGGCCTGATTTCATCCAGCTTTCGGGCGAGGACGCCTCGGCGCTCGGCTTCAACGCGCATGGCGGGCAGGGGGCGATTTCGGTCACCTCCAACATCGCGCCGCGCCTTTGCGCAGAATTCCAGCGCGCCTCGCTCGCCGGCGACCGCGAGCGCGCGATCGAATTGCAGGACCGGCTGATGCCGCTTCACAAGGCGATCTTCATCGAGGCCGGGGTCTCGGGATCGAAATACGCCCTGTCGCGCCTCGGCAAGGTCGAGAACGTCGTGCGCATGCCGCTCGTCACCGTCGAGGAATCGACGGCCAAGGCGATCGACGCCGCGATGGTCCATGCCGGGCTGATGAACTGATGCCGCTTTTCCGCGTTGCCATGCCATGAGCAAGGACAAGGACAACAATTCCAAGCTGGTGGCCGAAAACCGCAAGGCGCGCTTTTCCTTCGAGGTGACCGACACCTACGAGGCCGGCCTGTCGCTGACCGGCACGGAGGTCAAGTCGCTGCGCGAGGGACAGGCGAACATCGGCGAATCCTACGCTTCGGCGGAGGGCGGCGAGATCTGGCTGATCAACTCGTACATTCCCGAATACACGCAAGGCAACCGCTTCAACCACGAGCCGAGACGCCGCCGCAAACTCCTCCTGAAGAAGAAGGAGATGGCGCGGCTGAAGCAGGGCGTCGAGCGCGAAGGCATGACGATGGTGCCGCTGAAGATCTACTTCAACGAAAAGGGCCGCGCCAAGCTCCTCTTCGGCCTCGCCCGCGGCAAGAAGCTGCACGACAAGCGCGAGACCGAAAAGCAGCGCGACTGGGGCCGGGAAAAGGCGCGGCTGTTGAAGAATCACGGTTGAGCGGTTGAGATGGCGAGGCCTGGATTCCTGTGACAAGCACAGGAATGACGGCAGGTTCATTGATGCGAAAATCCATCGGTTCTGACTTGCAATGACACTCGTGCAGCCGTCATTCCTGTGCTTGTCACAGGAATCCAGGCCTCGCCATCTGCGCCACGCAAGCCGTCCCGACTCTAACCGTCCAAAAACCCCCGCACGTCCCTGAAAACATTCACGAACATCTCTTCCGTCAGCCGCCCCGTATTCGTGTTGTAGCGCGAGCAGTGGTAGCTGGAGAATACGCGGATGCCGCGGAGTTCCGTCTCCGCCTGGTGGCCGAACTTGTGTTCGGCGACGCGGCCGCCGAGCGCGCGCACGACGGACTGGTGCGAGATCGAGCCGAGGGTCACGATCGCTTTCAAGTTCGCGAACCGTCCGATGGTCGGCACGAGGAACTTGCGGCAGGTGTTGATCTCCGCGCCGACCGGCTTGTTCTCCGGCGGCACGCAGCGCACCGCATTCGTCACCGCCGTCTCGATCAGTTCCAGGCTGTCGTCCGGGCGTGCCTCGAACTCGCCGGTGGCGAAGCCGAAGCGCTTCAGCGTCGAATAGAGAAGGTCGCCGGCATAGTCGCCGGTGAACGGGCGGCCGGTGCGGTTGGCGCCCCGGAGACCGGGCGCGAGACCGACGATGAGGAGCCGCACGTCGGCGTCGCCGCCCTGCGTCCGCCAGGTCGGCACCGGAGCGTTGAACCAGTGCGGCTCGCGCGCGCGCCACGTGGCGATGAAATCATGCAGGCGCGGACAGAGCGGACAATCGGGCGAGGGCTCGGCCGGTCCGACGGAAACGGCGCGGCTCATTCGAACTCGTCTTCGTCGACGGGTTCGGGGGCCGGACGGCGCACGACGCGCTCGCCGCCCTCGCGGCCGATTTCAGCCTTGAGCGAGTTCAGGTCGATGAAATGATCGGCCTGCCGGCGCAGATCGTCCGAGATCATCGGCGGCTGCGAGGCCATGGTGGAGATGACGGAAACCTTGCGCCCCTTGCGCTGCAGCGCGTCGACGAGGCTGCGGAAGTCGCCGTCGCCGGAGAAGATGACGTAGTGGTCGACCGTGCCGGCGAGTTCGAGGGCGTCGACCGTCAGCTCGATGTCCATGTTGCCCTTGATCTTGCGCCGCCCCATCGCGTCGGTGAATTCACGCGCGGGCTTGGTCACGACCTTGTAGCCGTTGTAGTCGAGCCAGTCGATCAGCGGCCGGATCGAGGAATATTCCTGATCCTCGATCAGCGCAGTGTAGTAGTAGGCGCGCAGGAGATAGCCGTGCTTCTGGAAATGCGTCAGGAGCTTGCGGTAGTCGACGTCGAAGCCGAGCGCGCGGGACGTGGCGTAGAGATTGGCGCCGTCGATGAAGAGGGCGATCTTTTCGCGCGGGTCGAACATGGCAATCATTCCTGTCGCAATGGCTTGGCCTGTCGCAATGGCTGCCGCCCGAGGGCCGAAATCGAATTCAAGCGAAACTGAATATAAGAAAAGACATAGGCTGAATGGCGCGCCATGCCAACATCGGCCGCGCCGGGCTCAAGCATTTTTGATGGCATCAGAAGTGCGTGCCGGAATGCTTGTCAAGAGGCTTGGTTTTCGCTATGGAGCACGCAATCTCCCGACACCTGAAGACATGAAAGGGGCGTTCCCATGGCCCGCGTCACCGTTGAGGATTGCATCGATAAGGTCGACAACCGGTTCGAGCTCGTTCTGCTCGCCGGCCACCGTGCCCGCCAGATCTCGCAGGGCGCCGCGATCACGATCGACCGCGACAACGACAAGAACCCGGTCGTCGCCCTTCGCGAGATCGCCGACGAAACCCTCTCGCCGGAAGATCTGAAGGAAGACCTGATCCACTCGCTGCAAAAGCACGTCGAGGTCGACGAACCCGAAGTCGAAGCCGCCGCGCTTCCGGCCGAGGGCGGCGAGGAGACGATCGTCGCCACCGACGAGAGCGAGGACAACATCGCCTTCGACCGCATGTCGGAAGACGATCTGCTGGCCGGCATCGAAGGCCTGGTCGCGCCGGAAAAGAGCGACGATTTCTGATCGTCGTCGCATTGGCGATCTTCCGCCGCTGCCGTTTGATGACTATCTAATCTGTATGCCGCGCCGCTATGATGGCGCGGCATATTTCGTCTGAAGGGGCCGGTTGCACATGATGCGGCAATACGAGCTTGTCGAGCGCGTCCAGCGCTACAAGCCCGACGTGAATGAAGCGCTTTTGAACAAGGCATATGTCTATGCCATGCAAAAGCACGGTCACCAGAAGCGCGCATCCGGCGATCCCTATTTCTCCCATCCGCTCGAAGTGGCCGCGATCCTCACCGACATGCATGTCGACGAGGCGACGGTGGCCGTCGCGCTCCTGCACGACACGATCGAGGACACCTCCGCGACGCGCCAGGAGATCGACACGCTGTTCGGGCCCGAAATGGGCAAGCTCGTTGAGGGACTGACCAAGCTCAAGAAACTCGACCTCGTCTCCAAGAAGGCCGAGCAGGCCGAAAACCTGCGCAAGCTCCTCCTCGCCATCGCCGAGGACGTGCGCGTCCTGCTCGTGAAGCTCGCCGACCGGCTCCACAACATGCGCACGCTCGACCACATGCCCGAGCACAAGCGCGTCCGCATCGCCGAGGAGACGATGGACATCTATGCGCCGCTGGCCGGGCGCATGGGCATGCAGGACATGCGCGAGGAGCTGGAGGAACTGGCCTTCCGCACCATGAACCCGGAGGCCCACCGCGCGGTCACCGAACGCCTCGCCGACATCTACGAGCGCTCGAAGGACGTCATCACCGAGATCGAGAAATCGCTCTCCGTCCTGTTCGAGAAATACGACATCAAGGCGAAGGTGAAGAGCCGGCAGAAGAAGCCTTGGTCCGTCTTCCGCAAGATGGAGACCAAGGCGCTCTCCTTCGAGCAACTGTCCGACATCTTCGGCTTTCGCGTCGTCGTCGAAAACGAGGAGGATTGCTACCGCGCGCTCTTCGCCATCCACACGACGTGGTCGATGGTGCCGGGCCGCTTCAAGGACTACATCTCGACGCCGAAGCAGAACGACTACCGCTCGATCCACACGACCATCGTCGGTCCCTCGCGCCAGCGCGTCGAACTGCAGATCCGCACGCGCCAGATGGACGACATCGCCGAATACGGCGTCGCCGCCCACACGCTCTACAAGGACGGCGCGGTCGTCGCCGGCAATGGCGGGCTGAAGCTTTCCAAGGACACCAACGCCTATGCGTGGCTGCGCCACACGATCGAGCAGCTTTCGGAAGGCGACAACCCGGAAGACTTCCTCGAAAACACCAAGCTGGAGCTCTTCCAGGACCAGGTCTTCTGCTTCACGCCGAAGGGCCGGCTGATCGCGCTGCCGCGCGGCGCGACGCCGATCGACTTCGCCTATGCCGTCCATACCGATGTCGGCGACACCTGCGTCGGCGCCAAGATCAACGGCCGCATCATGCCGCTGATGACGGAACTGAAGAACGGCGACGAGGTGGAGATCATCCGCTCGAAGGCGCAGGTGCCGCCTGCCGCCTGGGAATCCGTCGTCGTCACCGGCAAGGCGCGCTCGGCCATCCGCCGCGCGACCAAGAACGCGATCCGCAAGCAGTATTCCGGCCTCGGCACGCGCATTCTCGAACGCGCATTCGAACGCTCGGGCAAGAAGTTTTCGAAGGAACTCCTGAAGCCGGTGCTGCACCGTCTGGCGCGCAAGGATGTCGAGGACGTGCTGGCCGCCGTCGGGCGCGGCGAATTGTCGTCGCCGGATGTCGTGCGCGCGGTCTATCCCGACCACAAGGAGGAGCGCGCGGTGCAGCCGCCGCGCCAGCGCGAGGAAGGCTGGTTCAACCTGCGCAATGCGGCGGGCATGCTGTTCCAGATGCCGCGCTCGAGCGAACCGGAAAAACCCGGCCGGCGCGAAAGCGCCGGGGCGCTGCCGATCCGCGGCGTGCGCGGCGACCTGCCGGTCAAGTTCGCGCCGGAAGGCGCCGTTCCGGGCGACCGCATCGTCGGCATCATGCATCCGGGCTCGGGCATCACGATCTACCCGATCCAGTCGCCCTCGCTGACGGCGTTCGACGACCAGCCGGAGCGCTGGATCGACGTGCGCTGGGACATCGACGAGGACACCAAGGAACGCTTTCCCGCGCGCGTTTCGGTGACGGCGCTGAACGAGCCGGGATCGCTTGCGAATATCTCGCAGGTGATTGCATCGAACGACGCCAACATCCATACCCTATCCATGCTGCGCACCGCGCCGGATTTCACCGAGATGGTGTTCGATCTCGAGGTCTGGGACCTGAAGCATCTGAACCGGCTGATGTCGCAACTGAAGGAAAATGCGAGCGTTTCGGAAGTGCGCCGCGTGAACGGATAGAAAGGCGGGGCATGATGAAGACCGAAGACGTATTGGCGATTTTCCGCGAGGCGGGCGCGATCCTGGAGGGGCATTTCATCCTGACCTCCGGCCTGCGCAGCCCCGTCTTCCTGCAAAAGGCCCGCGTCTTCATGCATGCCGACAAGACCGAGCGCCTGTGCAAGGCATTGGCGGAGAAGATCCGCGCGGAGGCCGGCGAGATCGATTATGTCGTCGGCCCGGCCGTCGGCGGCATCATCCCGGCCTATGAGACGTCCCGTCATCTCGGCGTGCCGGCGGTCTGGGTCGAGCGCGAGAACGGCGTCTTCAGGCTGCGCCGCTTCGAGATGGAAAAGGGGGCGCGCGTCGTCATCGTCGAGGACATCGTGACGACGGGCCTGTCGATCCGCGAGACGGTCGCCTGCCTCCAGGAATTGGGCGCGAACGTGGTCGCCGCCGCCTGCATCGTCGATCGTTCGGCCGGCAAGGTCGATGTCGGCGTGCCGCTGGTCGCGCTTGCCGAATACGAGGTGCCGGCCTTTCCGGCCGATGCCCTGCCGCCCGAACTCGCCGCCATCCCGGCCGTGAAGCCGGGAAGCCGCAATCTGTGACGCGCGACTTCACGAAACATTACATCCTGATAGCGGATTGTTTCGATCACGCGCTCGTGTCTATATCCTGACGGCTGGCGACGATCCATATTCTCATCACAGAGCCGGGATAGGCCTCGGTTCGAGAGACGAACGGGCAATGCTTTTCAGGCGACGCAAGGCAGCGGATTTTGGCGAGAAGTTGCGGACCATGTTCTGGCCGCGCCGCTCCTTTGCGCGCTCGGCGCGGTATTTCTCCAAGCGCGTGCTGCGCCTGACCGCCACGCCGCATGCCGTTGCCGCAGGCGTCGCGGCGGGCGCCTTCGCGTCCTTCCTTCCCTATCTCGGCTTCCACTTCGTCATCGCCGGCGTTCTGGCGTGGCTGCTGCGCGGCAATCTCATCGCCTCGGCGCTCGGCACGGCAGTCGGCAATCCGATCACCTTTCCCTTCATCTGGGGCTGTTCGCTCGGTCTCGGGCGCTATGTCCTCGACGGCAGCGAGCCGGGCCAGTTGAAGCCGCTCGAACTCGGCCGCGTCCTGTGGGAGCTTGATTTCGCGCTGCTTTGGCAGCCCTTCCTGAAGCCGATGACCGTCGGCGGCGCGATGCTCGGCGCATTGTGCGGCCTGATCCTCTATCTCGTCACCTATTGGGCGGTCGGCGTGTTTCGCGAGCAGCGGCGCAGGCGCCTCGCCGACAGGGCGCGCGAGCGTGCGCACTTCATGCCGGGCCAGACCGCCCGATGATCGTCGGAATCGGCAGCGACCTGATCGACATCCGTCGCATCGAAAAGACCATCGAGCGCCATGGCGACCGCTTCATCGAGCGCATCTTCACCGAGATCGAGCAGGCGAAGTCGGACCGGCGCAAGCTGCGCGCGGCCTCCTATGCCAAGCGCTTTGCCGCCAAGGAAGCCTGCGCCAAGGCGCTCGGCACCGGTCTGGCGCGCGGCGTCTTCTGGCGCGACATGGGCGTGGTCAACCTGCCCGGCGGCAAGCCGACCATGCACCTGACGAACGGGGCGGAAGCGCGCCTGCTGGCCCTGATGCCGAAGGGGCACCGGCCGGTCATCCATTTGACGATCACCGACGATTTTCCGCTCGCCCAGGCTTTCGTCATCATTGAAGCCGTGCCGCAGGACGCGCCGGCGTGACCAAGCGACGCAACGGCGTTGCCGCAGACGCCCGCAAACGCTAAGACGAACCGCTCTTCGCAAAGTACGGAAAGAATCTCAGCGTGTCGGACAAGAACAGCAAGAAATCCGGCGGTTTCGGCGAAACCGTCAGCGTCATCGTGCAGGCTCTCCTGCTGGCGCTCGTCATTCGCACGCTCCTGTTCCAGCCCTTCTCGATCCCGTCGGGCTCGATGCGGCCGACTTTGCTCGAGGGCGACTATCTCTTCGTCACCAAATGGGCCTACGGCTATTCGAAGCATTCGCTGCCCTTTTCGCCGCCGCTCTTCGAGGGCCGCATCTGGGGCTCCGAGCCCGAACGCGGCGATGTCGTGGTCTTCAAGTTCCCGCCGGACCCCTCGCTCGACTACATCAAGCGCGTGATCGGCCTGCCGGGCGACACGATCCAGATGATCGACGGCCAGCTCCAGATCAATGGCGAGGCGGTTCCGCGTGAACTCGTCGACGAACTCGACAATCCCGACATCACCGAGATGGCGCGGCCGGTCGAGGTGTGGCGCGAGACGCTGCCAAACGGCGTTTCCTACGACACGCTCGACCTGTCGCCCAACTCGATCGGCGACAACACGCGCGAGTTCCAGGTGCCCGAAGGCCATTACTTCATGATGGGCGACAACCGCGACAACTCGACCGACAGCCGCTTCTCGGTCGGCTACGTGCCGGCCGATCACCTCGTCGGGCGCGCCAACATCATCTTCTTCTCCATGTCGGGCGGCGCGAGCCCGCTGGAAATCTGGCGCTGGCCGACCGAACTGCGCTTCTCGCGCCTCTTCGACATGGTCGAGTGATGGCGCGAAGCGAGCGCGATGGCGCAGCGCTCAGCGCCGCTGTCGAGAAGATCACCGGCATCGCGCTGAGCGACCACGAACGGCTGGCGCGTGCGCTCACCCACGCGAGCGTCCAGGCCGGCGCCGCCGCGCATTACGAGCGGCTGGAGTTTCTCGGCGACCGGGTGCTCGGGCTGGTGATTGCGCAGATGCTCTTCGAGGCGCACCCCGATGCCGCCGAGGGCGAGCTTTCGGTGCGGCTCAACGGGCTGGTCAACGCCGAGACGCTGGCCGAGCTCGCCGACGAGATCGGCCTGACGCCGCTGATCCGAACCAGCGCCGAGTTCGGATCCCTGTCCGGCAAGAAGCGCATCAACACGCGCTCCGACGTGATGGAGGCTCTGATCGCCGCCATCTATCTGGAGAAGGGACTGGAAGCCGCAGAGGCCTTCATCCTGTCCAGATGGGCCAAGCGCGCCGGCGGCGAGGCGGCCGGGCGCCGCGACGCCAAGACCGAATTGCAGGAATGGGCGCACCAGCGCGTCAAGGCCTCGCCCGTCTACCGCGTGGACAGCCGCGAGGGACCGGATCATGATCCCGTCTTCACGGTCAGCGTGCTGATCGAAGGCCTGGCGCCGGGGCAGGCGAAGGGCCGCTCCAAGCGCGAGGCCGAGCAGGCGGCGGCCGCTGCCGTATTGACGCGCGAAGGCGTCTGGAAGGACGAAACACGATGACCGACGAAGCCACCAACGCCGAGGGTCCGACGCGCTCGGGCTTCGTCGCGCTCATCGGCGCGCCCAATGCGGGCAAGTCGACGCTTTTGAACCAGCTCGTCGGCTCCAAGGTCTCGATCGTCACCCACAAGGTCCAGACGACCCGCGCCATCGTGCGCGGCATCGCCACCCACAAGCGCGCGCAGATCGTGTTCATGGACACGCCCGGCATCTTCAAGCCGCGCCGCCGCCTCGACGAGGCGATGGTGACGACCGCCTGGGGCGGGGCGAAGGACGCCGACATGATCGCCTTCCTGATCGATGCCGAGCGCGGCATCCGCGGCGACGCCGAGACGATCCTCGAACGGCTCGAAAACGTCCGCCAGCCCAAGATCCTGATCTTGAACAAGATCGACCAGGTCAAGCGCGAGGATCTTCTGGCGCTGACCGCCAGGGCGACCGAAAAGGTCGAGTTCGACCGCGTCTTCATGGTCTCGGCGCTCACCGGCTCGGGCTGCACGGACCTCCTCGACTACCTCGCCGACGCCGTTCAGGAAGGGCCGTGGTACTATCCGGAGGACCAGATCTCGGACCTGCCGATGCGCCAGCTCGCCGCCGAGATCACGCGCGAGAAGCTGTTCCTGCGCCTTCATCAGGAACTTCCCTATTCCTCTCATGTCGAGACCGAGCGCTGGGAGGAGAAGAAGGACGGTTCGGTGAAGATCGAGCAGGTCATCTATGTCGAGCGCGACAGCCAGAAGAAGATCGTGCTCGGCAAGAAGGGCGAGACGATCCGCGCCATCGGCCAGGCCGCGCGCGAGGAACTCGCCGAGATCATGGAGCAGAAGGTCCATCTTTTCCTGTTCGTGAAGGTGCGCGAGAACTGGATCAACGATCCCGAGCGCTATCGCGAGATGGGGCTTGAATTTCCGCGCTGACGCGCCGAATTTCCGCTGATGGAATGGCGTGACGACGGCATCATCCTGGGCACGCGCCGGCATGGCGAGACGAGCGTCATCCTCGAAGTGATGACGCGCGCCCACGGCCGCCATCTCGGCCTCGTGCGCGGCGGCCGCTCGCGCAAGATGCAGCCGGTACTGCAAGCCGGCAACCGCGTCGAGCTCGTCTGGCGCGCGCGGCTCGACGAGCATCTCGGCTTCTTCGCGGTCGAGCCGGTCGAGCTGAAGGCCGCGCAGTTCATGGACAGCGCGGCCAGCATCTACGGCCTGCAACTGATGGCCGCGCATCTTCGGCTTTTGCCAGAGCGCGACCCGCATGCGGGCCTCTACGAGACGCTGGCGGTGGTGCTCGACCACCTGCGCGAGCCGCAGGATGCTGCCGAACTCGTCGTCCGCTTCGAGCTTCTGGTGCTGGAGGAACTCGGCTTCGGTCTCGACCTCCAGCGCTGCGCCGCGACCGGCGCGAGCGAAGAGCTCGTCTACGTCTCGCCCAAGAGCGGCCGCGCCGTCTCGCGCGCGGCGGGCGAGCCCTGGCGCGACAGGCTTCTCGCGCTGCCGGAGTTCCTGCGCCGCGGCTCGAGACGACAGGGCGACGAGGCGGCGGTCGCCGACGCCTTCCGCCTGACCGGCTTCTTCCTCACCCGCCACATCTACGAGCCGCGCGGCATGGACGAGCCCGATGCCCGCATCGGCTTCATCGCCGCGCTGAAAAAGGCGCTCGCCAGTATCCCACCGCACAACGGAGAAAATGCCGCATGACCGCAGTCGAAATCTTCCCTGGCCACGTCGTTCCGCGCGGCCTCGGCACCATTCCGCATGCGGATGTTGAGCACTACTCCGGCCTCGAACTCCTGCAGCGCGTGGTCGAAGGCGAATATCCCGCGCCGTCGATCGCCGCCCGGATCAACTTCGCGCTGGTCGAGGTTTCCGAGGGCAGGGCGGTGTTCAAGGGCATGCCCGGCGCGCGCCATTTCAACCCGCTCGGCTCGGTTCATGGCGGCTGGGCCGCAACCGTGCTCGATTCCGCGCTCGGCTGCTCGATCCACACGCTGCTGGCGAAAGGCGAGGGCTATTCGACTGTCGAGATGAAGGTGAACTATCTCCGTCCGATCAGCGAGAAGACGGGCGTCGTCACCTGCGAGGGAAAGGTCGTCAACAAGGGCCGCACGCTCGCCGTCTCCGAAGCGCGGCTGATGGACGCCAACGGCAAGCTGCTCGCCATCGGCACCGAAACCTGCGCGATCTTCCCGATCGCCAACATGGCGGCGAGGTAGCGTTCTCGCTTCTCCCCTTGTGGGAGAAGGTGCCCCGAAGGGGCGGATGAGGGGTGAGACGGCACCGCCAGGCCACCCCTCATCCGACGTCGGCTGGCGCCGACGCCACCTTCTCCCACAAGGGGACAAGGAAACCGACCGCTACTCCGCAGCCACCAGTGCCGGCCGATCCACCGGCCGCTCGGCGATCGGCCAGTGCACGATCGCCGCGAAGAGGCCGAGCGCCACGCCCAGCCACCAGACCGGATCGTAGGAGCCGAGGATGTCGTAGAGATATCCGCCAAGCCAGACGCCGAGGAACGAGCCGATCTGGTGCGACAGGAAGACGAGGCCGCCGAGCATGCCGAGATAGCGCGTGCCGAACATGATCGCGACCAGCGCGTTGGTCGGCGGCACGGTCGAGAGCCAGAGCAGCCCCATCACGATCGAGAACACGATGACGGCCGTCGGCGTCTGCGGCAGCAGCAAAAACGCAGTGATGGCGATCGACCGGCCGATATAGATCAGCGCGAGGAAGATCGGCTTGGAGTATTTCTGACCGATGACGCCGGCGGCGAGCGAGCCGATGATGTTGAAGAAGCCGATGAAGGCGAGCGCCAGCACGGCATAGCGTGCATCGATGCCGAGATCGCCGATATAGGCCGGGAAATGCGCGGTGATGAACGCGACCTGGAAGCCGCAGACGAAGAAGCCGGAGACGAGCAGGAGGTAGCTCTTGTGCGCGAAGGCCTCGCGCAGCGCGGCGCCCATCGACTGCTCGAACTGCGCCTGCGGCACCGAACCCGTCTTCGAATTGCCGACGAGCGGAATGGCGAGGATCGGGATGATGAGCATCATCGCGCTCATGATCATCAGCGTATCCGACCAGCCATAGGCGTCGATCAGGCCCTGGCTGAGCGGGGCGAAGACGAACATGCCGGCCGAGCCTGCCGCCGTGCCGATGCCGAAGACGATCGAGCGCTTCTCGGGCGGGGTGTTGCGGCCGAAAGCGGCGAGCACGATCGAGAACGAGCTTGCAGCGACGCCGAGCCCGACGAGCACGCCGCCGGAGATATGCAGCATGGTCGGCGTGTCGGCGGTGGCCATCATGGCGAGGCCCGCAGCGTAGAGCAACCCGCCGAAGGAGAGCACGCGCCACGTGCCGAAGCGGTCTGCGATGGCGCCGAAGACGGGCTGCCCGAGGCCCCACAGAAGGTTCTGGATCGCCATGGCGAGGCCGAACGTCGTCCGGTCCCAGCCCTTTTCCGCCAGCATCGGCAACTGGAAGAAGCCCATCGCCGAGCGCGGCCCGAAGGCCATGCCAGCGATGATGCAGCCGCAGATGATGAGAAGCCACGGCACGGAGCGGGTCGCGGGGCGGTCGGCGGGTATGGTCGTCATGGCGCAGGTCTCGATTGATGATCGAGACTAGCCGAGCGATTGTTCAAACGGAAACGAATTGAAACGATGGACCGTTCAATTCCGCTGATCGGTCAGCGTTGCGGAAAGGGCCATCCAGGCGAGCCGGGCTGACCCGGAAGCGGCACCTGGCCGGGCAGGGGCGGCCGTGTCGGGTCGAAATAGACAGGCCGCTCGCGGCGGAATTCGCGCAGCGGGATGTTGGTCTGCGTCTGGATGCCGGGTCCGGTCTCTGCGATCGGCGGCGCGACGGTCACGCGCGGGCGGTTGTACGGAAGCTGGCGCGAGCGCGCATCGGCGTCGGGCACCTCGATGATCATCCCGGCCTGCAGGCGGTTCGGCCTCAAGCCCGGATTGGCCTGCATCAGCGTCTCGACATTGACGCCGCACGCCGCCGCGACTGCGGAGAGCGTGTCGCCGCGTGCGATCGTCACCTGGCCGGGGCAGGCGGACGCCGGCGAGGCGGCGAGGACGGGCCATGAGGCGATCGCGGCAAGGGCGAGGCGGGCAAGCATCATGCGTCCAATCTATGGCGCGCGTCCGCGATTTGCACCCGCCCTCCGCCTATTGTGATGGCATGGGCGGCAACAGGCGCGGCGCGACGGGGATCGTCAGCCCCTTCGCCTCGAACGCGGCCTTGGCCTTTTGCGTCATGTCGATCTTCGTCTTCCAGAAATCCGCGGTCGCGGTCCAGTAGTGCAGCGTGACGCCGACGGCCGCATCGCCGAGCGTTGCGACGAAGGTTTCGGGCGCCGGCTCCTCCAGAACGCGCTCGTCGCTCGCGGCAACATCGAGCAGCACCTGCCGCGCCGTCGCGACGTCGTCGCCATAGGCGATGGTCAGCGCCAGTTCGGTGCGCCGCAGGGGATTGCGCGTGGCGTTGGTCACCGGCACGTTCCAGAGCAGGCTGTTGGGCGCGAAGATGTAGAGCCCGTCCACGCCGCGCAGTTCGGTCGCGAAGAGCCCGATCTCCTCGATCGTGCCGGAAATGGTCGGCGTGGTGATGAACTCGCCGACGCGAAACGGCCGCAGCACGAGCAGCATGATGCCGGCGGCGATGTTCTGGAGCGTGCCCTGAAGCGCAAGGCCGATGGCGAGCCCGACCGCGCCGAGCGCCGCGATGATGCTCGTCGTCTGGACGCCGAACTGCGCCAGCGCGGTGACGCCGACGAGGATCAGGATCGTGTAGCGCACCACCTTGGAGAGAAACCGGCGCAGCGTCTCGTCGACGCCCTTGATGCGCCCGAGCCCGGCATAGAGCGAGCGCTCGAAGATGCCGGCGGCGAGATAACCGACGATGAGGAGGACGATCGCGCCGAGAAAGGAGAGCGAATAGGCGCCGATCAACGCGCCCGCCTCGCGCAGCGCCATTTCGCTCATCGTCAGCGCATCGGCGGCGCGGGTTTCGAGTTCGTCCATCGCTGATTCCATCCCCTCTGTCGCAGCGCATTAAGCCCTGTGAAATTGCGAAATCCAAGCCGTGCAAGGCGCTGGACAGGCGTCCCAATTCAGCCATAATCGGGGCGCGAAAGCGAAAATTCGCCGGCCTCGGAAAGGTGTCGGCGGGCCGGAGTTGGGAGGAACAATGCCGGCGCCCGACTTTCCCGAGGAAGTCCGCCGCAATGGCATCCGCACCCATCGCCTCAGGCATCACGCTGCGCGCCGCCCGCATCGGCGACGAGGATGCGTTGGCCGCGCTCGAGGCGAGCGTCTTCACCCATGACCGCATCTCGCGCCGCTCCTTCCACAAGCTGATCGAGCGCTCCACCGCCGAGACCACCGTCGCGATTCTGGACGGCGCGATCGTCGGCTACTGCATGGTGCTGTTCCGAAAGGGCAGCGGCGTCGCGCGGCTCTATTCGATCGCGGCCGACGCGCAGATGCAGGGAACCGGCCTTGGCCGGACGCTGCTCGCCGCCGCCGAACACGCCGCCTACGAGCATGGCCGGATGCTGCTGCGGCTCGAAGTGCGCGAGGACAATCCGCGCGCCATCGCGCTCTACGAGAAGAACCACTACCGCCGCATCGCCATCGTGGACGGCTATTACGAAGACGGCGTTGCGGCGATCCGCATGGAAAAGCTGCTCCATGGCGAGGTGCGCTCGACCAAGGTGCCGTTCTACGAGCAGACCGCCGATTTCACCTGCGGCCCGTGCTGCCTGATGATGGCGATGGCGCATTTCGACGCCGATTACGTGCCCGAACCGGTCAAGGAAATCCGCCTGTGGCGCGAGGCGACGACCATCTTCATGATGTCTGGGCCGGGTGGTTGCGAGCCGTTCGGGCTGGCCGTCTCGGCGCACGAGCACGGCCTGCGCTCGGAGATTTTCGTCTCGCATGAAGGCCCGCTCTTCCTGCAGTCCGTGCGCGACAAGGAAAAGCGCCGCGTGATGCTGCTCGCGCAGATCGATTTTCGCGCCCGCATCGCCGAATACGGCGTCGCCGTCCACGATCGCGCCTTCGTCCTCGACGATATTCGACGCGCCTTGAAACAAGGACGCCTCGTGATGGTTCTGATCTCAGGCTTCCTGATGTTCGGCAAGAAGGTGCCGCATTGGGTGCTGGCCATCGACGACGATGGCGACCACATCTTCATCCACGACCCCTGGGTCGAGGACGAGCACGGCGAGACGGCATCCGACGCGGCGAACGTGCCGGTGCCCTATGAGATGTTCATGCGAATGGCGCAGTTCGGCCATCCCCCCTTGCGGGCCGCCGTCGTGCTCGGAGACAGACGAAAAAAATGACCTGGGTCATCCTGACCGGCCGCAAGAGCGACCTCGACCAGTTCGAAACCCCCCACAAGATCATCACCAACCGGGACTACCTGACCCATCCGTCGCTGTTTCGCACGCAGCGGCCGAAAATCATCAACCTGTCCGGTTCCTACGCCTATCAGAGCCGCGGCTACTACGCCTCGCTGCTGGCCGGCTCGCGCAGCCACCGCATCATCCCCTCGGTCGAGACGATGATAGACCTGTCGGAAAAGAAGCTCTACGAGGCCTCGCTGCCCGAGTTGGAGCAGACGCTCAACCGCTGCCGCAAGGAACTCGGCGGCAGTTTTCCGACGAAGATCGGCGTCTTCTTCGGCATCGGACCGTCCAAGGCGTGGGACCGCTTCGCGCGGCTCCTGTTCGACTGGTTCCGTGCCCCGGCGCTGGAAGTGACGATCCGCGACAACGGCGAATGGGCCTCGATCGGCCGCATCGGCTTCCTGCCGCTCGCCCGAATGAAGGAGGACGAGAAGACCCGCTTCCTCGACGCGCTCGACACCTACACCGCGCGCGAATGGCGCGACACCAAGCAGCGCACGCCATCGCGCTATTCCTTCGCGACGCTGGTCGATCCGAAAGAGGAGCTACCGCCATCCTCCATCGCCTCGCTCAAATACTGGTCGCGCATCGCGGCCAAGATGGGCGTCGAGGTCGAGCCGATTTCGAAACGCGACCTGCCCAAGCTGGCGAATTACGATGCGCTGTTCATCCGCGAGACGACGACGATCTCGAACCACACCTACCGCTTCGCCCGCCGCGCCCAGCAGGAAGGCATGCCCGTCATCGACGACCCGCTGTCGATGATCCGCTGCACCAACAAGGTCTACCTGAACGAGCTGATGGAGGCGCACAACGTGCCGGTGCCGCCGACCGTGATGATCGCCGGCGCGGCCGATCTGCAGCTCGCCGCCGACATGCTCGGCTTCCCGCTGGTGCTGAAGATCCCCGACAGCGCATTCTCGCGCGGCGTGAAGAAGGCGAACGATTTCGACGAGTTGAAGACGCTCGCGGCGAAATGGCTGGAGGATTCCGACCTCCTCATCGCGCAGAAATACTCGCCCACCGACTATGACTGGCGCATCGGCGTCCTCGGCGGGCAGCCGCTCTTTGCCGTGCAGTATCTGATGGCCAAGAAGCACTGGCAGATCGTCAATCACGACCGCCGCGGCAAACCCGACGAAGGCGGCTTCCGCGCCTTCACCCTGGCGCAGGCCCCGGCCCATGTCGTCGAGACGGCCGTGCGCGCCGCGCGCTGCGTCGGCGACGGCCTCTACGGCGTTGACCTGAAGGAGATGCCGAGCGGCGAGATCTACGTCATCGAGGTCAACGACAACCCCAATCTGGAACACGGCGTGGAAGACGCCGGCGAGAAGGACGAGGTCTGGGTGCGGCTGACCAAGTGGTTCCTGAACCGGCTGGAGATGCAGGGGCGGTAGCCGGAGAACTGCAGACCCGTCGAACCGTCGAGGCCTGGAGCTTCGCAAAAGCGCCACCGTGCCAGGCACTTACATTGCGGCCGTCACCTCTGTGCTTGTCACAGAGGTCCAGGCCTCTACGGTGCGACCGGGCCCTTCATCGACATATTTGGGATCAACGCAGCGCCGCCTCGATCTCCACGAACCGCGCCAGGAACGCATTCTGCACCAGCAGCGCTGCCTGCGGTTCCAGCGCGAGTTCCCCGGGCGTAACGCCTGTCGGCCGGCCGAAAAACTTCACCGCTTCCGCCATGCCGAAGCCGGCAAGCCGCGTCGCCTCGTGATAGGCGGCGATTTGGTCGGCGCGCTTGATCACCTTCTTGATCGGCGCGGGCAGGGCGGGCGGCAGGCCGAAGCGCAGGTGGATCGCCACCTGCAGCCGGTGCTCGACGACGCGGTAGCTGTCGCCGATCTGCTGCTTGAACGGCGATATCATGTCGCCGATCACGTATTCGGGCGCGTCGTGCAGCAAGGCGGCGAGGTGCCAGCGCGGTTCGAGATCGGGTTCGATGGAGTGCAGGATCGTCTCGACGACCAGCGAATGCTGGGCGACGGAAAAGGCGTGCGCGCCATGGGTCTGGCCGTTCCAGCGCGCGACGCGCGCCAGTCCGTGCGCAATGTCGCCGATCTCGATGTCGAGCGGCGAGGGGTCGAGAAGGTCGAGCCTGCGGCCGGACAGCATGCGCTGCCAGGCGCGCGCGGGGGCGCCGCGTCGGTCCGGCATCAGTCGGCCGCACTCGTTTCGGGCAGCGTGTAGCGCGCCCAGGCGGGGATCGTCAGCGTCAGCCAGGCTTCGCCCGCGAGGATGTCGTCGTCGGCGTCCAGCGCATCCTTGACGCGGTCGACGCGCACGACGGCAACGCCGACGCCCGCCGCGCTCGACCCGAAAGTGCCGATTGGACGGCCATTGACGGTGATTTCCGTGCCGGGCTCAGGCAGCGCATCGCCGCTTCGGGCGATCATGACCCGCCGCCGCGCGGTGCCGCGGTGCTGCATGCGCGAGACGACCTCCTGCCCGACGAAGCAGCCCTTCTTCAGCCCGACTCCGCCATTCTGGTCGTAGAGGACATCGTGCGGAAACGCGTCCGAGAGCGCGAAATCCGCGCCGCTTTCGGCGATGCCGTTTTCGGCGCGAAGCGCGGTCCAAGCCGCCTCGTCTGTCGTCGCGGCCGGCGCAGCTTCATGGTGTCGCCAGACCGGTTCGGTGAAACGGAGGTCGCGAACGCTTGAATCGGATTGCGAAGCACCGGACTCATCGCCCCACGAAACCGCGACAAGCTCCTGTTCCTGTTGGGCGATCGCCACCTTGGCACGCAATTTGTAGATGGTGAGCCGCTTGGCGAGATCGTCGGCGATGTCGCTCCTACATTCGAGCCTGAACCCGTCGCCCGTCCGCGAGATCAGGAAGTCGAACAGGATCTTGCCCTGCGGCGTCAACAGCGCGCCCGGCTTGGCCTCGCCGGCCGCCAGCGCCGCGAGATCGGGCGTGATCAAATTCTGCAGGAAGGGCTCGGCCTCCGGCCCGTCGACCGTGACGAAAGCGCGGGAGGTGAGGTGGACGGTCGGCATGGAGCGACTCGGCATGCTGTTTCGGTAATGCCGCTTAGGTAGGCGCAAGCGCGCGCCGCGGCAAGCCGAGGCCTCACTCGCCGCCGACGAAGAACTCCCACTCGCCGTCGGGCGAAATGCCGACGCGAAAGAAGATGTAGGTGCCGTAGGCCTTCATCTCCTCGTAGTCGCCTGCGGTGACGAGCTTGAAGAGTTCGACGCGCTGCGGCGGCGTCAAATCGTCGATCGGGATCGCCATGAAATAGGGCCAGGCATAGATTTCGTCATCCGTGCCGACATCGAGATGGACGAAGCCGGCGGCGAGCACCTCGTAGAGGATCGCCAGGATTTCATGGCCCTCGTCGTCGCCCGAAAGGCTCTTCAGATGCGCGATCGGGTCGCCTTCGACCGCCGAAAGCGAAAGCTGGGTCGCGTTCGCGCCGGTGGAGAGGAGCGCGCGCAGCGCCTCCACGTCGCCCGCCTTGCAGGCCGCCATGATCAATTCGCGCATGCGCCGGACCGGCTCGGGGAGCAGCATCACGTCATAGAGCACGCGCGGCGTCGCCTCCGGCGCGGACTGGCCCGGCGTCGCGGGCCGGATCGGGTCGGGCAGGGGCACTTCGAGCGACGGAATCTCGGGCTGCGGCAGTTCCATCGCCGGCGCATCGGTCTCCGGCTCGCCTTCCGCCGGCGTCTCGACCTGCGCTTCCTGCAACTCGCTGAACGCATGCGCCGGCGCGGCCAGAAGAAGCGCGGCAAGGGAGAGGGCGGGCAGGGAAACGGCGGCGTTCATCATGGCCGGAACGCTAGCACGCCAATGGAGGATTCGCCCGCGGCAAAATGGTCAGTGCAGCTTCTTGTCGCCGTCGAACGCGCCGGAGAGCGCCAGCTTGCGCATCTTCTCCAGAAGCAGGACGGCGGAATCCTCGCCGGCCGTCTTGACGAGTTCGCGCAGTGCCGTCGAAAGCGCCGCTTCGGCGATGATCTCCGGCTCGATGCCCGCCGACAGCCCTTCGGCCCACGCCTCGCAATGGCTCTCGACCGCCGTCAGCCGCTTTTCCTCGCGGATGATCGCGTCGATGTCGTTGAGGCTGTAGTTCATCGGCTAACCCCCGGCGCCGAGATCATCGGCATTTGGCATTTGTCGTTGAGGACTGGTTAAGCCTTTCTATCACAACAAAAATGTCACGCACCGAGACTTTGATTAAAAAGTTAATCGAATACTAATTACCGAAACGCGCGGCGGTGTCGCGGGTAAGCTTCTCGCCTTCTTTCATGTAGCGCGCGATTGCCTCGATCGCCGAAGGCGTGCAACGCGTATAGTTGGCGTCGAAGGCCTGGTAACCGGCATTGAAGCTGGCGACGAACCTGGCGCGGCGCGTCTCGTCGGGCTCCTCCGCTTCCAGAAGCCGCTCCATGTGGTCGAGCCACTCGTCGCTCGCCTCGCCGCAAAGATTGCGCAGGTAGTGCAGCGATCCCAGCACCTCCGACAGCCGCACGAGATTGGCCTCGAAGGGCGAATCCGCCGCGCGCGCGCCGGCCCCCGGCGCCAATGCGAGGCCGGCAAGGAGCAGGATGCGGAAGAGAAGGGGCATGCGCAGGCGCGATCCGTCGGGTGAAGGTCTTCGTTTAGAACATCGCGCCGAAAAACGGAATCCGGCGCGCGATATATTCTGCGGCCGATCTATTGATCTCTCTTCGGGCCGGATTGTGACGCAGCGATCTCGCACGCGAATTCCAGCGTCGAGGCGGTGATGTCGAGCCGCTCCATCTCGCCGACCGTGAACCAGCCGAGGCTTTCCGCATCGTCGCCGGCGACGGCAGTGCCAGCGGCCTCATGCGCGAGGAACACGTCGAGTTCGTAGACCACATCCTCGCCCTCGATCTCGATCCGCCGCAGCAGCGTCAGCCCACCGGCGACGAGACCCGTCTCCTCCGCCAGCTCGCGCCGCGCCGCGTCCTCCACAGTTTCGCCGGGCTCGCAGCGCCCGCCCGGAAAGGCATATTGCCCGCGCGCCGCACCGCGCCCGCGTTTGACGAGCAGGAAACGGCCGTCTCTCACGAGCGCCACGGAGGCGGCGGCGATGCGCTTCATCGGATAGGCTCTCCCGTTCGTCCGTCAGCTCCCCTAAATAGGACGCATGTGTGGACGTTTCGTATTGACCCAGACGGCGGCGCAGATCGAGGCCCTGTTCGCGATCATGCCGCTCGAGGGCGGCCTTGCGCCGCGCTACAACATCGCCCCGACGCAGCCGGTCCTGATGATCGCCGCCGGCCATCGCCGCGAGCCGGGCTCGAACCTGCCGGACCGCCGCGCCGAACTGGTGCGCTGGGGGCTTTTGCCGTCCTGGGTCAAGGACGTGAAGGCGTTTCCATTGCTCATCAACGCGCGCTCGGAGACCGCCGCCGAGAAGAATGCCTTCCGCGCCGCGCTGCGCCACCGGCGCACGCTGGTGCCGGCATCGGGCTTCTACGAGTGGAAACGGGACGGGAAGGGCAAGGCGCAGCCCTTCTTCCTCAAGCCGCGCCATGGCGGCGCGGTGGCCTTTGCCGGTCTGATGGAAACCTTCATCGATCCGAACGGCAGCGAAATGGATACCGGCGCGATCCTGACGACATCCGCCAACGAGACGCTGGCGCCGATCCACGACCGGATGCCGGTCGTCATTCACGAGCAGGATTTCGCCGAATGGCTCGACTGCACCGGCAACGAGCCGCGCGACGTCGCGCATTTGATGCGTCCGGCCGAGCCGGACCTGTTCGAGGCGATTCCGGTGTCGGATCGCGTCAACAAGGTCGCCAATGACGACCCGGAACTCCTCCGCCCGGCGCTGGTCGCGCCGGAGCCTGTCGTCGAGAAGAAGCCGAAACCGAAGACGGATCAGCTCAGTCTTTTCTAGCCCTTCAGGCGGACTTCTTCATCGTCTGCTGCGACTTCGGCTCGGCGGTGCGCTTGCGCGGCGCGGCGAGGACGGCCGCCAGGATCGCCGCCGGGCCGATGTTGCGGTAGTGCTGGGTCAGCGACATGTATTCGGCGCGTTGGCGTTCGGTCTTGGTGGCGAGGACGGGCATTTCTCAATCTCCTGTTGGGTTGCTCGGCGGCTACCCGCCCGAGGTGGGGATCGAATAAGACCAAAGCTTGGCCGCAGGGATGGCCGATGCGGACAATTCAGTTCAATTTGTACCGGCATGCTTAACGCATTCTTTATGCGGCATTTTTGCCACGCGAACGGCCATTTGGCGGCCGTATTTCCGCCCTTGACGCGCCTTGATGGCAGCGCGATAAAGCAGGCCATGAAAACGCAGCTCGCCATTACCGGCATTTGCATTATCGGCTAGCAGCCTGCTGGTCCGGACGTTTTCGCCCTTCCGATCGTGAACGAGAAAACCTCCCGGCCAGCCGGTGGAGGGCTAGTTCCGTGGGAAGGTTGACGCATGACTGAAGCGCCCCAACTGCGCTTGACCAACACGCTGACGAAGACGAAGGAAGTCTTCCGGCCGATCGATCCGCAGAACGTGCGGATGTATGTCTGCGGCCCCACGGTCTACGACTTCGCCCATATCGGCAATGCCCGCCCGGTCATCGTCTTCGACGTGCTGTTCCGCCTGCTGCGCCACCTCTATGGCGAGGCGAACGTGACCTATGTGCGCAACATCACGGACGTCGACGACAAGATCAATGCGCGCGCCCTGCGCGACTTCCCCGACCTGCCGCTGAACGAGGCGATCCGCAAGGTCACCGAGACGACGGCGAACCAGTTCCACGAGGACGTGAAAGCGCTCGGCTGCCTCCCGCCGACGCACGAGCCGCGCGCGACCGAGTTCGTCCTGCCCCGCGCGGACGGCAAGGCCGACATGGTCGGGCTGATTCAATCTCTCATCGATCGCGGCCATGCCTATGCGGCGGCAGGGGAAATCCTCTTCGACACGGTCTCGATGGCGGATTACGGCAAGCTCTCCGGCCGCAACCTCGAAGACCAGCGCGCCGGCGCCCGCGTCGCCGTCGATGTGCACAAGAAGAACCCCGGCGACTTCGTCCTCTGGAAGGCCTCGAGCGATGCCGAGCCCGGCTGGGACGCAACCTTCACAATCGACCGCGAACCGCTCCCCATCCGCGGCCGCCCCGGCTGGCACATCGAATGCTCGGCCATGTCCGCCGCCTATCTCGGCGAAGTCTTCGACATCCACGGCGGCGGCCTCGACCTGATCTTCCCCCACCACGAAAACGAAATCGCCCAATCCCGCTGCGCCCACGGCACGGAGGTCATGGCGAACTACTGGCTCCACAACGGCTTCCTGCAGGTCGAAGGCCGAAAGATGTCGAAGTCGGAGGGGAATTTCGTCACGATCCACGATCTGCTGCACACGGAGAAGTTCGGCGGACGGAAGTGGCCGGGCGAGGTGCTGCGATTGGCGATGCTGATGACGCATTATCGCGAGCCGATTGATTTTAGCGTGCGGCGGCTGGAGGAGGCAAATGTCGTGCTGTCGAACTGGCTACAACCAATCGCGCGTCGCGGAAATCCGGACAAGGGAAATGTGGACGGCACTTTGATGGAGGCATTGAGCAATGATCTCGATACCTCAGCGTTGCGAACGGCGCTCGATCGATTGCTGCATTCAACGCGAGCGGGTGACCAATCGCCTGTGGAGCAGATGCGCCGCAAGCGGGCAAACGACGACTTAGCGCGATCACTTCTCTGGCTCGGACTAGCTCAAGATTCCGACTTCGATGCCGCACGCGCGCGGACTGCCGATATTCGCAAGTCCATCGAAGCGGCAACAGTGGGTTTGCATGCTGCCGAAGTTGACGAGCGTGCAAATATCCGCCTCGCCTTCATCGCCGCCAAGAACTGGGGCGAAGCCGACCGCATCCGCGACGAGCTTCTGGCGCAGGGCATCCAGTTAAAGGACGGCAAGGACCCCGCCACCGGCGAACGCGTGACGACGTGGGAGGTGAAGAGGTGAGGGCATTGGCTGAAAGGTCTGCGGGACAGCGCCCCCCTCTGTCCTGCCGGACATCTCCCCCGCGAGGGGGGAGATCACGCATTGGCTGCCGACCCGCCAACCTTCAAACGGTTCAGGACGCGCGCGAAGATGACGCGCGTGATCTCCCCCCTTGCGGGGGAGATGTCCGGCAGGACAGAGGGGGGCGCCGTAGGGCGCTGATCGTCGCGACCGTGAGATGCGCCGATGCCGCATGACCTCGTCCCCGACCGTCGCCGATCCAACGCGAAGGCCATGCGCAGGGCGATGACCGACGCCGAACTGAGGCTCTGGAACGAATTGCGCGCGCACCGTCTGATGGGCCTGAGCTTTCGCCGTCAGGTTCCGATCGGCCCCTACATCGCCGACTTCGCTTGCTCCGCACATCACATCATCGTCGAGGTCGACGGTAGCCAGCACGCGGAACCAGACCGGGACAAGGCGCGCGACGCATTCCTCGCTTCTTCAGGCTGGATCATCCTCCGCTTCTGGAACGACGACATCCTCCGCGAGATCGACAATGTCTGCCTGCACATCGTCACCGCCGCCGGCCTGACTGCGCGCGATGCCGAGGCCCAACTGGAGGCGCGCCCATGAGCCTTCCCAGCAAGCCCGTCTATACCGGCGGCTGCCAGTGCGGCGCGGTGCGGTTTCGCGTCGTTGGCGCGCTTTCCTCGGTTTCGATCTGCCATTGCCGCATGTGCCAGAAGGCGTTCGGTTCGTTCTACGCGCCGCTCGCGACCGCGCCGGAAAGCGGCCTCGAATGGACCCGCGGCGCGCCGAAACGCTACCGCTCCTCCAGCCACGTCCTGCGCGGCTTTTGCGCCGAATGCGGCACGCCGCTGACCTACGAGGCGCCGGACGGCGTCGCGCTCGCCATCGGCGCCTTCGACGATCCGGCCTCGGTCGCGCCGACGAAGCAATGGGGCATCGAGGCGAAGCTGCCCTATGTCGACCACCTGCCGGCGCTTCCCGGCGCGCCGACCGAGGCCGATGGCGACGCCGGTTTTCTCGCCGACCTCGTATCCTTGCAGCACCCCGACCACGACACCGAATCCTGGCCGGAGGAGGGGAAATGATGACCTATCTGGAAAGACACGCGGGACAGCGCCCCCCTCTGTCCTGCCGGACATCTCCCCCGCGAGGGGGGAGATCATGCTCGTGGTCGATGCAGGCCAATCTCCCCACCTGCGGGGGAGATGTCCGGCAGGACAGAGGGGGGCAACGTAGGGCGCCGAACCCGGAAGAGAGCGCAAAATGACCCGCGAACGCATCTATCTCTTCGACACCACGTTGCGCGATGGCCAGCAGACGCCGGGCGTCGATTTCTCGGTCGAGGACAAGATCGCGATTGCCGGCATGCTCGATGCGTTCGGCATCGATTATGTCGAGGGCGGCTATCCGGGCGCGAACCCGACCGACACGGCGTTTTTCCAGAAGAAGCGCACCGCGAAATCGACCTTCGTCGCCTTCGGCATGACCAATCGGGCAGGGGTGTCGGCGTCGAACGATCCCGGCCTTGCCGAACTCCTGCAGGCGAAGGCCGACGCGATCTGCTTCGTGGCGAAGAGCTGGGATTATCACGTGCGCGTCGCGCTCGGCTGCACCAACGAGGAAAATCTCGACGCCATCCGCGCCTCCGTCGAGGCGGCGAAGGCGGCGGGCCGCGAGCCGATGGTCGATTGCGAGCACTTCTTCGATGGCTACAAGGCCAATCCCGCCTATGCGCTGGCCTGCGCAAAAGCCGCCTACGCGTCAGGCGCGCGCTGGGTGGTGCTGTGCGACACCAATGGCGGCACGCAGCCGGGCGAAATCCGCGCCATCGTCGCGGCCGCCATCGCGGCGGGCATCCCCGGCGACCATCTCGGCATCCACGCGCATGACGACACGGGCCAGGCCGTCGCCAACTCACTCGCAGCGGTCGAGGCCGGCGTCAGGCAGGTGCAGGGCACGCTGAACGGCATCGGCGAGCGCTGCGGCAACGCCAATCTCGTCACCATCATCCCGACGCTCGTCCTGAAACCGGCCTTTGCCGAGCGTTTCGAGACGGCGATCACCCCCGAGGGGCTGGAGGGCCTTGCCCGGCTTTCCCGCGCCTTCGACGAACTCCTCAACCGCGCGCCGAATGCGCAGGCGCCCTATGTCGGCGCCTCTGCCTTCGCCACCAAGGCCGGCATCCACGCCTCCGCGATCCTGAAGGAGCCGCAGACCTATGAGCACGTGCCGCCGGAGACGGTCGGCAATGCGCGCAAGGTCATGGTGTCCGACCAGGGCGGCAAGTCGAACTTCATCGCCGAACTGAAACGCCGCGGCATCGCGGTCGACAAAGCCGATCCGCGGCTCGACACGCTGATTTCTCTGGTCAAGGAGCGCGAGTCCGAGGGCTATGCCTATGAGGGCGCCGATGCGAGCTTCGAACTCCTGGCGCGGCGCACGCTCGGCCGCGTGCCGGAGTTCTTCAAGGTCGACAGTTTCCGCTGCATGGTCGAGCGCCGCTTCGATGCCAACGGACAGTTGAAGACGATTTCCGAGGCGATCGTGAAACTGACCGTCGACGGCGAGGAGAAGATGTCGGTCGCCGAGGGCCATGGCCCGGTCAATGCGCTCGACCTCGCGCTGCGCAAGGATCTCGGCAAGTTCCAGGCCGAGATCGAGGATCTCGAACTCGTCGACTACAAGGTGCGTATCCTCAATGGCGGCACCGAGGCGATCACGCGCGTCCTGATCGAATCGCATGATGCGACCGGCGCGCGCTGGTGGACGGTGGGCGTCTCCGACAACATCATCGACGCCTCGTTCCAGGCGCTGCTCGATTCCATCGTCTACAAGCTGGTCAGGGCCGGCGAGGAGGCGCGTGTCGCGGCGCAATGATTGCACCATCAAGCGGATGCGATTGGTGCATCAATGATTTGCGATGGTCGCGCCCGGCGCGCCATGCGACACCGGCGCCGACCGATGACCCCGAAATGATTGCCGCCTGCCATGAATGACACGAGCAACGACCAGCCCGAGCCCCTGCGCGGCTTTGCCTTCGCGGGCGCGGCCTATCTTCTCTGGGGGTTCATGCCGCTCCTAATGAAGGCGCTCGACCACGTGCCGTCGGCCGAGATCGTCGCCCATCGCGTGATCTGGTCCCTGCCGGTCGCCGCGGTGATCCTCGTCGCCATGGGCCGCACGGGCGATATCGGCCCAGCGCTGCGCTCGCCGCGCACGCTGATGATGGCGACGCTGACGGCGGCGCTGATCTCGCTCAACTGGGGCATCTATATCTGGGCGATCGCGGCCGACCGCACGGTCGAGACGGCGCTCGGCTACTACATCAATCCGCTGGTGACGGTGCTGATGGGCGCGGTGCTGCTCGGCGAGCGGCTGTCGCGCGCGCAACTCGTCGCGGTCGGCTTGGCGGCCGTCGCGGTGGCGATCCTCACCTGGGATGCGGGCGGCCTGCCATGGGTCTCGCTCGCGCTCGCCCTGACCTTTGCGGGCTACGGTTTCCTGCGCAAGACTCTGCCGATCGGCCCGAGCCAGGGCTTCTTCCTCGAAGTCCTGATCCTGACGCCGCCGGCGCTGCTCTGGATCACCTATCTGGCCGCAACCGGGCCGACCGCCTTCGGCTTCGACATGCCGCTCACCATGGCGCTGCTCGTCCTGTGCGGTCCGGCGACCGCGATTCCGCTGATCCTCTACGCCTTCGGCGCCAAGCTTCTGAAAATCTCGTCGATCGGCATCATGCAGTACATCGCGCCGACCATGATCGCGATCATCGCGGTCTTCGTCTTCGGCGAACCGTTCGGCACGGCGCGCCTCGTCGCCTTCGGCTTCATCTGGGCGGCGCTCGCCATCTACACCTGGTCGATGTTCGCGCAGCGCAAGGCGAGCGCGACGGAAGCCGTCGCGGCTACATCCGTTCGATGATGTCCTGATCGCCCTCGGCATCGGCGGTCTTCTTCGCCGCCTCGAGGATCGCCGGCACGATTTTGCCCGCCTCGGCCACCACCAGCGGCCGCACCATGTGCTGCGAATGGATGAAGCCCTCGGCCTTCATGTGGTCGATCAGCGCCAGCATCGGGTTCCAGAACCCGGCGACGTTGCCGAACACCATCGGCTTCTGGTGCCGGCCGAGCTGCGCCCAGGTCATGATCTCGACGATCTCCTCGACCGTCCCGATGCCGCCGGGAAGGGCGACGAAAGCGTCCGAGCGCTCGAACATTGCATGCTTGCGCTCGTGCATGTCCTCGGTCAGAATCACCTCGTCGAGATGGTCGAGCCCGGCCTCGTCGCCGGCTTCCTTGCGGATCAGGAAGCGCGGAATGATGCCGGTAACGTGTCCGCCCGCCTCGACGGCCCCATTGGCGACGGCGCCCATGACGCCCTTGAGCCCGCCGCCATAGACGAGCGTCAGCCCGGCCTCGGCGATGGCCTTTCCGAGCGCGCGCCCGGCTTCGAGATAAATCGGGCTGTTGCCCGGCGAGGACCCGCAATAAACGCAGATGGATCGAATCGTGCTCATGATGCGCAATGGGTAGGCGCGTGGCCGGAGAGGTCAAGGCTATGCGACGGCCTTTTTCTTGTAGCGCTGCCGGAAACCGGATAAACCGGGCTTTGCCGGCTTTGGGACCGGTCTCGGGAAGGCACGAATGGTCGCGAACTGGCTGAAAATCTTGTTGTTCGCCGCAGGCGGATCAACCGCTGCTGCGGGCACGGTCTATTACACCGGCATCTATGATCCCTGGGCGACCGAGGAGAGCGCGACGCCGATGGCCGCCGCCGAGCCGGCGAAGCCGCAATCTGCCGCGCCCGAGCCCGCCTCCGTGGAAACGGAACCGCAGGACGAGCCGGAAGCCGCCGCCGACGTGGCCGCAACCGAAGATGAACCCGCTGCGGAAGCAGCCGTCGAGGACGAACCCGCCCCGCAGGTCGCCGCCGTCGCCGAACCGGAAGCCACCGCGCAAGGCGCAGACGACCTCGTCGTCCCGTCCTTCGACATCGTCCGCGTCGAGCCGGACGGCTCGATGGTCATCGCGGGCAGCGCCGAGCCCAATTCGCAGATTGAGGTCGTCGCGGGCGCCGACGTGATCGCGCGCGCCGATGTCGGGCCGGCCGGCGATTTCGCCGCCGTGCTGGACGATGCGCTGCGCCCCGGCGACTACCAGATCGTGCTGCGCTCGACCGGGCCGGGCGAGGGGCTGGTGACGACGTCGCAGGAAACGGCGATCGTCTCCGTGCCGGAAGACCAGCGCGGAGACGTGCTCGCCCTGGTCGAAGAGCCGGGCGCGCCGTCACGGCTGATCACCGTGCCGGAAGGCGAAGCGGAGGCCGCAGCCGCCGATCCCGAGACGACGGAACCGGCCGAAGTCGCCGCTGCACAAGCCTCGCCCGACGTCGCCGACGTCGATGTCGCCGCGCAGCCGGGGACGGACGATGCCGCGTCCGACGCCGAAGAGCCGGCCGCTTCCGCCGCGCCCGAAGAGAACGGCGCCGCCGACGAACCTGCCGAGCCCGAGCCCGAGGCCGAGATTGCGGCGCGTTCGCAACCCGAAGCCGACGCCGCGCCGACGCAGGACCGGCCCGCCAGCCCGCGCAATGCGCTGGCCGTCGAGGCGATCGAGATCGAGGGCGGCACAGTGTTCGTCGCCGGCCGCGGCGCCGCCGGCTCGACCGTGCGGATCGAGGGCTCGGCGAAGGCGGCGGCGAAGCTCGCCGACGGAGCCGGATCGGCGGCGGCAAGCTGCACGGCGCTGTCACCCTGCGCGGCCGCCTCGGCGAACATCACCTCCTGCGCCGGGAAATTGGCGAGGGCGAGGCGCTGCGGCTGGCCGGCATCGGCGCGCGGGGTCACGTTGAGCAGGCTCGCGATGCGCTGCTGGAAATGCTCGGGTGCGCCCTGCGCGGACCACTGCGACAGGCGCGCCTCGAGCTGGTCGGCGGGCACGTCCTCGGCGGCCATCACCCGCGCCAGCGGCCAGTTGCCGGCGAGCGCATAGGTGTAGGCGAGGTTCTGGCGCAGCTTGGGCGTGGCCTTCTCGCTCGAACGCACCGCGTTGACGAGCACGTGGACGCCGCGCTCGGGCTTGCCGGCGAGCGCCAGCGCGAGACCGAGGTCGGCGGGGTCGATGATCCCGGCATAGTCGTCGAGCACGTTCAGCGCGGCGGCCGAATCGCCCGTCGCGATCTTGGCGAGCGCGAAGCTCAGCACGGTGCGCGGGTCGCTGTCGCCAAGGTCGAGCGCGTCGCCGAAGCTGGTCGCGGCGGATTCGAAGCGGCCCGCGCCCATGTAGGCGGCGCCGAGCAGCGCGCGGAAGCCGGGGTTGCGCGGCTCGGCGAGCACGGCGGCCTCGGCGTGAAGGACCGCCTTGTCGCTCTGCCCCTTGGCGAGCGCGTTCTGCGCCTGGCTGAAGGAGGTCTGCGCGGGCGGCGCGGCCGAGGTCATGCAGCCGGCCAGCGCCAGCCCGGCAAGCGCGGTGGTGACGGCGAGCGCGAGGCGCGGCGCGGTCGAATTGCTGCGGTCCATGATCGGTGTCCCCTGTTGATCGTCGCTGTGCATGGTGCGGTGGTGGTCGGTCGGCGCGCCGGTCAGTGGCGCTTGAGGTGATTGGTGATGACCTCGAGCTCGCCATATTCGGCGAGCAGGCGGTCGAGCGCCTCGGTGACGAGCGCCTGGGCGCTCACGCCCTGCATCGTCGCGGCGAGGCGCAGCTTGAGATGGCGGTCGGCATCGAGCCGCAGGGTGAAGGCGGCGCGGCGGCCGGACTGCACGGCGGGCACGCGCGGCTTGGCGGGGGCGCGGACAGGCGCAGGCGCCGGGGCAGCGACGGCGACGACCGGCTCGGGCGCGAGCGGGGCATAGAGGGCGCCACCGTCCTCGTCCTCGACCTCGTCCTCTTCGGCCTCGCCGTAGAGCGCGTCGATATCGTAGTCCTCATCCTCGTCATATTCGGGATCGCGGTCCTCGGGACCGGTCATCGCCGCATCGGCGAGCACGCGCTCCTCGAGCCGGCGCTGCTGGCGGCGCACGATCGGGCCGGTGCCGTCGAAGTCCGGGGACACGTCGCCGCTGATCGGCACGATGTCGGCGCCGGCGCGGGTGTCCGATTCGCCGCCCTCGTCATGGCCCATGTCGTTCCAGCCGAGATCCTCGAGCTGTTCCTCGGCGAGGCTCGCGAGTTCCTGCTCGTCGGCGACGAGCGGGGCGACCTGCGGGCGCATCGCGGGCTTGGCACCGCCCTTGCGGGCCAGCAGCGACGGGCCGAGCGAGGCGAAACCGGGTTCGGACATGGTGCGCGCGACTCCTTGGACTTACTGGGCGACCCGGCGACCGAAGCCGCCGGCGGGACGCGGCACGCCGCCCATCTGCAC
>JACVCH010000002.1 GCA_016742175.1 Rhizobiaceae bacterium
CGTTGGTGGATGGTGAAGTGGGGATGGTGATGGGGGAATGGTGAAGGGTGAATGGTGAATGGTGAATGGTGAATGGTGAATGGTGAATAGTGAATGGTGAATGGTCGAACTGGAAGGGAACCATAGCGGTGTCAAGCGCGCCGCCGGCTCCCATTCACCATTCACTATTCACCATTCACCGCGCACTTCAGCGCGTCACGAACACCGTCACGATCGGCTTCTTGCCCCAGGCCTCGTTGGCGGCCGAGCGCACGGCGCGACGCGCAGCTTCCGAGACCATGTCGAGGTCCTTGCGGCGCTGGCGGGGAATGCTCTCCACCGCACCGATCGCCGCGTCGAGCATGATGTCTTCCAACGCCTCACCCTTCGCATCCGTCTCGGCGACGCCGATGGCAACGATGTCCGGCTCGCCCGCCATGTCGTAGCGGTCGTCGAGGACGACGTTGAGCACGACATGACCGGCGAAGGCGAGCTTGCGCCGGTCGCGCACGCCGACTTCCTGCTCCGTGCCGATGATGCGGCCATCCTTCATCAGGCGGCCGAAGGGCACCGTGTCGACGATCTCGGCGGCGCCCGGCGCAAGACGGATCATGTCGCCGTTGCGCACCTGCGCCACCTCGGGAATGCCCGCGCTCGCGCCGAGCGCGCCCTGCGCCACCAGATGCGCCGCCTCGCCATGCACGGGCACTAGGATGCGCGGCTTGACCCAGGAATACATCTTCAGGAGTTCGCTGCGGCGCGGATGGCCCGAGACGTGGACCAGCGCGTCGCCGTCCTCGACGATCATGATCCCCTGCTCGATGAGCTGGTTCTTGATCTCGAGGATCGCCTTCTCGTTGCCAGGGATGACGCGGGAGGAAAAGACGACCGTATCGCCCGCCGTCAGCCCGACGTGCTTCATCTCGTCGCGCGCGAGCTTGGCGAGCGCGGCGCGCGGCTCGCCCTGGCTGCCGGTGCACAGCACGACGACATTCTCGCGCGGGATGTAGCCGTAATCCTCTTCCTGCAGGAAGGGCGGCAGGCCGTCGAGATAGCCGAGTTCGCCGGCGACGTCGATGACGCGCTTCAGCGAGCGTCCGAGCACGAGCACCTGCCGGCCCGTGTCGCGCGCGGCCTCCGCGATCGAGACGATGCGGCCGACATTCGACGAGAAGGTCGTGATCGCGACGCGGCCGACGGACTTCTCGATGACGCCGCGGATGCCTTCGCTGACCGCCTGCTCGGACGGCGAGTCGCCCTCGCGCATGGCGTTGGTCGAATCGCAGATCAGCGCCGTCACACCCTCTTCGCCGATCTGGCGGAAGCGGTTCTCGTCGGTCATCGGCGGCAGGTTCGGCGCCGGGTCGAGCTTCCAGTCGCCGGTATGGACGACCGTTCCGACTGGCGTGCGGATCGCCAGCGACACCGGCTCGGGGATCGAGTGCGTCACGGCGACGGCCTCGATCTCGAACGGACCGACCTTGAACCGCTCGCCGGCCTTGTAGATGTTCACAGGCGGCTTGACGCGCACATTGTCCGAAATGCGCTTGGCTTCCAGCATCGCCGCTGAGAACGGCGTCATCCAGACGGGCGCCTTCAGCTTCGGCCACGTGTCGAGCAGCGCGCCGTAGTGATCCTCATGCGCGTGCGTGATGACGATGCCGCGCAACCGGTCGATCTGGCTTTCGATGAAGCGCGTGTCCGGCAGCACCAGGTCGACGCCGGGCAGCGTGGGGTCCGGGAACGTCACGCCGACATCCACCACCAGCCATTCGCGCTTGGCCGCCGGCCCGAAGCCGTAGAGCGCGAAGTTCATCCCGATTTCACCAACCCCGCCAAGCGGGCAAAAGACGAGTTCGTTCCTGTCGTCCGTGGCCATCAATCTCCTGCTTTCCCGTCTAGGCTTGCGGATGCGACGGCGCCGAAATGAACGTCGCCGGCCGCGATCCTGATTGTGTTTCCGTCATTTTCCCGGATGACGAACCGGCATTCCTCGTCGATCGTCTCGAAGCGGCCGCGCACCACGCGGCCTTCCGCGCGCACCGCCACCTCCGATCCGAGGCCCGCCGCCTTGGCGAGCCATTTTTCCCTGATGGCGCCAAGGCCGCGACCCGCGCGCCACAAACGCTCATTGTCGATCCACGCGTCGGACAGCGCCAGAAACAGGTCCTGCGCGTTTATTCCCGCGCCCATCTCATTCAGCGACGTCGCCGGATAAGGCACGTCCTGCGGGTACGTCACGACATTGACGCCGATGCCGATCACCAGCGCATAGCGCCCGGCGTCCAGCATGGCCGATTCGAGCAGGATACCCGAAAGCTTCGCGCCGTGCGCGAGAACGTCGTTCGGCCATTTGAGCTCGAAGCGCCCCCGGCCCGCGGTCGAGCCGCCATCGACGCCGATGCCGATCCGCGCATGGGGCACCACCGCCTCCAGCGCATCCGAAAGCGCGAGGCCTGCGACGAAGCCGAGCGCCGCTGCCTGTCCGAGCGGCACGTCCGGCGTCAGGAGGAGCGAGGCGGCGAGGTTGCCGCGCTGCGTCTGCCAGGGCCGGCCGCGCCGCCCGCGTCCCGCGACCTGATGGTCGGAGACGAACCAGGTGCGCACCTGCCCGCCGGCCTTCGCCCGCTCGAGCGCTTCCGCGTTGGTCGAGCCGACCGTGTCGAAGACTTCCAGACCGTAGCCGGCCGCGAGCGCCGAAGGTGCGAGCGCGAACGCCATGCCGTCAGAAGAAGCTGCGCGCGGCGGCCTCGGCCATGCTGCCGATCGGGCCGCCGATCAGCACGTAGAACAGAACGAACGCGCCGGACGCGCCGAGCACGAGGCGCAGTTCGCCCGCCATCGGCACGAAACCGCCGGCCGGCTCGTCGAACCACATCAGCTTGATGATGCGCAGATAGTAGTACGCACCCACGACCGAGGCGACGACGCCGATGATCGCCAGCGGATAGAGCTGCGCCTCGATCGCGGCGAGGAAGACGTACCACTTGCCCCAGAAGCCCGCGAGCGGCGGGATGCCAGCGAGCGAGAACATCAGGATCGTCAGCACCGTCGCCATCACCGGATTGGTCGCCGACAGGCCCGCCAGTTCGTCGATCTGCTCGACATGACCTTCCTTGCGCCGCATGGCGAGAATGAAGGCGAAGGTGCCGAGCGTCATGGCGAGATAGATCAGCATGTAGATCGCGACGCCGCGCACGCCGGCCTGGCTGTTGGCCGCAAGGCCGACCAGCGCGAAGCCCATATGGGCGATCGACGAATAGGCCATCAGGCGCTTGATGTTGCGCTGGCCGATCGCGGCAAAGGCGCCGAGCGCCATCGAGGCGATGGAGATGAAGACGATGATCTGCTGCCAGTCGGGTGCGACCGGCTGGAACGCGCCGACCGTGACGCGGACCAGGAGCGCCATCGCGGCGATCTTCGGCGCAGCGGCGAAGAAGGCGGTGACCGGCGTCGGCGCACCCTCATAGACGTCCGGCGTCCACATGTGGAACGGCACGGCCGAGATCTTGAAGGCAAGGCCCGCAAGCACGAAGACGAGGCCGAAGACGAGCCCCAGCGAGCGCTCGCCGCCCGACAGCGCGGCCGCGATCTCGGTGAAGCCGGTGTTGCCGGTGTAGCCGTAGACGAGCGAGATGCCGTAGAGCAGCATGCCCGAGGACAGCGCGCCGAGGACGAAGTATTTCAAGCCGGCTTCCGTCGAGCGGACATTGTCGCGGTTGAACGCGGCGACGACGTAGAGCGCCAGCGACTGCAGTTCGAGGCCCATATAGAGCGTCAGCATGTCGTTGGCCGACACCATGATCATCATGCCGAGCGTCGCCAGCATGATCAGGACGGGATATTCGAACTTGTCGAACTTCTCCGCCTTGGCGAAGCCGACGGACATGACGAGCGTGACCACCGCGCCGATGATGGTCAGCACCTTCATGAAGCGGGAGAACGGATCGGCGACGAAGGCGCCGCCGAAGCCTTGGCCGTAGTCCGAAAAGAGCAGCATCCACGCACCGACGCCGATCAGGACCGCGACGGCAAGGCCCGTCACCGTCATGTTGGCGCGCGGTCCGGAAAAGACGCCGATCATCAGGAGAACCATGGCGCCGATCGCCATGATGATCTCCGGCGTGACGAAGGCGAGGCTCTGGGACAGGTCTAGGGTCATGGTCTTTTCCGCGCCTTACTGCTGCGCTGCGGTCTGGAGGCCCGCCGATGCGGCGGCTTCGGCCGCCTCGATCGACAGGTTCACATTGTTGACGAGCGCCTCCACCGAGGCCGCCGTCACGTCGAAGATCGGGGCCGGATAGACGCCGAACAGGATGACGAGCGCGACCAGCGGATAGATGATCGCCTTCTCGCGGCCCGACAGGTCGAGCATGCTCTTCAGGCTCTCCTTGGTCAGCGCGCCGTAGATGACGCGGCGGTAGAGCCACAGCGCATAGGCGGCCGAGAGGATGACGCCGAGTGTCGCCACCAGCGCGACCAACGTGTTGACCTGAAACACGCCGAGCAGCGTCAGGAACTCGCCGACGAAGCCGGACGTGCCCGGCAGGCCGACATTCGCCATCGTCAGGATCAGGAACACCACCGCATATTTCGGCATGTTGTTGACGAGGCCGCCATAGGCGGAAATCTCGCGGGTGTGCATCCGGTCGTAGACGACCCCGACGCACAGGAACAGCGCGCCCGACACGAGGCCGTGGCTGAGCATCTGGAAGATGCCGCCCTGGATGCCTTCGGGGTTCATCGCAAAGATGCCCATGGTCACGTAGCCCATGTGGGCGACCGACGAATAGGCGATCAGCTTCTTGATGTCCTCCTGCATCAGCGCGACCAGCGAGGTGTAGACGATCGCGATCGCCGACAGCCAGAAGATCAGCGGCTGGAAGTAGATGGACGCGTCCGTGAACATCGGCAGCGAGAAGCGCAGGAAGCCGTAGCCGCCCATCTTCAGGAGAACGGCCGCCAGGATCACCGATCCGGCCGTCGGCGCCTCGACGTGGGCGTCCGGCAGCCAGGTATGGACCGGCCACATCGGCATCTTGACCGCGAAGGAGGCGAAGAAGGCGAGCCACAGCCATTGCTGCATGCCGACGGGGAAGTCGTGCGTCATCAGCGTCGGGATGTCGGTCGTGCCGGCTTCCCAAAACATCGCCATGATGGCGAGCATCATCAGCACCGAGCCGAGGAGCGTATAGAGGAAGAACTTGAATGAGGCGTAGACGCGCCGCTTGCCGCCCCACACGCCGATGATGATGAACATCGGGATCAGCACGGCTTCGAAGAAGACGTAGAAGAGCACGAGGTCGAGCGCGCAGAACACGCCGATCATCAGCGTTTCCAGGATCAGGAACGCGATCATGTATTCCTTGACGCGCTTCTCGATCGCCTGCCACGAGGCCAGGATGCAGATCGGCATCAGGAAGGTCGTCAGGATGACGAACAGCATCGAGATGCCGTCGACGCCGAGATGATAGGAGATGCCGGAATCCAGCCACTCCACCTTCTCGACCATCTGGAAGCCGGGATTCGCGTTGTCAAAGCCGAGCCAGATGAAGATCGAGAGCAGGAAGGTGAAGACGGTCGTCAGGAGCGCGACGTTGCGGATGTTGCGGCGCGCGGAATTGCCCTCGTCCCGGATCAAGAGGATCAGGAACGCGCCGACCAGCGGCAGGAAGGTGACCGTGGAAAGAATGGGCCAGTCGGTCATCAGAAGGAACTCCCGAGCATCATCCACGTGACGAGCGCGGCGATGCCAATCAGCATGGCGAAGGCGTAGTGGTAGAGGTAGCCGGTCTGCAGCTTGACGACGCGGTTGGTCACGTCGACGACGCGCGCGGAGATGCCGTCAGGGCCGAGGCCGTCGATCACCTTGCCGTCGCCGGTCTTCCACAGAAAGCGGCCGAGACGCATGGCCGGGCGGACGAACAGGAAGTCGTAGAGCTCGTCGAAATACCACTTGTTCAGGAGGAACTGGTAGAGGCCGTGGTGGCGCGCGGCGAGTTCGCGCGGCTTTTCGGGCGAGCGGATGTAGAAATCGTAGGCCGTCAGGAAGCCGACGACCATGGCGAGGAACGGCGAGGCCTTCACCCAGAACGGCACTTCGTGGAACTCGTGGAGAATGTGGTTCTCCTCGGCCATGAAGATCGCGCCCTTCCAGAAGGCATCATAGCTGTCGCCGACGAAGAAGCCGTAGAAGAGCACGCCCGCGAACAGCGCACCGACGGCGAGGATGTAGAGCGGCACCAGCATGACCGGCGGCGATTCGTGAACGTGGTGCATGACGTCCGCGGTCGCGCGCGGCTTGCCGTGGAAGGTCATGAAGATCAGGCGCCACGAATAGAAGCTGGTGAAGACGGCCGCGATGACGAGCAGCACGAAGGCGGGACCCGCGAACGCGTTGTGGCCCGCGAACGCGCCCTCGACGATGGCGTCCTTCGAGAAGAAGCCGGCGGTGCCGATCATCGTCGCGGGAATGCCGACGCCCGTCAGCGCGATCGTGCCGATGATCATCATCCAGTAGGTGCGGGGGATGAGACGGCGAAGGCCGCCCATGCGGCGCATGTCCTGCTCGTCCGAGACGGCATGGATGACCGAGCCGGAGCCCAGGAACAGAAGCGCCTTGAAGAAGGCGTGCGTGAACAGGTGGAAGATCGCGGCGGCGTAGAAGCCGGTGCCGATCGCCACGAACATGTAGCCGAGCTGCGAGCAGGTCGAGTAGGCGATGACGCGCTTGATGTCGTTCTGGACGAGGCCGACGGTCGCGGCGAAGAAGGCCGTGATCGCGCCGATGAAGGTGACGACGAGCAGCGCCGTGTGGCTGAGCTCGAAGATCGGCGACAGGCGCGCCAGCATGAAGACGCCGGCGGTAACCATCGTCGCCGCATGGATCAGCGCGGAGACCGGCGTCGGGCCTTCCATCGCGTCCGGCAACCAGGTGTGCAGCGGCACCTGCGCCGACTTGCCCATCGCGCCCATGAAGAGCAGGAGGCAGATGACGGTGACGGCCGCCGTCTGGTCGAGGCCGTAGCCGAGGAAGGTCCAGACCGCCTCACCCGCTTCCGCGCCTTCGACAGGGGCCATCGTCGCGGCAGTCGCGAAGATCGTGTCGAAATTGACCGAACCGAACAGGACGAACACGCCGAAGATGCCGAGCGCGAAGCCGAAGTCGCCGACGCGGTTGACGACGAACGCCTTCATCGCGGCCGCGTTCGCCGAGGGCTTCTTGTACCAGAAACCGATCAGCAGATAGGACGCGAGGCCCACGCCCTCCCAGCCGAAAAACATCTGGACGAGGTTGTCCGACGTCACCAGCATCAGCATGGCGAAGGTGAAGAGCGACAAATAGGCGAAGAAGCGCGGCCGATGCGGATCGTGGTGCATGTAGCCGATCGAATAGATGTGGACGAGCGCCGACACCGTGTTCACGACGACGAGCATCACCGCCGTCAGCGTGTCGATCCTGAGCGCCCAGGACGCGTCGAGCGCGCCCGACTGGATGAAGCGCAGAACCGGCACGGTGAAGCTTTCCGTGTCGCCGAGCGCGACCTGGAAGAAGGCGACCCAGGACAGGACCGCCGAAATCACCAGGAAACCGGACGTCACATATTCCGACGCCTTGGCGCCGCTCGCGCGGCCGCCGAGGCCGGCGATCAGGAAGCCGAGAAGCGGAAGAAAGACGATGGCGTGATACATGAGCCCCTCAGCCCTTCATCAGATTGACGTCTTCGACCGCGATCGAGCCGCGGTTGCGGAAGAAGACGACGAGAATTGCAAGACCGATGGCGGCTTCGGCCGCGGCGACGGTCAGGACGAACAGTGCGAACACCTGGCCGACGAGGTCGCCCAGCGCCGCGGAGAACGCGACGAAGTTGATGTTGACGGCGAGCAGGATCAGCTCGACCGACATCAGGATGACGATGACGTTCTTGCGGTTCAGGAAGATGCCGAAGACGCCGAGCGTGAAGAGCAGCGCCGAGACGGTCAGATAATGTGCGATGCCGATTTCCATCAAAGACCCCTGCCCGTTTCGACCTTCTTGATCTCGATCGCGGTTTCCGGCGTGCGGCGGACCTGCGTGGTGATGTCCTGCCGCTTGACGCCCGCCTTGTGGTGCAGCGTCAGGACGATCGCGCCGATCATGGCGACGAGCAGGATCAGCCCGGCGATCTGGAAGAAGTAGATGTAGTCCGTATAGAGAATGTCGCCGAGCGCCGCTGTGTTGTGGCGCGCCGCGGCATCGGGAATGGGCTGCGCGATCTGGGTGCCGATCTCCGGCGCGAACGCGTAGCCGCCGGCGACGATGATCAGTTCGGCCGCGAGGATGCTGCCGACCAGGCCGCCGATCGGCGCATAGTGCAGCGCCCCCCGCTTCAGGCTGGCGAAGTCGACGTCCAGCATCATGACGACGAACAGGAACAGGACCGCCACGGCGCCGACATAAACGATGAGCAGGATCATCGCCAGGAACTCGGCGCCCGTCAGAAGGAACAGCCCGGCCGCGTTGAAGAAGGTCAGGATCAGATAGAGCACGGAATGCACGGGATTGCGGGCCGCAATCACCATGAATGCCGCACCCACCATTATGAAGGCGAACACGTAGAAGAAGATCGCCTCTAGTCCTGTCAGCATGGGTTCCCCCGGATTTCATCGAAGGCCGGGGATCATCCCGGCCATTGGCGTCGGCCTGCATCCGAAGCCGCGTGTCTCTTAGACGGAAGGCGTGCTTCCGTCCACTCTCCAAGCCTTAGCGATAGGGCGAGTCGATCGCGATGTTGCGCGCCAGTTCGCGCTCCCACCGGTCGCCGTTCGCGAGCAGCTTGTCCTTGTCGTAGTAGAGCTCCTCACGGGTCTCCGTGGCGAACTCGAAATTGGGTCCCTCGACGATGGCGTCGACCGGGCAGGCTTCCTGGCAAAAGCCGCAATAGATGCACTTCACCATGTCGATGTCGTAGCGCACGGTGCGGCGCGTGCCGTCGTTGCGGCGCGGGCCGGCCTCGATGGTGATGGCCTGCGCGGGGCAGATCGCCTCGCACAGCTTGCAGGCGATGCAGCGCTCTTCTCCATTGGGGTAGCGGCGCAGCGCATGTTCGCCGCGAAATCGCGCGCTGGTCGGGCCCTTCTCGAACGGATAGTTCAACGTGCCCTTGGGCGCGAAGAACTGGCGCATCGACAGGAAGAAGGCCTTCACGAACTCCAGGAGGAGCAGCGATTTCGCGGCCTGGGCAAGAGCTGACATCTTCAGTCTCCGAACACGTACGGGGCTACGAAGTAGCCGATGACCGGGAGCAGCACCAACTGGGTGAACCCGGCAACATTGAGTGCGGTCTTCGTCTCGGCGAGATCGACGCGCGTGGCCAGAAGCCGCAGGAACGCGAAATCGACGAGTGCGATTCCCAGTCCCACGAGGCCTCCGATCAGCGCGATGCTCATGCCGCCATCGCTTCCCACAATTTGATGAAGCTCGCGGTCGCGACCACCATGAAGAGCGAGATGGGCAGGAACACCTTCCAGCCGAGGCGCATCAACTGGTCGTAGCGGTAGCGCGGCACGAACGCCTTCACCATGGCGAACATGAAGAAGACGAAGCAGACCTTGATCAGGAACCAGATCACGCCCGGAACCCAAGTGAACGGCGCGAAGTCGAAGGGCGGCAGCCATCCACCGAGGAACAGGATGGTGGTGAGCGCGCACATCAGCACGATCGCGACATATTCGCCGAGGAAGAAGAGCAGGAACGGCGTCGAGGAATATTCGATCATGTGACCGGCGACGAGTTCCGATTCGGCTTCCACCAGATCGAAGGGCGGCCGGTTCGTCTCGGCCAGCGCCGAGATGAAGAAGATCACGAACATCGGGAACAGCACGATGAAGTGCCAGTCGAGGAACGAGCCCGGCAGGCCGAGCATCGTGCCGAGGCCGGTCTGCTGCGCCAGCACGATGTGCGACAGGTTCAAGGAGCCGACCAGCAGCAGCACGGTGACGATGACGAAGCCGATCGAGACCTCGTAGGACACCATCTGCGCGGCCGAGCGAAGCGCGCCGAGGAAGGGATACTTCGAGTTCGAGGCCCAGCCGCCCATCAAGACGCCGTAGACTTCGAGCGAAGCGATGGCGAAGACGAAGAGGATGCCGACATTGACGTCGGCGATCGCCCAGCCGTTTGCGACCGGGATGACCGCCCAGGCCGAGATCGCCAGCACCGCCGTCACCAGCGGGGCGAGCAGGAACACACCCTTGTTGGCGCCGGACGGAATGACCGGCTCCTTGAAGACGAACTTCAACAGATCGGCGAACGCCTGCAAGAGCCCCCACGGACCGACGACGTTCGGGCCACGGCGAAGCTGCACCGCCGCCCAGATCTTGCGGTCGGCATAAAGCAGATAGGCGACGAGGATCAGCAGAACGACGATCAGCACGACCGACTGCAGGAGAATCAGCAGCCCGGGGCCGACATAGGTCGAGAAAAAAGTGTCCATTGCCCCTGCCCTATTCGGCTGCCTGCCTGAAACCGTCCCGGGCGAGCGCGGAGCACTCGGCCATCACGGCGGAGGCGCGCGCGATCGGGTTGGTCAGGTAGAAGTCCTTGATCGGCGACGCGAAGGCCGCCTTGTCGAAATCGGCCGTGCCGCTCTTCAGCGCCGAGATATGCGCCACGTCGCCCGCCGCGATCTCGTCGATGGCGGCGAAATGGGGGTATTCGGCATAGAGCGCGGCGCGAAGCTGCGGCAGCGAATCGTAGGGTAGCTTCTTGCCGAGCACGTCCGAAAGCGCGCGCAGGATCGCCCAGTCCTCGCGGGCGTCGCCCGGTGCGAAGCCGGCGCGGTTCGCCATCTGCACGCGGCCTTCCGTGTTGACGAAAGTGCCCGACTTTTCCGTATAGGTCGCGCCCGGCAGAATGACGTCGGCGCGGTGCGCGCCGGCGTCGCCGTGGCTGCCGATATAGACGGTGAAGGCCGAGCCGAGACCGGCCATGTCGAACTCGTCCGCGCCGAGCAGGAAGGCGACGTCGAGCGCACCCATCATGCCGGCGACATCCTTGCCGCTTGTCCCCGGCACGAAGCCGAGGTCGAGCCCGCCGACGCGCGAGGCCGCGTTGTGAAGGACGGCGAAGCCGTTCCACTCGGCGCTCGCCGCGCCCACGGATGCTGCGAGTTCGGCCGCCAGCGCCAGCACCGCAGCGCCGTCGGCGCGCGCGAGCGCGCCCTGGCCGACGATGATCATCGGGCGGGCCGCGTCCTTCAGCACCTTGGCGAAGTCGAGATTGCCGGAGACGAGTTCGCGCAGCGTCTCCGCGCCGCCGCCGATGCGTTCGGCATCGTAGCGCAGGTCCCCGATGTCGCCGACGACGCCGATCGGGAAATTGCCCATTCGCCAGCGCTTGCGGATGCGCGCGTTGAGAACCGAGGCCTCGAAGCGCGGATTGGCGCCGATGATCAGGAGCGCATCGGCATCCTCGATGCCTTCGATTGTCGGGTTGAAGACGTAGCTCGCCCGGCCATTGGCCGGATCGATCTTCGCGCCGTCCTGGCGGCAGTCGATGTTCGCCGAGCCGAGCGCCGTCATCAGGCCCTTCAGCGCATACATTTCCTCGACGGTCGCAAGGTCGCCGGCAATCGCACCGATCCGGTCACCAGAGGTCTTCGCCACGGCTTCCTTGATCGCGCCGAAGGCTTCGCCCCAGCTTGCCGCCTGCAGCCTGCCGTTCTTGCGCACATAGGGGCGGTCGAGGCGCTGCGTCCGAAGGCCGTCCCAGATGAAGCGGGTCTTGTCGGAAATCCACTCCTCGTTGATCGCCTCGTTGACGCGCGGCATGATGCGCATCACCTCGCGGCCGCGCGTGTCGACGCGGATCGCCGAGCCGACGGCGTCCATCACGTCGATGGATTCGGTCTTCGACAGCTCCCACGGACGCGCCTGGAAGGCGTAGGGCTTGGAGGTCAGCGCACCGACCGGGCAAAGGTCGATGACGTTGCCCTGGAGTTCGGAGGTCATCGCGTTTTCGAGATAGGTGGTGATCTCGGCATCCTCGCCGCGGCCGATCAGGCCGAGCTCCGAGATTCCAGCCACTTCCGTCGTGAACCTCACGCAACGCGTGCAGTGGATGCAGCGCGTCATGATCGTCTTGACCAGTGGTCCGATATACTTGTCTTCGACCGCGCGCTTGTTCTCGTGATAGCGCGAGGCGTCGACGCCGAACGCCATCGCCTGATCCTGCAGGTCGCATTCGCCGCCCTGGTCGCAGATCGGGCAGTCGAGCGGATGGTTGATCAGCAGGAACTCCATCACGCCTTCGCGCGCCTTGCGCACCATCGGCGTGTTGGTGAAGATTTCCGGCGCTTCGCCGTTCGGGCCGGGGCGCAGGTCGCGCACGCCCATCGCGCAGGAGGCGGCGGGCTTCGGCGGTCCACCCTTCACCTCGACGAGGCACATGCGGCAATTGCCGGCGATCGACAGGCGCTCGTGGAAACAGAAGCGCGGCACTTCCGCGCCCGCTTCCTCCGCCGCCTGAAGCAGCGTGTAGTGATCGGGAACCTCGATCTCTTTGCCGTCTACCTTGAGCTTCGCCATCTTGCCTCTAACCCCGGCGGCAACAGCCGCCCAACAGTTCCGGCCTCGCCGGCCGGGAAATTTCAGGACCGTTTGCGGCCCGCACCCTTTGAACCGGACTTGCGGCCGGATGCAAGGCTCTTTGCCTGCTCCACCCAGCCGTCCCGGTGAATTCGCCCGCCAAAGCCGAGCTGGTCTTCGAGCCACGCGATCTCGGCGCCGACGAGCGCCGCCACCTGGTCGTAGGTCCAGATGCCGAACCCGTTCAGCACCTGCTCCAGCTTCGGGCCGACGCCCGAAATCGCCTTCAGATCGTCCGGCCGGGCCGGCTTCGTCTTGCGCACCGGGGCGCGCATCGCGCTCTCGGCCACAGCCTTCACGTCGTCGAGCAGCGCTTCCGCAGCCCTCGCCGAGGCCAGCGTCGCATCACGCGCGAGCTTCTCGACATCTGCCTCGACGGTCCGCGCCAGGCTCGCAACTTCGTCGGCCGCGTTGACCGAGACCAGCTTCAGGCGCGGCCGCGGTGCCGCCGCCTCTTCCGCCTCGGTCTCCGCCAGCATGCGCCGCGAAGCCTCCGTCGCGCCCGCCATCGCGCCCATCCACAGGCCGAAGGCGTGGCTCGCCATGCCGAAGCCGATCGCAGACGCGGCAGCCATTCCGGCGACCGGATGCGCCATCAGGTTCGCCATGCCGGCGAACTGGTCGGGCATCGCCGTCTGGCTCAGCTTGGCAAAATCGTCGAACGGGTTCTTCTCGGCCATCGCTTGGCGTCTCTACTCCGCCGCAACCAGCGCCGGCTCGGCGCGGTGGCTGTTGCGCGTGAACTCGTCGATGCGGCGCTCAATCTCCGGGCGGAAGTGCCGGATCAGGCCCTGGATCGGCCATGCGGCCGCGTCGCCCAGCGCGCAGATCGTGTGGCCTTCCACCTGCTTGGTGACGTCGAGAAGCATGTCGATTTCGCGCTTCTGCGCTTCGCCGCGCACCAGGCGCTCCATCACGCGCCACATCCAGCCGGTGCCCTCGCGGCATGGCGTGCACTGGCCGCAGCTCTCGTGCTTGTAGAAATAGGAAAGCCGCGCGATCGCCTTCACGATATCAGTCGACTTGTCCATGACGATGACCGCCGCGGTGCCGAGGCCCGACTTAAGGTCGCGCAGCGAATCGAAATCCATCGGCGTGTCGATGATCTGCTCGGCCGGCACCAGCGGTACGGAAGAGCCGCCCGGGATGACCGCGAGAAGATTGTCCCAGCCGCCGCGAATGCCGCCGCAATGGCGGTCGATCAGCTCGCGGAACGGGATCGACATCTCTTCTTCGACCGTGCACGGCGTGTTGACGTGCCCGGAGACGCAAAAAAGCTTGGTGCCGACATTGTTCGGCCGGCCGAAGCCCGCGAACCAGCCCGCGCCGCGGCGCAGGATCGTCGGCGCGACGGCGATCGACTCGACGTTGTTGACCGTCGTCGGGCAGCCATAGAGGCCGACATTGGCGGGGAATGGCGGCTTCAGGCGCGGCTGGCCCTTCTTGCCTTCGAGGCTTTCCAGCAGTGCCGTTTCCTCGCCGCAGATATAGGCGCCGGCGCCGTGATGGACGAAAACGTCCATGTCCCAGCCGTTCTTGTTGTTCTTGCCGAGGAAGCCCGCATCATAGGCTTCGTCGATCGCGCGCTGCAGCGCCTCGCGCTCGCGGATGAACTCGCCGCGCACATAGATGTAGGCCGTGTTGGCGCCCATCGCGAAACCGGCGATCAGGCAGCCTTCGACCAGCGTGTGCGGGTCGTGGCGCAGGATCTCGCGGTCCTTGCAGGTGCCGGGCTCGGATTCGTCCGCGTTGACGACGAGATAATGCGGGCGCTCGTCCGATGCCGCCTTGGGCATGAACGACCATTTGAGGCCGGTCGGGAAGCCTGCGCCGCCGCGGCCGCGCAGTCCCGAATCCTTCATCTCCTGAATGATCCAGTCGCGCCCCTTGGCGATCAGTCCGGCGGTGCCGTCCCAATGCCCGCGCGCCATCGCGCCTTTCAGCGACTTGTCGAAGCGGCCATAGATGTTGGTGAAGATGCGGTCCTTGTCCTGCAGCATCACTTGTCTCCGCCTTCATCGCCGGTGTTCGGCTTCTTCGCACGTACCGGCTTCTTCACCTCGGCTGTGCCTTCCGGCGAGGGCTTGCCCGGCTCGGCCTTCGTCTCGGACTTCCGGCGGCGGCCGGCGGGGCCGATCGGCTCGCCTTCCATGTCCTCCGGCGCGCGATAGTCGGCCGTCGTGCCGTCCTTTTTCTTCGCATGGGCGCGCGGCTTGGCCTCGCCCTCCACAGTCGGTTCGGCGCGGTCGGCGGCCGCCTTGTCGCCCTTCGGCGCCTCGACGCTGGCGGCCTTCTCAGCGGCCTGGTCGGCCTTGACCGGCGACGGCGACTTGATCGACGGATCGGTCTCGGGTGCGGCGGTCTTCGGCTTGGCGGCCTGCGAGGGCGCGACTTCCGGCTGGTCGCCGCCGGACTTGCGCGGCTCCGCCTTGCGGTTCGCCTTCAGCACGGCCTTCTCGTCGGCAAGCGACGTGAACCCGCTCTCAGGCGCCGAGAAGACGCGATCGATCTGCGGGCCGGTCGGCACCGCCTCGCCCCTGCCCGCATCGAACTCGTCGATGATCTCGCCCAGGCGCTCCGGCGTCAGGTCCTCATAGGCATCCTTGAAGATCATGACCATCGGCGCATTCACGCAGGCGCCCTGGCACTCGACCTCTTCCCACGACAGCGTCCCGCCCTCGTTGAGGTGGAACTGGTCGTGGTGGATCTTCGAACGGCACACGTCCATCAGCGCTTCGGACCCGCGCAGCATGCACGGCGTCGTGCCGCAGACCTGGATATGCGCCCTGGTGCCGACGGGCTTCAACTGGAACTGCGTGTAAAAGGTCGCGACTTCGAGCACGCGGATCAGCGGCATTTCGAGCATCTGCGCGATGTGCTCGATCGCCGCCCGCGTCACCCAGCCATCCTGCTCCTGCGCGCGCATGAGTAGCGGAATGACGGCCGACTGCTCGCGCCCGGCCGGATACTTCTGGATGGTCTTTTCGGCCCAGTCCAGATTCTCGCCGGTGAAGGCGAAGGCGGGTGGCTGGAACTGCGGGTCTGCGAGACGGCGTACGGACATTTAGCGGTCGACCTCACCAAACACGATGTCGAGGGAGCCGAGAACGGCGGAGACGTCGGCCAGGAGATGGCCGCGGCAGAGGAAATCCATCGCCTGCAGATGCGCGAAACCGGGCGCGCGCAGCTTGCAGCGATAGGGCTTGTTGGTGCCGTCGGCGACAAGATAGACGCCGAACTCGCCCTTGGGCGCCTCGACGGCGGCATAGACCTCGCCGGCCGGCACGCGGTAGCCCTCGGTATACAGCTTGAAGTGGTGGATCAGCGCTTCCATCGAGCGCTTCATCGCCTGCCGCTTCGGCGGCACGATCTTGCCGTCCGTCGACGAGACGGGACCGACCTTCTCGGCGCCCAGCAGAAGATCGACGCACTGGCGGATGATCTTCGCCGACTGGCGCATCTCTTCCATGCGGATCAGGTAACGGTCGAAGCAGTCGCCGTTCTTGCCGATCGGCACGTCGAAATCCATCTCGGCATAGCACTCATAGGGCTGCGACTTGCGCAGATCCCAGGCCGCGCCCGAACCGCGCACCATGACGCCGGAAAAGCCCCAGGCCCACGCGTCCTCGAGCGAGACGACGCCGATATCGACATTGCGCTGCTTGAAGATGCGATTGCCGGTCAAAAGATCGTCGAGCGCGTCCATCATCTTGAGGAACGGATCGATCCACTTGCCGATGTCCTCGACGAGCTGGTCCGGCAGGTCCTGATGAACGCCGCCCGGGCGGAAATAGGCCGCGTGCATGCGGCTGCCCGAAGCGCGTTCGTAGAAGACCATCAGCTTCTCGCGCTCTTCGAAGCCCCACAGCGGCGGCGTCAGCGCGCCGACGTCGAGCGCCTGCGTCGTCACATTCAAAATGTGCGACATGACCCGGCCGATCTCCGAATAAAGCACCCGGATGATCTGGCCCCGCCGCGGCACCTCGATGCCGAGCAGCCGCTCGACGGCCAGCGCGAAGGCATGCTCCTGGTTCATCGGCGCGCAATAGTCGAGCCGGTCGAGATAGGGCACGGCCTGCAGATAGGTCTTGTGCTCCATCAGCTTCTCGGTGCCGCGATGAAGCAGCCCGATATGCGGATCGACCCGATCGACGACCTCGCCGTCGAGCTCCAGAACCAACCTCAACACACCATGGGCGGCCGGATGCTGCGGGCCGAAGTTGATGTTGAAGTTGCGTACAGACGTTTCAGCCATTGCGGCGCCTCAGTTCGCTTTCGCCTTCTCATCGCCCGGCAGCACGTAATCCGTGCCTTCCCAGGGCGAGAGGAAGTCGAAGTTGCGGAATTCCTGCTTCAGTTCGACGGGCTCGTAGACCACGCGCTTGACCTCGTCGTCGTAGCGCACCTCGACGAAACCGGTGAGCGGGAAGTCCTTGCGCAGCGGGTGCCCCTCGAAACCGTAGTCGGTCAGGATGCGGCGCAGGTCCGGGTGGCCGGTGAACAGGACGCCATAGAGATCGTAGGTCTCGCGCTCGAACCAGTCGGCGCCGGGGAAGACCTCGGTCGCGGACGGGATCGGGTTGTCCTCGTCCGTCTTCACCTTCACGCGCACGCGCTGGTTCGTATAGGGCGAGAGCAAATGGTAGACGACGTCGAACCGCTTCTCGCGCGCCGGATAGTCGGCCCCGCAGATGTCGATGATCGATACGAACCGGCACTGCACGTCGTTCTTCAGGAACTCCAGCACGGCGATCAGGTCGAAGGGCTCGACATGGATCGTCAGATCGCCGAACGCGACCATCGTGTCCTGGACCTGCGCGTCGAGCCGCTCCTTGATATAGGCGGCGAGGTCGTTGAGGGCTTCGCTCATGCGTCCTGTCCTAGCGCTCGATCGTGCCGGTGCGGCGAATCTTCTTTTGCAGCAGAAGAATGCCGTAGAGCAGCGCTTCCGCCGAAGGCGGGCAGCCGGGCACGTAGATGTCGACCGGCACGATCCGGTCGCAGCCGCGCACGACCGAATAGGAATAGTGGTAATAGCCGCCGCCATTGGCGCACGAGCCCATCGAGATGACGTAGCGCGGTTCCGGCATCTGGTCGTAGACCTTGCGCAGCGCCGGCGCCATCTTGTTGGTCAGCGTGCCGGCGACGATCATGATGTCGGACTGGCGCGGCGAGGCGCGCGGCGCGACGCCGAAGCGCTCCGAATCGTAGCGCGGCATGGAGGTGTGGATCATCTCCACGGCGCAGCACGCCAGGCCGAACGTCATGAACATCAGCGAGCCGGAGCGCGCCCAGGTGATGAGCGCCTCGGACGAGGTGACGAGAAAGCCCTTGTCGTCGAGCTCTTCCTTCACATTCAGGAAGAACGGATCGTCCGACCCGATCGGGTTGCCCGTGCGCGGGTCGACGAGACCCTTGGGCTTCGGCGCGACGAGGGTCTGGGAGTTATCCATCAATCCCATTCCAGCGCTCCCTTTTTCCATTCGTATATAAAGCCGATCGTCAGAACGCCCAGGAAGATCATCATCGACCAGAAGCCGAGCATGCCGATTTCGCCGAACGAGACCGCCCAGGGGAAGAGAAACGCGACTTCGAGGTCGAAGATGATGAACAGGATGGCGACGAGGTAAAAGCGGATGTCGAACTTCATGCGGGCATCGTCGAAGGCGTTGAAGCCGCACTCGTAGGCCGACAGTTTCTCGGGGTCCGGGTTGCGGTAGGCGACGAGGAAGGGCGCCGCGATCAGCGCGATGCCGACGATCAGCGCCACACCCATGAAGATCACGATGGGCAGGTATGAGGCGAGCACTTCGTTCATGAACCGACTTCCCGTTGAGCGTCGATCCCTGACTATAGCGGGGTGGCGCTAAGAGAAGTAGCGCCGCTCTTTCGCAAGCCTGAAACGGGACCGGCAATGGGCCTTGTTGCAACGCGGCGAGGGTTAGCGCAGCGATCCGGAGGACGCAAGCCTAACCTTGGGCCCCGGTCACAAATCGTGAGCGCTCCCCTGGAGTGACGCGAGCGCCGCATCGAGCTTCGGCCGCACCTCGGCCACGGCCTTGTCCTTCACCGGCCCGAAGCCGCGAATCTGCATTGGCAGCGCCATCGCGTCGGCGATCGCCGCATGCGTCTCAAGCGACAGGCGCGCCAGCGCTTCCTCGATCTTCGCCTCGTACCAGCCGATCAGCCCGCGCTCCATGCGCCGCTCGGCCGTATAGCCGAAGACGTCGAGCGCCGTGCCGCGCAGGCGCTTCATGCGCGCCAGCACATGGAACGGCTTCCTGATCCACGGCCCGAACGACCGCTTCAACGGCCGCCCGCGTGCATCCGTCCCAGCATTCAGCATCGGCGGTGCTAGATGATGAACGATCTTCCAGTCGCCTTCGAATTCGGCGGCGAGCTTTTCCTTCAAGCCCGTCTGCGTGTGTAGCCGCGCGACCTCGTACTCGTCCTTGTAGGCCATCAGCTTGAACAGCGACCGCGCCACCGCTTCCGTCAGCTTCTGCGATCCCATCGCTGCTTCGGCACCACGCACGCGATCGACCAACATCCGATAGCGGCTCGCATAGGCCGCATCCTGATAGTCGGTCAAAAACGCCTCGCGGCGCGTGACGATCTGGTCCAGCGTTTCGCCCGAAACTGGCTTCGGATTGAACAGTCCCGACACCGCATCAGGCTTCGACGCCGCCAGCCGCCCGATCAGAAACGCGCGGTGGTTCGCCTCGATCGCGACGCCATTGAGCTCGATCGCCTGCCGCAGCGCCTCGTGACCGACCGGCACGAGCCCGAGTTGCCAGGCAAAGCCGAGCATCATGACGTTGGCGAACACCGTGTCGCCCATCAGCCTTTCGGACAGCGCGTTGGCGTCGACCGCCGTCAGCGCCCCCTCGCCCACGACGCCGGCGATCGCCGCCAGCCGCTGGTCGACGGCAAGGTCCGCGTCGCGCTTGCGCACGATGTCGCCGGTCGGCATTTTCGCCAGATTCACCGCCGCCTTCATGCCCGCGCGATAGGTCGCGGAAGCCTTGGGCGAGGACGACACGACGATGTCGCAGCCGATCAGCGCATCGGCCGCGCCGCCGTCGATCCGCACCTGATGGATCGCCTGCGGGCTCGCCGCGAGCCTGACAAAGGACAGAACCGGGCCGAATTTCTGCGCGAACCCGGTGAAGTCCAGCACGGTCGCGCCCTTGACTTCGAGATGTGCCGCCATGGTGACGAGCTGGCCGACCGTCACCACGCCCGTTCCGCCGACGCCGGTGATGAGCAGGTCGAAGGGCTTTTCCAGCGCCGGAATTTCCGGTGCGGCGATATCCGCCGCCAGCGTCGCGAGGTCGAACTCGACGCCGCTCTTCTTCCTGCGCGTCGCGCCTTCCACCGTCACGAAACTCGGGCAAAACCCGTTGAGGCACGAGAAATCCTTGTTGCAGGACGACTGGTTGATGCGCCTCTTGGTGCCGAACTCGGTTTCCAGCGGCTCGACCGACAGGCAGTTCGATTCGACAGAGCAGTCGCCGCAGCCCTCGCAGACGAGTTCGTTGATGACGACGAACTTCTTCGGGTCGTCCATCGTGCCGCGCTTGCGCCGCCGCCGCTTCTCGGTCGCGCAGGTCTGCTCATAGATCAGCACCGACACGCCCGCGACGTCGCGCAACTCCCGCTGCACCGCGTCCATCTCGCGGCGGTGATGCAACGTCGTGCCGGCGGGGAAGTCCTGCATCGAGAACTTGTCCGGATCGTCGGAGACAAGCGCGATCCTCTCCACGCCCTCCGCGCGCACTTCGGCCGCAATGGCATGAACCGAAATCGGCCCGTCCACCGGCTGGCCGCCGGTCATCGCCACCGCGTCGTTGAAGAGGATCTTGTAAGTGATGTTGGCCTTCGCCGCGATCGCCTGCCGGATCGCCATCGAGCCGGAATGATAATAGGTGCCCTCGCCGAGGTTCTGGAACACGTGCCCCTTGCCTGTGAAAAGGGAGGACGCCGCCCAGTTCACCCCCTCGCCGCCCATCTGGATCAGCGAACTCGTCTCGCGGTCCATCCAGGAGGCCATGAAATGGCAGCCGATGCCGGCCAGCGCCTGCGAGCCTTCCGGCACCTTGGTCGACGTGTTGTGCGGGCAGCCCGAGCAAAAATAGGGCGTGCGCGTCGCGCCCGGCACGTTGAGCGCGATGCGTGGTACTTCCGCGATGTGCCGCGCCCGTTCCACAAATCCATGCCCTGGGAAAATCCCGTCGAGGCGCTTCGCCACGATCGGCACGAGCTGGCGCGGCGAGAGTTCGCCCGTCCACGGCACCAGCCGCTCGCCCGCCTCGTCGCGCTTGCCGACCATGCGCTTCGGCTTGTCGCCCGGCCAGTCGTAGAAATACTCCTTGAACTGGCTCTCGATGATGCCGCGCTTTTCCTCGATGACGAGGACTTCCTCCTTGCCGCGCACGAAATCAAGCGCATCGCGACGCGCCAGCGGCCACACCATGCCGACCTTGTAGATGTCGATGCCGAGCGCGCGGCACTCCGCCTCGCCGATGCCCAGCAGCCGCAGCGCCTCCATCAGGTCGAGATGGCCCTTGCCGGTCGTCACGATGCCGAACTTGGCGTCACGCACCTCATAGATGTGCCGGTCGATCGGGTTGGCCTCGGCGAAGGCGAAGACGGCCTGCTTCTTGGCCTCCATCCGCTCCTCGATCTGCGGTCCGGGCAGGTCCGGCCAGCGATAGTGGAGCCCGCCCGCAGGCGGCGTGAAGTCCGGCGTCTTGAACTCCCGGTCAGGCCGCAATTCGAACGACGCGCCCGATTCGACCGTCTCCGAGATCGCCTTGAAGCCGACCCACATGCCCGAATAGCGCGACAGCGCGTAACCGTACTCGCCGAACTCGAGATACTCGGCGACGCTCGCCGGGTTCAGCGTCGGCATGAACCACGCCATGAAGGCGACGTCCGACTGGTGCGGCATGGACGACGAGACGCAGCCATGGTCGTCGCCGGCGATCACCAGCACGCCGCCATTGGGCGAGGAGCCATAGGCGTTGCCGTGCTTCAGCGCGTCGCCCGAGCGATCGACGCCGGGTCCCTTGCCGTACCACATGCCGAAGACGCCCTCGACCTCGCGCTTCGGATTGGTCTCGACCTGCTGCGAGCCGAGCACCGCCGTTGCCGCCAGGTCCTCGTTGACCGCCGGCAAGAATTCGATCCGCGCATCCTTCAGCTTGCTTCCGATCCGCCACAATTCGAGATCGAGCCCGCCCAGCGGCGAGCCGCGATAGCCCGAAATGAGCCCGCCCGTCGTCTTGCCGGCTTCGCGATCCCTGCGCGATTGATCGAGCGCGATCCGCACCAGCGCCTGCGTCCCCGTCATGAAGACGCGCCCGCGCTCCATTTCGTAGCGATCCTTGAGCTGATAGCGGGCGAGTTCGCGGATGGGCTCGTGCGCGGTCATGGCTGGTCTCCCGATTGGCTGGCGACAGGATACGCCCGATCGGATGGAAGAGCTTGCCGAAATCCGGCAATTGCGCCAACATTCCGCATATCATTGCCGCTAAACGGCCTCTCATCGGTCAATTCATCCGGATATCGCGATGCAACTGGAAGAACAGGACCGCCGCCTACTCTCCATCCTTCAGGAGAACGGCCGCATCTCCAACCAGGACCTCGCCGACCAGGCCGGCATGTCCGCCTCGGCCTGCTGGCGCCGCGTGCGCGCGCTGGAGGAAGCCGGGATCATCAGCGATTACCGCGCCTTGCTCGACCCGGCTCAGGCGGGACTGCAATTCCACGCCATCGTCCACGTCACCCTCACCCGCCACGAGCACGGCCACGTCGACACCTTCATCGCCGAGGTCCAGCAAAGGCCCGAAGTGCTCGACTGCTTTTCGACCACCGGCGAAGCGGACTATCACCTCCGCGTCCTCTGCGCGGACCTCGACGCCTACAACGCCTTCCTCGAAGGCTTTCTCTTTCGCCTGCCGGGCATCGCGAACGTACGCACAAATCTGGTGCTGAAAAGCATCAAGCACACGACACGGCTGGCGGTTTGACGCGTCGCCGACGACGCGTGATCTCCCCCCTTGCGGGGGAGATGTCCGGCAGGACAGAGGAGGGCAACGTCGAGCGCTTCTCTATCCGTAGACGAACGCATCCATATGAAACGCCTGCACCTCGGCCGGATAGCGATACGCGTCATGCGGACAGGCATTGCGCGCAAGGCAGCCCTGCCCGCGGCAGGCCACACCGTCCCCGCGGACATGCAAGCGACACGCCCCGACATCATATCCGCCCGCGCTGAACGCCCCGACCGGACAAGCCGTCAAACATGGTTTGTCCGGGCAATCGTCGCAAAGATGTCGCGTCTTCGGCGCCTCCCCAAGCACCAGCGCCCGGTCAAACAGGAGCGCTCCGCGATAGGCATGCCACAGCCCGAACTCCGGATGCATGAGAATCCCGAGCGGCGACGGCCGCAGCCCTTCCGCCCGCATCGCCCATTGCTGGAAAGGGAGATAGGGCCGATCGCTCGGATAGACCGCGCGTGCGTTGACCGCGTCCGCGACCTCGTCGATGACGATCCGCGACCACGTGTCGAGCGGATCGGCGACGCCGTCGTGCAGCTTCCGCCACCGTTGGAAATGCGGCCAGTAATCCGCCCCGCCGTGGCCGACGAGCAGTATCGCTTTTGCCGGCGCATCCTCGCCGGGCTTGAAGTCGAATCCGCCACGCAGAATGAGGCCTGACGACGACAAGAGAACTGTGATGTGCTCGATCATCGCCCGGCCGACAACAGAAAAGTCCGCGCCCTACGTTGCCCCCCTCTGCCCTGCCGGGCATCTCCCCCACAGGTGGGGAGATTAGTCTCGTCGCCGACACCGCGTGATCTCCCCCCATGCGGGGGGTCCGAAGGACGGGCCGAGACCCGTGGCTCGGCCCAGGGCGGCCGGCAGGACAGAGGGGGGCGCTGTCCCGCGACGTGGCAGGATCGGGGGCGCAACAAGCTACCCCTTCCCGTCCGGCCCTCGTATCGCGGAGCGCCAGACTTCCTTGTGGATGATGTCGGCCACTTTAGCCCGGCCTGAAACGGGCTCCTTTCAAGTGAAGGCGTCGGGCATGGACTCCTTCTTCTTCGCCATGAAATCCTTCAGCCCGTCCTCGAGGCCCGGGTCGAGATACGGCGCTTCGTAGGTGTCCAGCCAGCGGCGCGCGAGTTCGTTCGCGCGCTGCGGCGCGGTCTTCTCGCCCTCGGCGAGCCATTGTTCGTAGGAATTGTTATCGGCGATCGACGAACGATAAAATGCCGTCTGGAAGTTCGCCTGCGTGTGCGAGCAGCCGAGATAGTGGCTGCCGGGGCCGACTTCGCGGATCGCGTCCATCGCCTGCCCGTTTTCCGACAGGTCGACGCCGGCGGCGAACTTCTGCTGCATGCCGAGCTGGTCGACATCCATCATAAACTTCTCGTAGCAGGAGGCGAGCCCGCCTTCGAGCCAGCCGGCCGCGTGCAGAACGAAGTTCGTGCCGGCCAGCACCGTCGAATTCAGCGTGTTGGCGCTCTCATAAGCCGCCTGCGCATCCGGCACCTTCGAGGCGCAGAGCGATCCGCCGGTGCGGAACGGCAGGCCGAGACGGCGCGCGAGCTGGCCCGCGCCATAGGATACCAGCGTCGGCTCCGGCGTGCCGAAGGTCGGCGCGCCCGATTGCATCGAGATCGAGGAGGCGAAGGTGCCGAAGAGCACCGGCGCGCCGGGCCGCACGAGCTGCGTGAACGAGGCGCCGGCCAGCACTTCCGCCAGAACCTGCGTCAGCGTTCCGGCCACCGTCACTGGGCTCATCGCGCCGGCGAGGATGAAGGGCGTGATGATCGTCGCCTGGTTGGCGCGCGCATAGACCTTCGCCGCGCCCAGCATGGTTTCGTCGAAGACCATCGGCGAGTTGGCGTTGATGAGGTTGATGATGACCGTGTTGTCGTCGACGAACTTCTCACCGAACAGGATCTTCGCCATCGCCACCGTGTCCTCCGCGCGCTCCGGCGCGGTGACCGAGCCCATGAAGGGCTTGTCGGAGAACTTCATGTGGCTGAACACCATGTCGAGATGGCGTTTGTTGACCGGCACGTCGACCGGCTCGCACACCGTGCCGCCCGAATGGTGGATCGACGGGGCCATGTAGGCGAGTTTCACGAAATTGCGGAAATCCTCGATCGTGGCATAGCGGCGGTTGCCGTCGAGGTCGCGCACGAAGGGCGGGCCGTAGACGGGCGCGAACACCGTCGCGTCGCCGCCGATCTGGACCGATCGCTCGGGATTGCGCGCATGCTGGGTGAAGACGGACGGCGCGGTCTTCAGGAGCTCGCGGCAGAGCCCCTTCGGGAAATGCACGCGCTCGCCGCGCACGTCGGCGCCGGCCTGCCTCCAGAGCTCCAGCGCCTCGGCGTCGTCGCGAAACTCGATGCCGACCTCTTCGAGAACCGTGTCGGCGTTCGCCTCGATCAGCGCCAGGCCTTCCTCGTTCAGCACCTCGTAGAGCGGGATCTGGCGCTTGATGTAGGTCAGCGTCTTGCCCGGACCGCCGCCCGAGCGGGCCGCGCGCCGTGCCGCCGCACCGCCGCCCGCGCCACGTCCGCGCCGTGCTGCGCCCGCTTCTTCCGCGTGAGCGAGATTTTCGTCCATGTCCAACCCGTCCTTATTGCGTTCGCCGCCGGTCGCGGCGTTTTCCCGCCAATCTAGTGGAGGCCGCTTTGCGAACGGGCTTGGCCGCGCCAAACCGTGTCGCAAAATCGACACGGAATCCTGCATGTTTCCCGCCGGGTTTCACGGTCGTTTTCGTTTCCGCCGACGTCGCATTCCGACTATGGGAAATCGCCGCCGTCAGAATATGAATTGGGCACGACAAATCAGCGCGGAATGCGCCTGCCAGAGCCTTTCAGGAGTACCCGATGTCCGACGACGAAATCATCCTGTCCGAACTGTCCGACGACGAACTCGTGCAGCAGATGCACGACGATCTCTACGACGGGCTGAAGGAGGAGATCGAGGAAGGCACGAACATCCTGCTCGAGCGCGGCTGGGAGCCCTACCGGGTCCTGACCGAAGCGCTGGTCGAGGGCATGCGCATCGTCGGCGAGGATTTTCGCGACGGCATCCTGTTCGTTCCCGAAGTGCTCCTGTCCGCCAACGCGATGAAAGCCGGGATGCACATCCTGCGCCCGCTGCTCGCCGCCACCAACGCGCCGAAGCAAGGCAAGCTCGTCATCGGCACGGTCAAGGGCGACATCCACGACATCGGCAAGAACCTCGTCGGCATGATGATGGAAGGCGCCGGCTTCGACGTCGTCGACCTCGGCATCAACAACCCGGTCGAGAACTATCTGAATGCCATCGAGGAGCACCAGCCGGACATCATCGGCATGTCGGCGCTGCTGACCACCACCATGCCCTACATGAAGGTCGTCATCGACACGATGAAGGAAAAGGGCATCCGCGACGATTTCGTCGTGCTCGTCGGCGGCGCCCCGCTCAACGAGGAGTTCGGCAAGGCCGTCGGCGCCGACGCCTATTGCCGCGACGCGGCCGTGGCGGTCGAGACCGCCAAGGATTTCATGAAGCGCAAGCACAACGTGCGCGCTTCGGCGTGACATGAAAAAGGGCGCCGCGAGGCGCCCTTGATCGTTCCGGCTCGCGATCGAGCCCTTATTCTGCCGCGCCGGCGACGTTACGGCCTGCCGACTGCGTCGCGTCCACCGTATTGGCCGCGTCCGCACCGACGCCGCGAATGGTGTTAGCACAGCCGCTGGCCATGGCGATGACGGCGAAGACGATGGCGACACGCGAAATTGCCTTGGACATTTGATCTGCTCCCGAGATGATAAGGCATGGAAAATCCAGCTTCCAACCGTGAACGCGCCAACAGCCAAAAGGTTCTCGTCATCGCCTGCGGAATGATCGCGCGCGAGATCATCGCGGTTAAGGATGCGTTGCGGCTCGATCATCTGGACCTGACCTGCCTGCCCGCCGAGTTCCACTACCGCCCCGATCGCATCGCCCCGGCACTCGACCTCGCGATCCGAAAGGCCCGCGCCGAAGGCATCACGAACATCTTCGTCGGCTATGCCGATTGCGGCACCGGCGGCGACATCGACAAGGTCTGCGCCGCGCACGGCGTCGAGCGCATCGACGGGCCGCACTGCTTCGCCTTCTACCAGGGCCTGCCCGCCTTCGAGGCCGTCACCGACGGCGACATGACCTCGTTCTACATGACCGATTTTCTGTGCCGGCATTTCGACGCCTTCTTCATGAAGCCGATGGGCCTCGACCGGCATCCCGAACTGATCGCGGACTTTTTCGGCAATTACAAGAAGGTCGTCTACCTCGCCCAGACCGACGATCCGGCGCTCGAAGCCGTGGCGATCCGCGCGGCGAAGCTGCTCGGCCTTGCCTATGAGCGGCGCTTCACCGGCTATGGCGATCTCGTCCCCGCCCTCAAAAAGGCGCATGAGACGGTCAGTCAGGGCGGCTGAACCTCGCATGTTGGACTGCCGATGCTTCGTCGCCCCGCGCTCGCGCTTCTCGCGCTCTTCTCCTCCGTCACCGCCTCGCTCGCCACCGGCGAGATCGAGAGCCTGATCACCGATGCCGATCGCGAGCGCCTCGCCGCCTTCGACCGTGCCAAGCAGCAGGCGCTCGGCGAGGCCGAGGGCGCCGACAGCCAGAGCGCGCTCGCCGCGCTGCGCAAGGCGGCGAACGCCGAGGCCCTGCCCTTTGCCGATTTCGACCTGACCGGCAACTGGCAATGCCGCACGCTCAAGGCCGGCGGTCTGGCGAAACTCGTCGTCTATGGCTGGTTCGATTGCCGCGTCACCGATGACGGGTCGGGCTGGCGGCTGGAAAAGCTCACCGGCTCGCAGCGCACGGTCGGCCGCTTCTTCACCGAGAGCGACACGCGACTCACTTATCTCGGCGCCTTCTTCGTCGCCGGCGATGCCGCGCCCGAATACGGCGCCGGCGTCGACAGCGACCAAGTCGGCTATGCCGTGCGCACCGGGCCGGACAACTGGCAGATCGAGTTTCCCCTGCCGCGCTACGAATCCGTCTTCGACATTCTGGAGTTCAGGCGGTAGGCAACTTTCGCGCAATGAATCTCGTGCATGACTCTTGCAGATCGACCGCCTCTACCCATCTTGGCGGGCGAACGCGAAGGATGACCAGGACGACATGACGGACGAACTTGCCCGCCCCGCAATGCTGCCGGTGCCCGTCCCGACCATGGCTGCCGGCAAGGCGCGCCTGTCGCAGATTTTCCGGCGACTGGCGGCCGAATCAGAGCACTCGGTCTCGATCGAGGAACTGCGCGATTCGATGGGCGACCGCGGCTTCGCGATGCTGCTCGTCCTCTTCGCCGCGCTCAATCTCCTGCCTTTGCCGCCCGGCTCGACGCTCGTCCTCGGCATTCCGCTGATGCTGGTTTCCGCGCAGATGATGCTCGGCTATCCGACTGCATGGCTGCCACGGTTCCTCCTCGACAAGTCGATCAGCGCCGACCGTTTCCGCCACGCCGTCACCTATGTCATTCCGCGCCTCGAATGGCTGGAACGGCTGGTGCGCCCGCGCCAGTGGCCGTTCGAGACCGCCGACGCCGACCGCTATCTCGGCCTTGCCAGCTTCGTCCTCGCCGTCGCCGTCTTTTTGCCGATCCCGCTCGGCAATTGGCTGCCCGCCTTTTCCGTCGCCGTCATCGGCCTGGCGCTGTCGGAGCGCGACGGCATCTTTCTCGCCGTCGGCCTCGGTCTCGGCGCGCTTTCGCTCGCCATCATAGCCGCGGTCGTCGGCGCCGGCGCATTCCTGGCGAGCGCCGTCTTCGGCATCTGAAGGGCGTCGCTTTTGAAGGCACCCGCGTCGTCCGGCAACAAGCAGCGCCCATCGCCATGCGGCAATGCTCCGGCAGGTTGATTTCACGGAGCCTTCATGGCCGATCTCATCATCGTCTACTGGCGCGACATCCCGGCACAGGTCATCGTGCGCAAGGGGCGGCAGAACGCCAAGCGCGAACTGCCCCTGCGCTTCACCGAAGCCATCGACATGTGCGCCATGCGCACTGGCGCCGGCGAGACCGATGCGTATCTGGCCGAATGGCGCAAGGCCGATCCGGTGCCGGTGGGAGACGATCTCGAGGCCGAGGCCGACAAGGCGCTGGCCGAATTCGACACCGCCTATGATCGCGAGCGCCTCGTCGCGCTCGTCAAAGCGGGCGGTCACGAGACGAACATGGCGGAGGAGCGCTGAATGATGAAGATTGCTGCATCGATCGAGGTTGCGCCCACGCAGGCCGTCGAATCCCAGGACCTGCCGGGCCTCTTTCCGGAAGGCTCGCGCGTCTACATCACCGATATCGGCAACGACTCGACCGACACGCTGGTCGCCGCCGCAAAGCGCGTGCGCGATCTCGGCTACCGCCCGGTCCCCCACTTCGCCTCGCGCCGCCTGACGACACGCGCTGCGCTCGAAGAGCGCATCCGCCGCTCGGCGCAGGAAGCCGGCATCACCGACGCCCTCGTCATCGGCGGCGGTCTCGACAAGCCGGCCGGCGAGTTCGCCTCGTCGATGGACGTCCTCGACACCGGCTTCTTCGAAAAATACGGCATCACCCATCTCGGCGTCGCCGGCCATCCCGAGGGCAGCCCCGATTTCACCGAGGCCGAGGCCATCGCGGCGCTTCGCCAAAAGCAGGATTTCGCCCGGCGCTCCGGCATCGACGTGCGCATCGTCACCCAGTTCGGCTTCGATCCGCAGAAATTCATCTCGTGGGCCGAGGGCCTGAAAGCTACGGGCATCGAGCTTCCCGTCCATCTCGGCGTTGCAGGCCCGGCCAAAATCACGACGCTGATCAAGTTCGCCGCCATGTGCGGTGTCGGCAACTCGATCTCGTTCCTGAAGAAGAACGCCCTGTCGCTCACCGCGCTCGCCACCAGCCATTCGCCCGAAGGCATGGTCGGCCCGATCGAGAAGCACTGGCAGGCAACGCCCGGCAGCGCCATCGCCCAGATCCACGTCTTTCCCTTCGGCGGACTGAAGAAAAGCGCCGAATGGCTCGTCGAGCGCGGCTCCTGGCCGTCGCACGCTTCTTCGCACGCCGCCCACGCATCCCGCTAATCCTCGCGCCCAAGGACCTCGCAAATGACCCGCACGATCGTCGCCTCGGCGACCAGGGAAATCATCATCGGCTTCGATCAGCCCTTTTGCGTGATCGGCGAGCGGATCAACCCGACCGGCCGCAAGAAGCTGGCGGCCGAGATGGTCGCCGGCAATTTCGACACGGTGACGAAGGACGCGCTCGAACAGGTCGCCGCCGGCGCCACCATGCTCGACGTCAATGCAGGCGTCACCGCCGTCGATCCGAACGCGACCGAACCGGCGCTTCTCGTCAAGACGCTGGAGATCGTGCAGAACCTCGTCGACGTGCCGCTTTCGATCGACAGCTCCGTCTCCGCCGCCATCGAAGCCGCGCTCAAGGTCGCCAAGGGCCGGCCGCTGGTCAATTCGGTCACCGGCGAGGAGGAAAAGCTCGAGGCCATCCTGCCCCTGGTCAAGAAGTACAACGTCCCCGTCGTCGCCATCTCCAATGACGAAACCGGCATATCGATGGACCCGGACGTCCGCTTCGCCGTCGCCAAGAAGATCGTCGAGCGCTGCGCCGATTTCGGCATCCCCGCCCATGACGTCGTGGTCGACCCGCTCGTCATGCCGATCGGCGCGCTGGGCGATGCCGGCCGCCAGGTCTTCGCGCTCCTGCGCCGCCTGCGCGAGGAACTGAAGGTCAACACCACCTGCGGCCTCTCCAACATCTCCTTCGGCCTGCCCCACCGCCACGGCATCAATGCCGGCTTCATCCCGATGGTCATCGGCGCGGGCATGACGAGCGCGATCATGAACCCCTGCCGCCCGCAGGAAATGGAAGCCGTCCGAGCCGCCAACGTCCTCAACGGCACCGACCGCGACTGCACCACCTGGATCCGCACCTACAAGGACTACAAGCCGGCAGAAGGCGGCCACGCTGTCGCTGCCCCCGTCCCGGTCAGCGCGCCTGGTGATGGCAATGGCGGCCGGCGGCGCGGCGGGCGCGAAGCGCGGATGGCGCGGGCTTAGTACGCGAGGCTGAGACGATGTCGCCCCGTCACGCCCCCCTCTGCCCTGCCGGGCATCTCCCCCGCGAGGGGGGAGATCACGCGGTGTCGACGACGAGATTAATCTCCCCCCTTGCGGGGGAGATGTCCGGCAGGACAGAGGGGGGCAACGTAGAGCAAGTCCCTTCGCCGCATATGGAACAATCAGGTTGAACGCCCCCTCCAACATCAAGGACCCGCTGGTCCTCTTCATGCCCTCCGGCAAGCGTGGGCGGTTTCCCGTCGGCACGACCGTCCTCGACGCCGCGCGCGACCTTGGCGTCTATGTCGAGAGCGTGTGCGGCGGGCGCGCCACGTGCGGGCGCTGCCAGGTCGAGGTGCAGGAAGGCCATTTCGCCAAGCACAAGATCTCGTCCTCCGCCGACCACATCTCGCCCTTCGGCGCCAAGGAAGAGCGCTACGCCAAGGTGCGCGACCTGAAGGAAGGTCGTCGCCTCTCCTGCTCCGCCACGATCCAGGGCGATCTCGTCATCGACGTGCCGCAGGACGTTCAGATCAACGCGCAGGTGGTGCGCAAGTCGCCGATCGACCGCGTCATCGAGCGCAATCCGGCGGTCCAGCTCTGCTATGTCGAGGTCGACGAGCCCGACATGCACAAGCCGCTGGGCGACCTCGACCGGCTGAAGGTCATGCTCGAACGCGACTGGGGCTGGCAGGACCTCCTCGTCTCCCAGCACCTCCTGCCGCAGGTCCAGTCGATCCTGCGCAAGGGCAACTGGGGCGTCACCGCCGCCATCCACCGCGACCTCGATTCCTCGCGACCGACCATCATCGCGCTCTGGCCGGGCCTCAAGAACGAGGCCTACGGCATCGCCTGCGACATCGGCTCGACGACGATCGCGATGCACCTCGTCTCGCTGCTCTCGGGCCGTATTGCCGCGACCGCCGGCACGCAGAACCCGCAGATCCGGTTCGGCGAAGACCTGATGAGCCGCGTCTCCTACGTGATGATGAACCCGGACGGGCGCGAGGCGATGACCAAGGCCGTGCGCGGCGCGGTCAACGACCTCATCGACAAGGTCTGCGCGGAAGCCGAAGTCGGCCACGACACGCTGCTCGACGCCGTCTTCGTCGGCAACCCGATCATGCACCACCTCTTCCTCGGCATCGACCCGACGGAGCTCGGCCAGGCGCCCTTCGCGCTTGCCGTCTCGGGCGCGGTGCACACCTGGGGCAGCGAGATCGGCCTCAAGATCAACCACGGCGCGCGCGTCTACGTCCTGCCCTGCATCGCCGGCCATGTCGGCGCGGACGCTGCCGGCGCGACGCTCTCGGAAGGCCCGCACCGGCAGGACCGGATGATGCTCCTCGTCGATGTCGGCACCAATGCCGAGATCGTGCTCGGCAACCGCCATCGCCTCCTCGCCGCCTCCTCACCCACCGGCCCTGCCTTCGAGGGCGCCGAGATTTCGTCGGGCCAGCGCGCCGCTCCCGGCGCGATCGAGCGCGTTCGCATCGATCCCGAGACGCTGGAGCCGAAATTCCGCGTCATCGGCGTCGACAAATGGTCGGACGAGCCCGGCTTCTTCGAAGCCGCCGAGGCGGTCGGCATCACCGGCATCTGCGGCTCGGCGATCATCGAGGTCGTCGCGGAGATGTACCTTTCGGGCATCATCACCGAGGACGGCGTCGTCGACGGCTCGCTCGCCGCCAAGTCGCCGCGCATCGAGGCGTCCGGCCGCACCGCCACCTACGTGCTCCACGAAGGCAAGCAGCGCATCACCGTCACGCAGAACGACGTGCGCGCGATCCAGCTCGCCAAGTCGGCGCTTTATGCCGGCATCAAGCTCCTGATGGAAAAGCAGGGCGTCGAGACCGTCGACACGATCTGCTTCGCCGGCGCCTTCGGCTCCTTCATCGACCCGAAATACGCGATGGTCCTCGGCCTGATCCCCGATTGCGACCTGTCCGACGTCAAGGCGGTCGGCAATGCGGCCGGCACCGGCGCACTGATGGCGCTCCTCAACCGCGACCACCGCCGCGAGATCGAGGACACCGTCCAGCGCATCGACAAGATCGAAACCGCGCTCGAACCCAATTTCCAGCAGCTCTTCATCGACGCGATGGCGCTGCCCAACAAGGTCGACCCGTTCCCCAAGCTCGCCGCGCAGGTGAAGCTGCCCGAACGCAAGGCGACGCCCACCAGCGAAGGCGAGGCTCCCCGCCGCCGCTCACGCGAGGAACGCGCCGCAAGGCGCAGCCGCGACTAGAACTTCCCCGTCTCCCGAAAACTCTCGAACGTCGCGCGGATATGATCCGCCGCCGCCTTCACCGGCGCCGACGCGTCGGGCGCGACGATCATCGCCAGATTGTAGGTCGGCAGCAGCGGCAGCCCCTCTTCCGGCCCGAGCGCCACGATCTCCTCGCCGATGAACGAGCGCGGCAGCGGCGCCACCGCGAGGTCGGACAGGATCGCCGAGCGCTGCCCCGCCGTGTGCGCGCTCATATAGGCGATGCGGTATTCGCGCCCCGAGCGCCCCAGCGCCTCGAGCGCCGCCGAGCGCCAGGCGCAGCCTTCCTCCCAGATCGACAGCGGCAGCGGCTCGCGCATATGCGCGCAGCCGCCCTTGGCGCCGCCCCAGACGATCGGCTCGGTCAGCAGGATCTCCGCTTCGGCCGGAATGTTGCGGCAGACCGTGAAGAGCGTGATGTCGAGCCCGCCATCGGCAAGCCGCCGGCGCAGATTGCTCGACTGGTCGATGACGACGTCGACCGCGATCGCCGGATGCGTGCGCGCAAAGCGCTTCAGGACATGCGGCAGCACCCGCTCGCCATAATCGTCGGGCGAACCCAGCCGCACCACGCCGGAAATGTCGGGAATGATGAATTTCGAAACCGCCTCGCGGTTGAGCGCGATCAGCCGCCGCGCATAGCCGATCAGCATTTCGCCGTCATTGGTCAGCGTCACGGACCGCGCGTCGCGCGCGAAAACCGACCGGCCGAGAATCTCTTCCAGCTTCTTGATCTGCATCGAAACCGCCGACGGCGTGCGGAACACCGCATTGGCCGCGGCCGTGAAGCTGCCGGTCTCGGCGATCGCCACGAAGGTGCGCAGCACGTCCAGATCGAGCAGCGGCATGGGGTGATTGAGCGGCGCGTTCATGATCAACATTCCTGAATGATGGGATCATTTCATTTCGATTGATTGAACATCGAGCGAGGCGCATTGTCAATCCATCGAAGGGCAAGCGAACGAAAGGAGATTGCCATGTTCACGCTCTCCGCATTCTCGCATCTGGTCGACGGACTTCGCGCCATCCACCACCGCCAGCGCAGCGACGCGCTGATGCGCAACCTCTCGCCCGAGACCCGCCGCGACATCGGCTGGCCGGATCGCTTCGCCTCCGGCGTCGACGGCGACCGCTTCTGGGACGGGAGGAACTTCCGATGAGCCGCTCGCTCCTGTCACGCCTGCGCGACCACATGGCCGCGCGGCGCGCCCGCCGCCGGCGCCTCGACGCCTTCCTGTTTTTCTCCGACCTGCCGCACGAGATGCAGGCGGACCTGATGCGCCCGTCGCTCTTCGACGCCTTCGAGGAGAATGCGCGCGAGGGGTTTCCCGCCTGCCCGCATCTCAGGCTCGGCTAGGCAGCGATGCAACACCTTCATCTGGAAATGAGGGATGTCGTTTTTGCATCGTCGGACTTCGCTTTTGCATCGCAAAATGGCGCGGCGCGTCCCTATATGTGCTGCAACGACGAACGACCCCACTCCACGATGCGAAGGCCGTTGCGCGTGTCATCTAAGATTGGAGACGTGTCATGAAGTTCCTGAACCGGTTTTTCGCCAAGAAGCGCTCGTCGAACATCGCGACGGCGCTCGAGCGCCAGCGGCTCGGCCGCACGATGCCCGGCCAGACCGGCGCGATGAACGCCTCGCGCCTCGGCCATTTCGTCTGATCGCTTCCATCATGTGCCCCACATGATGCCGTGCGGGACTTCGGTCCCGCGCGGTTTTTTGCGTCGCGCGCCCTTCACGAAACCCTGCCGAAAAATTGCTGTCACCAATCTGTCGCATTCCATTGACAGCTAAGGACTTTCCTGTTGAGGCTGGTCGGAAAGCGACATGACAGCCAGCGTCGCGCGGCCTGTGGCGAGGTGTGGAATGAACGCCCGAAATACCGTCAAGCGTTCGATCGTCTTCTTCCTGGTTCCCGAGTTCACCATGATCGCCTTCGCGACGGCCATCGAGCCCTTGCGCGCCGCCAACCGCATGCTCGGCTACTCCGCCTATCAGTGGCGTCTCGCCAGCGTCGACGGCAAGCCGGTCAAGGCGTCGAATTCGGTCGAATGCGCCGTCGACACCTCGCTCGAGGTCGAACGGCGCAAGATGACCGGCGGCGACCGGCCGTCCATGGTCATCGTCTGCTCGGGCGTCAATATCGAGGCCTATTCCAACAAGACCACCTTCGCGTGGCTGCGCGAGGAATACAATCGCGGCGTCGCAATCGGCGGGCTTTGCACCGGCGCGCATGTGCTGGCGGCCGCCGGCCTTCTGTCCAACCGCCGCTGCGCGATCCATTGGGAGAACCTGCCGGGCTTCGCCGAGGCCTTCCCGAAGGCCAACGTCTTCGCCGATCTCTTCGAGGTCGACCAGAACATCTACACCTGCGCCGGCGGCACCGCCGCGCTCGACATGATGCTGAAGCTCATCGGCGACGATTTCGACGATCACCTCGTCAACCGCGTCTGCGAGCAGGTCCTGACCGACCGCGTCCGCAGCCCGACCGACCGCCAGCGCCTGCCCCTGCGCGCCCGCCTCGGCGTCCAGAACTCCAAGGTTCTGACCATCATCGAGCTGATGGAGGCGAACCTCACCGAGCCTTTGTCGCTGATCGAGATCGCCGACCATGTCGGCCTGTCGCGCCGCCAGATCGAGCGCCTGTTCCGCCAGGAAATGGGCCGCTCGCCCGCCCGCTACTACCTCGAAATCCGCCTCGACCGCGCCCGCCACTTGCTCCTCCAGTCGGCCATGCCCGTCGTCGAAGTCGCCGTCGCCTGCGGCTTCGTCTCCGCCTCGCATTTCTCCAAATGCTACCGCGAAGTCTACGCCCGCTCCCCCCAGCAGGAACGCGGCGAACGCCGCCAGTTGCTGGTGGCCTGAGGCGTCCGCGAGGCCAGCACGAACACCGGCAGTTGCCGGTGACCCAGAGAGGCTTACGCCAAGCCACCCCCCTCTGCCCTGCCGGGCATCTCCCCCTCAAGGGGGGAGATCATCCGATGTCGATGGACCCGCCGTTCCTTCGACGGTATCGATGCAAGTATGGCGTGCTTAGAGGAGATCACCCGATGTCCGCCGACGCTGCAGAATTGGTGCGAGCCAGACGTGCCTGATCTCCCCCCTTGAGGGGGAGATGTCCGGCAGGACAGAGGGGGGTGCCTCGCGCCACACACCTCCAAAATGACCGCTATGTCTCCGCCCGCGCCTCCAGCAAAAGCGCGACGACTCCCCCACGCTTCGTCATCCTCGGGCTTGACCCGAGGATCCATGCGTCGACGTCAAAGCCAGGCACAGCGGTAAAATCATGGACAATATGAACCGTTGAGGCATGGATCCTCGGGTCAAGCCCGAGGATGACGAAGCGCTACGGATTCGGCCAATTCCACGACCGATTCATCCACCTCTTCTCGCCGATCAGGCAATCATACGCGTCGCCATTCGCCACCTGCACCACCGGCGCCCGCTCGGCATAGCGCCGCCATGTCGGCGACCACGGCCCCGCCAGTTCCAGCACCAGTTTGCGCCGCACCGCCTCCGGAAACTGCCCCCAGTCATTCACCGGAATGACGAACGATCCCGGCCCGCCGGTCACGCAGTACGAGTAATATTCGTCGAGGTCCGGCACGTCGAAGACCGTGCTCATGCCGCCATTGGTCATCAGCGGCAGGCCGTTGACGACGATGCCCTGCGCCACAAGCCGGTCACGCGCCTCGGCCACCGGGCTGCCCTGGTTGTTCGGCCCGTCGCCGGAAATGTCGACGACGCGGCGCAGGCCGCGATAGCTGCTCTCGGCGAAGAGGTCGCCGGCAAAGTCCAGTGCGCCGGAGATCGACGTGCGCCGCGCGCTGTTGGTGTTCTGCTGACCGATCAGGACCGCAACCGCCTCGGCGTCCTCGCGCGAGGCGATCACCGTCCAGGGCACGACGAGATAATGCGATTCGTCCCCCGCCCATTCGAACATGGCGAGCGCGATCTTGCCGTAGGCCCCGTCCTCGATCGCCTGGATCACGCTCTCATGTGTCAGCGCCGCGACATAGCCGTCGCGCTGGATGCGCAGTTCCTCATAGGACATGGAGAGCGAAACGTCTGCCGCCAGCACGAGCTGCACGTCGACGATTTCCTGTTCCGCAAAGGCCCGGTCGGTGAAAGCGATGGCCGTCATCAGCGTGAGTGCGACGCTGCCTGTGATCGAAGACATGGATCGAACAGTGACGGTCATGTGACGAGGATACGCACGATCCCCCGATCACAAAGCGAAAAGCCCGGACGGACCGGGCTTCTCCCTTCACGATGACGTTACGGCAAGCGTGGCAAGCCGGCATTCCAGCTCGGCGTCATCCCGCAAGCCGAAGCGAAGCGAAGGCTATCCGGGACCCACTCCGTGACCTTGCGAATTCACGGAATGGTTCCCGGCTCTCGCCTCGCTACGCTCGGACTTCGGCCGGGATGACGCGGCGAGTGTGCGGCTTAGCAACCCGTTTTTGCGCCGTTCCAGGCGAACAGCAGATCACGGATACGGATGTGCGGAATTGGCTTGGTACGGGGTCATCCCGGAAGCTGATCGCAGCGCAGCGGAGATCGGCTATCCGGGACCCAGTCCGTGACGTCGCAAAGGTCGCGGAATGGTTCCCGGCTCTCGCCTCGCTACGCTCGGACTTTGGCCGGGATGACGCCCAGACCGTCACCCTCACCCATCGGCACGCAATGCCGCATTTTCCGCATCGAACGGGCTTTCGGCAATCACCGTCGCCTTATGCAGCTTGCCCAGAATCTGGATTTCCAGCTCCGTTCCCTCAGCCGCAAACTCCGGCTTCACCATCGCCAGCGCGATGCTCTTGCCCACGCGCCAGCCATAGCCGCCATGGGTCGCCCGGCCGACAAGCGTGCCGTCCTTGTGGATCGCCTCGTTGCCGCGCGCGTCGGTGTCGGTGACGCCATGCACCTCCAGCGTCACGAAATTCCAGTTCGAGCCCGTCTCCTTCAGCTTCACCAGCGCATCGCGGCCGATGAAGTCGCCCTTGTCGGGATGGACGAAGCGGTCGAGGCCGCTTTCCCAGGCCGAATATTCGATCGAGAGTTCGCGCGGGATCAGGCGGTAGCTCTTCTCGATCGCCATCGCCGTCATCGCCCGGATGCCGAAAGGCTTGATGCCGAACTCGGCGCCCGCATCCATCAATGCGTCGAAGATCGCGTTCTGCTGTTCGATCGGGTGATGCAGTTCCCAGCCCAGTTCGCCGACGAAGTTGACGCGCAGCGCATGGGCCGTCGCCGTCCCGACGGCGATCTCCTTGCCCGACAGCCAGGGGAAATCGGCATTCTTCAGGCTGGTGCGGGTGAGCTTCTTCAGCACGTCCCGGCTCTTCGGCCCGGCCAGCACGAGCACGCCATACATCTGCGTGATCGGCTGGAGCACGACCGAACCGTCGGTCGGCGCGAGCTTGCGCAAAACGTCGTGGTCATGCGCCTCGTAGGCGCCGGCCGAGACTAGGTAGAAACGCCCCGGCTTCCACTCATAGACCGTGAACTCGCTCTTCACGCCGCCGGTCTTCGTCAAAAGATGCGTCAGCGCGATGCGCCCGCGCTTCTTCGGAATCTTGTTGGCGAGAATCGATTCCAGCCATGCGCGCGCGCCCGGCCCCGAGACTTCCATCTTGGCGAAGGCGGACATGTCGAGCACGCCGACCTTCTCATGCACGTTCTTCACTTCCGCGCCGACATGGTCGAAATAGTTCGAGCGGCGGAACGACCAGCGCTCGACGATCCGGCCGTCGTCCAGAGCCGGTGCATGGTTGTGGTTCGTCAGCACGTCCGCGCCGACGCCAAGTTCTTCCGCCGGCACCGCGTATCCTTCCGGCGCGAACCAGTTGGCGCGCTCCCAGCCATAGACCGAGCCGAACACCGCGCCCATCTCCTTCAGCCGCGAATAGACCGGCGTCGTCTTCAAGGGGCGCGCGGCGGCGCGTTCCTCGTCGGGATAGTGCATGGTGAAGACGTTGGCGTAGGCCTCCTCGTTCTTCGCCTTGAGGTAGCCCTCGGTGGCATAGGGGCCGAAGCGGCGCGGGTCGACGCCCATCATGTCGATGGTCGGCTCGCCGTCGACGATCCATTCGGCAAGCTGCCAGCCGGCACCACCTGCCGCCGTCACGCCGAAAGAATGGCCCTCGTTCAGCCAGAAATTCTTCAGCCCCGGCGCAGGCCCGATGATCGGCGAGCCGTCCGGCGTATAGGCGATGGCCCCGTTATAGACCTTCTTGATGCCCACTTCGCCAAAGGCCGGCACGCGCGCGATCGCCGTTTCGATATGCGGCATCAGTCGCTCGAGCTCTTCCTGGAAGAGTTCGTATTCCGATTCGTCAGACGGCCCGTCGACATAGCAGACCGGCGCGCCATGCTCGTAGGGTCCCAGCAGCAGGCCGCCATTTTCCTCGCGCATGTACCAGGACGAATCGCTCTCGCGCAGTACGCCCATCTCCGGCAGGCCCTGCTTCTTGCGCTCGACGATGGCCGGATGCGGCTCGGTGACGATGTACTGGTGCTCGACAGGGATGACCGGCACGTTCAGCCCGACCATTTCGCCGGTCTTGCGCGCGAAATTGCCGGTGGCCGAGATGATGTGCTCCGCTTCGATGTCGCCCTTGTCCGTCTTCACCAGCCACTTGCCGTCGGCGGTCTGCTCGATCGCTGTAACGGTCGTGTTGCGATAGATCGTGGCGCCGCGGTCGCGCGCGCCCTTGGCCAGCGCCTGCGTCAAATCGGCCGGCTGGATGTAGCCGTCGTCGGGATGCTGGATGCCGCCCAGAAGACCGTCCGTCTCGCAGAGCGGCCAGATCTCCTTGATCTGCTCGGGCGTCAGGATATTGACCGGAATGCCCAGCGTCTCGGCGACGCCGGCGTAGTACATGTATTCGTCCCAGCGGTCCTTGGTGCGGGCAAGGCGGATGTTGGTCACCTGGGAGAAGCCGACATTCATGCCGGTCTCTTCCTGGAGCTCCTGGTAGAACCTCACCGAATAGCGGTGAATCTGGCCGACCGAATAGCTCATGTTGAAGAGCGGCAAGAGGCCCGCGGCATGCCAGGTCGAGCCCGAGGTCAGTTCCTTGCGCTCGATCAGGACGACGTCCGACCAGCCCTTCTTAGCAAGGTGATAGAGCGTCGAGACGCCGACCACGCCTCCACCGATGACGACCGCGCGCGCTTTGTCTTTCATGTCCCCGAAGGCTCCCCGAATAAGAGATTGGCAGCGCAGCTTTCGTCGTGCGGACTGCATCGAATTTCGCGGACAATAGGATGGCGTGAAAGCCGGTTTCAGGCCTGTTTGCGACATCGCGGAAACGCCCCGCGACGCAGGCGATTTCGCGCCGCCGCACGTCGGCATAACGAAAGCCGATGGCGCTTTATTTGCGTTGGCCGGCAGGCGTGATCTATACCGTCCCCCAGTCGCAACGCTTCATTCGAGCGGGGACCCGCATGGCCGAATACTCGTTCCTTTCCCTCCTGAGGAACGCCCTTTCCGGAAACGAGGACTGGAAGCCGGCCTGGCGCAAGCCGGACCCGCGGCCCTCCTATGACGTCATCGTCATCGGTGGCGGCGGGCATGGCCTGTCGACGGCCTACTACCTCGCCAAGGAGCACGGCATCACCAATGTCGCGGTGCTCGAAAAGGGCTATCTCGGCTCCGGCAATGTCGGCCGCAACACCACCATCGTGCGCTCGAACTACCTGCTACCGGACAATATCCGCTTCTACGAACATTCGATGAAGCTGTGGGAGAACCTCTCCCACGATCTGAACTACAACGTCATGTTCTCGCAGCGCGGCGTCGTCAACCTCGCCCACACGCCCGCGCAGATGGACGAGCATGCGCGGCGCGGCAACGCGATGCGGCACGAGGGCGGCGACGCCGTCTTGCTCGGCCGCGAGGAAGTCGCGCGCATGGTGCCCGGCCTCGACATGTCGGCCAGGGCGCGCTTTCCCGTTCTCGGCGGCCTCCTCCAGCCCCGCGCCGGAACCGCCCGCCACGACGCGGTCGCCTGGGGCTATGCCCGCGGGGCCGACCGTCGCGGCGTCGACATCCTGGAGAATTGCGAGGTCACCGGGTTCCTGCGCGAGGGCGAGCGGGTCGTCGGCGTCACCACGACGCGCGGCGAGATCCGCGCCAAGAAGGTCGCCGTCGCCGTCGCCGGCTCGACAGGGCGCGTCATGAAGCTCGCCGGCATCGAAAACCTGCCGATCGAAAGCCACGTCCTCCAGGCCTTCGTCTCCGAATCGTTGAAGCCGCTCGTCAACCAGGTCGTGACCTTCGGCGGCGGACATCTCTACGTCTCGCAGTCCGACAAGGGCGGGCTCGTCTTCGGCGGCGATCTCGACGGCTACAACACCTACGCCCAGCGCGGAAACCTGCCGTTGGTCGAAGAGGTCATGAGCGAACTCCTCGCCATGTTCCCCAACCTTGCCCGCGTGCGCCTCCTGCGATCCTGGGGCGGCGTCATGGACATGTCGATGGACGGCTCGCCGATCATCACGCCCGGCCCCCTGCCCGGCATGTTCCTGAATTGCGGCTGGTGTTATGGCGGCTTCAAGGCGACGCCCGCCTCCGGCTGGTGCTTCGCGCACACCATCGCCCGCGGCGAAGCCCACCCGCTCAACGCCGCCTTCACGCTCGACCGCTTCGCCCGCGGCATCCTGATCGACGAAAAAGGCCAGGGCGCAACGCCCAAGCTCCACTAACGGATCGATGTCATTGTCCTACGTTGCCCCCCTCTGTCCTGCCGGACATCTCCCCCGCGAGGGGGGAGATCAGCTAGCCACCAACGCCGAAGCGCGTGATCTCCCCCCATGCGGGGGAGATGTCCGGCAGGACAGAGGGGGGCGCGACAGAGCGCTCACATCTCCGACAATCCGGATCCCCGCCCCATGCTGATCCCCTGCCCCTACTGCGGCCCCCGCGACCTGTCCGAATTCACCTATCAGGGCGACGCCAACCGCACCCGCCCGAACCCGATGTCGAACGACCAGTCGGCCTGGAACGCCTATGTCTACGAACGCGTCAATACGGCCGGCGACCACCGCGAGTTCTGGCAGCATTCCGGCGGCTGCCGCGCGCATCTGGCCGTCGTCCGCTCGACGCTGACGCACGAGATCAAGTCCGTCGCTTTCGCCCGCGAGGTCGCCAAGTGAGCCCGCGCCGCGCCCACAATGGCGGCCGCATCGACCGCTCGACGACGCTGCGCTTCACCTTCGACGGTACGGCGATGACCGGACATGCCGGCGACACGCTCGCCTCCGCGCTTCTGGCAAACGGCATCTCGGTCGTCGGCCGCTCGTTCAAGTATCACCGCCCGCGCGGCGTCTTTTCCGCCGGCATCGAAGAGCCGAACGCGCTCGTCACGGTCATCAAGGGCAAACTGCGCGAACCCAACATTCCGGCAACCCAGATCGAGCTTTATGACGGGCTCGCCGTCGAAAGCCAGAACCGCTTTCCCTCGCTCGCGTTCGATTTCGGCGCGGCGAACGGGCTTGCCGGCAACCTCTTCGCCGCCGGCTTCTACTACAAGACCTTCATGGGCCCGGTCGCCGGCCCTTTGAAAGGCACGCGCTTCTGGATGTTCTGCGAGCATTTCATCCGCCGCGCCGCCGGCCTCGGACGCGCCGGCCATGAGCCAGATACAGACCGCTACGAGAAGATGTACGGCTTTTGCGACGTGCTCGTCGTCGGCTCCGGTCCCTCCGGGCTGATGGCCGCGAAACATGCGGCAGCGACGGGCAAAAAGGTCTTCCTCGCCGAGCAGGAGCCCGAATTCGGCGGCTCGCTGCGCTGGAAATCGGCCGCCATCGACGGCCGCCCCGCTGCCGACTGGGTCGCCGCCACGCTGGCCGACCTTGCCGCCCTGCCCAACGTCACCCTCCTGCCCCGCACGACCGTCTGGGGCTATTACGACGACAACGCCCTCGGCGCGCTCGAGCGCGTCGCGGATCACAAGGCGCACGCCGCCCTCGGCGAGCCGCGCCAGCGCCATTGGACGATCCGGGCCAAGGACGTCGTCCTCGCCACCGGCGCCTTCGAGCGCCCCATCGTCTTCCCCGGCAACGACCGGCCCGGCATCATGCTCGCCGCCGCCGCCGCGCGCTACGCCACCGAATTCGGCGTCCTGCCAGGCGAGCGCATCGCCATCTTCGCCAACAACGATTCCGCCTACGAGGCCGCGCTCGCGCTGAAGGATGCCGGCGCGGAGATCGCTGCCATCATCGACGTGCGCGCCGGCGTCTCAATTGCCGCGCGCGAACTCGCCCGCGAGGCCGGCGGCGAACTCCTGCTCGGCTACGCCGTCACCAACACCTCCGGCGCCCGGCGCCTGCGCGAGATCGAGGTCCAGGCCTTCGCCGACGGCAAGGTGAAGGATGGTGCCACGCGCGCTTTCGCCGTCGATTGCCTCGCCGTTTCCGGCGGCTGGTCACCGGCGATCCACCTCGCCAGCCAGGCCGGCCACGCGCCGCAATGGGACGAGGCACTGCAGGCCTTCCTGCCACCCGCCCCCACGCAACCCTGGACCGGCGCCGGAGCTTTCACCGGTGCCTATTCGACTTCCGCCGCGCTCGGCGACGACATCGCCGTCAGCGAGCCCGAGATCGAGTACGAACCCGCCCCGGTCTTCGAAATCCGCCCGACCGGCAAAAAGTCCGGCAAGGCCTTCGTCGACCTCCAGCACGACGTCACCGCCTCCGACATCCGCCTCGCGCATCGCGAGGGCTTCCAGTCGGTCGAGCACCTGAAGCGCTATACGACGCTCGGCATGGCGACCGACCAAGGCAAGTCGTCCAACGTGCCGGGCCTCGCGATCATGGCCGCCGCGCGGGGCCTGCCGATCCCGGAAGTCGGCACGACCCGCTTCCGCCCGCCCTTCTCCGCCGTCTCGCTCGGCGCGCTCGCAGCCGACCGGCACGGGCATTTCAAGCCCGAACGGCTCACCCCGATGCATGACTGGCACGTCGCGCGCGGCGCGCGCATGTATGCCGCCGGCCTCTGGTATCGCCCGATGATCTACGGCACCGGCGGCGAGACGGTCGAGCAGGCCTATGTCCGGGAAGCCAAAGCCGTGCGCGCCTCCGTCGGCATCGTCGACGTCTCCACCCTCGGCAAGATCGCCGTTCAGGGACCGGACGCGGCCGAACTCCTCGACCGCGTCTACACAAACCTGTTCTCCACGCTCCCCGTCGACAAGGCGCGCTACGGCCTGATGCTGCGCGAGGAAGGCATCGCCTTCGACGACGGCACGACATGGCGGCTCGGCGAGCATGATTTCCTGATGACCACGACCACGGCCAATGCCGGCAAGGTCATGCAGCATCTGGAACACTATCTCGACTGCGTCTGGCCGGATCTGCGCGTCCACGTCACCTCCGTCACCGACGAATGGGCGGGCGCGGCCGTCGCCGGCCCGAATGCGCGCCACGTGCTCGAAGCCTGCGTCGAGGGAACCGCCGTCGACAATGACGCGCTCCCCTTCATGGGCATCGTCCGGGGCGAGATCGCCGGCGCGCCGGTCATGATCTGCCGCCTCTCCTTTTCCGGCGAGCTCGCCTACGAGGTCTATTGCGGCGCCGGCCACGGCCAACATGTCTGGGACGCCCTGATGAATGCTGGCCAGCAGTTCGACATCGTTCCTTACGGTCTCGAGGCGCTCGGCACGCTGCGCATCGAAAAGGGCCACGTCACCGGTGCGGAGATCGACGGCCGCACGAGCCCGCGCGATCTCTACCTCGACTGGATGCTGTCGAAGAAGAAGCCCTATGTCGGCTCGGCCATGGTCGATCGCGAAGGCCTCGTCGCGGCCGACCGCGTCCGGCTCGTCGGCATCGTCGCTCTCGAGGACCGCCCGCTTCAAGGCGGCGCGCACATCGTCGAACGGCTCGGCGAAGAGCCGCGCGGGTCGATCGGCCACATCACCGCCTTCTGCTTCTCGCCGGCGCTCGGCAAATACATCGCGCTCGCCCTCGTCAAGGGCGGCAAGGCCCGCCACGGCCAGCGCGCCTTCGTGTCGGACCCGGTGCGCAACCGCTACGGCCCGGTCGAGATCGTCAGCCACCACTTCTTCGACCCCGAAGGGAGCCGCATGCATGGTTGAGATCGTCTCCCCGCTCGAACCCGACTACCACCGCGGCGCGCACGGCAATCGCGATGGCGGCTCGGCCGTCACGCTTTCCGAAACCCAGCCCGGCTCGATCGTTCAGCTCGCCGCCTGGCCCGGCCAGGACGGCGCAATGCGCGCACTCGTCAAGACCGTCACAGGCCTCGACCTCGATGCCGCGCCGGGCGCCGGCGCCGTCGACGAAAGCAGCGCCGCCTTCGGCTTCGCGCCCGGCCGCTGGCTCGTCGTCGACCAGATCGAAGGCCTCGCAGAAACCCTGCGCGAGAAGATCGGGAACGATCTCGGCACGGTCTGCGACCTCTCACACGGCCGCACCGCCATCGCCGTCGAGGGCGAGAAGGCGGAACGCCTCCTGTCGAAGTTCTACGCGCTCGATTTCTCGCTCGCCGCGTTTCCGGTCGCAACGGCCAAATCCACCGCGCATCACGACGTCTTCACGCTCATCCAGCGCACCGGCGCCGACCGGTTCGACCTCTACGTCTACCGCTCCTTCGCCCGCTCCTTCTGGCATCTTCTCTGCGCGAGCGCCGAGGAATTCGGCTACACGGTCGAGTGACCGTTCCCCGCCGTTGTTGAGAAAGGCGATCAACTTTTCCTGACAATCGGCTCGCGGAACATCGCTGCATCCGTTCGGTTCGTGTCGTGAACCAACGGAGATCGACTTCCATGCCTTTCATCAAGACCGCCGACGACACCCAGATTTTCTACAATGACTGGGGCAGCGGCAAACCCGTCATTCTCATCCATGGCTGGCCGCTCGACGGCGACATGTGGGAATATAATGCCCGTGTCCTCGCCGATGCCGGCCTGCGCGTCATCAGCTATGATCGCCGCGGCTTCGGCCGGTCGAGCCAGCCCTGGTCGGGCTACGACTACGACACCATGGCCGGCGACCTGAAGGCCATCATCGATGGGCTCGATTTGCGCGACGTTTCACTCGTCGGCTTCTCGATGGGTGGCGGCGAAGTCGCCCGCTACATCGGCCGCTACGGCAAGGACCGCGTCTCGAAAGCCGTCCTCGTCTCCGCCGTCACGCCCTTTCTCTTGAAGACCGGCGACAATCCCGACGGTGTCGACAAGAGCGTGTTCGATGAGATGGTCGATGGCCTGAAGGCCGACCGCCCCCATTTCCTCGCCGATTTCGGCAAGAAGTTCTACGGCGCTGGTCTCCTCAACTTCGATATCTCGAACGAACTCCTCGCCTGGACCAGCCAGGTCGCGATGCTCGCCTCGCCGAAGGCCACGCTGGACTGCGTCCGCGCCTTCTCGGAAACCGATTTCCGCGAGGACCTGCGCAAATTCGACGTGCCGACCCTCGTCATCCACGGCGACAATGACCAGACCGTGCCGATCGACGTCTCGGCCAACCGCGTGCGGGACTTCCTGCCGAGCGCCGAGCTCAAGGTCTACGACGGCGCCCCCCACGGCCTCTACTTCACCGACAAGGACAGGCTCAATCAGGACCTGATCGATTTCATCGGCAGGTAGCCATGGTCTGAACCCCGCGGCGCAAAGAGCCAGTCATCGAGTTTGAGGCAGGCCTCGACGCCGACACCCTCCCTCCCTTTGTGGGGCGGGATAAAGGGTGGGGGTCCCCTTCGCTAGACCCTTGGAAGACCGCTCACTTCACAAACGAAACGAACTCCTCCAGCGGCGCCCGCTCCGACCGCAGCGCATTTTCCGGCTTCGTCTCGTCCTCAAAGCCGAGCGCCATGCCGCACACGACGATCTCTTCCTCGGGAATGCCGAGCACAGGCCTGATCTGCGTGTGATAGGGCGCGAAGGCTGCCTGCGGGCAGGTGTGCAGGCCCCGGCCGCGCGCGGCGATCATGATCGACTGCAGGAACATGCCGTGGTCGATCCACGAGCCCATGTTCAACCGCCGGTCGATGGTGAAGATCATGCCAACCGGCGCGTCGAAGAAGGTGAAGTTGCGGTCGTGCTGCGCGCGCATCCGCTCCGTCTCCCGCTTGCCGATGCCGAGTAGATTGTAGAGCGCGAAGCCGACTGCGCGGCGGCGCGAGAGGTACGGTTCGAAAAACTGGTCGGGATAGTACTTGTACTCGTCCCAGGCGATCTTCTCGGCCCGGATGCCGGAACCGAGGATCGCATCGCTCACCGCCTGCTTCTTGTCGCCGGTGACGACATAGACCTTCCAGGGCTGCATGTTGGTGCCCGAAGGCGCGCGCGCGGCGATTTCGAGAATGTCGCGGATCGTCTGCTCGTCCACCGGCGTCGGCAGGAAGGCGCGCACGGATTTGCGCGAATTGATCGCCTCGTCGACGATCGCGGACTCATCGGTGATGGAAGTCTTCGTGTCCGGAGCCAGCATCCGAAATTCCTTGCGTTGCAGGGCGCGACTCGACCCGAGGCGCCCGGTTCGCCGGGGCAGCTTGCCCCGCATAGGCCATGCCATGCCAGTGCGCAAATCCTTTGAGCCAGCATCGCGAAAGCTGTTGCCTTTTCCACCGCCCCTTGCACCCTTCCGACCAAAAGGGGGAAATCGATGAGCGAATTGCTAAGCCAGGCACGCGTGGTGATCATCGGCGGCGGCGCCGTCGGCGTCTCCGCGCTCTTCCATCTTGCCAAGGCCGGCTGGACCGATTGCGTTCTTCTGGAAAAGAACGAACTCACCTCCGGCTCGACATGGCACGCCGCCGGCAACGTCCCGACCTTCTCGTCCTCGTGGTCGGTCATGAACATGCAGCGCTGTTCGGCGCAGCTCTATCGCGGCCTCGCCGACGAAGTCGGCTACCCGATGAACTACCACGTCACCGGCTCCGTCCGCCTCGCCCATACGAAGGAACGGATGCAGGAGTTCGCCCGCGTCAAGTCCATGGGTCGCCACCAGGGCATGGAGATCGACATTCTCGGCCTCGAGGAGCTCAAGTCGCGCTATCCCTTCCTCGAAACCCACGACCTCAAGGGCGCGCTCTACGATCCCAATGACGGCGACATCGATCCCGCGCAGTTGACGCAAGCGCTGGCGAAAGGCGCGCGGGACAGGGGCGCGAAGATCGTCCGCTTCTGCCCCGTCACCGGCGCCCGCCGCGAGAACGACCTGTGGAAGATCGAAACGCCGAAGGGCGAGATCGCCTGCGAGTACGTGGTCAACGCCGCCGGCTACCGCGCCGGCGAAGTCGGCCGCATGTTCGGCCGCGACGTGCCGATGATGGTGATGAGCCATCAATACATCCTGTTCGAGGAAATCCCCGAACTCGCCGCCTGGTCGAAGGAGGCCGGCCACAAGCTGCCGCTGCTGCGCGACGTCGATTCCTCCTATTACCTGCGCCAGGAAAAGACCGGCATGAATCTCGGCCCCTACGAGCGCAATTGCCGCGCGCACTGGGCGAGCGCCGCGGATCCGATGCCCGACGACTTCTCCTTCCAGCTCTTCCCCGACGATCTCGACCGCCTCGAATGGTATCTCGACGATGCCGTCAAACGCGTCCCGATCCTCGGCACCGCCGGCCTTTCCAAGGTCATCAACGGCCCTATCCCATATGCCCCCGACGGCAATCCGCTGATCGGCCCGATGCCCGGGGTGCCGAATGCGTTCGAAGCCTGCGTCTTCACCTTCGGCATCGCGCAGGCGGGCGGCGCGGGCAAGGTCTTGGCCGAATGGGTCACGGAGGGCGCGACCGAGTGGGACATGTGGTCGTGCGACCCGCGCCGCTTCACCGCCTTCGCCGCCGCGCCCGACTACGCGGTCGCCAAGGGCATGGAGGTCTACGGCCACGAATACGCGATCCACTTTCCCCGCCACGCCTGGCCGGCCGGGCGCGACCGCAAACGCTCGGCGATCCACGACCGCATCGCCGCCCTCGGCGCCCAGTTCGGCGCCACCAATGGCTGGGAGCGCGCCAACTGGTACGCGCAGCCCGCCGACGATACGTCCGAAGCCGCAACCCAGACCTTCGACCGCGACGGCCCATGGCAACAACGCATCCGCGAGGAATGCCACGCCGTGCGCGATGCCGCCGGCATCCTCGACCTCCCCGGCTTCTCGCGCTACCGCGTCCAGGGCGACGGCGCGCGCGACTGGCTGGCGTCGCTGATCACCGGCAACGTCCCGAAGCCCGGCCGCATCGGCCTTGCCTATTTCGCCGACGCCAAGGGCCGGCTCGTCACCGAAATGTCGATCATGGCGCTTGGCCACGACTTCTTCTTCCTCATCACCGCCGCCGCGGCCGAGCTTCACGACTTCGAGTGGTTGTCGAGCCATTTGCCGCAAGGCTCGGGCATATCGCTCCAGAACGTCACCGACGCCTTCTCCTGCCAGATCCTCACCGGCCCCAATTCGCGCGCCATCCTCGCCGGCATCACCGACGCCGACCTGTCGCTCCCGTGGCTCACGCACCAGTCCGCACAGATCGCCGGCCACTGGTGCCAGCTCGTCCGCGTCTCCTTCGCCGGCGAGCTCGGCTGGGAAATCCACACCAAGATTGAAAACACCGCCCCCATCTTCGACGCCGTCTGGGCGGCCGGCCAGAACCACGGCCTCAAGCCCTTCGGCATGTTCGCGCTCGATTCGCTGCGCCTCGAAAAGGGCTATCGCGGCTGGAAGCAGGACCTCTCGACCGACTATTCCGTCCTCCAGTCCGGCCTCGAACGCTTCGTCAACTGGACCAAGCCCGACTTCCTCGGCAAGGCTGCCCTCGCCTCCGAAAAGCAGCGCGGCGTCGTCAAACGCTTCGCCATTCTCACCCTCGACGCGCCCGGCGCCTGCGACGCGCCCTACATGTCGACCGTCCGCCGGAACGGCGAAATCGTCGGCGAAACTACGTCCGGGGGCTGGGGCCACCGGGTGGACCAGTCGATCGCCCTTGCCATGTTGCGCTCCGATTGTGCAGAACCGGGCTCCCGGGTCGAGGTCGAGATCTTCGGCGAGCGCTTCGCCGCAACGGTCCACGGCGACGCGCCCCTCTGGGACCCGAGTAGCGTGAGACTGAAAGCATAGCCAATGGCCGTCATCGACCCCCACTCCGTCCCGCTGCGCGGGCCACCTCTCCCCCGATTGACGGGGGAGAGGAACGGCGCTGCCGCTCATCAACTTGGGTTCCTCTCCCCCGGGCAGGGGGAGAGGTGGCCCGCGCAGCGGGACGGAGTGGGGGTGCTTCCTCTAAGTGTGAAGGTGATTTTTTTGAACCGCAGGAAAGCCTAAGCCATGCCCATCCCATCCACCCGCATTTCCGGCATCACTCCCTCCGGCAAGGATGGCTGGGAGGTCCATTTTTCGGCCTACACGCGCAAGCAGGCCGGCGAGGCGATCACCATGCTCTCGGTCGGCGACCATGATTTCGACACGCCGAACGAGACGGTCGAGGCCTGCGTACGCGAAGTCCGCGCCGGTCATCATCACTATACGAATCTGCCCGGAATGCCGCGCCTGCGCCGCGCAATGGCCGCCGTTTCCACCGAATGCACCGGCGTCGCCACCACGGCCGACCAGGTCCTCGCCACGCCCGGCGGCCAGTCCGCGCTCTTCGCCGCCGTCACCGCGACGCTCGATCCGGGCAGCCACGCCATCGCCGTCGCGCCCTATTACGCGACCTATCCCGGCACGTTCCGCGCCGCCGGCGCCGGCTTCACCGTCGTCGAAACCCGCGCCGAAGACGGCTTCCAGCCCGATGCGGCGGCCATCGAAAAGGCCATCGAGCCGACCACCCGCGCGATCCTCATCAATTCGCCCAACAACCCGACCGGCGCGATCTACACCCGCCAGAGCCTCGAAAAGCTCGCCGACATCTGCATCCGCCACGATTTGTGGCTCCTCTCCGACGAGGTCTACTGGTCGATCACCGGCGGGCGCGAGCACATCTCGCCGCGCGCTTTGCCCGGCATGGAGAAGCGCACGCTGGTCATCAATTCCATGTCGAAGAGCCACGGCATGACCGGCTGGCGCATCGGCTGGCTGACCGGACCGGAAGAGATGATCTCGCTCATCATCAACCTCAACCTCGTCACCACCTACGGCCTTCCCGACTTTGTCTCCCGCGCCGCGATCGAGGCGCTGGAGAACCGCTACGGCGTCGACGACATCGCCGCCCGCTACGCCGCCCGCCGCAGCGTCTTCCTCGACGCGCTCACCGGGGCCAACGACATCGTCGTGCGCGGTTCGGAAGGCGGCATGTACATCATGCTCGACATCTCCGCCGTCGACCCGGACTGCGAAGCCTTCGCCTGGGCGCTGCTCGAAGCCGAGAAGATCGCCGTCATGCCCGGCTCCAGCTTCGGCGACGCGGCCGCCGGCCACATCCGCATCAGCCTCACCCAGCCCGACGACATCCTGCGCGACGCCGCCATCAGCCTGAAACGTTTCGTCGCCGGCTACCAACGGAACGCCGCATGACCACGCTCCCCACCCGCGCCCGCGCCGTCATCATCGGCGGCGGCATCTCCGGATGTTCCGTCGCCTATCATCTGGCAAAGCTCGGCTGGCGCGACGTGGTGCTTCTGGAGCGAAAGCAGCTCACTTCAGGCACGACATGGCACGCGGCAGGCCTCGTCGGCCAGCTTCGCGCCTCGCGCAACATGACGCGCCTCGCAAAATATTCCGCCGATCTTTACGCCAAACTCGAGGCCGAAACCGGCGTCGCCACCGGGATGCGGCAGGTCGGCTCGATCACCGTTGCCCTTACCGACGAGCGCAAGGAAGAGATTTTCCGGCAGGCCTCGCTTGCCCGCGCCTTCGATGTCGACGTGCGCGAGATCTCGCCCGCCGAGGTCAAGGAGATGTATCCGCATCTCAACATCGACGGCGTCAAGGCCGGCGTCCACCTGCCGCTCGACGGCCAGTCGGACCCCGCCAACATCGCCATGGCGCTCGCCAAGGGCGCGCGGCAGAACGGCGCGACCATCGCCGAAAACGTCAAGGTCACGGCAGTTCTTCAGAAGAAAGGCCGCGTCTGCGGCGTCTCTTGGGAGCAAAACGGCGAAACCGGCACGATCGAGACCGACATCGTCGTCAACTGCGCGGGTATGTGGGCGCGCGATCTCGGCGCCCTATCGGGCGTCACGATCCCGCTTCACGCCTGCGAGCATTTCTACCTCATCACCGAGGCGATTCCCGGCCTTGGCCGCCTGCCCGTCCTGCGCGTGCCCGACGAGTGCGCCTACTACAAGGAAGACGCCGGCAAGATGATGCTCGGCGCCTTCGAGCCGAAGGCCAAGGCCTGGCCGCCGGTCGGCGAGCGCATTCGCGAAGATTTCTGCTTCGATCAGTTGCAGGAGGATTTCGAACATTTCGAGCCGATCCTCGAAATGGGCGTCAACCGCATGCCGATGCTGGGCTCGGCCGGCATCCACACCTTCTTCAACGGTCCCGAAAGCTTCACGCCCGACGACCGTTACTATCTCGGCGAAGCGCCGGAGCTTGGCGGATACTGGGTCGCGGCCGGCTACAATTCCATCGGCATCGTCTCCTCGGGCGGCGCGGGCATGGCGCTCGCCCAGTGGATGAACGACGGCGAGCCGCCCTTCGACCTATGGGAAGTCGACATCCGCCGCGCCCAGCCCTTCCAGAAAAATCGCGCCTATCTACGCGAGCGCGTCTCCGAAACGCTCGGCCTCCTCTATGCCGACCACTTCCCTTATCGCCAGATGGAAACCTCCCGCGGCATCCGGCGCTCGCCCCTTCACGAGCACCTCAAGGCCCGCGGCGCCGTCTTCGGCGAAGTTGCCGGCTGGGAGCGCGCCAACTGGTTCGCCCGCGAAGGCCAGGAGCGCGAGTACCGCTATTCCTGGCAGCGGCAGAACTGGTTCGACAACCAGCGCGACGAGCATCTGGCCGTCCGCAACGGCGTCGGCCTGTTCGACATGACCTCCTTCGGCAAGATCCGGGTCGAGGGCCGCGACGCGTCTGCCTTCCTGCAGCGCCTTTGCGCCAACGACATCGACGTCGAGCCCGGCCGCATCGTCTACACGCAGATGCTCAACGCGCGCGGCGGCATCGAGAGCGACCTCACCGTCACCCGCCTTTCGGACACCGCCTTCTTCCTCGTCGTGCCCGGCGCGACGCTCCAGCGCGATCTCGCCTGGCTGCGCCGGCACCTCGGCGACGAGTTCGTGGTCATCACGGACGTGACGGCCGCCGAAGCCGTTCTGTGCCTCATGGGGCCGCAATCGCGCGAACTGATCCGGAAGATCAGCCCGAACGACTTCTCCAACGAGGCCAATCCCTTCGGCACATGCCGGGAGATCGAGATCGGCATGGGCCTCGCCCGCGCCCATCGCGTCACCTATGTCGGCGAACTCGGCTGGGAGCTATACGTCCCGACAGACCAGGCCGCGCATGTCTTCGAGGCGATCGAGGCGGCGGGCACTGACGTCGGCCTGAAGCTCTGCGGCCTCCACACGCTCGATTCCTGCCGCATCGAAAAGGCGTTCCGCCATTTCGGCCACGACATCACCGACGAGGATCACGTGCTCGAAGCCGGCCTCGGCTTCGCGGTCAAGACAGCCAAGGGCGATTTCGTCGGCCGCGATGCCGTCCTGCGCACCAAGGAGGCCGGCCTTTCGCGCCGGCTCGTCCAATTCAAGCTGGACGACCCGCAACCGCTTCTCTTCCACAACGAGGCCATCGTGCGCGACGGCGAGATGGTCGGCACGATCACGTCCGGAAATTACGGCCACCACCTCGGCGGCGCCATCGGCCTCGGCTATGTCCCGTCCAGGGGCGAAACGGCCGAGGCCATGCTGGCCTCGACCTACGAGATCGAAGTGGGGGCATTCGCCACGCCGCGACCGCCTCGCTCAAGCCGCTATACGACCCGGCCTCCGAACGCGTTCGGATGTAGCGATCAGTTGTCGAACAGGAACAGATCCTGTCCGCACCGATAGACCGGGCACTGGTTTGCATCGCGCGTCTGCACCGAGTCGATCACGGGAATGCTCGGATGGCTGCAGAACCGGAGCGAAGAGACGTATCGGTCATAGGTGAACTGGCCCGTGGTCAGCACCACCGCGCCGTTCTGCACGATCAGGTCCTGCACCTGCGCGCACGACATCTGCCGGCTGTCGGGCCGCCCCTGCGCCGCCGCACCTGCCACCAGCGCCACCGAGGCCGCGATGGCCATCATAATCCGCAACATGGCATTGTCCTCCATTGCCCCGCCCAGGGTTGTTCAAGCCTGGACATCATACACTCTAAAGGAACGCTGCGGCCAGGAACGCAATCAGCACGAGACCGGTGACGATGAAGGTCGGCCGCCAGCTAAATCCGTTGGTGGCGTTCGAGCCCGTTCCGTAGTCGCGGCCGTCGCCGAGCATGATGCTGGGCGCATCGGCCGGCGCCAGGCGAACCGTCGGGCCGCCGCTGTCGCCGGAATTCAACTCGACGACTTTCGACTGGTCGAGAATGTCGCGTTCGAAATATGCCATCTTTCGTCTGCCCGGTTGGTGTCTGGATTGTGTTGCCTATATGGCGGGATAACGCCCGCCGCCGGGCCCCGTTCCGCAACTTCAACCAAGGGTGAACACCATTTCGACCAAACCCCTGGATGAGCTTCGCCTCGTCTGCCCGCCCGAACGCCTCGCGATCTTCCTCGATTTCGACGGCACGCTGGCCGATATCGTCGAGCATCCCGACGGCGTCCATCTGCCTGCCGATACGGCGCAGGCGTTGGCGACGCTCGCAAGGCGGACGTCCGGCGCCGTCGCCATCGTCACCGGCCGGCCGATCGAGCAGATCGACGCGCTGTCGACGCCACTCGTCCTGGCCGTCGCCGGCGTTCACGGCATGTCGCGGCGCGGCTTCGACGGCAGGCTCCATTCCACGCAGCACGACGCAGCCCTTTTCGCGGAGGCGCAGGCGCGCCTGACCGGCCTTCACATCCGGCTGCCTGATACGATGATCGAGATCAAGCCGGGCTCCATCGCCTTCCACTATCGCCGCCGCCCGGACCTCGCCGCCAGCATCGCCGAGAACATCCACGATGCACTCGGCAACCTCGAAGGTCTCGACATCCTGCACGGCAAGATGGTCGTCGAGGTGAAAGCCGGCCACGCCCACAAGGGCGACGCGATCCGCGCCTTCATGGAGGAAGAGCCCTTCGCCGGCCGCATGCCCCTCTTTGCCGGCGACGACGTTACCGACGAGTTCGGCTTCGCCGCCATCGACGAACTCGACGGCATCGCGATCAAGATCGGCACCGGCGAGACCTCCGCCGGCTGGCGCGCCGACGACCCGGAGCACTTTCGCAAATGGCTCGTCGGGCTCGCCGCCGCTTCTGCCTAAATTTGCATCGACGGAGGATGCTGCTAAGACGATGCGCAATTCATCGATTTCTTGAGTGGATCAAATCGCCGGCGACCGGGTTTGACGGTCACCGACGGAAGGGAGATTTTGGAGTGGGCAGGCTGGTGGTCGTCTCGAACCGCGTCGCGGACCTGACGAAATCGACACAATCGGGCGGCCTTGCCGTCGGCCTCGCCGACGCGCTCAAGCGCCGCGGCGGGCTGTGGGTCGGCTGGTCCGGCGAAACGTCCGCCAATGCCGACGACGCCGCGCCGCAACTGACCGAGACCGGCAATGTCGCCATGGCGACCATCCCTCTGACGCCGGACGACTACGCCAACTACTATCTCGGCTTTTCCAACTCGGTCCTCTGGCCGCTCTTCCACTACCGGCTCGACCTTGTCGATTTCCATTCCGAGTTCCTCGACGGCTACAAGAAGGTCAATCGCCGCTTCGCCGACGCGCTCGTGCCGCTGCTGCGCCCCGATGACACGATCTGGATTCACGACTACCACCTGATCCCGCTCGCCTCCGAGCTTCGCAAGCGCGGCTGCACGCAGCGGATCGGCTTCTTCCTGCACATCCCCTTCCCGCCGCCCGAGGTTCTGGCCGCCGCGCCCGGCCACAAATGGCTCGCCGACAGCCTCCTCGCCTACGACCTCGTCGGCTTCCAGACGCAGACCGACGTCGCCAATCTGGCGCACTACGCCGAAGATCACATGCAGCTTTCCGCACCGGTCAATGGCCGCATGTCGGGGCCGGCGGGCGACCTGCATCTCGACTGCTTCCCGATCGGCATCGACACCGAAGCCTTCGCCGAGCTCGCCGCCTCCCCCGCCGACGACGTCCAGGTCGATACGATGCGGCGCATGGTGCTCGACCGCAAGCAGATCATCGGCGTCGACCGGCCCGACTATTCCAAGGGCCTGCCCGACCGGATGAAGGCGTTCGGCCGCCTGCTCGACCTTTATCCCGAGCACATGAAGAAGGTCACCTTCCTGCAGATCGCGCCGCCGACGCGCGAGGATGTCGACGCCTATGCCGACATCCGCCACGAACTGGAATCGCTCTCCGGCTCCATCAACGGCCGCTTCGCCGATTTCAACTGGACGCCGATCCGCTACATCCACCGTTCCGTCGCGCGTGAGAAGCTCGCCGCGCTCTACCGCGTCAGCCGTGCCGGGCTCGTCACACCCTTGCGCGACGGCATGAACCTCGTCGCCAAGGAGTATGTCGCCGCGCAGAACCCGGACGATCCGGGCGTTCTCATCCTGTCCAAGTTCGCTGGCGCGGCGGAGGAACTCGCCGAGGCGCTGATCGTCAATCCCTACGACATCGACGCCATGGCCGCCGCCATCGACCAGGCGCTGACCATGCCGATGGCGGAGCGCAAGGAACGCCACGCGGCGCTCTACAGCCGCGTTGCCGAGGGCGATGCGCTCGCCTGGCAGAAGGCCTTCCTCGATGCGCTGGAAGCCGAGCCGAACGGCGCCCGGCTCCACCCCGCCTGACGATCACGATTTCTTGTCGGGCAGGCCCTTCCGCTTCGTCTCGGCGAGGTCTTCGAGCTGTTTCTCGCTCATCGAAGCCGCCATCTCTTTCGACGCGCCCTTCAGTTCGGATTTCTTCGTTTCCCCGCGCTTGGCGGAAAGCGCGGCTCCCGCGGCCTTCTGCTGCGCCTTGGATTTGGCAGGCATGGCGTGACACTCCTCTTGCCGTGTTCACGCGACCAAAGTCCCCGCGCCCGCCCAATGTTCCTGACGTTCTGAAACGTGCTGTGACTTCGACGCCACGAAGTCGATTGGACAGGAGGGGGTCTAACCGATAGGTTGCATCAGCGCGTTTGGTCGCGATTTGTTAGGAATTCATTATCAATATCACGAGCTTGGCCTTGGCCTGAGTTGGTGGCGTTGGACGGACGGGATCGCAAGGGGAAGCTTCGGTCTTCGCGATCCGCCCGTCGCAGAGTGCGGGGAGTGGCCGTGTCAGGACAATTCGGGTTGCGTCACCGGCTCCTCGTCACTTCGCTGGCGATCGCAACCGCTCTGACGCAGGTCAACAGCGCCTCGGCCTTCTTCGGCCTGTTCGGCTCCGACGATGCCGACGAGGTCGAGGTCATCGGCGAGCCGCAGAATTACACCGCCGAAGTCACCGTCCTCGAAGCCGAAAAAGCCCTCGAAAACAAGCTGCGCAATTCCTCTACGCTCTGGAACGACCGCGACGAGCCCGCTTCCGGCGCCGGCGGCCTCCTCGCCAAGGCGCGCGGCGACTATCGCCGCCTTCTCGCCGCGCTCTACACCGAGGGCCGCTATGGCGGCACGATCTCGATCCGCATCGACGGCCAGGAAGCCGCCGACATTGCACCCGACGCGCCGCTCGCCAATCCCGCCACCGTGGTCGTCTCCGTCGATCCCGGCCCCGAATTCCGTTTCGGCGAGGCGTCGATCGTCAACGAGGCCCCGCCCCCGCAAAGCTGGCGCGACGAGGTGGACGACCCGCGCGACGAAGGCTACGCGCCCGGCGAGGTCGCCCGCTCTACCGTCATCCTGCGCGCGGAGCGCCTGTCGGTCGAGGCCTGGCGCCAGCAGGGCCACGCCAAGGCGGAAGTGGTGGAGCGCCGCGTCGAGGCCGCGCATGACGCCGATCTCGTCAATGCCCGCATCACGGTCGAGCCCGGCCGCAAGGCCTTCTACGGCCCGATCACGGTCCAGGGCACCGAGCGGATGGACCCCGAATTCGTTGCCCTCATGGCCGGCCTGCCGCTCGGGCGCGAATACGACCCCGACGACATCAATCGCGCCGGCGACCGCCTCGCCCGCCTCGACGTCTTCCGCGCCTCCCGCTTCCAGGAAGCCGAGGCGATCGGCCCGGACGGCCTCCTGCCGATCGACCTCATCGTTCAGGAGCGCGAGCTGCGCCGCTTCGGCATAGGCGGCTCCTATTCCACCGTCGACGGCCTCGGCTTCGAGACCTACTGGCTGCATCGCAATCTCTTCGGCCGCGCCGAGCGGCTGCGCTTCGACGCGCGCGTCGCCGGCATCGGCAAGTCGCTCGACAGCGACGGGTTCAATCCCGAGGATTTCACCTACCGCGTCGGCGTCAGCTTCGAGAAGCCCGGCGTCTTCACGCCGGACACCAACTACTTCGCCTCGCTCTTCGGCACGCGCGAGGTGCTGGACAATTACACCCGCACCGGCGTCGATGCGACCTCGGGCTATTCGCACATCTTCACCGAGGAACTGGCCGGCCGCTTCGCCGTCAATGCCAGCCATGCCGAGTTCGAGGACGACGCCTTCGGCACGCGCACATTCACGACGGCCGGCCTTCTCGGCTCGCTGACCTTCGATTCGCGCGACGACGTGCCGAACCCGACGCGCGGCTTTTTCGCCGAGGGCCTTGTCGAGCCCTTCTACGAGTTCCAGTACGGCAACGCCGCCTTCCGCTCCACGCTCGAAGGCCGCTCCTATTACGGTTTCGGCGAGGAAAGCCGCTTCGTCCTCGCCGGCCGCGCCAAGGTCGGCACGCTGGTCGGCCCGTCGATCGCCGAAACGGCGCCCGACAAGCTGTTCTTCGCCGGCGGCGGCGGCTCCGTGCGCGGCTATGCGTTCCGCAACATCGGCGTCGAAGGCCCCTTTGGTACGGTCGTCGGCGGCAAGTCGCTGATCGAGGGCTCGATCGAGGCCCGCGCGCAGGTCACGGACACGATCGGCCTCGTCGGCTTTGCCGATGCGGGCCTCGTCGGCGCGGATTCGGTGCCCGATTTCGGCGAGGACGTGCGCATCGGCGTCGGCGCGGGCCTGCGCTATTTCACAGGGCTCGGTCCCATCCGCCTCGATGTCGCGGTCCCGCTCGACCCGCGGCCGGGCGATCCATCCGTCGCCTTCTATGTTGGGATAGGACAGGCGTTTTGATCCGAATTCTCGTCGCCCTCGCATGTCTCATCTTCGCGGTTCCCGCCGGCGCGCAGGAAACGGAAGCGGAGACGCGCTCGCTCTTCACCAATTTCATCCAGAACCAGCTTTCGACGCCGAACCGCCAGATCCAGATCAGCGGCATTCAGGGCGCACTGTCGTCCAATGCGCAGATCCGTTCGATCACGGTCGCCGACCGCGAGGGCGTCTGGCTGCGCATCACCAATGCCTCGATCGACTGGAGCCGCACCGCGCTGCTCCTGCGCCAGCGCCTCGAAATCTCCTCCCTGCGCGCCGAACGCATCGACGTTCTGCGCAAGCCCTTGCCCGAAGAAGGCATGCCGGCGCCCGAATCCTCCGGTTTCGCGGTCCCCGAACTGCCCGTCGCGGTCAATCTGGAAAGCCTCCAAATCCCGCTCGCGACCTTCGGGCCGACCGTGTTCGGCCTCGAATCGCAATTGTCGCTCGCTGGCCGCCTGCGGCTCGAAGACGGCGCGATCGACACCGCGCTCGACGTCACGCGCCTCGACGGACCCGGCGGCCAGCTCGGCCTCACCTTCGTCTATTCGAACGCCACCGAAGTGGTCGATCTCGATCTCAATCTGACCGAGCCGGAAAACGGCATCGTCGCCAATCTCCTCGACATCGAGGGCCGCCCTCCGGTCGCCCTGACGCTCGCCGGCAATGGCGAACTCGACAATCTCGACGTCCAGCTCGCGCTCGACGCCGACAATGAGCGCATCCTTACCGGCATCGCCATGCTGCGCGAAGGCCGCGGTGGCCGCGGCTTCTCCACCCGCCTGTCCGGCCCCATCGCGCAATTGATCCCCGCGCAGTTCCGCGACTTCTTCGGCGCCGAGACATCGCTCGAAGCGCAGGGCTTCATCCGCGACGAAGGCGGCTTCCGCCTCGACGCGCTCGACCTCGAAAGTGCAGCGCTGACGCTCTCGGCTTCGGCCGAGACGACCGCAGACAGCTTCCTGCGCCGCCTTGCCATCGACGCATCGGTCGAGGACCCGAGCGGCGACGTCGTCGTCCTGCCGGTGCCCGGCGGCGACACGACCGTCCAGCGCGCCGCACTCACGCTCTCCTATGGCGAGGGCGCGGATGACGACTGGTCGGGTTCGCTCGACATTCGCGGCCTCGACACGGCGAACTTCGCCGCCGAGACGATGGAACTCGACCTGTCCGGTCTCGCGCAGAATCTCGACCAGCCGAACGAGCGGCGCATCACCTTCGACCTCTCCGGCGCCGTCGACGGCGTCACCTCGCCCGACGAGGAAATCGCGCAGGCGCTCGGCAGCCGCATCGACCTGTCTTCCTCCGGCGAATGGAACGCCTCGCAGCCCCTCGTCCTGTCGGAAACCGAAATCGAAGCCGAGGCGCTGATCCTGCGCCTTGCCGGCACGGTCGCCGAATATGTCTTCGACGGCGACATCGCCGTCGAGACGTCGAGCCTCGCCCCCTTCTCCGGCCTTGCCGGACGCGACCTCTCCGGCGCCCTCGCGCTCGAAGCAACCGGCAGCGTCGCGCCGATCTCGGGCGGGTTCAACCTGGCGCTCGACGGCACGATCGACGAGCTGCGCATCGACCAGGAAGCCGCCGACAACCTCATGGGCGGGCGCACCACGATCGCCGGGCGCATCGAGCGCGGCGAGAACGGCCTCGTCACCGACGATCTGCGCGTCGAGAACCAGCAGTTCGACCTCCTCGCCGACGGCACCTATGCGACGGGCGCCGCCGATTTCGACTTCCGCTTCGGCCTCACCGACCTTGCGCTCGTCTCGCCGCAAGCCTCCGGCGCGCTGACCGCCGAGGGCCGCGCTGCGGGCAGCGACGGGCTCATCAACCTGACGACCTCCGTCACGGTTCCGTCCGGCCGCCTCGCCGACAAGCAGTTGCGCGACGCCGCCATCGCCTTCGAAGGCACGCTCGAGGAAAGCGATCTCGACGGCACGCTCGCCGGCAGCGCGTTCCTCGACGGCGTGCGCGTCGACCTCTCCTCCGCCATCGCGCTCGTCGAGGAAGAACGCCGCCTGACCGACCTCGTCTTTACAGCCGGCGGCGCGCGCCTGACAGGCTCCGTCGTGCAGGATTCGGCCGGGCTTCTGACCGGCTCGCTCGATATCGATGCGGCCGACATCTCCACGCTCGCCGCACTTGCGCTTCAGGAAGCATCCGGCGCCGTGCAGGCCTCCATCGGCCTCGCGCCCGTCGAGAACGAGCAGCGCGCGACGCTCGAAGGCACGATCGACGGTTTCGAGCTTGGCGAAACCAGCATCGACGCCGCCGAAATCCAGGCCGCAATCGACGATCTCTTCGGCGTGCCGCGCATCGACGGTTCGGTCGATGCGAGCGGCATTTCGGCCGGCGGGGTCGAGGTGACGAGCCTTCAGGCCAATGCCAACCGGCAGGGCGAGACCACCGATTTCTCCGCCAGCGCGCGGCTCGACAACGGCACCACCGCCGCTGCCGAAGGCTCGCTGACGCCCGAGGGCGAAGGCTTCCGCCTGGCCCTTACCCGCGTCGACCTCGCACAGGGCGACCTTGCCGCGCGCCTGCGCCAGCCGGCGAGCCTCTCGGTTATCGGCGAGACGATCACCATCGACGCGCTCGCGCTCGATGTCGGCGGCGGCAGCATCGACGCCACCGGCCGCATCGCAGACCAGATCGACCTCGACGTGACGATCGCCGCCCTGCCCCTGTCGATCGCCAACACCGTCCGTCCCGATCTCGAACTCGGCGGCACGCTCGACGGCACCGCCCGCGTCACCGGCCCGCGCAGCCAGCCGGACGTCGCCTTCGACATTCGCGGCAATGCCTTGCAGGCCGCAGCCTTGCGCGATGCGGGCCTCTCCTCGCTCGGCGTCACCGCGCGCGGCACGACATCCGGCGAACGGCTCAACATCGACGCCCGCGCGACCAGTCCCGAAGGGCTCGACGCGACCGTTCGCGGCTCCGCGCCCCTGGGTGACGGCCAGCTTGCGCTCGACGTCACCCTCGCCGCCTTCCCGCTCGGCATCCTAAACACGATCGTTCCAGACCAGAATCTCGGTGGTAATCTGTCGGGCACCGCCCGAGTGACCGGCACCGCGTCGGACCCGCAGGCCGCGTTCAATTTGAGCGCTTCCGGCCTGTCCGCCGCACCGCTCGCCGACGCGGGAATCGGCGCGCTCAACGCCACGGTAGCCGGCAATTTCGCCAACCAGACGGTCACCCTTTCATCGGTCAACGTCTCGGGCAATCAGGGGCTGTCGCTCTCGGCAAGCGGTACGGTTCCGCTTCAAGGCGCCGGCCTGGCGGTCAACCTCTCGGGCGAAGCGCCGCTCTCGCTGGCCAACCGCTTCCTTATCGATCGCGGCACACAGCTCGTCGGCACCGTCGGCGTGCAGGGCCAGGTCACCGGCTCGATCTCCGATCCGCAGATCCGCGGCACGGTCTCGACACAGGGGGCGCAGATCGTCGATCCCGAAACCAACGTCTCGCTGCGCGGCATCAACCTGTCGGCCAGCATCGACGGGCAGACGATCACGATCCAGTCGGCCAACGCCACGCTCGGCGCGGGCGGCACGATCACTGCCGGCGGCACCGTTTCGCTCGCCGCTGGCCTGCCCGCCAACATCACCATCGCGCTCGACCAGGCCCGCTACAATGACGGCGACCTCATCGCCGCGACCGTGTCGGGCAACCTCGCCATCACCGGCCCCCTCGCCGCGGATGCGACGCTGTCCGGCACGATCAATGTCGACCGGGCGGAAATCTCCGTTCCCGAAAATCTCGGCGGCGGCGCGTCCGGCATCGACGTCATCCACCGCAACCCGCCGCCCGGCGTCGCCGCGACGCTGGAGCGCGCGCGCGCCAATGACGGAACGCCCGTTCCCACCTCGCGGCCGAGCGTCATCCAGCTCGACATCACGGTCAACGCGCCGAACCAGATCTTCGTGCGCGGCCGCGGGCTCGATGCGGAATTGGGTGGCAGCGTGCGGGTGCTCGGGCCTGTCACCAACGTCCAACCGGTCGGCGCTTTCGAGCTGATCCGTGGTCGTCTCGGAATTCTCGGCCAGCGCATCGAATTCGAGGAGGGCACGATCACGCTGGTCGGCGATCTCGATCCGGTGCTGAACTTCGTCGCCAGTTCCGAAAGCGACGGGACGACCGTGTTCATCACCGTCTCCGGCCGCGTCTCGAATCTCGACATCTCCTTCTCCTCCTCGCCGCAACTGCCAGAAGATGAGGTACTTGCGCGGCTGATCTTCAACCGATCCTTGAGCGAACTCTCCGCCTTCCAGATAGCGCAGCTTGCTGCCGCAGCGGCGGAACTTGCCGGCGGCGGTAATTCGTCGCTCCTCGGCAGCCTGCGCAGCGCGACCGGTCTCGACGATCTCGACATCGTCACCGACAGCGAAGGCAACGCCGCGGTGCGCGCCGGGCGCTACATCCAGGACAACATCTACCTGGGCGTCGAAGCGGGTGCCGGCGGCACGGCGCGGGGGACGATCAATCTCGACATCACCGACGAATTGAAGGCGCGCGGGGCGGTCGGGTCGGATGGGGATTCGAGCCTCGGCGTCTTCTTCGAACGCGATTATTAGGCCCTGGAACGCGAAAAAGGCGGCTGAAGGCCGCCTTTTTGAGCTCAAACTTCGGGATTTTGCGCGAAAGCCAGATCGTTTCGAGCGGCTTTCAGCTCATTTCTTGCCCGATTTTTCCTTTTTGGGCGCGCCCGTGATGCTCGATCCGGTTGCGGAGACGGGATCGCTCGCGGGGAACGTGTCCTCCAGACCCTCCTGCAATTCCTCTTCCTGACGCTTCTTCTCGGCGTCCTTGTCGATGTCGAGATGGCGCTTCTTTTCGTTTTCCGGCATGGGAGCCTCCTGTTGGAATTCGTCGCTCCCAAAACGCGCTCGGCACGAGGGTGGTTGCAGCATTGCTGAAATATCGACGCTTTAGACCACGGTCCCGATCTGGTCGAGCGGAGCGGTGATGGTGCAGACGAGGCCGTCGGGGCGGAAGTCGAGCTGGACGTCGCCGCCGAGTTCGCCCGCAAGGCTTCGGCCGACGAGGCGGGAGCCGAAGCCCTGGCGGGTGGGCTGGGTCACCGGCGGGCCGCCCCTCTCCTGCCAGACGAGTTCGAAACGGCCGGCGGCGGGGTCGACGGACCATTCGACCGCGACCTCGCCGTCCGTGCTGGACAATGCGCCGTATTTGACGGCGTTGGTGGCGAGTTCGTGCAGCGCCATCGCGAGTGCGAGCGCGGCCTTGGTCGAGCAGCGGACATCGGGACCGCTGGAATGGATGCGCGGCGCCTGCTTCTGGACGAAAGGCAGGATCGCCTGGTCGACGATCTCGGCCAGCGGCGCGCCTTCCCAGCTTTCGCGGGTCAGGACGTTGTGCGCATTGGAAAGCGCCACCAGCCGCGCCTCGAACATCGCCCGCAACTCGCGGCCGACATCATGTCCGCGGAAGGTCTGCGAGGCGATAGACTGGACGGTCGCGAGCGTATTCTTGACGCGGTGGTTGAGCTCGTTGATCAGTAGGCTGCGGCGTTCCTCCGCGCGCTTGCGCTCGGTCAGGTCGAAATTGACGCCGACCATGCGGACCAGACGGCCGGTCTCGTCGTGCATCGCGATGGCGCGCGAGCCCATCCAGCGGATTTGGCCGGTATCCGCGCGCCGGATGCGGAAATCGACTTCGACGAGCCTACCGGCCGGGCCTTCCTGCTCGGCAGCATCGGCGATGGCCATAAAATCATTGCCGAGGGTGAGTTCGCGGAAGGCGGCGAGCGAGGGTTCGAACGTCTCGCGCGTCACGCCGAAGAGACGAAACTGCGCATCGTCCCAGATCATCGTGTCGGTCAGCGCGTTCCACTCCCAAACGCCCATCTGGCCGGCCGAAAGCGCCAGATCCTTGCGCAGCGAGATCTCGCGCAGTTCCTGCTCGGCCGCCTGACGGGCGGTGTCGTCGCGGATCGTCAACACATTGCCGATGATCTCGCCCTTCGGGCCGATGACCGGCTTGGCGCTGCCGATGGCGAGCACCTCGACGCCGTCCGGCCGAAGGATGCGCCAGCGCGCCTCGATGACGCTTTCGCCCTTCAGGACCGCGCGGGCGAGCGGCAGTTCGTGCGAGGGATAGGGTTCGCCGTTCTCGCGGAAGAGCTGGAAACGCGAGGCATATTCGTCGGGCGAAATGTCGAGATGCGCAACGCCGTGGATTTCGGCGGCCGAGCGGTTGATGAAGGTGATGCGGCCCTTCGGATCGGTGACGATGACGCCTTCGCTCAACTGGCCGAGCAGCGCTGCCTGCTCGGCCGCGATCAGTTCGGCGCGGCGGCGCGCCTCCGATACGGCCTCGTTGGCCTCGCGCTCCTCCGTCCGGTCGCGCAGGATCTTCAGGAAACCGCCCGCGCCGCCGCGGGCGAGCGGCACGATGGCGCCAGAGCCCCAGAAGCGGCTGCCGTCCTTGCGCACGTGCCAGCGCTCGTTCGAGGCGCGGCCATTGGCGCGGGACAGGGCCCGTTCCTTTTGCGGCAGGCCGTTTCTCCGGTCCTCCTCGGTGAAGAAGATCGTGGCATCGGTGCCGATGATCTCGTCCTCCGTATAGCCGAGCAGGCGTTCGGCGCCGCTGTTCCACGACATGACGCGGCCGGTATCGTCGATAAGGATGATCGCGTACTCCACGGCGCTGTCGAGGATGAGCCGCGAGCGCTCGCGGCTGCGGATCAGTTCCTGCTCCGCCTCGCGCGCCTCGGTGACGTCGCGAACGACGGCGAAGAAGCCGGTGACATTTCCGTCAGCGTCGCGATGCGGGACATATTCGGATTCGATGTGGCGGAAGCGACCTTCGGGCTGCCGGATGGCCGTCGCGAAAGAGACCTGCCGGCCGGCGAGCGCTTCCTCCACCTGGCTTTGCATATCGGCGAAGGCGCGCTTGCCGAGCACCTCCTGAATGGTCCTGCCGATGACCTTGTCGTCAGGGAGCGCGACGCCGCGGCGATGCGCGTCGTTGCGGAACGTGTAGCGAAATTCCGTATCGATGAAGGCAATCATCTGCGGCAGGCCGTTCGCCAATTGGCGTACCTGATCGACGAGACCGTGACCCTCGACGCTCATCGCGGCCAAAAGAATTCCCCCAAGTCGTACAGTTCCTCGTCCCCGGTTTTGCCGCGCCTGTCAACGCCAAAGGAGGCCGCCTATTCGGCGGCCTCGCGCGGCGTGAGCCGGTTCTCGCGCCTGTCGTGTTGAGCGGCCAGCGGCGAGATTTCGGCCATGGGGAACGCATCGACGGCAATGACCCTGGCGACGGCGTCGCGCGCCTCGTCCAGACGGCGGCGCTCGTCGGCGGAAATCAGCCCGGTTTCCATGGCGCGGTCGAGTTCCCGCACCTTCGCGTCGCGCAGCTTCTTCTCGATCGGCGCGATGCCGGCGAGAAGGTCGAAGGCCCGCTCGAGGTCCTTCAAGGCATGGGCTTCGTGGCCTTCACCGAGATAAAGGTCAGGGGTCAGCCGGTCGCGCTGCGAACCGGGCTCCATCAGCATTTCGGCCGCGCGGGTGCGCTCGGTATCGCCGGGTTCCGGGTTCGGCACGCCGAGCGGAAAGGCGACGGCGCGCACGAGCCATGCGGCCCAGCGGGCCGGCAAATTGGCGAGGACGCCGCGAAAGGCGACGCCCATGCGCTGGCGCCCGCGGACCATGACGTAGTCGACCAGCGGCCGATCTGCCTCCTGACGGCCCTCGTCCTCGAAGCGCTTCAGCACCGCCGCGCCGAGATAGAGTTCGGCAAGGATGTCGCCGAGGCGGGCCGACAGCATTTCCTTGCGCTTCAGCGCACCGCCGAGCGTCAGGAGGGAGAGGTCGGAGAGGAGCGCAAAGGCGGCCGCATAACGCGAAAGCTGGCGCCAGTGGCTGGAAAGCGCGACCTTGCGGGGCGCGGGCGCGACGAGCCCGCCGGTCCAGCCGCGGACGAACGCGCGCAGCGCGTTGAGGGCGGAGTGGCCGGCGTGGCTCCAGAACTGGCGGTCGAACTCTTCCAGCCCGCGCTGCTGGTCGTCGTCGGACAGCGCCAGCAGTTCCTTGAGCATATAGGGGTGCGAGCGGATCGCGCCCTGGCCGAAGATCATCAGATTGCGGGTGAGGATGTTGGCGCCCTCGACGGTGATGCCGATCGGCACCGAACGATATTGCGCGCCGAGATAGTTCTTCGGCCCGTCGATGATCGCCTTGCCGCCATGAATGTCCATCGCGTGTTCGATCGACCGGCGCATGCGGTCCGTGGCATGGTATTTCATGATCGCCGAGATGACCGAGGGCTTGTGGCCCTCGTCGAGTGCGGCGACCGTCAGGCGGCGCGCGGCGTCGATCTGGTAGGCATTGGCCGCGATTTCGGCGAGCGGCTCCTGAATGCCTTCGAACTTGCCGATGGGCACGTTGAACTGGGTGCGCACGCGCGCATAGGCGCCGGTGGCGCGGGCGCAGATGCCGGCCGATGCGGCGGACTGCGAGGGCAGCGAAATGCCGCGCCCGGCGGCAAGCGCCGTCATCAGCATCTTCCAACCCTGCCCCACGCGCTCCGGCCCGCCGAGCACCCAATCGAGCGGAATGAACACGTCCTTGCCGTAGAGCGGCCCGTTCTGGAAATGGGTGAAGAGCGGGATGTGGCGGTCGCCATGGCTGACGCCAGGCGTGGAGGTCGGGAGGAGCGCGACCGTGATGCCGCGATCTGCGCCGCCGCCGAGATGGTTTTCGGGATCGGTGAGCTTGAAGGCGAGGCCCATGACGGTCGCGACCGGGCCGAGCGTGATGTAGCGCTTTTCGAAATTCAACCGAATGCCGAGGACCTGGCTGGCCTCATGCTCGCCATATTCGACGACGCCGGTATCGGTCATCGCCGCAGCGTCGGAGCCCGCCTCAGGAGAGGTCAGGCCGAAGCAGGGGATCTCGCGCCCGTCGGCAAGGCGCGGCAGCCAGTGATCGCGCTGCTCGTCCGTGCCGAAATGCATCAGGAGTTCGCCCGGCCCGAGCGAATTGGGCACCATGACGGTGACGCCGGCGACGACGCTGGCCGACGAGATCGTGCGCACGACCTCGGAATGGGCGGTGTTGGAAAAGCCGAGGCCGCCATATTTCTTCGGGATGATCATGCCGAAGAACTTCTTCTCGCGCAGGAAGTCCCAGACCGGCTTCGGCAGATCGTGATCTTCCCAGGCGAGCTTCCAGTCGTCGACCATGGCGCAAAGCTCGCGCACCGGGCCTTCCATGAAGGCCTGCTCCTCGGAGGAGAGGCTGGCCGGCGGCATGGCGATGAGCTTGTCCCAATCCGGCGTGCCGGTGAAGATCTCGCCGTCCCACCAGACCGTGCCGGCGTCGATGGCGTCGCGCTCGGTATCCGAAATCGGCGGCATGACGCCCTTCGCCCAGCCAAAGATGGGCTTCGAAAGACGGTCGCGGCGAAACTCGCGGATGGACATGGCACTCCCCCAAGATCAGACGATGCGTTTAACCTGATGGAATGCGCGGGCGGGCGGTTCGTTCCGTGGTTCGCAGGTGCGGCGGTCAGGCAGGAGCGTAGATCAGCCTGACGACGTGCTCGTCGACCTGGTCGCTGGCGACGAAGCGGAGCGACGGCCGGAAACCGGCAAAGAACGGGGCCCCGCCGCCGAGGACGACGGGATGGAGGTAGATGCGGTACTCGTCGATGAGGCCGAGCCCGGCCAGGCTGCGCGCGAGGTTCGGACCGCCGACCTGGACCTCGCCGACGAGGTCGGCCTTCACCCGGCGGATTTCCGCTTCGAGGTCTTCGCCGACGAGCGTGGCGTTGGGGCCGACGGAATTCAGCGAGCGCGAGACGACCCATTTGGGCTGCCTGCGCCACGCCTCTGCAAAGGCGCGCCGATCCGCGTCCCATTCGGGATGATCCTCGTCCCAATAGCGCATGAGCTCATAGAGGCCGCGGCCGTAGATGCTGCCCGCCTGCCTGCGCGCCTCGTCGACGAAATGGCGAAAGAGCGCGGGGCTCGGCCCGAACTTCATGTGGTCGACATAGCCGTCGAGGGACTGGTTCATTCCGAAGAAGAGCGTCGCCATGCTGCAGGCCTCCAACCGGCGCGGCGTTCTTCGGCGCCGCGCCCTGGGCGGTGAGGCTAGTGCGTCAGGTGCAGCGCGGCAACGGCGCGGCCGATATTGGCGAAGGCCTGCTCGAGCGCGGTCGTGTTGCTCGCCATGTGGAAATTGTCCTTCTTCGAGGCGCAGTTCTTGAAGAGGGTTTTCACCGACGAGCTGGTCGTGTTGTAGAGGACGGTGAAGACCTCGACGCCCTGGCTTTTCATCTGGGTGCACATGGAGCCCGTCCAGGCGTTCAGCGTCTTTTCGGCCTCGCCCTGGCTCGTCTTGCCGTCGATGCGGCTGGCGGTATTGTTGACGCCCTTGGTGCCCAGGAAGCCATAGGAGCCGTAGTCCGATTTGTTGATCGTGCTGCTGGCGCCGAAGGAGACGTTGGTGCCGTCGCTCATGAGGACCATGAATTTCGACACGGCGTCGCTCTCGAAGGGCGCCCCTTGCGTATAGGGCGCCTCGGGCGACAGGACGCGCCAGCCCCAGGCGAGGCCTTCGGAGATGTTGGTGCCCGAGCCGTTCCAGAACTGCATCGCATCGATGCCGGCGCGCACCTTCGCCATGTCGTCGGTCAGGGGAACGACCGGCGTCGGGCAGGCGCGGTTGGGGCCGAGCGTCAAGTTCGGGCTCTCCTGCACGCTCTTGGTCGGGCGAACGGCCGCGCGGGTGTCCTTGTACATGTACTTCAAGGTTGAGCGCTGGATGCCGTCCTGCTGCGCCGAGTTCGTGTGATCGGCGGTCGTCTTGTGATCGAGCCAGGCATTGTTGAACGCGCCGCCGTCATTGCCGCCGCTCGTCAGGCGGGCGCGCGGCTCGCTGGCGGCGAAATAGGGCACGAAGAGCGTGTCGGGCTTCGACGAGTCCGGCGCGGTCAGGTCGAAATTGTAGGGAATCGGGCGCGCCTCGACGCAGCCCTTCCATTCGACCTCGGCCTGCTCGAACAGATAGAGGTGGTGGGGATATTTCGTCACCTTCGCGCACATGGCGCGCATGTCCTTTTGCGCATCCGAATTGCCGGAGACGGAACAGCCCTGGCTGACCGCATGGGGCCAGGCGTTCATGATGTCCGAGACGGACGAAGTGCTCAGGTCGGCGCGGCGCTGGATCGGCAACTGCGTCGGGCGGGCATCGCGCATCGTATTGGTGATGAAGTTCCAGCCATTATAAACCGCCTCGCCTTTGGTATCGATCCAGGACCAGTCGAAGCCCTCGCCCCTGATATTGACGGCGGTGACGAACGGGACGAGCGCGACCTTGACGTCCTGGCGCGGGTCGCCGTCGCTCTCGACGGCGGCGAGCAGCGCCTTCGACGCCTTCTTCAGGGCGTTGATTCCGGCCTGGCCCATCGAGCCGGTGTTGTCGAGCACCATGGCGATCTCGAGCGTCTTGGTCGAGCGGAAGGAGGTGGCGGTGACGGTGACGTCGCCGCGGCCGAAGCGGTCCATCAGGAAGAGGCCGACCCGGGCGTCGACGCGGCCGGTGACCTCGACATAGTTGAGGCCTTCGCGGGTGTTCAAGTCGGTCTGCGCCGAGACGATGGTGGAATCGGTCAACTGGCTGGCGACGAAATCGTCGAACAGGCGCTCGCGCTCCTCGTCGCTGGCATTCTCGCGCGAGGCGGCGAGGACGGCACTGTCGGCGATGTTCTGCAGGCGCGACTTGGCGCTGATGATGTTGGCCGTATCCATCGCCATGCCGACGCCGGCCAGCAAGGTGGGCAAAAGCACAGCCGTCATGATACCGAAATTGCCGGCTTCGGAACGCCAGAAATTGACCATCGTCTCAACCCCGCTTTGGTGCGGACGATGCTCGCGTAACAAGATTAACGGAGTAGAGCGGCCGTTCAGACAGTTGGAAATGCGGTTAAGCGTCTGCTAATGCGAGGCGACGGACTGCTTTTCGAAGAAGTCGATGACGGCCTCAGAGAATATGTCATTGCGGTCGCCGACGACCATGTGGCCGGCGCCGCCGATGTCGACATAGCGGGCGTTCTTCGCCTGGGCGACGAACTCGCGGGCGGCGGCTTCGTCGACGAGTTCGGACTGCATGCCGCGCACGAGCAGGATCGGCAGGTCGAGATGCGGAAGCTTGCCGAGGACGTCGCCGAGGAGCGTGCGCGCGTCGGCGTCGATGCTGGTCGGGCCGCGCATGAAGGCGGGGTCCCAGTGCCAGCGGAAGCGGCCGTCTTCGCCGAGGCGCAGGTTTTTGCTCAGCCCGTCGAGCGTGCGGGGGCGCTTGCGGTTGGGCAGGTAGGCGGCGATCATGTCCGCCGCCTCCTCCAGCGAGCCGAAGCCCTCGTCCATGCGCGAGCCCATGAAGCCGATGATGCGGGCGACGCCGGCGGGGTTCATCTGCGGGACGATGTCGACCAGCACCAGCGCCTCCATCAGCGGCCCTTCGCGGCATTCGGCCAGAAGCGAGGCGAGGCCGCCGAGCGAGGCGCCGACGATGGCAGGCCGTTCGCCGAACTGCCGCTCGACCGCGGCGCAGAGCGCGCGCACGTCGGCGGCGTAGTGGAAGAAGCTGTAATTGCCGCTTTCCACCCAGTCGCTCTCGCCATGGCCGCGAATGTCGATGGTGATGGCGCGCTTGCCGCGCTCGGCGAGGCGCATGGCGGTCTTCTGCCAGGCATGCCGGGTCTGGCCGCCGCCGTGGAGCAGGAGGACGGGCTGGCCGCCGCCATCCCAGATCGAGCCGACGAGGCGATTGTCTTCGGCGCCGCGAAAGGCGATGGCGGCTTCGTCGATCACAGCGGATGCTCCTGCAGGAAGTCCAGCGCCCGCGCCTTGAACGTACGGTCGCCAACGGACAGCATGTGGTCGCGGCCGACGATGTCGAAGGCTTGAGCGTTCGGCATCAGGTCGGCGAGGCGATGCGCGTCGCCGGCGATGTCGTCGGTGGTGCCGACGGCGATGAGCGTCGGCTGGGCGATGCGGCCGACATCTTGCGGCGACAGTTCCTGACGCGAGGTCTCGATGCAGGCGGCAAGCGCGGCGCGGTCGCTTTTCGTCTGGTCGGCGAAGGCGCGGAACATGCGCCCGCGCGGATGGATGACGTCGGCCAGCGACGGCGCACGCAACGCATCCGCGATGGGATCCCAGTCGCCGACGCCCTCGACCATGCCGATGCCGAGCCCGCCGAAGATGAGCGTCGCGACACGGTTCGGGTGTTCCAGGGCAAGGAAGGCCGAGACGCGCGCGCCCATCGAATAGCCGAAGACATGGGCGCGGGAGATGCCGAGATGATCGAGCAGCGCGGCCGCATCGGACGCCATCGCCGACGGCGTATAGACGCTGGTGTCGTAACTCTTCGACGTCTCGCCATGGCCGCGATGGTCGAAGGCGATGGCGCGGTAGCCGGCACGGGTCAGGGTTTGCACCCAGCCGGGCTGGACCCAGTTGATGCGCAAGGTGGAGGCGAAGCCGTGGACGAGGAGGATCGGCTCGGCGTCGCGATCGCCTTCGTCGATGAAGGCGATGTCGAAACCGTCATGATGGAAATGCTGCATGGGACGCGGAAGGTTCAATTGCCTGCGACCCGATCGATCGCCGGGTGGTTGAGGCGGGTGCCGGCCTCGAGACCGACGCGTTCGGACGTGCCGCGGTTGAGCTCGAGCACGAAGCGGCTCGGCCCGTCCGGCGCGATGGACGCCGTGGAGAACGGCTCCCCCGGCAGGATGTCGATGACCCGCCCGTCCTCGCCGATGAAGACGAGATCGAGCGGCGACGGGGTGTTCTGCATCCAGAAGCTGACCGGCTGCGTCTGCTCGAAGACGAAGAGCATGCCGCGATCTTCCGGCAGGTCCGTGCGGAACATCAGCCCGCGCGCGCGGCGCTCGGCCGTGTCGGCGATCTCGATGTCGAACGAAACCGTCTCGCCATCCGCCTCGAAGGTGAGCTTTGACGCGTCGACGGGCAATTCCATCGGCGCGCCCTGCACCGCCTCCTGGGCGACGGCATGGGGGACGGACGCCAGGGGGACGAAGGCACAGGAGAGGGAAAGAACAATGGCTGCGATGCGTGCGTTCACGGATGATCCTTTGCGAAACGGGGCCGCGCAGCGACGCGCTGGCGTCAATGCGCGACCGGCAAAGTTCCGATATCGGGGTGAACTTCGGCAGCCATAAGGCCCTTGTCGCCGCGGCCGAAGCGCACGAGCACGACCTGGCCGGGGCGCAGCTCGGTGATGCCGAAGCGGCGCAGCGTTTCCATGTGGATGAAAATGTCTTCCGTCCCCTCGCCCCGCGTCAGGAAACCGAAGCCCTTGGTGCGGTTGAACCACTTGACGAGCGCGCGCTCCAGTCCGCTCTCGGGAACGACCGCGACATGGGTGCGGTCGGCCGGCTGCTCGGAGGGGTGGACCGCGGTGGAGCTGTCCATTGCAAGGATGCGGAACGCCTGCAGGCCGCGATCACCCCGGCGCACCAGGCACGTGACGCGCGCGCCTTCGAGCGCGGTCGGGAAACCATCGCGGCGCAGGCAGGTGACGTGGATCAGGATGTCGCCGAGCGCGGGATCGTCCGCGGCGATGAAGCCATAGCCCTTGGCGACGTCGAACCACTTGATGGCGCCGGAGGCCTCGACGTGGTCGGACGTTTCACCGTCGCTGTCGGCGCTTCTTGCCCTCGTCGCCAGACTCCCCGCTGATGAGGCATTGTCCCCCATGCCCAACCCCTTCCAAGACACGCTACACCTGATTCTTGATGTGCAGGATAGCATTGGGGCTTCGGGTTGGTGCAAGGGCCGATTGTGGCTTTTTCGTCGCAAGAGGCGCGAAATACTGGCACGTCACTTTGGCCGACCTTCGACGCGCCGGTTGCCAGCGGGGGGTGCGGGTCCTATGTGTCGCGTCGACGGCAAACCGGCCGCATATCTGAAAAGGATAGCAAAATGCGATACTTGCACACGATGGTCCGGATCAAGGACATCGACGAGGCGCTCGATTTCTACTGCAACAAGCTCGGAATGCAGGAAGTGCGCAGGATGGAGAGCGAACAGGGCCGGTTCACGCTGATCTTTCTTGCCGCAGCGGAAGATGTGGAAACCGGCAAGTCGAAAAAGGCGCCGCTACTGGAGCTGACCTACAACTGGGACCCCGAAGACTATCAGGGCGGGCGCAATTTCGGCCACCTCGCCTTCGAGGTCGATGACATCTACGAGACCTGCCAGAAGCTCGCCGACAAGGGCGTGGTCATCAACCGCCCGCCGCGCGACGGCAACATGGCGTTCGTCAAGTCGCCAGACGGCATCTCGATCGAGCTTTTGCAGAAGGGCCCGGCGAAGGAAAAGGCCGAGCCGTGGGCTTCGATGGCGAGTACGGGAAACTGGTAGGCGATTTCAGGCATCGGCAGGTCGGCATTCGGCAGTCGGGGCATGCGCGGCAATTCCCGACTGCCGATCTGCCGACTGCCTATTGTTCTGCCATCGTCGCCTTTGCGGTGTCGATCAAGCCGTTCGCGATGCCCATGCGCTCGGCCGCGCGGTCGCGCAGGTGCGGGGCGAGACGGTCGGGGTGGTTTTCGAAGGCGAAGCGGCGGCGGGCGCGATCAAGTTCGGCCGCTGTTCGCAGGCCGCCGATGCCGAGTTCGAGCGCGATCTCGCGGGGATCGGTGGAGAGTTCCGGCATCAGCGTGTCGAGCGCTTCGAGCACTTCCGGCGCGAGCGTCGGCTCGCTGTAGGCCCTGCGGGCGGCGGGCTCGAACAGCGGCGCGTTCGACGCCTGAAGCCGCTCGATCTGGTCGAGAAGATCGCCCTGAAGCGTCGGCGCCGCGCCGACCTCCACACGCTCCGCCTGCTCGCTCGAAATCAGATCGTCGAGCAGATCGCCGAAGCTCTTGGCGCGTGCGCCGGACATGAGGCCTCCCAGCCATTCGATTATTCTCCTGACCGTAACCGACATTTCCTAAGAAAGGTTCCCATGCAGCCTTGCCGGCGCGCATGGCAGGACTGCAAATATTGCACTGCACAACAGACCTGCCCGATGCCATCTTCGCTGCGGGAGGATCGAAACTTCGGAGACGATCCATGGGCATTTTCACTGAATTCTTCGCCAAGCCGCGGCCGATGCGCGGCAACCGCCAGTCGCGCGGGATGCTGATCCTCAATGCTATGGGCAGCGCGGAACTGTCGGATCTCGGCATCAAGCCGGCCGACTTCCCGCACATCGCCCGCGACATGGCGTCCAAGCGCCGATTCTAGACATCGAAGCCAATGAGTGGCTGACTTGGCGATCATGAAGGGACATGATTCGCGAGGTCAGCCCATGCGCAAGCTCGTCTCCATCGGCGTGCCTGCTCTTCTCCTGTGCACGTCCGCCTTCGGCCAGACGGCCTTCATCGACGACCGCTCGTCGCCCGACGCCGTCATCCGCTCGCTCTACAATGCCATCGACCGCGAGGAATTCGCGCGGGCCTATTCCTACTTCGCCACGCCGCCGGCGGGCAGCGTCGAAGCCTATGCGGAAGGCTTTGCCGACACCGACACCACCGAGTTGCTTCTCGGCGCGGCGGCAGAGGAAGGCGCGGCGGGCAGCGTCTACTACCGCCAGCCGCTCGTGCTGCGCTCCGTCGCCGCGGACGGGAGCGAGTCGATCTATGCCGGGTGCTATACGCTACAGGCGCCGAACCCGGCGAACTTCGCCGACGGCTATACGCCGATGTCGATCGAGGATGGCGACCTGCAGGAGACGGACGCTGAATTCGGCCCGGAGGCTTTGCCGCAGCAATGCGGCGAGGAAGCTCTGCCGCCGACAGACGCGGCACTGCTCGAGGCCGAGCGCGTGTTTGCGGCGAGCTTTTCCAACCGCTGCGGCGGCGGGGCGATGGAGGGAATGGCGGCGGAGGAACTCGAGCCGCAGAGCTTCGACATCGACTATCGCTACATGCACGAGACGGCGGACGACCCGATGCGCACGGCGCGGCTCTTCCGCTTCTTCTGCTATGGCGGGGCCTACAATCTCAGCCATGTCTACCTGATGACGGACGGCGATAGCCCGGTCGAGCCGGTGTCGTTCGCCGTTCCCGAACTCGACATCCGCTACGAGAACGACGATCTCGAAGGCGCGGTCGAGGAGATGACGCAGCTCGGCATGATCACCCGCAACGATCTCATCAACTCGGACTACGACCCGGACACGCAGGCGATCACCGCATGGGAGAAATGGCGGGGCGTCGGCGATGCGTCGGCTTCGGGGCGATGGATTTTCCGCTATGGCGCGTTCTCGCTCGTTTCCTATGAGGTCGACGCGACCTATGACGGCGAGATCAATCCGGAACAGGTGATCGGGTTCGGCGAATCGCCGTAGGTGCTTATTAGCGTTCGCTCATCCAGTTGATCACCGCGCGCCAGTCGGTCATGCGGATCGGCGTTCCGTGGCTGCCGCTCTCGAAGCGGACGAAACGGGCGGGATAGCCGGGCGCGGCAGCGAGGATCGACCGGAAGAACGCTTCCTGCCGCTCGACGGGGAAGACGCGGTCGCGGCTGCCGTGGCCGAGATAGACGGGCACGCGCGCGCGGAAGGCCGGGCTGTTGAGGAAGCTGTCGTCCCAGTGCGAGCCGAGAAGGAGAAGGCCGCCGAGGCGGGGGACGAGGTCGGCATCCTGCGCCAATTGCCAGCAGATCGCGCCGCCGGCGGAGCCGCAGGCGACGTAGACCGGCGCTTGGGGCGAGGCATTGGCGTAGGTCTTCAGGAGCGCGGCCACCTGCCCTGCACCGGTGGCGGCGAAATCGGCGAAGTCGGGCGAAAGGTAGAGCCCCCCATTTTGGGCGGCGAGGTTCTTGATGCGGTTGAAATTGCCGCCGAAGGTGAAGTCGTCGGCGCCCTGCCCGCGATTGCCGCCCTGGCCGTGGAGATAGGCGACGATGAAGCGCGCGCCTTCAGCCTTGCCGACCGCGATGTGCGGGATGTTGCCGGCCGGGGTCGCGACCGTAACGTCGCGCCGGGCGCGGCGGACGGAGAGGTCGACATAGGCCGCGTGGGCGCGGCGCTCGGGGATCTCGTCGCGGCCGTTGATGTCGCGCATTTCCTGGTAGTCGACGACGATGCGGGCGCCGTCGTCGCTCGTTTCGATGGTGGCCGGGAGGGCGAAGAGGCGATCCTTCGAGGGCGCGAGCAGTTCGGCGGCGGCGGGGGCGAGCGTGGCGGCGAGGAGAGCGGCGGCGAGGATCAGGCGTGTCATGCGTCTTCCACGATGTTGCCGCCGGCAAGGCGGACGGCGTCCTGCGTGTCGAGATCGAGGCTGGCGGCAGCGCCGAGTTCGACGTCGATGACGGGCAGCGACGCACCCTCGACGAGATGGCGCGCGCCGGTGTCGCCCTCGATCCGCTCGATCTCGGCGAAAAGCGCGCGCGGCAGGAGTACGGGATTGCCGCGCTTGCCGGCATCTGTGGCGCGGATGATGGCCTGGCCGCCCGAGCGGGCGAAGGCGTCGAGCATGGCGTCGATGGCGCTTGCGGTGACGCCGGGCATGTCGCCGAGGACGACGAGGAGGCCGCTCACTTCGGGGGCAAGCGCGCGCTCGGCGGCCTTGAGCGAGGTGGAGAGGCCGTCGGCGTAGTCCGGGTTGTCGACCAAGGCGATGTCGAGGCCGTCGAGGGCGGCGGCGATGCGTTCGCGCTGGTGGCCGAGGACGATGTGGGTGGCGTTAACGCGGGACGACGTGACGGCCTCGGCGACGCAGCGGATCAAGGGTTTGCCGGCGAACTCGGCGAGGAGCTTGTTCGGGCCGTTCATGCGGCTGGAGCGCCCGGCGGCGAGGATGGCGGCGTGAACGATCGGGCGCGTCTCGGCGGCGGCGGTGTCGCGCGGCTGCGGGCGGACGGGGATTTCCATCAGGAGCCCGCCGACGCCCATGGCGGCGATGTCGGCGGCGGTGACGGAGATGTCCGCGATCAGGCGGTCGAGGACCCAGTCGAAGCCGTTCGGCTTGGGGCTGCGGGCGCAGCCCGGCGCGCCTATGACCGTGCGGCCGGAAAGCGAGCCGAGAACGAGGAGGTTGCCGGGATCGACGGGCATTCCGGCGCGCTCGACGGTCCCGCCGGCGCGGCGGATCGCGGCGGGGATGACGTCGTCCCAGTCGCAGAGCGCCGAGGCGCCGAAGACGAGGACGAGATCGCTTGTCGGGTCGATGGTCGACAGGGCCGAGGCGAGCGCTTCGTCTTCGTGCGGGACGCGAAGTTCCGTCGCCAAGGTGCTGTGCGAGCGCGACAGGCGGTCGCCGGTGACGCGGGTCGTCTTGTCGAGCACGCTATGCTTGACGCCGGGAAGCGTGGTCTGGATGACGGCCACGCGCCGCGGGTGGAAGCGGTGGACGGCGAAGGCCTCGCCCGCTCGCGCGGCGTCGATGGCGGCCTGCAGGGCGGATTCGGGGGCGGCGAAGGGGATGATCTTGACGGTGGCGACCATCTGGCCGGGCTGGACGGTGTCGAAGGGCGCGAGCGTGGCGATGGTCAGCGCGGGGTCGACGCGGTTGATGGCGTCGATGATCGCGCGGTCGACGGTGAAGACGCCTGCTTCGCGGGCGTGGATGTTGACGCGGCCGGTGGCGGGGTCGCGGATTTCGCAGCCGTCGATGGAAAGGGCAGCGGCAAGGCGGGCGGCGGCTTCGTTTTCGGGGATGTCGCCGGGTTCGAGGACGGCGCCGATGATCGTTTCGATGCCGGCGGCGCGGAGGGATGCGATGTCGGATACGGTCAGGCGATGCGCCTTCTTCAGGCGGAGGCCGGGCACGGAGAGCGAGTGCGCGAGGAGCGCGCCTTCGGCCCGGTCGAGCGGCAGCGGGCCGAACTTCACGCCTGCGCTTCCATCTGCCGCGAGGCGCGGGAGCGCAGGGCGCCGATGATCTCGGCGAGGACTGAGACCGCGATTTCGGCGGGGCTGGCAGCGCCTATGGGAAGGCCGATCGGGGCGCGGATGCGGGCGATCTCGGCTTCGCTCAGACCATTGGCCTTCAGGCGATCGACGCGCTTGCCATGCGTCTTGCGGCTGCCGAGGGCGCCGACATAGAAGCAATTGGCGCGCAGCGCGGCTTCAAGCGGGTAGTCGTCGATCTTGGGATCGTGGGTGACGGCGGCGAGCGCGGTGAAGGCGTCGAGGGGTCGGTTGGCGAGCACCGTTTCCGGCCATTCGGCGCTCAAAGCCGTGTCTGGGAAGCGTTCGGGCGTGGCGAAGGCAGTGCGGGGATCGATGATCTCGACGTCGAGGCCGGCGAGCCGCGCCATGGGGGCGAGCGCCTGGCTGATATGGACCGCGCCGATGACGACCAGGCGGGCCGGCGGGACGTGGACGTTGAGGAAAAGCGGGCGGCCGCCGATCTCGACGCTGCCGGACTTGCCGGAATCGAAGGCGCGGGTGAGCGCCGAGCCGAGGTCGCCGTCGCGCCGGTCGGACTCGCGGTGGAGTGTGGCGGCGCCCGTTTCGAGATCGGTGGCGAGGATGACCGCTCGGCGGGCGGCGCGTTCGGCGTTGGCCTGTTTGAGCAGCTCGATATCCATGGTCAGGCGACGGGCTCGACAAAGACCTTGATGCGGCCGCCGCAGGAGAGGCCCACCTGCCAGGCGGTTTCGTCCGCGACGCCAAATTCGAGCATTTTCGGCGTGCGCGATTCGAGCACGTCGATGGCTTCGCCGACGACGGCGCCCTCGACGCAGCCACCGGAGACGGAGCCTTCGAAATTGCCTTCGGAATCGATGACGAGGTGGCTGCCGACGGGACGCGGTGCGGAACCCCACGTCTCGACGACGGTGGCGAGGGCGACCTTGCGTCCTTCGCCGACCCAGCGTTCGGCCAGCGCGAGCGGATCGGTTCCCTGTCCGAGAAGATCAGATGTCATGGCGTCTACCTCCAACCGGGATATGGTCACGCCGCCCTGCCCTTGCCAAGGGCCAGCCATTGGCGCGGATCGGTCGCCTGGCGGCTTTTGGTCGACAGCGAGGCGACGAGGTCGGTCAACGCGTCGAGCGAATGGACGGGGCGGAACTCGTCGACATGGTCGAGCATGACGCGCACGCCGCGTGCGCGCGGCTCGAATCCGTCGAAGCGCAGGAGCGGGTTCAGCCAGATCAGACGGCGGCAGGATTTGTGCAGGCGGTCCATCTCGCGGGCGAGGAGGTCGGTGTCGTCGCGCTCGAGACCATCGGTGATGAGAAGCACGACCGCGCCCTGCCCCAGGACGCGCCGCGACCAGAGGCGGTTGAACTCGTGCAGCGTCTCGCCGATGCGGGTGCCGCCCGACCAGTCCTTGACGGCGGCGGCGGCTTCGGCGAGCGCTTCGTCCGGGTCGCGATGGCGCATCTGGCGGGTGAGGTTCGTCAGGCGCGTGCCGAAGACGAAGGTGTGGACGCGGCTTCGCTTTTCGCTCAGCGCGTGAAGAAAGTGCAGGAAGATGCGGGAATACTGGCTCATGGAGCCGGAAATGTCGGCGAGCACGACAAGCGGCGGGTGGACGGTGCGGGCGGATTTGAAGCGCGGCAGCATCAGGTCGCCGCCGGTGCGCAGGGCCTGGCGCATCATCGCGCGGGGGTCGGCGCGGCCGCCGCGGGGATCGGGCCGGAAGCGGCGGGTCGTCACGTGGTCGGCCGGCAGCGACAGCCGGGCGATGGCGGCGCGGGCCTCGGCAAGCTCGGCGGCGGACATCTGGGCGAAATCCTTGCCGCGCAACACCTCGTTGCCCGACACGGAGAAACGGGCGTCGAACTCGATTTCGGGGATTTCCTGCTTGGTCTGGCGGTCGTTCTGGCCGAGAAGCGCCTCGGAAACGCGGCTTTCGGCCGGTTTCGGCTTCGACTTTTCCTTCATGTCGGGGGCGACGGGCGAAAACATCGCGATCAGCTTTTCGATCAGCTCGCGCGAGCGCCAGTAGAGCCGGAACGCCTCGTCGAAGGTCGCGTGGTCCTCGCGCCGGTTCACCAGCACGGCGTGGAGCGTCCAGTAGAATTCCTCGCGGGTACCGATGCCGGCAGCGAGAACCGCTTCGATCGCATCCTTGACCGCGGCCGGACCGACGCGCATTCCCGCCTTTCGCAGGGTGCGGGCGAAATAGACGATATTGTCGGCGATCCGGCCTTCGGCTTCGCTGCGCACCGCGTTCATGGCTATTCGGCTGCCGCCAGTTCGGACTTGACCTCGGCGAGGATGCGCCGCCCCTCGCCCTGGCCGATGCGGGCGATGTCGTCCTGATATTTCAGGAGCACGCCGATCGTGTCGGACACGGTCTCGGGATCGAGCGCGACCTTGTCGAGTTCGGTCAAGGCGCTTGCCCAGTCGATCGTCTCGGCGACGCCGGGCGCCTTGAACAGGTCCATCTGGCGCAAGCGCTGGATGAAGGCGACGACTTCGGCTGACAGGCGCTCGTTTGCCTGCGGCACCTTTCGCGCGACGATTTCCAGTTCGCGCTCGGCGGTCGGATAATCGACCCAGTGATAGAGGCAGCGGCGCTTCAGCGCGTCGTGGATTTCGCGCGTGCGGTTGGTGGTGATGATGACGATCGGCGGCTCCTTGGCCTTGATCGTGCCGAGTTCGGGGACGGTGACCTGAAAGTCGGACAGGATTTCGAGCAGGAACGCTTCGAAGGCCTCGTCGGTGCGGTCGAGTTCGTCGATGAGGAAGACGGGGGCGGCGCCAGGTTCGCCGGACAGCGCGTCGAGGACGGGACGGCGAATCAGGTATTTCTCGGAGAAGACGTTGCGCTCCATCGCGTCGCGCTTCACGTCGCCGGCGGCTTCCTCCATGCGAATCTCGATCATTTGCGCGGCGTAGTTCCACTCGTAGACGGCGGAGGAGACGTCGAGACCTTCGTAGCACTGGAGGCGGATCAAGCGGCGGCCGAGCGCGGAGGCGAGCACCTTGGCGATCTCGGTCTTGCCGACGCCGGCCTCGCCTTCGAGGAAGAGCGGGCGGCCCATGCGCAGGCTGAGGAACAGCACCGTCGCCAGCGCGCGGTCACCGACATAATCGGCGGATTTCAGCATTTCCAGCGTCTCGTCGATCGAGCTTGGCGCGGGACGCGGATGGGCTGTCGGCATGGGGGCTCCGGTGAAACCGATCAGGTTTCAAGACTGTGGTAGCGGCGATCCTGATAGATCAACGGCGAAAGACTATCGCCGATGCGGATGCCTGTCACTTCACCGAAAAGTATGCGGTGGGTCGCGACTTCCTTGGTTTCGATGATGCGGCAATCGAACGTCGTGAGCGCGCCGACGAGGACCGGCGCGCCGGTGGACACGGTCTCCCACTCGCCGAGGGCGAAGCGGTCCTTCTGGCTGAGACCGGTGAGGCCCGAGAACGCGTCGGCCAGCGCGCGATGGCCGGACGACAGCGTGTTGAGCGCGAAGACGCCGTTTTCGGCGAAGACGTCGTTGTCAGGCTTCACGCGGCTGAGGCAGACGAGGACCGTCGGGGGCTCGTCCGAAACGGAGCAGCCGGCGATGATGGTGACGCCCCTCTTGCCGGCAACGCCGTCGGTGGTCACGACATGCACCGCACCCGCAAAGCGGCTCATCGCGTCGCGATAGAGCCCGGATTCCACTTGTTTCCTGTCGAGCACGGCCGCCCCTTCATCGATCATGGCGCATATAGGGCGGCGTGCCGCCGAACCCAAGCGCGTGGACCCGGATTAGCCGGTTGCGCGGCCGGCTGCCAGCCTTTACCTGTTGACGCAGCCTTCACAGCCGGGCGGGCCGCGATTTTCCAGATGCCAAACAGACCGACACCCGCTCTCATCATTCTCGCGCTAACACTGGCCGCCGCGCCGGCGGCGGCGCAGACGCGCATCGGCCTCGCCGTGCCGGGCGGCGAGACGGCGCCGCTTCTCGAAGCGCAGATGCGCGCTGGTGCGCAACGGGCTGCGGGCGATCTCGACGCGGAGCTCGTGATCGAGACGGATTCCTGTTCGGCCGAGGGTGGCGGTGATGCGGCGCGGCGCTTCGTCGAAAGCGAAGTGGAGGCGGTCGTCGGCTTCCTTTGCACCGAGGCGATCGAGGCGGCGTTGCCAATTTTGACCGAGGCCGACATTCCCGTCATCGCGACGGGCGTGCGGACCGACAGCCTGACCGACCGGCGCGAGCGCACCGGCTTTCAGGTGTTCCGGCTCGGGCCGCGCGCAGATGCCGAGCGGGACGCAGCGGCACGGTATGTGGTGGACAATTGGCGCGGATCGCTCTTCGCCATCGTCGACGACGGTACGATCTATGGCCGCGAGATCGCCGAGACGGTGCGGATTGCGGCCGAGGAATCGGGGCTCGTGCCGGTCTTCGTCGACACGTTCCGGCCGCAGCTCGAGAACCAGATCGGCCTCATCGGCCGATTGCGGCGGTCGGGCGCGACGCATGTCTTCGTCGGCGGCGACCGGGCGGACATCGCGATCATGGCGCGGGACGCCGCCGGGCTCGACTATGCGCTGACCCTCGCCGGCGGCGAGGCGCTGCGCGCGGCGGGCGGGGACGTGCCGCTTACCGAGGGGATCGTGATGATCGCGGCGACGCAGTGGGAAGACGCGGTCGCGCCTGACGGCGAGAAGCCGGCCGGGCAACAGGGCTATTTCCTCCCGGTGCATGCGGCGGTGGAGGTTGCGGTTGCGGCTTCGGAGAGTGGCGAGGCGATCGGCGACGGCCGGTTCGAGACGATCGTCGGGCCGGTCGCATTCGACGAGAAGGGCGACATGGAAGGCGATCTTTACCGCGTCTACCGCTTCGACGGCTCCAGCTTCGCGCCGGTCGACTGATGGCGTTCAAGGCGGGTCCGCGCAATCTGATCACCGACGTGGCGGGACTGACCGTCGGCAATGTGCATGACGAAAAGGTGCGCTCGGGCGTGAGCGTCGTGCTTTGCGAGACGCCGGCGGTGGCCGGCTACCAGGTGCTGGGCGGCGCGCCGGGGACGCGCGAGACCGACCTCCTGGAGCCGCACAATTCGGTCGAGACGGTGCACGGGATCGTGCTTTCGGGCGGTTCGGCCTTCGGGCTCGATGCGGCGTCGGGCGTGCAGGCGGCGTTGCGCGAGCGCGGGATCGGCTTCGAGGTGCGCGGCCAAAAGGTGCCGATCGTGCCGGCCGCGATCCTGTTCGATCTCGCCAATGAAGGCGACAAGGATTGGGGGCGCTATCCGCCGTACCGTGACCTCGGATTCGAGGCCGTGGCGGTGGCCTGCGCGGATTTTGCCATCGGCAGCGCGGGCGCGGGATATGGCGCGCTGACGGCGGGGCTGAAGGGCGGGCTCGGCTCGGCCTCGACGGTTCTGGCGAACGGCATCACCATCGGCGCGCTGGTCGCGGTCAATCCGACGGGGTCGGTGACGGTCGGGCGCAGCCGGCATTTCTGGGCGGCGCCATTCGAGATCGGCGCAGAGTTCGGCGGGCACGGAATGCCCTCCCCGCTGCCGGCGGACGCGCAGGACGTGCTGATCAAGTTCCGCGACCCGGTTTCGCCGGTCGCGAACACGACGATCGCGGTGATCGCGACGGATGCCGTGTTGTCCAAGGCAGCGGCGAAGCGGCTCGCGATCTCCGCCCATGACGGCTTTGCGCGCGCGATCTGGCCGGCGCACACGCCCTATGACGGCGATCTCGTCTTCTCGCTCGCGACGGGGCGCAATGCGGCCAGGCTCGACCCTTCGGCGGAGATGGATTTCCATGCGGCCGCGGCCGCGACCATGGCGCGGGCGATCGCGCGGGGCGTTCACGCCGCGAGCGCAGGTGAAGGTGATATCATGCCGGTCTGGTCGTCGAGGACATAGGAGAAGCCGATGCGTTGCTTGATCGCCGCCCTTGGCATGCTGATTGCCGGACCGGCCGTGGCCGGGGATACCGCCGAACTCGGCATTCTCGGCTTCAGCGCGGACGGATCGGTCTTCGCCTTCGAGGAATACGGCATCCAGGACGGGTCGGGCTTCGCCTACGCCAACCGGTATTATGTCGAGACGGCGACGGACAGTTTCGTTTCGGGCACGCCGATCCGGGTGCTTTCGGAGGGCCAGGACGCGTCGGTCGAGGACGCGCGGGCCGAGGCGCGACAGTTGGCGTCGCAGATCATCGACGAGGCCGAATTGGCGGCGAACCGCGGCTTCACGGCCGGGGCGAACGCGGTGACCGAGATTTCGGCGGATGCGCTTGCCATGGAGGTCAATCCGCGGCCGGTGTTCCCGCCGATCGAGGCGCCGCTTGCGATCCGGCTCGAGGAGATCGCCTTCGCGATGCCGGAGAACTGCGCGTTCGCGGCCGAGCGCCATGTCGGGTTCCGGCTGCTCAAGGTGAGCCACGAGGCCGGTGTCGCGACGGAGCTCTTGCACGAGGACGAGAGCGTTCCGGCAAGCCGCTCCTGTCCGCTCGGCTATCGGATCGGTGCGGTGCAGACGTTCTTTCCCGAGGGCGGGGAGCCGGTATTCGTGGTGCTGATCGCGGTCAGGCGCGTCGGCTTCGAGGGGCCGGACCATCGCTGGATCGCGGTGCCCGGAAAGCTTTGAACGCAAGCTTTGAGCGTTGAGCCTTCGGACCTCGTCTGTTAGGGAGCGGGCGAAAGCCTCCCAAACGTCAGGACGAGACGCATGATCCCGCGCTATTCGCGGCCCGAAATGGTCGCCATCTGGTCTCCGGAAACGAAGTTCCGCATCTGGTTCGAGATCGAGGCGCATGCCTGCGACGCGCTGGCCGAAATCGGCGTGATCCCGAAGGAGGCGGCGCGCAACATCTGGGCCAAGGGCGGCGCGGCGACATTCGATGTCGAGCGGATCGACGAGATCGAGCGCGAGACCAAGCACGACGTCATCGCCTTCCTGACGCACCTGGCGGAGTTCATCGGGCCCGATTCGCGTTTCGTCCATCAGGGCATGACCTCGTCGGACGTGCTCGACACGACGCTGAACATCCAGCTCGTGCGGGCGGCGGACCTGCTTCTGGCCGACATGGATCGGGTGCTGGCGGCGCTGAAGAAGCGCGCCTTCGAGCACAAGGACGACGTCAGGATCGGGCGCAGCCACGGCATCCATGCCGAGCCGACGACGATGGGGCTGACCTTCGCGCGCTTCTATGCCGAGATGGCGCGCGGGCGCGAGCGGCTGGTCGCGGCGCGGGCGGAAATCGCGACGGGGGCGATTTCGGGTGCCGTCGGGACGTTCGCCAATATCGACCCGTCGGTCGAAGAGCATGTCTGCGCGAAGCTCGGGCTGAAGCCGGAGCCGATCTCGACGCAAGTGATCCCGCGCGACCGGCATGCGATGTTCTTCGCCACGCTCGGCGTCATCGCCTCGTCGATGGAGAACGTGGCGACCGAAATCCGGCACATGCAGCGCACTGAAGTTCTGGAGGCCGAAGAGTTCTTCGCGCCCGGCCAGAAGGGCTCGTCGGCGATGCCGCACAAGCGCAATCCGGTGCTGACGGAGAACCTGACCGGGCTGGCACGTCTGGTGCGCATGTCGGTGACGCCGGCGCTGGAGAACGTGACGCTCTGGCACGAGCGCGACATCAGCCATTCGAGCGTCGAACGGGCGATCGGGCCGGATACGACGATCACGCTCGACTTCGCGCTGAACCGGCTCGCGGGCGTCATCGAGAAGCTGGTGATCTATCCGGACAACATGCTCGCGAACATGAACAAGTTCCGCGGGCTGGTGATGAGCCAGCGCGTGCTGCTGGCTCTGACGCAGGCGGGGGTCAGCCGTGAGGATTCCTACCGGCTCGTCCAGCGCAACGCGATGCGCGTGTGGGAACAGGGCGCGGACTTCCTCGAGGAGTTGCTCAAGGATGCCGACGTGCGCGCGGCGCTGCCGGAGGATGAAATCCGCGAGAAGTTCGACCTTGGCTATCACACCAAACATGTCGACACGATCTTCGCGCGGGTGTTCGGGAAGGGCTGAGGCCTACCAGAAGAGGCGGGCGACGTAGCGGTCGAGATGGAGCTCGTCGCCGATCCAGATGAGGGCGGCGACGGCGACCAGGACGAGCGCGATGGTGCCGAATGCGCCCAGTCCACGCTCCTGGCGGCTGCGCGCCGGGTCGTCGGCGGGGATTGCGGCGGGCGCGGGGGCGGCCGAGAGGCGGTCCAGCTTTTCCAACATCAGGGCCTGCGTGTGCTCGACGCGCATCAGCCGCAGTTCCAACTCGTCGCGTTCGCTCATCCGAGGACCTCGACGGCGAGCAGCGCGGCCAGGAGCATGCTCGCGCCGGCCACCAGCGGGGAGCGCCAGGGCATGGCGACGGCGGTGCCGGGCTGCGACGCCGATTGCCGGTGGAGACGGATCGGCACGGCCGGGATTGCGGAGGGGCGCTCGTCGCGCTCGACGGTAATCTCCAGCGGCCCGATGGTTCCGGGCGCCTGGCCTTCGAGAAGGCGTTCGAGCCTGGCGACCTGGTTTTCCAGGAGGTCGATCCGGTTGTGGATGGCGTCGATCGTTCGATCGTCGCGGGTGCCGTCTGCCATGTCCTACCCCATTCGTTCCGATTCAAGCCGCATCGTCGCCTGCAGACTAGAATTCGGTTGCCAAATGGAAGTTGAACGCGCGGAGACGCCGTCTCTTCCCGTCATCAAGGCGGGCTCACGGCCTTGTGAAGCGGCGAAGGCGGAAGAGTGTGGGAACCTTTCGGGAGCGGCTGCATTTTATCCGCATAGCTGCAACGGCCCCCCTCACCGAAGCAGCGAGACGAGAAGACCCCCTCCAGTAAGAAGTCCGCGTTTCCCCTGACGCGGACTTCTTCGCATTTGGGCCCCTATCTGAGGCAATCACCGTAGATCGTTTGCGTCGCACGCGCCCCATCGGGCACCACGGACATCGACAAGCGCCCGCCGACGACAAGTTCGGTCGCCACGGTCGTCACCTCATGACGGATATAGTTCAATCCGCGGCTGCAAAGTTCGGTCCGATCGGGGTTTCGCGACCTTACTTCCGCGATCATCATCTCGATGCCCGCGGGGCTGTTGCCCAGAACTGCGTCAGACCTCATGTTCATTCCCGAGCCCTGGCATCCCGCGAGTGGCCCGGTGGTCATCAGCACGAAGGCAGCACGGAATGGGCTCATCACCACAGTCTCCACTCGGGACTTCCTCACCGTCCAGCAGAATTCTCTAGAATAGCATGACGGCCCGGCCCGCTCCACGGCATTCCATTACTGTCGCCGTGCGGCTGACGCCGAACGCACAAACTCGTTCAAGCCGTTCTCAGACGAATTTCCGTGCCCCACGGATCGCGAAGCGTGCGGGGGGCGTGGTCGTTCGATGCGAGTTCCACGTAGGCGAGGCCGGAGCGGTCGGGATCGCGCGGGCCGGCGCCGGCGCTGGCCCAGGTGTTCGCGCCGATGTGGTGGTGGTAGCCGCCGGAGGCGAGGAAAACCGCCTGCGAGCCGTATTTCGCCATGGTGTCGAAGCCGAGTTCGGAATGCCACCAGGCTTCCGCCACCTTCGGATCGCCGACGCGCAGATGGACGTGGCCGATGACCGTCCCCTCGGGCGCGTCCTGCCAGGCGGGCGTGGCCGCATCGATCTCTCCGAGAAGGTTCTCGATGTCCAGGCGCTCGGTCGCCATCGCGATGTCGTTGCCGTTCTTCGTCCACTTCTCCTTCGGCCGGTCGGCATAGATTTCGATGCCGTTGCCCTCGGGATCGTCGAGATAGAGCGCCTCGCTGACGAGATGGTCGGACGCGCCGGTGACCGCGATGCGGTTCTCGCCGGCATGGCGGACCCAGCGGGCAAGGTCCTTGCGGGTCGGGAAGAGGAAGGCGGTGTGGAAGAGGCCGGCACTGCGCGGATCGTCCGGCTTCGCCGACGGCGCGCTCTCGATTTCCAGCAGTTCGCGGCCGCCCGCGCCAAGCACGATCGTGCCGTCGCGACGGTCGAGTTCGGCGAGGCCCAGAAGACGCCGGTAGAAGGCCGAAAGCGCTTCGGCGTCGCGGGCCTTGAGGCCGACCCTGGCGATATGCGTCGGCGTGGTGGCCGAGAATGGCAGTTCCGTCATGATGATCTCCTTGGCGGATGGCTCCGCGATACCGAAAAGATCGTATGCGCCATTGTTCAATGCAATTGCGTTTTCGACGACACCTTGTTCACGCAAGCAGAACAACGCCGACGAGGTTGCGCGCGGCACCGGCGCTCGCTACATGGCGCGCCATGAAAGCCAAAGACGCCGACATCCTCATCATCCCAGGTTACACCAATTCCGGGCCGGATCACTGGCAGACGCGCTGGGAGGAGAAGCTTTCGACCGCGCGCCGGGTCGAGCAGGCGGAATGGTCGAAGCCGGTTCTGGCCGACTGGAAGGCCAATCTGATCGAGGCGGTGAACGGCGCGACCAAGCCCGTCGTGCTGGTGGCGCATTCGCTGGGCGTCGCGACCGCGGTGCAGGCCGTGCCGGATTTTCGCAGCAAGATCGCCGGCGCGTTCTTCGTCGCGCCGCCCGATGTGGCGAACCCGAATGTGCGGCCGAAGCACCTGATGACGTTCGGCCCCTACCCGCGCGACCCCCTGCCCTTCCCGTCGATCACGGTGGCGAGCCGCAACGATCCGTTCTGCGCGTTCGACGTGGCAGAAGACATTGCGGGCGCGTGGGGCTCGCTTTTCATCGACGCGGGCGAGATCGGCCACATCAACGCCGAATCCGGCCACGGTCCGTGGCCGGAAGGCACGCTGACTTTCGCCAAGTTCGTCTCCAGCCTCAACCCTTAGGATGCGCCGATATTCAGACCTGAGCGGCCTGCAAACGGCGGCTTTCTGCGCTTCCGGTGCTCATGCACTCAAATGTACATTCCGCTCCGGTTGAAATCCGCCATTTTCGGCTCGCACAGGCCTGAATCTCAACGCATCCTATTCGCGCGCTCGCGCGGCGTCGAGCAGTGCTGCGGCTCCCATGGCGATGTAGCGCTGGTCGGAGCCAAGCGCGATGAGCGAATAGCCCATCTCGCGGAACCGGCCGGTGAGCTTCGGATCGACGACGTAGATGGCGGCGAGCTTGCCGGCCGCGATCGTGCGGCGGGCGATGTCGGCGATTGCGTCCATCATCGCGGGCAAGGCCGGGTCGAGCGTCTTGCCGTTCGTCCACGCGATGGAGAAATCCGACGGGCCGACGAAGACGCCGTCGATGCCTGGAACGGCGAGGATGCCGTCGAGCGCATCCAGCGCCTGGCGCGTCTCGATCATCGCGAAGGCGAGCGTTTCCCCATTCTGGCCGGCGAGCCAGGCCGGCGAATCGGAGGTGCGGCGGCGCGGCATGGCAAAGCCCGGACCCCAGGAGCGAAGCCCGACCGGCGGGTATTTCGTTGCCTGCGCGAAGCTTTGCGCATCAGCGACCGAATTGACCATCGGCGCGATGATCGCCTCGGCGCCGAAATCGAGCGCGCGGCTGGCCATGTCGAAGCGCCCGACCGGAATGCGCACGATCGGATGCTTTTGCGCCGCGATGACCGGGGCGAGGCCGCGCAGGACGCTGTCCTCGTGGTGGCCGCCATGCTGCATGTCGAGTGTGACGGCATCGAAGCCGGTGGCCGCGACGACCTCGACCGTCACGGCATCGGGGATGCCCGACCAGGCGGTGTAGACGGTTTCGCCGGCGCGAAGACGCGCGGCGAGGCTCACGAGGCCTCGATCTGCCGGACGGCCGTCGCGAGCAGTTCTTCCATCGTGCGACGGATCTGGTGGTCCGACTGCTGGACGCCGCCGGCATCGAAATCCTTGCGGATCTTGCGGAAGACGTCGTGATCGCCGGCTTCCTCGAAATCGGACGCGACGACTTCGCGAGCGTAGGCATCGGCGTCGGCGCCATTCTTGCCCAGCTTTTCCGCCGCCCAGAGCCCGAGCAGCTTGTTGCGGCGCGCCATGGCCTTGAACTTCAGCTCCTCGTCATGGGCGAACTTGCGCTCGAACCCTTCTTCGCGATCCTTCAGGCTCATCGGCCAACCTCATCTTCGACTGCGATTTCATGCCGTTGCGGCAGCGACCACAAATCAAATGGCCGCATGGCGGTCAATATGGCGGCAAGAATGGCCGCGCGAAAGGGCCAATCGGTCGCGGACCGCCTTGTGGGAACGGTCATTTGGTGATTGAGCGGGCGGACCAGTTGCGCTAGAGAGCGGGCGAGTTCAGTGACCTTCCGCAATTCCTGCGGATGACAGGCTGCCGGGCCCTATCCGCTCCGGCCACCGAGACCAGAGACCGCCATGAACCGTCGCCGCCGCATCTACGAAGGCAAGGCCAAGATTCTCTATGAAGGCCCCGAGCCCGGCACGCTGATCCAGTTCTTCAAGGACGACGCCACCGCGTTCAACAAGAAGAAGCATGAAGTGGTCGACGGCAAGGGCGTGCTCAACAACCGCATCTCCGAGCACATCTTCACGCATCTGAACCGGATGGGCATCCCGACCCACTTCATCCGCCGCCTGAACATGCGCGAGCAGTTGATCAAGGAAGTCGAGATCATCCCGCTCGAGATCGTGGTGCGCAACGTCGCCGCCGGCTCGCTCGCCAAGCGCCTCGGCATCGAGGAAGGCACCGTGCTGCCGCGCTCGATCATCGAATTCTACTACAAGGCCGACGCGCTTGACGACCCGATGGTCTCCGAAGAGCACGTCACCGCCTTCGGCTGGGCGGCGCCGCAGGAACTCGACGACATCATGGCGCTCGCCATCCGCGTCAACGATTTCCTCTCCGGCCTCTTCCTCGGCGTCGGCATCCAGCTTGTCGACTTCAAGATCGAATGCGGCCGCCTCTACGAAGGCGACATGATGCGCATCGTGGTCGCCGACGAGATCTCGCCGGATTCGTGCCGGCTGTGGGACGTGGCGACGCAGGACAAGCTCGACAAGGACCGCTTCCGCCGCGACATGGGCGGGCTCGTCGAAGCCTATCAGGAAGTCGCCCGCCGCCTCGGCATCATGAACGAGAACGAGCCGCCCCGCCCGTCCGGCCCGGTGCTCGTCACGTCGGGCAACGGCAAGGGCAAGCCGCACTAATTTCTGGAGCTTGAAGTGATCAAAGCGCGCGTGACCGTCACGCTGAAGAACGGCGTTCTCGACCCGCAGGGCAAGGCCATCGAAGGCGCGCTCGGCACGCTCGGCTTCGATGGCGTCGGCCATGTGCGGCAGGGCAAGGTGTTCGACATCGAGCTCGAAAGTGCCGACCGCGCCAAGGCCGAAGCCGACCTCAAAGCCATGTGCGACAAGCTTCTGGCGAACACGGTGATTGAGAATTACACTGTCAGCATAACCTGAGGTTGTGCGGAGGCGCGGATGCCGGAAGTCACCAACGAATTGATGTACGAGTTGCTGAAGCGCATTCACCTCGACATGGGCGAGATGCGTCAAGACATGCTTGAAGTGAAGCGCGAAGTGAACGTCATTCGCGGTCATCTTGCAGCGACTCAAGGAGACATCAACAACATCTATGGCATCCTCGCGCGGCATGACGATCGCCTGGAACGCATCGAGCGCCGTCTCGAACTTCGCGAATTCGCCGAACCTCACGCGCCCTACGAGCCGAAATGAAATCAGCCGTCATCCTCCTCCCCGGCCTCAACCGCGACCGCGACATGATCGCGGCGCTGACCAAGATCGGCGGCAAGGCGCCGGTGACGGTCTGGCAGACCGACACCGACATCCCCGACGTCGACCTGATCGTCATTCCCGGCGGGTTTTCCTATGGCGACTATCTGCGCTGCGGGGCGATCGCCGCGCGGATGCCGGTGATGCGCGCTGTCGCCGAGAAGGCCGCAAAGGGCGTGACGGTGATGGGGGTTTGCAACGGCTTCCAGATCCTGCTCGAGGCAGGCCTCCTGCCCGGCGCGCTGATGCGCAACGCCTCGCTGAAGTTCGTCTGCCGCGAGGTAAAGCTCGAAGTGGCCAATGCCGGAACGCGGTTTACCAGCCGCTACGAAAAAGGCCAGGTGATCCGCTGCCCGATCGCGCATCATGACGGCAATTACTTCGCCGACGAGGCGACGCTGGCGCGCATCGAGGGCGAAGGCCAGGTGGCGTTCCGCTATGCCGAGGGCACCAATCCGAACGGCTCGCTCAACGACATTGCCGGCATCGTCAACACTGAGGGCAACGTGCTCGGCATGATGCCGCATCCCGAAAACCTGATCGAGGAAGCGCATGGCGGCACCGATGGTCGCGCGCTGTTCGAGGCTGCGCTCGGGCGTGCGGCGTGAGGGCTGCGCTGGTCGCATTCGCCATCGCGCTGGCGCTGGCCGGGTGCCGCAGTTCGGCGCCCGAGCCTGAGGCGACATCGCGGCCAGGGGACGCCTCGGCGCTCTCGACCATGGAACGCGTGGCGGTCGCGGCGCAGCGCTGCTGGTTCCGGGCCGGCGATCCGCGCTTTGCAGGGCTGACCATGTCGCCCGAACTGACCTCGCATTCGGGCAAGCCGCGCATCCTCGCCGTGCCGCAGGGCAATATCGGCGGCCTGCCGAAGCTGGTCGTCGAGGCGTCCGGCAATCCCGCCCGTCTCAACGCCTACGGCCCGCTGATGGATGGCGGCGCCGAGGCAAATCGCATCTCGTCCGACGTCACCCGCTGGGCGTCGGGCGGCACCACCTGTTCCCGCCCGGCCTGACGGAGACCCATCCGCGTGACCCTTTCGAACACGATCCCGATCACCGACGAACTGGTCGCCTCGCATGGCCTGAAGCCGGACGAATACCAGCGCATTCTCGACCTGATCGGGCGCGAGCCGAGCTTCACCGAACTCGGCATCTTCTCGGCGATGTGGAACGAGCACTGCTCGTACAAATCCTCCAAGAAGTGGCTGAAGACGCTGCCGACATCCGGTCCGCGCGTCCTCCAGGGGCCCGGCGAAAATGCCGGCGTGGTCGACATCGGCGATGGGCAGGCCGTCGTCTTCAAGATGGAGAGCCACAACCACCCCTCCTACATCGAGCCCTACCAGGGCGCGGCGACGGGCGTCGGCGGCATCCTGCGCGACGTGTTCACGATGGGCGCGCGGCCGGTGGCGGCGATGAACGCGCTGCGTTTCGGCGCGCCGGATCATCCCAAGACGCAGCATCTCGTCGCGGGCGTGGTCGCCGGCGTCGGCGGCTACGGCAACTCGTTCGGCGTGCCGACGGTGGGCGGCGAGGTCGAGTTCGACCCGAGCTACAACGGCAATTGTCTCGTCAACGCGTTTGCGGCCGGGCTTGCCGATGCCGACAAGATCTTCCTGTCGCAGGCCAAGGGCGTCGGGCTGCCGGTCGTCTATCTCGGCGCCAAGACCGGGCGCGACGGCGTCGGCGGCGCGACGATGGCCTCGGCCGAGTTCGACGACGACATCGAGGAAAAGCGCCCGACCGTGCAGGTGGGCGATCCGTTCACCGAGAAGTGCCTGCTCGAAGCCTGCCTCGAACTGATGAAGACGGGCGCGGTCATCGCGATCCAGGACATGGGCGCGGCGGGGCTGACCTGCTCGGCCGTCGAGATGGGTGCCAAGGGGGATCTCGGCATCGAACTCGATCTCGACGCCGTGCCGGTGCGCGAGGAGCGCATGTCGGCCTATGAGATGATGCTTTCGGAAAGCCAGGAGCGGATGCTCATGGTGCTGCGTCCCGAAAAGGAAGAAGAGGCCGAGGCCATATTCCGCAAATGGGGGCTCGACTTCGCCATCGTCGGCAAGACGACGGACGATCTGCGCTTTCGCGTGCTGCACCAGGGCGAGGAAGTCGCGAACCTGCCGATCAAAGAACTGGGCGACGAGGCGCCGGAATATGACCGGCCTTGGGTGGAAAGCCCGAAGGCCGCCCTGCCAGACTTTTCCGCCCTGCCGGCGATCGACCCCGCAGACGCGCTGTTGAAGCTGATCGGTTCGGCGAATCTGTCGTCGCGTCGCTGGGTCTGGGAGCAGTACGACACGCTCATCCAGGGCAATTCGCTGCAGCGGCCGGGCGGCGATGCGGGCGTGGTGCGCGTCGAGGGGCATGAGACCAAGGCGCTGGCGTTCTCGTCGGACGTGACGCCGCGCTATGTCGAGGCCGACCCGTTCGAAGGCGGCAAGCAGGCGGTGGCCGAATGCTGGCGGAACCTTTGCGCAACAGGCGCGCTGCCGCTGGCGGCGACGGACAACCTCAACTTCGGCAACCCCGAGCGGCCCGAGATCATGGGCCAACTCGTCGGCGCGATCAAAGGCATCGGCGAGGCCTGCCGGGCGCTCGACTTCCCGATCGTGTCGGGCAACGTGTCTCTTTACAACGAGACCAACGGCAAGGCGATCATGCCGACCCCGACCATTGGCGGCGTCGGGCTCATCGACGACTGGACCAAGATGGCGCGGATCGGATTCGCCGCCGAGGGCGACGCCATCCTGCTCGTCTGCAAGTCCAACATGTGGGGCACGCATCTGGCGCAGTCCGCCTATATGCGCGACCTGCACGAGCGCCGCGACGGCCCGCCGCCGCCCGTCGATCTTGCCCATGAACGCAGGGCCGGCGAATTCGTGCGCGATGCGATCCAGGACGGGCGGATCACCGCTTGCCACGACCTTTCCGATGGCGGGCTCGCGGTCGCGATCGCCGAAATGGCGATGGCGTCGGGCATCGGAGCGGCGATCAGCCTGCCGATGCCGACCGAACCGGCGCCGGTTCTCTTCGGCGAGGATCAGGGCCGCTATCTGATGACCGTGCCGCGCGCGGACAAAGAGCTCCTGCGCGAGATCATCGACGAAGGCGCGGCACGCGGGCTCGTCGTCGCGTGGATCGGCGAGACGGGCGGCACCGAATTGAAACTGCCCGGCACGCGTGCCATATCCGTCGAAGAGCTCAAGGCTCGCCACGAGTCGTGGTTCCCGGATTTCATGGACTGAAGGCAGACAGCAATGGCAATGGACGCGCACGACATCGAACGCATGATCAAGGAAGCGATTCCGGATGCGAAAGTGACGATCCGCGACCTCGCCGGCGACGGCGACCACTATGCCGCCGAAGTCGTGGCCGAGAGCTTTCGCGGCAAGAGCCGCGTGCAGCAGCACCAGATGGTCTATGACGCGCTGAAGGGCAACATGGGCGGCGTTCTGCACGCCCTCGCCTTGCAGACCAGTATTCCGGAATAGGCAAACTCGACAGGCCGGTTCCCATCCCCTATATCGAGTGCAAACGAATTATCGGCGGCCCGGCTGCCAGGGATTGAAGACATGACCGCGATCAACCAGTTCATCGACAGCGAAGTGAAGAGCAACGACGTCGTTCTCTTCATGAAGGGCACGCCGGGCTTTCCGCAGTGCGGCTTTTCGGGACAGGTCGTCCAGATTCTCGATTATCTCGGCGTCGACTACAAGGGCGTCAACATCCTGACCTCGGACGAGCTTCGCCAGGGGATCAAGGAATATTCGAACTGGCCGACCATCCCACAGCTCTACGTGAAGGGCGAGTTCGTCGGCGGGTGCGACATCATCCGCGAAATGTTCCAGGCCGGCGAACTCCAGACGTTCCTCGGCGAAAAGGGCGTTGCCGCCAAAGGCGCCGCCTGAACCAGACATCGCGGCGAACGCGCCGCTCCTGAAGAATGATCCAGACCGATGCGCCGGCCCTGCCCGGCGCATTTTTGTCTGGACGACAGCGTTGGATCAACACGCATGGACCAGCCCCGCTCCGGTGTTGCGCTGCCGACGAGTTTTCCGCTCGGCCGCAATGAACTGATCGCGCTTGCCGCAGCGCTGATGGCGCTCAATGCGCTCGCCATCGACATCATGCTGCCGGGCCTGCAGGAAATCGGCGCCAGTCTCGGCGAAAGCGACGAGAACCGCCGGCAATTCGTGATCACCGCCTATGTGACCGGCTTCGGCTTCGCGCAATTGCTGTTCGGCCCGCTCTCCGACCGGTTCGGACGGCGCGCGCCGCTGGTCGTCGGGCTGTCGATCTACGTGATGGCGGCGTTCGCCTGCGCCTTCGCGCCGTCATTCGAGACGCTGCTCGCGATGCGCTTCGTCCAAGGCCTCGGCGCGGCGGCGACGCGCGTCATCGCCATCTCCATCGTGCGCGACATCTTCGGCGGCCGGGCGATGGCCGAGGTGATGTCGCTGGTCTTCATGGTGTTCATGATCGTGCCGGTGATCGCGCCGGGCGTCGGACAGGTCGTCATGCTGTTCGGCGACTGGCCGATGATCTTCCTGTTCATGGGGCTGACGTCGGCCGCCGTGCTCGGCTGGACGTTCGCGCGCCTGCCGGAGACGCTGAAGCCCGAATATCGCCGGCCCTTCACCGCAGCCTCGATCGCCGACGGCTTTCGCATCGTGCTCACCAACCGCGTCTCGATCTGCTACACGGCCGCCTTCACCTGCATCTTCGGCGCGCTGTTCGGCTTCATCAACTCGGCGCAGCAGGTCTATATCGGCATCTACGGCGTCGGCGCCTGGTTCCCGGTTCTGTTCGCCATCGTGGCGGGCCTGATGGCGGTGTCGTCCTACCTCAACTCGCGGCTCGTCGGCCGGTTCGGGATGCGCAAGCTCGCTCATGGCGCGCTGATCGGCTTCATCGCGGTCACGGCGATCAGCTTCTTCCTGTCGCTGCTCGGCCCGATCCCGCTCTGGGCGTTCACGGTGCTCTTCGCGCTCGCAATGGTGCAGTTTTCCTGGATCGGCTCGAACTTCAACTCGCTTGCCATGGAACCGCTCGGCCATGTCGCCGGCACGGCCTCGTCCGTGCAGGGCTTCCTGCAGACGGTGGGCGGCGGCATTCTCGGCGCGATGATCGGACAAGCGTTCGACGGCACGGTGACACCGCTGGCGGCGGGGTACTTCTTTGCCGGGCTCGGAGCGCTGGGGATGGTGCTCTTGGCGGAGCGGGGCAAGCTGTTTCAGGCGCAGCATGAGGCGCCGGTGCGGCGCACCTGACGTTCAGAGCCCGGCGAAGTCGAAGAGCTTCGTGTCGAGGAGGTGAGAGGGGCGGACGTTGGCAAGGGCGCGGATCATGGCTTCCTTGCGGCCCGGCATGCGGCGCTCCATCTCGGCGATCATTTCCTTCATCGCGTTGCGCTGCAGGCCGTCCTGGCTGCCGCAGAGATCGCACGGGATGATCGGGAAGCGCATGGCTTCGGCGAATTTCGCCAGATCGCCCTCGGCGCAATAGGCGAGCGGGCGCAGGACCATGAGGTCGCCGTCGTCGTTCAGCAGCTTGGGCGGCATGGCGGCGAGGCGGGCGCCGTGGAAGAGGTTCAGGAAGAACGTCTCCAGAATGTCCTCGCGGTGGTGACCGAGTACGAGCGCCGAACACCCCTCCTCCCGCGCGATGCGATAAAGATTGCCGCGGCGAAGGCGTGAGCAGAGCGCACAGTAGGTCGCGTTTTCCGGCACCTTTTCGGTGACGATGGAATAGGTGTCGCGATATTCGATGCGATGGGCGATGCCGTGCCGCGACAAATAGTCGGGCAGGACATGCTTCGGGAAATTGGGCTGGCCCTGGTCGAGGTTGCAGGCGAGCAAGTCGACGGGCAGCAGCCCGCGCCACTGGAGATCGAGCAGGATCGCCAGGAGGCCGTAAGAATCCTTGCCGCCGGAGAGCGCGACGAGCCATTTCTCGCCCGGCTTGACCATCGCGAAATCGTCCAGCGCCTGGCGCGTGGAGCGCAGGAGGCGCTTGCGCAGCTTGTTGAACTCGACCGAACGCGGCGCATCCGCCATCAAGGGCGGGATGGACCGGGCGTCGTCGTTGTCGTCTAGCTGGTGGAGCGTCATCGTCGCGTTAGACCAAAGCGGGGCACAAAAAGAAAGGCCGCGTCGAAACGCGGCCTCTGCGAATTCGATGATCGAAACCGATCAGCGCGAGTAGAACTCGACGACCAGGTTCGGTTCCATCTGCACGGCGAACGGGACGTCGGCCAGGCCCGGCACGCGATTGTAGGTCGCGACCATCTTCGAGTGATCGACTTCCAGATAGTCCGGAACGTCGCGCTCGGCGAGCTGGACCGATTCGAGCACGATCACGAGCTGCTTCGACTTCTCGCGCAGTTCGATCACGTCGCCCGGACGGCAGCGGAAGGACGAGATGTTCGTGCGGCGGCCGTTGACGTTGACGTGGCCGTGGTTGACGAACTGGCGGGCGGCGAAGATCGTCGGCGCGAACTTGGCGCGGTAGACGATCGCGTCCAGACGCGACTCGAGCAGGCCGATCAGATTGTCCGGCGTATCGCCCTTGCGACGGTCGGCTTCCTCGTAGGTCTTGCGGAACTGCTTCTCGGAGATGTCGCCGTAGTGACCCTTGAGCTTCTGCTTTGCGCGGAGCTGCAGGCCGAAGTCGGACAGCTTGCCCTTGCGGCGCTGGCCGTGCTGGCCGGGGCCGTATTCGCGCTTGTTGACCGGGGACTTCGGACGGCCCCAGATGTTTTCGCCCAAACGGCGGTCGAGCTTGTACTTTGCGGATTGGCGCTTGCTCATCGCATTCCCTTTCAAACAATTGCACCCGGATGCTCGCGCACCGGGCGAAGGAAACGCGCCCTCCTCTGGCCCCCGTTTTCGGGGCCTGACAGGGCATCTCACGCAATGCGATGAAGATGCCCACGGGACACGTCAAATGAAACACCGCGCATTGCGGCGCGGCGTTGGGGTGCTCTCTAGGCCAAGGACCGGGTCGTGTCAATGGCACGCATCAGCCGAAGATCAGGCCCTCGCCGACATGGAGGGCGAGCCCGGCGAGGCCGCCGATGATCATGCCGTTGAAGCGGATATATTGCAGGTCGCGGCCGATGTTGAGCTCGATCAGGCGCGTCGTCTGGGCGATGTCCCAGGCCTTGACCTGCTCGGCGATGAAGATCGCGACGCCGGATTTCTGCTTTTCGACGAAGGAGGCGAGTGCGACGACGAAGCCGGCATTCATGTCGGCGCGGATGTCGGGGTCATCGGCAAGACGGCGGCCGATCTCGACGAACATCGAGGCGAGGTGGGTGCGGATGATCGAGTTGTCGCTCTCGGCGTCCTCGCGCAGGAAGGTGGCGAGGTTCTTCCAGATCTCGTCGGCGAGCGTGGCGAGCTCGGGCCGGGCGAGCAGGTTCGCCTTGATGCGCTCGGCGCGGGCGACATAGGCGGGGTCGGTCTTCAGGTCGTCGATGAAGCGGAGCGCGAAAGCGTCGAACTCGTGGCGCAGCGGATGATCGGGATCGCTGCCCGCCTCCTCCATCAGGCGGCCGGCGGAGGCGACGATCTTGTTGAGGAGGTAGGCGTCAGCGCGGAAGATGTTGGCGAGGGTCGGCAGTTCGGCGCGGATGCGCTCGCGCATGACGCCCAGCGTCTTTTCGTCATTGAGGATGCCGCCGAGGACGTGGATCAGGCCGTCGAAGAGGCGCTGGTGGCGGCGCTCGGCGGTGACGGCGGAAAGGAGTTCGGCCGCGACGGGCGCGATGTCGATTTGTTCGAGGCGTTCGACGACGCGCTTGCCGAGAAAGCCGCGGAGGTTGGAGTTTTCCAAAGCGGCGAGCGCCTGCGGGGTCATGCGGGTGACGAAGCCGGCGAGGTCTTCGGCATGGCGGCGGTCGCCCAGCCAGTCGGCGACGAGGCGGGCGAAATCGACCTCCTGCAGCTTGGCGTGAACGGCCTGCTCCGTGAGGAAATTGGTCTCGATGAAGCGGCCGAGATTGTCGGCGATGCGGTCCTTGTTGGCCGGGATGATCGCCGTGTGCGGGATCGGCAGGCCGAGCGGGCGGCGAAAGAGCGCGACGACCGCATACCAGTCGGCGATGCCGCCGATGGCGGCGGCCTCGGCGAAGGCTGCGACATAGGCGAGGCCGGGATAGTCGGCCTGGAACGCGCGGGCGGCAAGGAAGACCGCGACGCACAGCACGAGCGCCGAGGTCGCGACGGCCTTGGTGCGGCGAAGCGCGCGGGCCTTGTCCGCATCGCTCAGCGCGGCGATTTCGGCGCGGGCATGATCACGATTCATGAAATTTTGCATTGCACCCGGATTTCATGTTGCATTGCACAAATTCTCCTCTATATACGCATCCAGCCTCGAGCCACAACGGGCGAGGCCCGACCATGGCTCCTTTAACGAGAATGGAGATAGTGATGACCAAGACCAAGACCCAGCAGGCCGCCGCTTCCTATTTCGACGGTTTCACCCGCGCTTTCGACGAAGTCGGCGCGAAGATCCAGGTTCCCGAAGCCACCCGCGACTTCTTCCGCACGCAGGCTGCGACCGCCGCCCAGCGCGCCGAGGAACTGCACCGCCAGGCCGCTTCGCTCGCCGACCAGAGCAAGACCGTTTTCGGTCCGTTCGCCGGCAGCTTCGACGCCGTGACGCGCACCATGCTCGACGCGACGCTCGCCAACACGCAGCACTATTTCGCCACGATCGAGAAGCTTGCCGACGCCAATTCGGTCGGTGAAGCGCTGACGATCCAGGCCGACTACGTGCGCGAGGCGACTGCCGCCAACATGGAGCGCATCCGCTCCGGCGCCGACCAGGCGAAGACGCTGATGGCCGACAACGCCAAGGTCGTTCAGGACCAGGTCAAGAAGGCCGCCTGAACTTCCCGATGAGACGAGAAAAGGCCCGGTTTTCCGGGCCTTTTTTGTGCGTTCAGTCAGGCGGCGAGAGGTCGGGGTTGAGGCATCACCTGTGGGGCGAAGATTTCGGCGGCCGGTTCGAGCTCGATCAGGCCCACCGTCTCGCCGCCCTCGAAGCGCAGCCGCGCGTTGAAGCGGGAGGCAAGGCGCTTCATCGCCTGGTTCTGCGGGTGGGTGGTGACGCGGAGCTGGGTGTAGCCGAGCGCGTGGGCGTGCCAGATCAAACGCTGGAACAGCTTGCTGCCGATGCCGCGGTGCTGGAGCACAGCTTCCACCGAGAACGCGATCTCGCCGGTCGGCTCGCCCTCGCCCTCGATCTCGTGCAGTTCGGCGGCGCCCAGCACCTCGTCGCCCTCGACATAGCCGATCACCGTCGTGCCGGCGCGAAAGGCGCGGTCGGCATAGGCGGCGACGAATGCGTCGTTCGACGGACCGTTGAAACGGTCTCGGCGGCTTTCGGCATCCAGGCGGAGAAGGTGTTCGCGAAACTTCGGCAGGTCCGACGGGCGGAGCTGGCGGATGACGCCAAGGGGCATTTCGGTCTTGATTCTCAGGTCTTGCATAGCGTCGCTCTCCTCAAGGTCCTCCCCTGAAGTCGAAGCAACTCGACATGTCGAATATTGTGCGTTGCAGCATGGAATTCAAGGCAAATCGGCGTGAGCATGGCTGCCATGCGCGCATAAAGATGATAATCTTGCTCATGTTTTATGAATGCAGGCTTGTCTGGAACCATTCTAAGGAATAGACCATATCAAGCCGACCGACGGAATCGTGAAAGGCATGCCATGCGGCTGACCCGCCAGACGAATTACGCAGTGCGTATCCTGATGTATTGCGCGGCCAATCCCGGGCGGCTGAGCCGCATCCCCGAGATCGCGAGCGCCTATGGCGTCTCCGAGCTGTTCCTGTTCAAGATCCTGCAGCCGCTGGTCGAGAACGGGCTGGTGGAGACGGTGCGCGGGCGCAATGGCGGCGTGCGGCTGGGGCGGGCTGCGTCCGAGATCACGCTCTTCGACATCGTGCGGGTGACGGAAGACAGCTTCGCCATGGCCGAATGCTTCGAGAAGGACGCGACGGAGTGCCCGCTGGTCGACGCCTGCGCGCTCAACGAGGCGCTGCGCAAGGCGCTCAACGCATTTTTCGAGGTGCTTGAGGGGTATACGATCGAGGATCTCGTCAAGGCGCGGCCGAACATGCGCGCGCTGCTGGGGATCGACGTGGAGTTGCCGCGGGTGGCGGCGAACTAGCTATCGGGCAAAGGTTTTGCGAGGCGCTTGGGCGAGGCCTGGATTCCTGTGACAAGCACAGGAATGACGGCATTCATGGATGTGCCAACTCGTGAGCATTGCGGCGTGGCGGCAACATTCTTGCCGTCGTCATTCCTGTGCTTGTCACAGGAATCCAGGTCTCGGTTTTCGATGACGTCCTAAGCCTGAACCGACTGCGGCAGGACGAACGGCGTCCTTCCCGAAGGTGTGACGCCGACGCGCAGGCGGCAGTCGAAGACGGTTTCGATGAGGTCATCCGTCAGAAGATCGGACGGGGCGCCGGAGGCGACTGCCCTGCCCTCGTTCAGCATCATCATGCGGTCGGCATACATGGCCGTCAGGTTCAGATCGTGCAGGACGGCGATGACGCCGCCGCCGCGGCGGGCGTAGTCGCGGGCGACGTCCATGATGACGAGCTGGTGCTTGATGTCGAGGCTGGAGACGGGCTCGTCGAGGAAGAGGAAGCGCGGCCGGCCGTCGAGCATGGGCTCCCAGACCTGGCAGAGGACGCGAGCGAGTTGCACGCGCTGTTGCTCGCCGCCGGAAAGTTCCTGATAGTGGCGGCCGGCGAAGCCGGACAGGTCGACCGCCGACAGAGCGCGGTCGGGCAGCGATTCCAGATCGCGGCCGGCAACGCCCGAGCGGCCGCCCATCAGGCCGAGCCGGACGATTTCGCGGACGGTGAAGGGGAAGGACAGGCTCGTTGCCTGCGGGAGGACGGCGCGCAGGCCGGCGGCCTGCCACGGCTTCAGCGAATGGAGGTCGCGGCCATCGATCCTGATCTCTCCCATTGAATCCAGATCGCCCGACAAGGCCTTGAGAAAGGTCGATTTTCCCGATCCGTTCGGACCGACGATGGCGGTGATTTCGCCGGCATTGGCGGTGAAGTAGATGCCGTGCAGGATTGGCCGGCCGCCGAGCGAAACCTTGATGTTGCGGGTCTCGATCATCGCCGCCTCACAAATCCAGGACGCCGCGCCGGCGCAGCAAAATCCAGAGGAAGAACGGTGCGCCGACGGCGGCAGTGACGATGCCGATCGGCAGTTCGGCGGGCGCGACGATGGTGCGCGAGACGGCGTCGGCGAGAAGCAGGAGGCTTGCGCCGAGAAGCGCGGAAGCCGGCAGGAGATAGCGATGGTCGGGGCCGATCGACAGCCGCAGGAGGTGCGGCACGACGATGCCGACGAAGCCGATGCCGCCGGAGACGGCGACGGACGCACCGGTTGCGGCTGCAACGGCGACGATGGCGATGTTCTTCAGACGTTGGACGGGTACGCCGAGATGGTGCGCGGCGCCCTCGCCCAGCGCGAGCGCGTTGAGCCCGCGCGCCAGGAACGGCGAAGCGACGAGAGCGAGGACGATGATGGGGCCGGTGGCGAGGATTTTCGTCCATGTCGCGCCGGCGAGCGAGCCGAGGCCCCAGAAGGTCAGGTCGCGGAGCTGGTTGTCGTCGGCGAGATAAACGAGGACGCCGGAAAAGGCGCCGGCCATGGCGCCGAGCGCGATGCCGGCCAGGAGCATGGTCGCGACCGAGGTCTGGCCGCGCCGCGTGGCGACCTTGTAGAGAAGCAGCGTCGTCGCGAGGCCGCCGAGGAAGGCGGCGAAGGGCAGCGCGTAGATGCCGAGGAGCGCGACGACGGGGCCGAGCGTCGTGCCGCCGAGGACGATGATCGAGATGGCGCCGAGGCCGGCGCCGGCGGAGACGCCGACGAGGCCCGGATCGGCGAGCGGGTTGCGGAACAGGCCCTGCATGACCGCGCCCGAGACGGCAAGTGCCGCGCCGATGAGGATGCCGAGCGCCACGCGCGGCAGGCGGATGTCATGGATGATGACGCGGTCGCGCGCGGAAATCTCGATGTCGCCGGAGATCGAGGCGCGGATGAGGTCGACCACCGAGGCGTCGGATGCGCCGGCCGTCAGGCTGAAGAGCGAGACGAGGACGAGCGCGCCGGCGAGACCGAGGATCGTCAGCCGCGCGATGTGCGAGCGGTCGCCTGCCGGCCGCGTCCGTCGACGGGCAGCAGGTGTTGCCTCATCCATCACGCTCATCTCAATCGGCTTCGGCGTGGAGTTTCGCCGCCAGTTCCTTTGCGGCGTCAGCCGTGCGCGGGCCGAAGCCGAGCAGATAGGCGCCGTCCATGCGGATGACGCGACCGGTTTCGCCGGCGGGCGTCGCGGCCAGAGCGGGCTGTGTGGAGAGGTCGACGGGCGCGGGGTCGAGATTGCCGCCGCGATCCATCAGGAGGATGACGTCCGGGGCGGCGGTGACGATGGCTTCGTCGGTCAGTTGCTTGTAGCCGGGATAGTCGGTGACGGCGTTCTCGCCACCGGCGAGCCGGATCATGCCATCGGCCGCCGTGCCGGTGCCCGACGCCATCACGCGCCCGCCCTCCATCGACAGGATGAACAGCACGCGTGTCGGATCGTCGACATTCGCCGCCGCCTCCTCGGCCGCGTGGATATCGGTGTCGATGCGCGTCGCCAGTTCGGCCGCTTGCTCCTCGACGCCGAGGGCTTCGCCGACCGCAGCGACCTTGGCGAGCACGCCTTCGCGGTCGAAGCTTTCGGAGACGGTGACGACGGGCACGCTTGCCGAGCGGATGACGTCCATCGCCTCGGGCGGACCGGCACCCTCGAGCGTCAGGATCAGGTCCGGATCGACGGACAGGACGCCTTCGGGCGAGAGCGCGCGCATGTAGCCGACATCGGGCAGTTCCAGCGCCTCGCGCGGGAAGACGCTCGTCGTATCGCGCGCGATCAGCCGGTCCTGCTGCCCGAGCGCGTAGACGATCTCGGTCAAAGAGCCGCCGATGGCGACGATGCGCTGCGGCCCGTCCTGCGCGAGCGCGGCGGCGGAGAGCGCGAGCGTCGCGGCAAGGCCCAGAATGATGGTCTTCATGAGTTCGCCTCGTTCAGGCCGCGCTCGAACGCGGAATGCGCGGCAGGTTTTCCGCGATCAGGCGCCAGTCGGCGCGCTCGTCCTCGCCTTCCTTGCGCTTGCCGAAGAACTGGATGATCAGTTCGCCGTTCGCGTCATAGGCCTCGATGGACGTGACGTGACCCTCCTTCGTCGGCTTGCGCACGCCCCAAAGCTCGGCGACGTGGTCGGCGCGCAGATGGAGATGGAAGGTCGGGTCCATGACGTTGATCCACGGTGCCATCGGCTTGACGTTCATAATCGGCCCCGAATGGATCTGGATGCAGCCGCGATTGCCGACGAAGCACATGATCGGGAAGGCCTGCTCGGCGGCATGATTGAACATGGCGTGGAGGCCGCTTGCGTCAAGCTGCCAGGCGAAATCGTCGCCGACGAGCCCGACCGCCTCGCGGCGCGACAGCTTCAGCGAACGCAGGAGACCGACGAACTCGTGCGGATCGGTCATGGCAGCCCAACGGTCGCGCACGGCGTTGCCGTCTGCGTTCGTCGGCACGAGTTCGACCGGTGCGGACGGCGCGATCTCGAGCTCCTGCGCCTGCGCGTCGGACGCGAGCGACGCAACGAGCTTGTGGAAGGCATAGAGATTGGAGGACGGGCGCAGATGGATCTTGTGGACTGCATCGCCGGCCTTGTCGAAGAACTGGAGGCTGCGGCGGATCTCGTCGCCGTCGCGCTTTTCGACGGCAAAGCCGTGGGCCCAGACCTTCGGGAAGATGCGCAGATCGATCTCGCCGCCGAGCACCATCGCCGCATGCGGGCCGGGATGGACGTTGTCGTAGACGCCGATCTTCTCGTGGACGGCGCTTTCGTTGCGGGTCAGCGCCATGACTTCGCCAACGGCTTCGAGGCCGGCGAGAAGATCGCTCACGCGCGGTTCGATCGCGGTGGCGCCCTCGCCCACATTGGCGGCGACAAGCTCGGCTTCGGAAATGGAGAGCTGCGCGGCGAGATCGCGCTCGCGCATCTTCGGATTGTCGGCGCGCGCCTGGCGGATCTCCCGCGGCGTCGGCTTGACGACAGCAGTCATGGAGCACCTATTTGTTGAGGATGAGCTTGCCCTGGCGGGTGATCTTGAGGCGGTAGACCGCGCCTTCATGCTCGATGCAGATCTCGGTGCGCCCTTCGAACAGGTCGCGGCTCTGCACATGACGCGGTTCGGACCGCGCCTCCTCATGCTTCCAGTCAGTTCTGGAACGCTCAGCAAATGCGTCCGGTGAATTCGTCATATTCACGGTGTCAAACCCCTCTTCGCGCCGGGCTTGCTGAAGGCTGGCTGGGCGACAGGACAAATCTCGATTGCGATTTCTTGACAGTGATAATCAGGTTTTATAGGGAAGCGCAATACCGGAGTGAATTGGTCAGGTAATGACCCCTCTCCGGCTCGAGACATGCCAGCGAGCCCAGCGCCAGCCAGCAGCAACCAGATCATTGAATCAGGAGCGTGGGTGATGACGGGCACTGGGGCATGGGGCGCAAGCTCGACGGGACGGACAAGGCGGGCAATGTGGCTCGCCAGCGTTGCATTGGTGGCGGGTTCGCCCGCCATGGCACAGGAGGAGGCGGATCTGTCGGAGGCGCTTGCACGCGTGACCGTGCTCGACCAGATCACCATCGTCAGCCGGACGGGCGAAAGCCCGATCGACCAGCTGGCGTCGGTGAGCCGGATCGACCGCGAGCAGATCGAGCGACGCCAGCCGGCGACGGTCGGCGGGCTGCTCTTCGGCGTGCCGGGGATCACGGCGCAATCCGACGCCAAGCGCGCGGCTTCCAGCATCAACATTCGGGGCCTGCAGGATTTCGGCCGTGTCTCGGTCATCGTCGACGGCGCGCGACAGAACTTCCAGCGCTCCGGCCACGGCACGCAGAGCCTGTTCTTCCTCGATCCCGAACTCGTCCAGCAGGTCGACGTGATCCGCGGCCCTGTGGCCAACACCTACGGCTCGGGCGCGATCGGCGGCGTGGTGTTCTTCGAGACCAAGGACGCCGAGGATTTCCTCAACGATGACGAGACCTATGCCGTCTCCACCACCGGGCGCTACGAGAGCAACGGCAATGGCTGGACGACGAGCGCGGTCGGCGCCTATCGCATCAACGACGCCGTCGACGTTCTCGGCAACATCGTCTGGCGCGATTTCGGCGACTACAAGGATGGCGGGGGCAACCGGGTCGCGGGCTCCGGCTTCGACGTCCTCAGCGGGCTGTTGAAGTCGACCATCCGGCCGAGCGAATTCTCGACGCTGAAGCTCGGCTGGACCGGCGCCGACAATGGCTGGACCGAGGGCGCCGACACCTATGACGTCGACCTCAAGCAGAACACCTGGACAGCGCGCTACAACGTGACCGATCCGGACCAGACCTGGCTCGATCTCAACGTCAACCTCGCCTACAACGCGGCCGATCTCGCCCAGACGTTCAAGCGCGACACACGCCAGTTCTCGTCCATTACCGGCCGGCCGATCGTCATTCCGGCCGGCTCGCAGACGAGCTACGACCTCGACACGCTCGGCATCGACATCTGGAACACCTCGCGCTTTGCGACCGGGCTCGTCGACCACGAACTGACCTATGGCGGCGACTGGCTGCAGGACGACGTTACGACCGCGAGCCCGGCCGGCGGCAGCGACGTCTATACGCCGTCGGGCATCCGCAAGGTGGGCGGCGCCTATGTGCAGAACAAGCTGACCTATGACTGGCTCGAAGTGATCGGCGCGCTGCGCTACGACACCTACAGCCTCGACGGGACGAATGCTGAAAGCTCGGGCGACCGGCTGTCGCCGCGCCTGACGGTGGGCGTCTCGCCCTTCGACACCGAGGCGCTGGCGGGGCTGCAGTTCTACGGCACCTATGCCGAAGGCTACCGCTCGCCGACCGTCACCGAGACGCTGATCAGCGGCTTGCACCCCAGCGGCGTGGTGTTCCCGTTCCTGCCCAACCCGAACCTGCGCCCGGAGACGGCGAAGACCTGGGAAGCCGGCATCAACTACAGCCGCGACGGCCTGTTCGGCAGCAATGACAGCCTGCGCCTCAAGGCCGCCTACTTCCACAACGACGTCGAGGATTACATCGGCGGGCAGAACCTGTCGCCCTTCGTGCCGGGTTCGGGTTGCCGGTTCACGCCGGGCGCGGGGCGCATCCCGATCTGCTTCCAGTACCAGAACTTCGCCGCCGCCGAGATCAGCGGCTTCGAGTTCGAAGCCGTCTACGACCAAGGCCGCTTCTTCGGCGGGCTGTCGGCGTCGATCATCGACGGCTTCACCGAGGAGGACGGCGTGCGCGCCGATCTCGTCACCATCCCCTCGAGCCAGGTGACGGCACAGCTCGGCATGCGCGCCTATGAGGGACGGCTCACGTTCGGGGGCGAGGTGCAGCATAACGTGCCGCCCAGCGGCGCGAGCTTTGCCGACGACTACACGCTGGTGAACCTCTTCGCCAACTACCAGGCGACCGAGAATTTCCGGCTCGACTTCCGCGTCGACAACCTGTTCGATGTCAAATACGCAAATCCGCTCAACGCCTCGACGACGACCACGGTCTTTGAGCCGGGCCTGTCGGTCAAGGTTGGCGCAACCATGCGCTGGGGCGGCTGATGGAGACCGGGGCGATGCACGTTCCAACGGCCTCCACCGGCGTCGCCCCGGCTCGTCAAATCGACCGTTCAAGATAAAACCGGAGACATTCATGACATCGATCTGGAAGCGCGTATCGCTCGGCCTCTTCGCCGCCGCGCTCGCCCTCGGGCCGGCGCGCGCGCAGGAGGCGAAGGCGCCGGTGCTCAGCCTCGAGCTCAACGCGCTGCAGCCCTCGGAACGCGGCTGCCGTTTCACCTTCGTGGTCGCCAACCAGCTCGAGAGCGACATCACGCGCGCGGCGTTCGAGCTGGTTCTGTTCGACAAGAACGGCCTCGTCGAGCGGCTGACGGTCGTCGACTTCATGGACCTGCCGCAGGGCAAGACCAAGGTGCGCCAGTTCGACTTCAACGGCACCAAGTGCGAGGACGTCGGGCGCGTGCTCGTCAACAACGCGACCGAATGCACGGGCGAAGGCGTCGATGCCTCGACCTGCATCCGGGAGTTGGAAACAAAGTCGCTGGGCGACGTTACGTTCGGAAGCTGATGATGATTTTGCGTATCAAGACCGCCCGGCCGACCCTCCTGCGTGCCGCCCTCGCCGCCCTGCTGATGGCGGGCCCGCTGGCTGCCGCCCTGCCCGCTCATGCGCAGGTGCAGCAGACGGCGCCCGTCGAGGCGCCCGAGCCGCAGGTGGAAACGCCCATCGTCGCCCCCGGCGAGGAAGCCGCGCCCGTCGAGCGCGACGCGCGCCTGCCGCACGACCTTTCGCCCTGGGGCATGTTCATGGCCGCCGACTGGGTGGTGAAGTCGGTGATGATCGGACTGATCTTCGCTTCCATCGTGACCTGGACGATCTGGCTCGCCAAGACGCTGGAGATCGCCGGCGCCAAGCGTCGCCTTTCCTCGGCGCTCGACAAGATCCTCGACGCGCGCTCGCTGAGCGAGGCGGGGCGATCGCTCGAAAACGGCAAGGGACCGGCCGTGCTGATGGTTCGCGCCGCCGGCCACGAGCGGGCGATGGTGCGCGACAGCCTCGACCAGCATGGCCCGGCGGGCCTGAAGGAGCGCGTGACCTCGCACCTGATGCGCATCGAAGCCGAGGCGCAGCGCAACATCTCGCGCGGCACCGGCATTCTGGCGACCATCGGCTCGACGGCGCCCTTCGTCGGCCTGTTCGGTACGGTGTGGGGCATCATGAACTCGTTCATCGGCATCAGCCAGGCGCAGACGACCAATCTCGCCATCGTCGCGCCGGGCATCGCGGAAGCTTTGTTCGCGACCGCGCTTGGGCTCGTCGCGGCCATTCCGGCAGTCGTGATCTACAACGCTTTCGCGCGCTCGGTCGCGGGTTATCGCCTGCTTCTCGGCCATGCCTCGGCGGCGGTGGAGAGGCTGGTCAGCCGCGACGTGGACCATGCGCGTGCCGGCGAGCCGTCCCACATGTCGCGAGCGGCGGAGTAGTCTCATGGCCGGCAGCCTCAACCGCAGCACCGAGAACGACGATCTGGCCGAGAACCACGAGATCAACGTCACGCCGTTCATCGACGTGATGCTCGTGCTTCTCATCATCTTCATGGTCGCCGCGCCGCTGGCGACGGTCGACATCAATGTCGACCTGCCCTCGTCCAACGCCGCGCCGCAGCCGCGGCCCGACGCGCCGCTCTACGTCACGGTGCAGAGCGACCTGTCGATCAGCGTCGGCAACGAAGACGTGCGGCCCGAAGCGCTGGCCGAGGCGATCGCCGGCGCGGCGGAAGGCGATGCGGAGACGCGCATCTTCCTGCGCGCGGACCAGGCGGTCTCCTATGGCGACCTGATGGGGGTGATGAACCTCGTGCGGCTCGCCGGCTACACGAAGATCGCGCTCGTCGGCATGGAGACGACCGGGGCGCCGCAGGCACCTTTGCAACCGGCGGCAGAGTGATCGATGAAGCCTCATAGCGACATCGCATGGCCAAAGGAGCTCGGGCGGCAGGCGCGCCGGCAGCGCGTGCTTTGGCTCGCGTCGGCGGCGGTCATCTTCGCGGCCCATGCGGGCGCGGCCTATATCGTAACCCGCGAGCCGCCGACGCCGCCTATCCAGGAAGCGGGAGCAGGCGCGATCGAGATCGACATCGCCGCGCTCGGCTTCGCGCCGGCCGACCAGGTGGCGAGCGGGGTCGAGAGCGAAGCGGTCGAGCCGACGACGGCCGAAGCGGTGGAGCCCGTCGACACGGTGGAAGAGGCCGAGCCGGTCGAGACGGCGGCTGTCGAGCCGCAGGAAAGCGAGCCGGTCGAGCCGACGGAGCCTACGGAAGCGGAGGTGACGCCGCCGGAGACCGTCGAGCCTGTGGCGCCGGTAGAACCGGCCGAGAGCGAGCCGGTGGAAGCCGTGCCGAGCGAGGTGCTGGTCGAGACCGCGCAGCCTGTCGAGGAGCGCGAGGAACTGGCGGCGCTGGCCGACGTGCCGATCCCGACGCCGCGCCCTGCCTATACGCCGCCGCCGGAGCCCCAGCGGACCGAGCGCCCGCGCCAGCAGCAGCAGGCCGCGCGGTCGGCGCCGCGGCAGGGTTCGGGGGGGCAGAACCAGGCGGATGCGCAGCGCGGCGTCGCCGAGGGCAGCGCGGGAACGCAGGCGGCGCCTTCGGGTGAGGCGCGTCAGGCGAATGCGGCCGGCAATGCGGCCGTCTCCAACTATCCGGGACAGATCGCGAGCCGGCTTCGCCGCTCCCTGCGCTATCCGCGCGAGGCGCAGCGGCAGGGCGTTCGCGGCGAAGTGCACGTGCAATTCACCGTCAATGCCGGCGGCGGCGTCGGCGGCATCAGCATCGCGCGCAGCTCCGGCTCGCCGGTGCTGGACCAGGCGGCGCTACAGACGGTGCAGCGGGCGGCGCCCTTCCCAGCCATTCCGCCGGCGGCGGGGCGCAACTCGTGGCCGTTCACCGTGCCGTTGGTCTTTTCGAGGTAGAGCGCGATGTCCCTTCTCGGGTTCAACGCCATGGCGGCAGTGCGCGGCGACGGGCTTCACCCCGAATTGCGGGCCCTTCTGGAGCGTCGGCAGGCGCTCGAGGCCGACGAGCGGATCGCCGATCTGGCGGGCGTGCGCGGCGAGGTCTTGCAGGCCGGGCCGAACCCGACGCCCGCGCCGGGCGCATTCCGGCCCGGAAACGTCATCGACTTCAAGCTCCGCGCGGCCGAGCTGGCGCTCGACGCGGAAACCGGCAAAGCAGCGAAAGGAATTGCCTGATGTACATCGCCATGAACCGCTTCAAGGTGAAAAACGGATCGGAAACCGAGTTCGAGGACATCTGGAAGAACCGCGATTCGAAGCTTTCCGAGATGAAGGGCTTTCGCGAGTTCCACCTGTTGCGCGGGCCGGTGAACGAGGACGAAGGCTATACGCTCTTTGCCTCGCATACCGTGTGGGCGAGCCATGACGACTTCCTCGCTTGGACGAAGTCGCAGAATTTTCGCGATGCGCACAAGAATGCCGGCACGACGAAGCCGGCCTATATCGGACACCCGCAGTTCGAGGGGTTTTCGGTGGTCGAAGGCGCGTGACCTGCGACGACCGGCAAGGCGCGGTTACTCGGCCGCGGCCAAGAGGCTGGCATTGCCGCCGGCAGCCGTGGTGTCGACGCAGACCGAGCGCTCGTGCGTGTAGGCGGCCGGGTAGATCGGCTCCGTGACGAGGGGAACGATGGGTCCTGATTTTTGCGCGAGGGCCTGGCGCAGGGTGCGGAGCGTCGCTTCGTCTGCGGCGCTTGCGACGAGATCGGCATCGAGGTCGACGAGATCGAGTGGTGCCACCTGACCATCGAGCGCGGCGAGCGGCAGGCCCTTGCCCGTCAGCGGCTTCAGGACCGCATTGGCGCGCGGGGCGACGGCGAGGACGGCGTTGCCGGCAGCGAGCGCCTGGACGACCTGTGCGAGAAGCGCATCTTCCGAAGGACCGAGGCAGAGGACGCGGCCGCGCGGCCCGAGCGATAGCGCATTGCCCTCGCCTGTCGGCCCCGGCAGGTCGACCGGGCCATATTCGAGCGACGCCGCGGCACCGATCGCCTCGCCGGCGCGGCCGCGCAGATGCTTGCGCAGGACGGCGATACGGTCGGGGCGGGTTGCCCAGTTGCCTTTCCGCGCGTCCGGCATGTGGTCGCGCAGCGTGGTCAGCGAGAGTTCGGTCCCCGGCTCGACGGTTTCGCTGCGGGACAGGGCCTTGCGGAAGCGGCGCAGATAGTGCGGGCCGCCGGCCTTGGGGCCGGTGCCGGACAGGCCCTCGCCGCCGAAGGGCTGGGAGCCGACCACCGCGCCGATCTGGTTGCGATTGACGTAGATGTTGCCGGCGTGGATGCGGTCGATGACATGCTGGACGCGTGCGTCGATGCGCGTGTGGAGCCCGAAGGTCAGGCCGTAACCCGTTCTGTTGATGGCGGAAATGACCTTGTCGATCTCGTCGGCCTCGAAGGTCGCGACGTGGAGGACGGGACCGAAGATTTCGCGCTCCAACTCCTCGATCCCCTTCACGCGGAAGATGTGCGGGGCGACGAAGCGGCCGTCCGACGGGGCGTCGAGGCTGGCGATCAGGCGGCCCTCGCCTTGGAGCTTGCGGCAGTAATCCGCGATGCCCTGCTGCGCCTCGGCGTCGATGACGGGGCCGATATCGGTCGCCATCGACCAAGGATCGCCGATGCGCATGGCGGCGAGCGCGCCCTTCAGCATGGCAAGCATGTGCGGCTCGACGTCCTTCTGGACGTAGAGCACGCGCAGCGCCGAGCAGCGCTGGCCGGCGGACTGGAAGGCAGAAGCGACGATGTCGCGCACGGCCTGTTCGGCAAGCGCGGTTGAATCGACGATCATGGCGTTGAGGCCGCCGGTCTCGGCGATCAGCATGGCGTCGGGCGCGGCGGTTTCGGCCAACTGGCGCTCGATCAGCTGCGCGACCTCGGTCGATCCGGTGAAGCAGACGCCGGCGATACGTGGATCGGCCGTCAGCGGCGCGCCGACATTCGGGCCGTCGCCGATGACGAGTTGCAGGACGTCGGCGGGGATACCGGCCTCGTGAAGGAGTTCGACAGCGCGGGCGGCGATGAGCGGGGTCTGCTCGGCGGGCTTGGCGACGACGGCATTGCCGGTGACGAGCGCGGCGGCGACCTGGCCGGTGAAGATCGCCAGCGGGAAGTTCCACGGCGAGATGCAGGCGATGACGCCGCGCGCAGCGCCGGCCTTTTCGGCTTCTGCGGCCTGCGCCGCGTAGTAGCGAAGGAAATCGACGGCCTCGCGCACTTCGGCGATGCCGTCCGGCACGGATTTGCCGGCTTCGCGGGTGGCGAGGGCGAAGAATTCGATAGCGTGCTGTTCGTAGAGATCGGCGGCGCGGCGGAGGATGTCCGCGCGGTCGGCGACGGGTGTCGCCGCCCATGCGGGCGCGGCGGACGCGGCGCGGTCGATGGCGGCGGTGACGCCGGAGGCATCGGCCTCGACGATCTCGCCGACGATCTCGGCGGGATCGGCGGGGTTTACGATTTCGCGCATCGGGCCGGTGCCGCCTGCCTTCCAGCGGTGCGGGGCGGCGAATTTCGAGCGCTCGGCCTCGATGGCGTCTTCCGTCAGCGGGTCGGTGATGTCGAAGCCCTTCGCGTTGACGCGGCCGGCGCCGAAGATTTCGGATGGGTTGGGAAGCGCCGGATTGCGCGCGGCGCCCTGCTGCGCGACGACGTCGAACGGATCGCGGGCAATCTCTTCGGGGCGGACGCTCTCGTCGACGATCTGGTGGACGAAGGAGGAGTTCGCGCCGTTTTCGAGGAGGCGGCGGACGAGATAGGCGAGCAGGTCGGAATGAGCGCCGACGGGCGCGTAGATGCGGCAGCGCGTGCCTTCGGCCTTGCGCACGGCCTCATGCAGTGCGTCGCCCATGCCGTGCAGGCGCTGGAACTCGAAGGCGTCGCGGTCGGGCGCCATTTCGAGGATGGCGGCGACGGTGTGGGCGTTGTGGGTGGCGAATTGCGGGTAGATGCGGTCCGTCATGCCGAGGAGCTTGCCCGCGCAGGCGATGTAGGACACGTCCGTGTTCGGCTTGCGGGTGAAGACGGGATAGCCGGAAAGGCCCATGACCTGCGCGCGCTTGATCTCCGTGTCCCAATAGGCGCCCTTGACGAGGCGGACCATGATCTTGCGGTCGAGCCGGGTCGCCAGTTCGTGCAGCCAGTCGATGACCGGCGCGGCGCGCAGGCCGTAGGCCTGGACGACGACGCCGAACCCTTCCCAGCCGGCAAGGCGGGGATCGGCCAGCACGGCCTCGATCACGTCGAGCGAGAGGTCGAGCCGATCGGCCTCCTCGGCGTCAACATTGAGGCCCATGCGGGCGTCCTTCGCGGCGATAGCCAGCGACAGGAGGCGGTCTGTCATCACGGGCAGCATGGTCGTGCGCTGCGGGCGCTCATAGCGCGGGTGGAGTGCGGAGAGCTTGACGGAGATGCCGGGGTTCCTGCGGATGTCGTCGGAGCGGGCCTCCTTCGCCAGCGCCCGGATCGCGTCGGCATAGGCCTTCAAATAGCGCAGCGCGTCGTCTTCGGTGCGGGCCGCCTCGCCCAGCATGTCGTAGGAATAGAGGTTGCCCTTGCGGATTTCGCCGGCGCCGCGCTTCACCGCCTCGGCGATGTTGCGGCCGAGGACGAAATTCTCGCCCATCTCGCGCATGGCGGCGGCGACGGCGCGGCGGATGACGGGCTCGCCGACGCGGCGGACCATGCCGCGCAGCGTGCGCTCGATGCCGCCCTCGCCTTCGTCGAGCACCTTGCCGGTGAGCATCAGCGCCCAGGTCGAGGCGTTGACGAAGATCGAGCCGGAGCCGCCGGAATGGGCCGACCAGTCGTGCGGAGCGATCTTGTCGCGGATGAGTTCGTCGATCGTGTCGGCGTCGGGCACGCGCAGCAGCGCTTCGGCCAGGCACATCAGCGCGACGCCCTCGCTGGTCGACAGGCCGTATTCGGCGAGGAACACCTCCATCAGCTTGGGCTCGGCGTGGCCGCGGACCTGGCGGATGAGGCCGACTGCGCGGGTGGAAATGCGCGCGCGTTCCTCGGGCGAGAGATCGGCCTGGCGAACGAGGCTCTGCAGGACTTCGCCTTCGTCGGCGAGCGTGTTGCGGCGGATGGCGGCGCGCGGGTCGCGGGGGGCGTCGAGCATGAGTGAGCCTCGATATTGGCGGATGACGCGAGAATAGCATGGCGCGGAATCGCGGTATGGCCAAACGAAGGCGCTTTGCAGGGCAGATGGACTGATGATATGGGTTCCGAACTACCATTCAGACTGGATAAACGGCGATGCCGGACCAAATCGATCGTATCGATCTGAACATCATCGCCGCTCTTTCCAAGGATGCGCGGCTGTCGATGGCGGAATTGGCGGGCCAGGTGGGGCTGTCGAAGACGCCGGTCGCCGCACGCGTCAAGCGGCTGGAGGCGGACGGGTATATTCGCGGCTATTCGGCGATCGTCGACCGCGAGCGGCTGGGCGAAGGGCACATCGCGTTCGTGCAGGTGAAGCTTTCGGATACGCGGTCAGCGGCGCTCGGCGAATTCAACAAGGCGGTGATGACGATCCGCGAGATCGAGCAGTGCCACATGATGGCGTCGAGCTTCGACTATCTCTTGAAGGTGAGGACGCGGGACATCGTTTCGTATCGGCGGGTGCTGGGCGAGCGGATTTCGGCGCTGCCGCATGTGGCGCAGACGTCGACCTTCGTGGCGATGGAGACGGTGAAGGATCGGTAGTTCATCCGGAAGGGAGGTGCTCCGTCGCGCCCCCCTCTGCCCTGCCGGGCATCTCCCCCACGAGGGGGAGATTAGTCTCGTCATGTCCGCGCGTAATCTGCCCACTTGCGGGGGAGATGGCCGGCAGGCCAGAGGGGGGCGCCGTAAAGCGCCACCTTCTGTCCAGTTCTTAGAGCCCCAGCCCGCCGATGCAGACATATTTGGTGTCGAGATAATCCTCGATGCCCTGATGTCCGCCTTCGCGGCCGAGGCCGGATTCCTTGACGCCGCCGAAGGGGGCTTCGGGGGTGGTGATGATGCCTTCGTTGACGCCGACCATGCCGTATTTCAGGCCTTCCATGACCCGGAAGGCGCGGCCGAGGTCGCCGGTGTAGAAGTAGCAGGCGAGGCCGAATTCGGTGTCGTTGGCCAATTCGACCGCTTCTTCTTCCTTCTCGAAGCGGAAGACCGGGGCGACGGGGCCGAAGATTTCGTCCTTCATGAACTTCATGTCGGGCGTGGCGTCGGCGATGACCGTCGGCTCGAAGAAGGAGCCGCCGAGCTTGTGACGGTTGCCGCCGGCGACGACCTTGCCGCCCTTGGCCTTGGCGTCGGCGACGAACTCCTCGACCTTCTCGACGGCCTTTTCGTCGATGAGCGGGCCCTGCTGGACGCCTTCCTCGAGGCCGGGGCCGACCTTCAGCTTGCTGGACGCCTTGGCGAGCTTGTCGACGAATGCGTCATAGACGCCGGACTGGACGAAGAAGCGGTTGGTGCAGACGCAGGTCTGGCCCGAATTGCGGTATTTCGCGGCGATGGCGCCTTCGACGGCGCGGTCGATGTCGGCATCGTCGAAGACCAGGAACGGCGCGTTGCCGCCGAGTTCCATCGAGACCTTCTTCACCGTCGAGGCCGACTGGCCGATCAGGATCTTGCCGACCTCGGTCGAGCCTGTGAAGGTGATCTTCTTGACCAGCGGATGGGTCGAGAGTTCCTTGCCGATCTCGCTCGCGCCGCCGGTGACGACGTTGACGACGCCCTTGGGGATGCCGACCTCCTCGCACAGCGCACCCCAGGCGAGCCCCGAATAGGGGGTCTGCGTCGCCGGCTTGACGACGGCGGTGCAGCCGGCGGCGATGGCCGGGCCGATCTTGCGCGACAGCATGGAGGATGGGAAGTTCCACGGCGTGATGGCCGCGACGACGCCGACCGGTTCCTTCGTCACCAGGATGCGGCGGTCGGCCCAGGGGGACGGGACGACGTCGCCATAGGTGCGGCGCGCTTCCTCGGCGAACCAGAGGATGTAGGCGGCCGACGCGCCGATCTCGCCGCGCGATTCGGTCAGCGACTTGCCCTGCTCCATGGTCAGGAGCTCGGCGAGCGCGTCCTGGTTGTCCATGATCGCGTCGTGCAGCTTGCGCAGCATCTTCGAGCGCTCGAGCGCGCTGGTCTTGCGGAAGGTCTTGAATGCCTCGTGCGCGGCCTCGATGGCGCGGCGGGTTTCGGCGGCGCCGGATTTCGGGATGACGCCGATCTTCTGGCCGTTGGCGGGGTTGGTGACGTCGATGGTCTGGCCCGAATCGGCCTGCACCCATTCGCCGCCGATCAGATTGGCCTCGCGGAGAAAATGGCTGGTCTTCTTGAGCATGATGCCCTCCCTCGTTCCTTAGATTGGAATGTGTGAGGCAAGATGTAATGCAGCCGGCGGGCCGCACCAAGGCATTCAGCCAAATAGGCGTTGAGCCACGGCAAGCCACAGGAAGCTCGACGCCGCGGCGATGAGGGTCGAGATGGTCATGACGTTGGAGGCGAGCGCCTGGCCGGTGCCGAACCTCGTCGCGATCAGATAGGGGTTGACGCCGGCGGGCAGCGAGGCCGCGGTGACGACGACCATGGCGGCGAGCGGCGGCAGGCCGACGACGAGCACCGCGCCGAGCGCGACCGCCGGCATCAGGAAGAGCTTGACCGCCGAGAGCGCGAACCCAGCCTTCACATTGCCGGAAATGCCCATGCGGCGCAGCGACAGGCCCATGGCGAACAGCGCGAGCGGGCCGGCGGAATTGGCCAGCGCATCGACGAAGCGCATGCCGAGCGAGGGCATCTCGAAGCCCGAGAGCCGCCAGACCAGCGCCGCCAGGATGCCGACGATGAGCGGATTGGAGACGAGCTTCTTCAGGAAATCCAGAATGGCGGCGAGGATGCCGGTGCTTTCGGACGAGCCGCGATTGGCCCATTCGAAGAGCGCGATCGACGTCGCCATCATGATCGGCAGGTGGACTGCGACGATGAGAGACAGGATTTCCAGCCCCGGCCGGCCGAAGACGCCCTGCACCAGCGGCAGGCCGAGGAGGACGAGGTTGGAGAAGGCGGACGACACGCCGCCGACGACGCTGGCGCGGCTGTCGCGGCCAAAGACGCGGGACGTGACCAACTGGCCGACCGCCCAGGCGACGGCGACGGCGAAGAAATAGCTCGCCCAGAGCGAGAGCGGCGCGGCGCCCTCGAAATCGGCCTGGACCAGCGTGCGGAAGAGCAGGACAGGGACGGCGATGGCGACCGCGAAGGCCGTCAGCGCATCGCCGATGGCGGTCTTCAACAGGCCCGTCCAGCCCGACACATAGCCGAGCGCGACCAGTCCGAAGACGAAGATGATTGTTTCCGTCAAAGCCGACATGAGCGGGCAGTATCGCGCGCCGCGGACGCTCGCAATGGGCCAGCCGCGTCAAAAGGCGCTCAGTGGGCGGTTTCGCACTTCGCCGTTCAGCCTATATGAGTCGTCATGGAACGAATGGGAGATCGCATGATCCGGGCGCTCATCATTATCGCTGCGCTGGCGCTGGCCCTGCCGGCGAACGCGACGGAGGCGGGCTGGGCGCTCCTGCGGAACGGCGGCCAGGTCGTGCTTCTCAACCACGCCAACGCGCCGGGCTCGGGCGAGCCGGCGGCATTCGACATCGAGGCCTGCCGCACGCAGCGCAACCTCTCCGAACAGGGCCGCCAGCAGGCCAGACGAATCGGTGCGCTCTTCGCCGCGCGCGCCGCGCCGGTGCAGGAGGTCATCGCCAGCCGCTATTGCCGCACCAAGGAGACGGCGGAACTCGCCTTCGGCGCCTCGTTGGTCGAAACCGCCGACTGGCTGGACCCGGTCGAGCCAGAGACGCCAGAGGCCGAGGCGCGGCGCGATAAGCTGCGCGAGACGATCGAATCCTATACCGGCTCCGGCATTCTGGTGCTGGTGACGCATGGCGATTTCATCCAGGCGGTGCTCGGCGCCCGTTCGCGCGAAGGCGAGGCCGTGGTCGTCAACATCAACGAGAACGGCCTTCACGCCGCGGCACGCATCGTCTTCAACTAGGACGCGGGCCGCCGCGCTTCGGCGCAAAATGCCCCGCGCCCTTTTCCTGCCGCCAAAAAGCGATTAGAGAGCGCGCGAACACCTTCTTTCCAACCTCGCATCGAGGGACTGCACGTGACATCCACATTCGACAAGGTTGCCGACATCATCGCCGAGACGAGCGAGATCGATCGCGAGACCATCACGCCGAAGAGCCACACGATCGACGACCTCGGCATCGATTCGCTCGACTTCCTCGACATCGTCTTCGCGATCGACAAGGAATTCGGCATCAAGATTCCGCTCGAGAAGTGGACGCAGGAAGTCAACGAGGGCAAGGCCACGACGGAAGAATACTTCGTCATGGAAAACCTCTGCGCCAAGATCGACCAGCTCGTCGCCGCCAAGGCGGCCTGAGGCCGATCCGCATGAGCGCCAACGACGTCGTCATCACCGGCATCGGCCTCGTCTCCTGCCTCGGCGAAGGGGCGGACACCCACTGGTCGATCCTGTCGTCCGGCGGCGCCAAGCCGGTCTACGACGCCGAGCGCTTCGCGCCCTACACGATCCACCCGCTGCCGCAGATGGACTGGAGCCAGCAGATCCCCAAGCGCGGGGATCAGCGGCAGATGGAGACGTGGCAGCGGCTCGGCACCTATACGGCCGGCCTGGCGCTTGCCGATGCCGGCATCAAGGACGACGAGGCGCTGTGCGCGTCGATGGACATGGTGGTGGCGGCCGGCGGCGGCGAACGGGACGTCGCGGTCGACGAGGTCATTCTGGAGGCCTCGCGCGCGCGCAACGACCACGAATTGCTGCTCAACGAGAAGCTGACGACCGAATTGCGGCCGACGCTCTTTCTCGCCCAGCTTTCCAACCTTCTCGCCGGCAACATCTCCATCGTCCACAAGGTCACCGGCTCCTCTCGCACCTTCATGGGCGAGGAAGGCGCGGGCGTTTCGGCGATCGAGACGGCGGCGGCACGCATCCGCTCGGGCCAGTCGACGCATGTGCTGGTCGGCGGCGCGTTCCAGACCGAACATCCCGACATGCTGCTCGGCTACGAACTCGGCGGGCATCTCCACCGCAAGCGCTGGAAATCCGTCTGGCAACGCGGCGCGAACGATGGCGGCGGCGTCATCACCGGCTCGGGCGGCGCGTTCCTCGTGCTGGAATCGCGCGCACATGCCGAGGCGCGTGGCCGCAAGGCCTATGCGCGGATCGACGCGGTGGCGTCCGGTCGCGCGCGGCGCAAGGACAATCATCTGGCGACGGCGGTCGCCGGGCTCCTGCGCTCGCTGCCGGATTTCGCCGAAACCGAACTCGTGATCTCCGGCGCCTCGGGCGCACATGCCGCGACCGGCGCCGAGCGCCAGGCGCTGCGCGAGCATGGCAACCATGCCGTGCGCGCCTGCTCGACGCTGACCGGCCACATGAAGGAAGCGCAGTTCCCGTTCGCCATCGCGCTCGCGGCGCTGGCGCTTTCGAACAAAGCCGCCTACCCGCCCTTCGATGCCGACAACGAAGCCGCCGCGCGTGCCGAGCCAGCCCGGGCCGTCGCGACGGCGATCGGCTACAATCGCTTCGAAGGCGCGGCCGTCCTGGCGCAGGCATAGAGGAGATCGCCGTGAAGACCACCGATCATCTGGGCCGCCCCATCGTCGCCGTTACCGGCATCGGCGTCGTCACCTCGCTCGGCCAAGGGCTCGATGCCAACTGGGCGGCGCTGACCTCCGGCCAGTCGGGCATCCACCCGATCACGCGTTTTCCGACCGATCTCCTGGCGACGACCATTTCGGGCACCGTCGACTTCCTGCCGTCGAGCAAGGAAGGCGCGTCGGCGTTGACGCAGGAACTCGCGGACCTTTCCGCTGACGAGGCGGTCGGCATGTCGGGCATCGCGCGCGGCGGCTTCGACGGCCCCCTCTTCCTCGCCTCGCCGCCGGTCGAACTCGGCTGGCAGGACCGGCTGTCGCTCTATGCCTCGTCAAGCGAGGACCAGGGCTACCAGCGCCTTTTGAAGGTCGCGCGCGAGAAGCTGACGGCCGAAATCTTCGACGAGGCGCAATTCGCCACAATCGCCGACCGGCTTGCTGACAAATACGGGACGCGCGGCCTGCCGATCACGCTGTCGACCGCCTGCGCCTCGGGTGCGACGGCGATCCAGCTCGGCGTCGAGGCGATCCGGCGCGGCGAATGCGACCGGGCGCTGGCCGTCGGCGCCGACGGTTCGGCGACCGCCGAGGCGCTGATCCGCTTCTCGCTGCTCTCCGCGCTCTCGACTGCCAACGACGCGCCGACCAAGGCGTCGAAGCCGTTCTCCAAGGATCGCGACGGGTTCGTGCTGGCGGAGGGCTCGGCGGCGCTGGTGCTCGAATCGCTGGAAAGCGCGACGCGGCGCGGCGCCAAGGTGCTCGGCATTCTGCGTGGCTGCGGCGAGAAGGCCGACGATTTCCACCGCACGCGCTCGAAGCCCGACGGCTCGCCCGCCATCGGCGCCATCCGCGCGGCGCTGGAGGATGCGGGGCTCGGCGACGACGGCATTTCCTACGTCAACGCGCATGGCACCTCTACGCCCGAAAACGACAAGATGGAGCATCTTTCGCTTGCGACCGTCTTCGGCGACAATCTGAAACGGATGCCGGTTTCGTCCAACAAGTCGATGATCGGCCACACGCTCTCGGCCGCCGGCGCGATCGAGGCGGCGTTTTCGCTGATGACCATGCGCGAGGGCGTGCTGCCGCCGACCATCAATTACGACAATCCGGACCCGGCCATCGACCTCGACGTGGTGCCGAATACCAAGCGCTCGGCGGACGTGAAGACGGTGTTGTCGAACTCGTTCGGGTTCGGCGGGCAGAATACCTGCCTTGTCATGGCGCGCGAAGCGTTCTAGTTGGCTTTTCCAAGACGCGGGCTGGCATTGCGCTCGACGTTGCCCCCCTCTGGCCTGCCGGCCATCTCCCCCGCGAGGGGGGAGATTAGTCTCGTCATCGCCGCGCGTGATCTCCCCCCTTGCGGGGGAGATGGCCGGCAGGCCAGAGGGGGGCGCTGTCCCGCTGCGATTGGCCAAGTGAGGAACTGATGCGCGCATTGCAACTGATCGAGGATCGCCGCCTCGAAACCGTCGACATCGCCGAGCCCGAGGCGCCCGGACAGGGCGAGGTGACGCTGCGCATTCGCGCGGTGGCGCTCAACCATATCGACGTGTGGGGCTGGCGGGGCATGGCGTTCGCCAAGCGCAAGATGCCGCTGACCGTGGGCGCGGAAGCTTCCGGCGAGGTCGTCAGGGTCGGGCCGGGCGTTTCCAACCTGCGCGAGGGGCAGCTCGTCTCGATCTATGGCGCGCGGACCTGCGGGCTTTGCAAGGCGTGCCGTGAGAAGCGCGACAATCTGTGCGAGAACGTTTCGGGCGTTCACGGCTTCCATCTCGATGGCTTCGCGCAGGAATACATGAACCTGCCGGCGCGGCTGCTGGTCCCCGCCCCGCCCGGCGTCGACGAGATCGGCGCGGCCGTGGCACCCGTTACCTTCGGCACGGTCGAGCACATGCTGTTCGACAATGCCAAGCTGCAGCCGGGCGAGACGATTTTGATCCATGCCGGCGGGTCCGGCATCGGTTCGGCGGCGATCCAGCTTGCGCGGCGGATGGGCTGCACGATCATCACGACGGTCGGGTCGGACGCCAAGATCGAGCCGGCCAAGGCGCTCGGCGCCGACCACGTCATCAACTACCGCACCGACCGTTTCGAGGGCGCGGTGCGCAAGATCACCAAGAAGAAGGGCGTCGACGTCGTCTTCGAGCATGTCGGGGCCGACACCTGGGCGGGCTCGATGCTGTGCCTGAAGCGCGGCGGGCGGCTCGTGACCTGCGGCTCGACCTCGGGCGTCTCGACCTCGATGAACCTGATGCAGCTCTTCCAGCAGCAGCTCAAGATCTTCGGCTCGTTCGGCTGCCGGATGGAGAACATGGCCGACGCGATGCAGAAGATGGCGGGTGGGCTGGTTTCGCCCGTGATCGACACGGAAGTCGGCTTCGACGATATCGGCCGGGCGCTGGAGCGCATGGAAGGCCGCGACGTCTTCGGCAAGATCATCCTCAGGGTCGCCTGATGGCAAGCCGCGTTCCGGCATTCCTGCGGCCGCTCGCCTACCGCTCGGCCGGCGCGCTGAAACAGGCGGAATACTGGACGACGGCGCGACTGGCGATGGCAGTGCTCTGGGGCCTGCGCAAGCTGCCGGCCGACAAGGCGCTCGACTTCGCTGACCGGACGGCGCGACGGCTCGGGCCGAAATTCGGCCGGCACCGCGTGGCCGTCAACAATCTGCGGCGCGCATATCCCGAAAAGTCCGAAGCCGAAATTCAGGCGATCGCGTCGGACATGTGGGGCAACATGGCCCGGCTGGCGGCGGAGTACATCTTCCTCGACCAGATCTTCGACCATGAGCCGGGCAAGGCGCCGCAGCGCGTGGAAGTGATCGGCGAGGAGATTTTCCTGCGCATCCGCGAGGAAAAGCGCCCGCACATCATCTTCACTGCCCATTCGGGCAATTTCGAACTGCTGCCGGTCGCGGCGATGGCGTACGACCTGCCGGTGACTGCCCTCTTCCGTGCGCCGAACAACCCCTACATGGCCGAGTACGTCTTCAAGACGCGGCGCGACACGATGGGCGAATTGCTGGCCTCGCGCGCCGGGGCGGCGTTTGCCCTGGCGCGGGTGCTCGACCGGGGCGAGAATATCGGCGTCCTCGTCGACCAGAAGTTCCACAAGGGCCAGAAGACGACCTTCTTCGGCCGCGAGTGCCACACCAACCCGCTGGTGCCGAAGCTGGCGCGCCAGTTCGAATGCGACGTCTATCCCGCGCGCTCGATCCGACTGCCGGGCAACAAGTTCCGGCTGGAACTTCAGGAAAAGATCGAACTGCCGCGCAATGCGTCAGGCGCGATCGACATCCATGCAAGCTGCCAGATGATGAACGACATCGTCGAAGGCTGGGTGCGCGAGCATCCGGGGCAGTGGATGTGGTTTCACAAGCGCTGGTCCGACTGAGATTCACGCCTCGATGGCCTGCAAACGGCGTCTTCCTGCGCTTCCGGTGCTCATGTACCCAAATGTACATTCCGCTCCGGTTCTCGAAAGCCACCGTTTTCGGCACATCGAGCCGCGAATCTGCCTCAGTGGCCGTAATAGTTCATGACCGCGTGGCGCGCCTCGGCGAAGAAGAGCCAGCGCTCGACGAAGATTCCTGCATAGTGGGACAGGACGGCCAGAAAGGCGGCGAGGAAGGCCGTGAGGCCTGGGCCCATGGCGCCTGCCGCCAAAACGGCGACGACGAGGAGCGCGGACGGGACCAGCCCGCCGAGCAGGATCGCGATGCCGAAGAGCTTGTCGGCATGCTTGCGGGCGACCTGGAAGCCCATCTCGCGGGTCAGGTAGTTGTCGTTGATGTGGGGGCGCTCGAAGAGGCGCACGCGGCCGATCGAGCCAAGGCCGGTCGCGGTTTCGGGCGTCGAGAGAGGGGCGAGCGCCTTGCCGTCAGTGCGCCAGCGGTGTTTGACGAGCCAGGCGGCGATGGTGAATGCGATCGCGAGGATGGCGAGGAGCCATGGCTGCGCGGCGCCGGTTAACGCTAGGAGCGTGCCGACGGTTGCGCCGCTTGCGATCGAGAAGAGCAGGTAGGTGACGGGCGTCAGGGGCTGCGACCAGAGCTGGACGGTCTTCAGCGAGCCATAGATCATCGCGGTGCAGTAGACCGTGACGAGGCTCAAGGCGGCTGCGACGAGGCCGAGCAGGACGAGATGGCGGTCGTGGAACATCGCGGCGTAGGTGCAAATCGTCAGCGGGATAAAGGTAAGGATCGCCAGAACGCCTTCGCGCGACAGCCAGCTCGTGCGCCATTGGGACAGTGCGCGCCAAGCACGTTGCGGGTTGCCGAGATGGAGGGTGGAGGAGACGAGGCCGCCGGCGATGAGAGCCAAGGCTAAGAGGTAGCCGATCTTGGTTGCGAGGGCGGTGGGGTCGAAGAGACCGAGGCCGAGCAGGGCGGCGAGGCCGTAGCCCATGCCGGAGAGGGTGGTGAAGACGATGATGGAGAGGGCTGGGTGCATTATGTTGCCGCGAGAGATATTGCGAAGGGTGCGGCTCTGGCGCGCCCCCCTCTGTCCTGCCGGACATCTCCCCCGCGAGGGGGGAGATTAGCCTGCATCGACGACGCGCGTGATCTCCCCCCTTGCGGGGGAGATGTCCGGCAGGACAGAGGGGGGCAACGTAGAGAGCCGATGGTCCAGATCATCAAATCCGCTCCAGCATGCCGTCGAGCCACGCGAAGAAGCCGGAGGCGCCGGCGGAGGTTTCGGCGAGCGGGACCGCGCTTTCGGCGAGCGCCGTGCGCGGGCGGGGTGGCAGGTACTTGTTGACCGGTTTCGTGCCTTGCTCCGGCATCAGGTCGATGCCGCCGCGGGCGGCGACCATTTTCGAGACGTTCGACTGCGGATCGGCGAGGTCGCCGTAGTGGCGGGCGTTGGCGGGGCAGGTTCGCACGCAGGACGGGACGCGGTCGATTTCGGCGATGGTCTCGTTGTAGATGCGGTCGACGCAGAGCGTGCATTTCTTCATGACGCCGGCGGCCAAGTCCATTTCGCGCGCGCCGTAGGGACAGGCCCAGGCGCAGAGGCCGCAGCCGATGCACATGTCCTCATCGACCAGCACGATGCCATCGTCGGCGCGCTTGTAGGACGCGCCGGTGGGGCAGACGGTGACGCAGGGCGCGTCTTCGCAATGGAGGCAGGATTTGGGGAAGTGGACGATGCGCGCATCGCCCGCTTCGCCAATCTTTTCAGCGCCTTCGGGCAGGACTTCGAAGGAATGAATCCGGTTTAGGAAGGTGCCGGAGACATCGGCGCCGTAGGGGCTCTGATCCGAGAGTGCGGCGCCGTAGCCGCCGGTGTTCCACTCCTTGCAGGAGATGACGCAGGCGTGGCAGCCGACGCAGACGTCGAGGTCGATGACGAGGCCGAGCTTTTTCGGGGTGGGGAGTGATGGGAGGGAGGTCATGGGTGTGCGCCTGGTTCGGATGTCGCGAAGCACCCCCACTCCGGCCCTTCGGGCCACCTCTCCCCCTGCCCGGGGGAGAGGAACGCTGGCTGGAAAAGCGCTTTCGCAGCGGCAACGCGATTCCTCTCCCCCGGGCAGGGGGAGAGGTGGACGCGAAGCGGACGGAGTGGGGGTGATTTGCGGCCGAACATCACACGCTCCACTCCTGCCCGTATCGAAGTTCGTCCACCGTCGCGGTCGAATTGCGCTGGTCGGGTAGATGCGGTTCGCTCACCTGTCCCGGCTCCGCCTTCTCGATCCTCACCCGCAGATCGTACCAGGCCGCCTGCCCGGTGATCGGGTCGGAGTTGGACCAGCGCATTCCGTCGCCCTTCGGCGGCAGGAGTTCGTGGATCAGGTGATTGAGGAGGAAGCCCTTGCGGGCCTCGGGCGACTTCGGGTCGAGCGCCCAGGCGCCGCCGCGCTTTCCGATCGCGTTCCAGGTCCACATCGTGTCTCGGTTGACGACGTTGGAGCGGGCGATCTCGACCTTGATGCGGCCGTGGTGGGAGATGAGCCAGACCCAGTCGCCATCCTTCAAACCGTGCGCGTCGCAGATCGCGCCGGGGACGTAGAGCGGGTTCTTCGTGTGGATCTGGCGCAGCCAGGCGTTCATCGAGCCCCAGGAGTGATACATCGCCATCGGGCGCTGGGTGATGGCGTGGTAAGGGTACTCGTCGCGGTCGACGCCGGCTTCCTCCAGCGGCATGTACCATGCGGGCAGCGGCGTGAAGCTGGCGAGAATGCGCTGGCGGTGCTCCTGTGGCGCGATGGGTGCGCGCACGCCCTCGGCCGACAGGCGGAATTTCTGCAGGATTTCCGAATAGAGCTGGAAGGTGACGGGCTGCGGCTTGTCGAAGAAGCCCATCCTCACAGCGAAGTCCTGATAAGCCTGGTTCGCGTGCTTGAAAAAGAGCGCTTCGGCCGGGATGTGCGCGGAGAAGAAGGAGCCGTTCTCGATGTAGCGCTCGATCTGCTCAAGGTTCGCAGCGCCCCTGCCCGCCCGGTCGCCGTCCGTCCCGCGGAAACCGGCCAGCGGGCCGATGCCCGGACGGCGCTCGTGGCGGACGATGTAGTCGGCGTAGTCGGCGTAGAGCGCCTTGCCGCGATGGTCGACGAAGCCGGGCAGTTTCAGGCGTGCGCCGAGATCGAGCAGGACGGACTGGAACGGGCGCACGTCGCGATCGGGCTTCACCACCGGCCAGCGGATCGCGTCGTTGACCGAGTCGGGCTCCGAGATCGGCCGGTCGAGGAGCGAAATGCAGTCGTGGCGCTCGAGATAGGTCGTGTCCGGCAGGACGAGGTCGGCATAGGCGACCATCTCGGACGAATAGGCATCCGAATAGATGATCTTCGGGATGCGGTATTGCCCGGTCGCCTCGTCCTTTTCCTCCAGCATGCGGATCGTGCCGGCGGTGTTCATCGACGAGTTCCAGGCCATGTTGGCCATGTAGAGGAACAGGACGTCGACGGGATACGGGTCGCCGGCATGGGCGTTGGCGATGACCATGTGCATCAGGCCGTGGGCCGAAAGCGGCGCGTCCCAGGAGAAGGCCTTGTCGATTCGGGTCGGCCTGCCCTCCTCGTCGATCAGCAGGTCTTCGGGGCCGAGCGGGAAGCCGAGATGCGGGCCGGACAGCGGCTGGTTGGAACCGAAATGCTCCGCCTTGCCGTGCGGGCGCGGATGCGCCTCGACGGGCTTGGGATAAGGCGGCTCGTAGCGGAAGCCGCCGGGGCAGTCGATCGCGCCGATCAGCACCTGCAGCATATGCAGGGCGCGGGCGGTCTGGAAGCCGTTGGAATGGGCCGAGATGCCGCGCATGGCGTGGAACGAGACCGGCCGGCCGACGAAACTTTCGTGCCGCTGGCCGTTCACGTCGGTCCAGGGCTGGTGGATTTCGATCGTTTCCTCGAAGGCAACGCGGCCGATCTCGGCGGCGAGGCCGCGGATCGTCTCGACGTCGAGGCCGGTCTCGGCCGCGATATTCTCCGGCGCGTATTTCGGGTCGAGATATTCGGCGGCGAGAAGTTCGAAGGACGGTCGCACGGCGCGGCCGTCCGGCAGGGTGAAGCGGCCGTGGAGTGCGGGACGTGCGCCTTTCGAGCCGGCGGGGACGGCGCGTTCGGTGACGGTCTCGAAGACCAGTGGACGGCCTTCCCCGTCGCGGGCGAAGAGGCCGTGTTCGGCCGTGCCGGGCGCGTCGATCACCAGCCAGGGCGCGTTCGAATAGCGCATCAGATAGTCGACATCGATGCGGCGCGCCTTGAGAAGTTCGTGGACGAGCGAGAGGATCAGGAGGCCGTCGGTGCCGGGACGGATGCCGATCCAGTTGTCGGCGACGGCGGAATAGCCGGTGCGAACCGGATTGACCGAGACGAAGCGCGCGCCGTTGGCCTTCACCTTCGAAATGCCGATCTTGATCGGGTTCGAATCATGGTCCTCGGCGACGCCGAAGAGGATGAAGAGCTTCGTGCGGTCCCAATCGGGCTGGCCGAACTCCCAGAACGCGCCGCCGATGGTGGTGATGCCGGCCGCCGCCATGTTGACGGAGCAGAAGCCGCCATGGGCGGCGTAGTTGGGCGTGCCGAATTGCTGCGCCCAGAAGCCGGTGAGCGACTGCGACTGGTCGCGGCCGGTGAAGAAGGCGAGCTTTTTCGGATCGTGGGCACGGACGGAGCCGAGCCAGTCGGTCGCCAGCGCCAGCGCCTCGTCCCAGGAAATCTCCTTGAACTCCCCCGAACCGCGCGGTCCGGTGCGTAGCATCGGCGCCCTGAGACGCGCCGGCGCGTAGTGCTGCATGATGCCGGCCGAGCCCTTGGCGCAGAGGACGCCCTTGTTGACCGGATGGTCGCGGTTGCCCTCGATGTAGCGGACCTTGCCGTCCTTCAGGTGCACGTCGATGCCGCACCGGCACGCGCACATATAGCAGGTCGTCTTGCGCACTTCGTCCGAGACGGGACGGGAGAGGTCGACGCGGTGTTGGCTGGACATGGGCACCTTTTTGCTTTGTCCGACTCTTATACAAGACTTGATGCCAAGAAAATGGGTTTGCGCGGCTCTGCATGCCTTGACGCCCGCCAACGCACCGAAATCGCTGGTCCAGCCCGATCCGGCGTCTGCCGCACTTGCCAAGCGTTTCTCCGGCCGCTCACATTGCGGCCATGAGAGACCAGTTGATGAAGGCGGTCGAGGACCGCACCGACGACATCGTGGCGCTGACGCGCGACCTGATCCGTTTCCCGACGATCAACCCGCCCGGCGAGGCCTATACGCCCTGCGCCGAATATCTCGGCGAGCGGTTGAAGCGCTCGGGCTTTGCGATCGAGTATGTGCGAGGCGAAGGCACGCCGGGCGACAGCGACCGCTATCCGCGCACCAACGTCATCGCCCGCTACGAGGGCAAGAGGCCGGGCGAGACGGTGCATTTCAACTCGCATATCGACGTCGTCGAGGCGGGCGAAGGCTGGACGGTCGATCCCTATGAGGGCGTCGTCAAGGACGGGCGCGTCTATGGCCGCGGGGCGTGCGACATGAAGGGCGGGCTCGCCGCCTCCGTCATCGCCGCGGAAGCCTTCATCGCGACCAATCCGGATTTTGCCGGCGCCATCGAGATTTCCGGGACGGTGGACGAGGAATCGGGCGGGTTCGGCGGCGTCGCCTACCTTGCCGGCAAAGGCTATTTCTCCAAGCCGCGCGTCGACCACGTCATCATTCCCGAACCCTTGAACAAGGACCGCATCTGTTTGGGCCATCGCGGCGTCTGGTGGGCGGAGATCGAGACCAAGGGGCGTATCGCGCACGGGTCGATGCCGTTCCTCGGCGATTCGGCGATCCGCCACATGGGCGCGGTGCTCGCCGCCTTCGAGGACGAGCTTTTCCCCGCGCTCGACCGGAAGCAGACGCGCACGCCCGTCGTGCCGGAGGGCGCGCGGCGCTCGACGATGAACATCAACTCGATCCATGGCGGCCAGACGGAAGACTTCTATCCCGGCCTGCCCTCGCCCAACGTGGCCGACACCTGCCGGACGGTGATCGACCGACGCTTCCTGCTCGAGGAAGACATCGGCGACGTGAAGCGCGAGGTGACGTCGATCCTCGACCGGCTGAAGCGGGAGCGGCCGAAATTCGACTACTCCATCCGCGACATGATGGAAGTGCTTCCGCTGATGACGGAGAAGGACGAGCCGGTGGTCAAGGCCGTCGCGTCGGGCATTCGCGACATCTTCGACCGGGAGCCGGATTATGTCGTCTCGCCCGGGACCTACGACCAGAAGCACGTCTCGCGGATCGGGCACCTCTTCAGTTGCATCGCCTACGGGCCCGGCATTCTCGACCTCGCGCACCAGCCGGACGAATGGGTCGGCATCGAGGACATGGTGCAGTCGGCCAAGGTGATGGGTATCGGGCTCGGACACCTGCTCGGCGAAGGAAGAAACTAGGCGGGGTTCATGCCGCGCATTAACTTTTCATCGCAACGGGTGTGCGGAGCACAATCGCGATTTACTCCGGCCGGATTTCGCGCTTCAATCCGGCAAAACATGCCAAATCCCTGGGAGCCTCACCGACATGAAGATCATCGTTCCTGTGCTCGCCGCTGCAGCCATCGCGCTCGCCTCCGGCACCGCCTTCGCGCAACGCGCCGATGTCGTGATCGGCGTCGTCCTGGAGCCGCCGCATCTCGACCCGACCGCTGGCGCGGCCGCGGCGATCGACGAAATCGTCTACGCCAATCTCTTCGAGGGCCTGACCAAGATCGGGCCGACGGGCGAAGTGCTGCCGGCGCTGGCGGAAAGCTGGGAGGTTTCCGAGGACGGGCTGACCTACACTTTCAAGCTGCACGAGGGCGTGAAATTCCACGACGGGGCGGAGTTCTCCTCCGCCGACGTGAAATTCTCGTTCGACCGGGCGCGCGCGGAGGATTCGACCAATGCGCAAAAGGGCCTGTTCGCAGCGATCGAGAGCGTCGAGGCGACCGATCCGACGACGGTGACCGTGAAGCTGTCGCGGCCGCAGGGTTCGTTCCTCTACAATATGGGCTGGGGCGACGCGGTGATCGTGTCGGAAGCCTCGGCCGCCGGCAACATGGAGACGCCGGTCGGCACCGGGCCGTTCAAGTTCGATAGCTGGGCGAAGGGGTCGTCCGTCGTCCTCGTCAAGAACCCGGACTATTGGGGCGAAGCCGCAGCGCTGGAACGCGCCGAATTCCGCATCGTGCCGGACGCCGCCGCCGCCATTCCGGCGCTGCTTTCGGGCGACGTCCACGCCTTCCCGAACATGCCGGCCGGCGACGCGCTGGCGCAGATCCAGTCCGACCCGCGATTCGAGGTCGTGATCGGCTCGACCGAGGGCGAGACGCTGCTTTCGATCAACAATGGCAAGGAGCCGTTCGACAGACTGGAAGTGCGCCAGGCGATCGCCCACGCGCTCAACCGCGAGGAGATCATCGCCGGCAACGGCTCGGGCCTCGGCACGCCGATCGGCTCGCACTTCTCGCCCGCCAATGCGGCCTATGTCGACCTGACCGACACCTATCCCTACGATCCGGAGAAGGCGAAGCAGCTTCTGGCCGATGCGGGCTTTGCCGACGGCATCTCGGCGACGCTGAAGCTGCCGCCCCCGCCCTATGCACGTGAGGGCGGACAGGTGATCGCCTCGCAGCTTCGTCAGGTGGGCATCGAACTGGAGATCATCCCGGTGGAGTGGGCCGACTGGCTGAGCCAGGTCTTCACCGAGAAGGATTACGACATGACGATCGTCTCGCACACGGAGCCGAACGACATCGATATCTATTCGCGGCCGGACTACTACTTCAACTACAAGAACGACGAGTTCAACGCGGTGATCGCCGAGCTCGACACGACTTCGGACGAGGAAAAGCGCAACGAGCTCTATGGCCAGGCGCAGCAGATTCTGGCCGAGGACGCGGTGGTGGGCTTCCTGTTCCAGTTGCCGAAGATCGGCGTGTGGGACGCCAAGCTGGAAGGCATGTGGGAGAATGCGCCGATCCAGGCGACGGATCTGACGCAGGTGAAGTGGGCGGAGTAGTCGGAAAAAGCTACGCACCGTGAGCTTTACGTTGCCCCCCTCTGGGCTGCCGCCCATCTCCCCCGCAAGGGGGGAGATCAGTCTCGTCATCGGCGCGCTTGATCTCCCCCCTTGCGGGGGAGATGCCTGGCAAGGCAGAGGGGGGCGCGAAGGAACGCGGCCTTGCCGATTTGGCGAGGCTACGACTTCCACATGACCCTCTTCCTCTCCAAGCGCATCGCAATCGGCATCCTGACGCTGCTCGTGGCGTCGGTCATCGTCTTCTCCATCATGGAGATCCTTCCGGGCGATCCGGCGCGGATCATGCTGGGGATGAACGCGACGCCCGAGGCGCTGGCGGCGCTGCGCGAGCAGATGGGGCTGAACGTGCCGCTGCTCGAGCGCTACGTGAACTGGGTCACGGGCATGGCGGTCGGGGATTTCGGGAATTCCTATACCTACCGCTCGCCCGTCATCGACCTGATCGCCGAGCGCGCCGTCGTCTCGCTGCCGCTGGCGGTGATTTCGCTGGTGCTGTCGACGGTCATCGCCATTCCGGTCGGCATTTTTGCGGCGGCGCGGCGGGGGCGGATGGGCGATACGGTGTCGATGGGGACGGCGCAGGTGGGCGTCGCCATTCCGAATTTCTGGTTCGCGCTGCTGCTGATCTACGTGTTCGCCGTGTGGCTGCGGCTCGTACCCGCTGGCGGATTTCCGGGCTGGGCCGGCGGCATCTGGCCGGGGGTGAAGGCGCTGATCCTGCCCGCGATCGCGCTCGCCCTGCCGCAGGCCGCGATCCTGGCGCGCGTCACCCGTTCGGCGATGCTCGAAGTGCTCGGCGAGGACTACATCCGCACCGCGCGCGCCAAGGGGATGCCGCGCCGCTATGTTCTGTGGCGGCACGCGCTGCGCAACGCGATGATCCCGGTCCTGACCATTCTCGGGCTGCAGTTCGCCTTCCTCTTGGCAGGCACGATCATCATCGAGAACGTGTTCTACCTGCCGGGGCTCGGGCGGCTGGTCTTCCAGGCGATCACGCAGCGCGATTTGATCGTCGTCGAGGGCGTGGTGATGCTGCTCGTCGCGAGCGTCGTCCTCGTCAACATCCTCGTCGACATCGCCTATGCGATGGTCGATCCACGACTGAGGGCGCGGGCATGAGCGCCGAGCAGACATCGCCGCCAGTCGAAGGCGCCGGGCAGTTCGTGCGGGCGGCGTTCTCCAACGCGTCCTTCGTCACCGGCTTCGTCATCACGGCGCTGATCGCGCTGATGGCGCTGGTCTCGTTCGTCTGGACGCCGCACGACGTCATCAACCTGACGGTGGCGAACCGGATGCAACCCATCTCGGCGCAGCACTGGTTCGGGACCGACCATTTCGGCCGCGACATCCTCTCCCTGATCATGATCGGCGCGCGCAACTCGATCGCCGTCGCCTTCGTCGCCGTCGGCATCGGCATGGGGATCGGCGTGCCGCTCGGCTGCTGGGCGGCCGCGCGGGGCGGCTGGATCGACGAAGCGCTGATGCGCTTCAACGACGTGGTCTTCGCCTTCCCTGCCCTGCTTTCGGCGATCATGATCACGGCGATCTTCGGGCCGGGCGCGGTCAATGCGATCGTCGCGATCGGCATCTTCAACATCCCCGTCTTCGCGCGCGTCGCCCGCGCCGGGGCGATGGCGCTGTGGCCGCGCGAATATGTGCTTGCCGCGCGGGCTTCGGGCAAGTCGGCGACGCTGATCACCATCGAGCACATTCTTCCCAACATCGCCTCGATCCTGCTCGTCCAGGGCACGATCCAGTTCGCGCTCGGAATCCTCGCCGAGGCGGGACTTTCCTATCTGGGGCTCGGCGCGCAGCCGCCGATGACGAGTTGGGGGCGCATGCTCTTCGACGCGCAGACCCGCATGATGGTCGCGCCGCACCTCGCGATCTTTCCGGGGCTTGCCATCGTCGTGACCGTGCTCGGCCTCAACCTTCTCGGCGACGGCCTGCGCGACGTGCTCGACCCGCGACTGAGGCGCCAGCGATGAGCCTGCTCGAAATCGAAAGCCTGCGCCTCTCGATCGGCAATTTCGAGATATTGAAGGGTGTCGACCTTCACATCGACCAGGGCGAAGTGCTGGGGCTGGTGGGCGAATCGGGCTCCGGAAAGTCGATGACGGCGCTGACGCTGATGCGGCTCTTGCCCGAGCTGGCGCAAACGAGCGGGCGCGTGACGTTCGACGGGATCGATATCCTGAACGCACCGGAAGCGGCGATGAACAAGCTGCGTGGCGACGATATCGGGATGGTCTTCCAGGAGCCGATGACGGCGCTGAACCCGGTCAAGACGATCGGCGAGCAGGTGGCGGAGGGGATTCGCTGGCACACCGGTGCGAACCGCAGGGACGCGGAGGACAGGGCCCGCGCGATGCTCGACCGGGTGGGATTGCCGGAGGTGAAGTTTCCGCTGTCGCGCTATCCGCATGAATTGTCGGGTGGGCAGCGCCAGCGCGTGGTGATCGCCATTGCCTGCGCGCTTGAGCCGAAGCTGCTCGTCGCCGACGAGCCGACGACGGCGCTCGACGTGGTGCTCCAGGCGCAGATTCTGGAGCTTTTGCGTGACCTCGTCGACGAGCGGCGGATGGGGTTGCTGCTGATTTCGCACGATCTAGCCGTCGTTGCCGACATGGCCGACCGGGTGACTATCATGCGCCATGGCGAGGTGATGGATGCGGGCGAGACTGGGCGCATCCTGACGGAGAAGGCGCATCCTTATACGCGGCAACTGGCCGAGGCTTCGACGCATGTGCCGGAGAGGGTTTCGCGCTTCATACCCCCACCCCTCACCCCTCCCCACAAGGGGGAGGGAGACGTGGACGTTGAGGGAGCGCGGGGAAGGTGGCGCTACCCGACACTACTGGAAATCCGCGACGTCACCCGCGACTATGCCGGCCGGCGGCGCTCGCTGTTCTCAAAACCCGAGCCGTTCCGCGCCGTGCGGGGCGTGTCGTTCGACCTGCACGAAGGCCAGTCGATGGCGCTGGTGGGGCGGTCGGGGTGTGGGAAATCCACCCTCGCCCGCATGATCCTCGCGCTCGACCGGCCGACATCGGGCTCGATCCGGTTCGGCGGGGAGGAACTGACGACGAAGAGCGAGGCCGATCTGCGGCCGTCGCGGCGCAACATGCAGGTCGTCTTCCAGGACCCCTACGGCTCGTTCAACCCGCGCCACAAGGTAGAACGGCTGGTGGCCGAGCCGCTGCATCTTCTGGAAAGCCAGCCATCGCGCTCAGACAGGCGCGAGCGGGTCGCGCAGGCGCTTGGCGAAGTCGGGCTTTCGGCTGCGGACATGGACAAATATCCGCACGAATTTTCCGGCGGGCAGCGGCAGCGGCTTTCGATCGCGCGGGCGCTGATCACGCGACCGAAGCTGATCGTCGCCGACGAGCCGGTGTCTGCGCTCGACGTTTCGATCCGGGCGCAGGTGCTCGACCTCTTCGCCGATCTGAACCAGCGGCTCGGCGTCGCCTACCTCTTCATCACGCACGATCTGGCGGTCGCGCGGGCGATCACCGACCAGGTGATGGTGATGCATGAGGGCGAGATCGTGGAGCGCGGAGATACCGGTGCGGTGCTGGACGATCCGCAGTCGGAGGCGGGCAAGATGCTGGTCGCCGCCTCGCCCGATCTCGACCGGGCGCTCGCGCGGCGACGCGCGGCGAACGCCTAGACCGGGTCGTCGACGGCGAGAATGTCGCGCACGCGGATGCCGAGCCGCCTTTGATGCGGGCTCAGCAGCGGGTCGCCGGCGGCGAAATCGAGCACCTGGTCGGCGACTTTGCGGCGCTGATCGGGCGCCAGTGCACGCAGCGCTAGGATGCTGGCCGAGGTGCTGACGCCCGCGTGGTAGCGCGTCAGTTCGGCGGCGAGCAGCTCGCGGTCGCCGGGGCCGAGCGCCAGCCAGTCATAGACGCGCTCGGAGAGGAGACCGAACTGGTCCAGCCGATCGCCCTCGCGCAGGATTATGGCGAGGACGAGCAGCATTTCGGCCGGCATCGCCAAGTCCTGACGTGGTTCGAACACGGTTCAACTCCCGGTCAACGCGCGATCCAGTTTGCGCGCCCTGGTATTTCTACCTGAATGATGCTTACGAAGCATTTATCCTTGTCGGAACGGCAGCCTAGGGGACGAAGCCGGCGAAATTCCGCATGCGGTTTTCGCCAGCGGACGGTCTGCGCTATCCTCGCGGCGATGGAGGGATATATGGACACCGACGCGAAACCGCAGGTCATCAAGCTCGCAGCCGGAACCGGCCGCACCTACGACATGCCGGGCATGCGGGCGATCTTCAAGGCGGACGAGGCGGAGACGAAGGAAGCCTACAGCGTTTCCGAATGGTGGCTCGAACCGCGCACGAGCGGGCCCGGCGCGCACAGCCACGAGGCGAATGACGAAGTGTTCTACGGCATCGGCGGCGTGATGGCGGTGCTGGTCGGCACGGTGTGGCACGACATCGGGCCCGGCGATTTCCTGCGCATTCCGGCCGGGACGATCCATGATTTCGAGAATCGGACGGACGCGCGCGCGGGGCTGCTCAATTTCTTCATTCCCGGCGGCTTCGAGCGCAACATGCCGGCGATCGTCGACTGGTTCAAGGAGAACGGCTGACGGCTCAGCGCGCTGCGGCGAAGAGGCCGTCGCAATCGAGATGGGTTTCCAGCGCTGCGGCAATGGCGTCGAGCGCGGCGTCGATGCGCTGCTCGAAGCCGAGTGGCGAAGCTTCGACGCCGTGGTCGGCGAGGAAGCGTCGACGAAATTCGTCGCCGGTGAAGAGGCCGTGGAGGTAGGTGCCCCAGACCTGGCCGTTAGCCGACATTGCGCCGTCCGGCGCGCTGTCGATTCGGAAGACGGGACGCGCGCAATCCGGACCGGTGGTGCGGCCGAGATGGATTTCGTAGCCCGTCGTTTCGACGCCGTAGCGGAGCGAGCGGGCGGTCGCCTCGCGAAGGGTCTTCTGCGGCTCGAGCACCGTTTCGAGGTCGAGGAGACCGAGGCCGGGCGCTTCGCGGTCCAGTCCTTCGGTTCCGGTGGGGTCGCTGACGCGCCTGCCGAGCATCTGGAAGCCGCCGCAGAGGCCGATGATCGTGCCGCCGGAAGCGTGGTGCCGGGCGATGTCGCGATCCCAGCCCTGCACGCGCAGGAAAGCGAGATCGGCGATGGTCGATTTGGAGCCCGGGAGGATGACGATGTCGACCGGCGGGATTGGGCGACCGGGCGGCACGAAGACGACGTCCACGTCCGGTTCGGCGCGCAGCGAGTCGAGGTCGTCGAAATTGGCGATGCGCGAGAGCATCGGCACCGCGATCACCAGCCGTCCCTTGCCGCCGCGTGGGGCGCGGTCGAGCACGACGGCGTCTTCGGCAGGCAGGAGCGCGGCATCTTTCAGCCACGGCACGACGCCGAAAGAGTGCCAGCCGGTGAAGCGCTCGATGGCGGCGAGGCCGTCGTCGAAGAGCGAGAGCTCACCGCGGAATTTGTTGACGATGAAGCCGACGATCATCCGCCGGTCTTCGTCGGGCAGGATCAGATGCGTCCCGGCGATGGAGGCGATGACGCCGCCGCGGTCGATGTCGCCGACGAGCACGACCGGGACATTTGCGACGGTGGCGAAGCCCATGTTCGCGATGTCGCGGTCGCGCAGATTGATCTCGGCTGGCGAGCCGGCGCCCTCGACGATGACGAGGTCGGCATCTCCCCGGAGACGGTGCCAGGATTCCATGACGGCCGCCATCAGTCGGTCCTTCTGCGCGCCGAAGTTGCGCGCGGCCGCCTCGCCCGCCATGCGGCCGTGGATGACGATCTGGGCGCCGAGGTCGCTTTGCGGCTTGAGCAGGACGGGGTTCATGTCGACGCTCGGCGCGACCTTGCAGGCGCGCGCCTGCAGCCATTGCGCGCGCCCGATCTCGCCGGGCGACCCGTCGAGGCCGATGGCGATCGCGGCGTTGTTCGACATGTTCTGCGGCTTGAACGGGCGCACGCGCAGGCCGCGATGCAGGGCGGCCCGGCACAGGCCCGCGACCAGCAGCGTCTTGCCGACATCCGAGCCGGTGCCCTGAAGCATGATGGCGCGGGTCAAACGGCGCACTCTCGACTCGAACCCATGCACATCCCCTTGTCGCCTTGCGCACAGGCTTCACGTTGCGCGCGTCGGACAATGGTCTAGATTGCCGGCCGAGGAAAATCCATTGCGACAGGGAGGTCGGCATGGACGCCGCGACCGACGCCACGGCCAGCCAGTTCGAACTCAACGAGGACCAGCGCGCCATCCAGGAAATGACGGCGGGCTTCGCTGCCGAGCGCGTCGCGCCTTATGCGCTCGACTGGGACCGCGAGCGGCATTTCCCGGCCAACGTCATCCGCGAGACGGGGCCGCTTGGCTTCGGCGGCATCTATATCGGCGAGGATGTCGGCGGGTCGGGGTTGGGACGGCTCGACGCGGTGCTGATCTTCGAGGCGCTGGCGGCCGCCTGCCCCGCATTCTCGTCCTTCCTATCGATCCACAACATGGCGTCGTGGATGATCGACAAATTCGGCGACGAGGCGCAGCGCCAGCGCTTCCTGCCGAAGCTGACCTCGCTCGAATGGATCGCGAGCTACTGCCTGACCGAGCCGGGCGCGGGCTCCGACGCCGCTGCGCTGAAGACGCGCGCGACGCGTTCGGGCGGCAATGGCAGCGACTACATCGTCAACGGCGCCAAACAGTTCATCTCCGGCGCGGGCGAATCGGACGTCTATGTCGCGATGGTGCGCACCGGCGAGGACGGGCCGAAGGGCGTCTCGACGCTGGTCATCCCGAAGGATGCGCCCGGCCTTTCCTTCGGCGCGAGCGAAAACAAGATGGGCTGGCACATGCAACCGACCCGCCAGGTGATCTTCGACGACTGCAAGGTGCCGGCAGAAAACCTGCTTGCCGACGAGGGCATGGGCTTCAGGATCGCCATGGCCGGGCTCGACGGCGGCCGGCTCAACATCGCCGCCTGCTCGCTCGGCGGCGCGCAGTCCGCACTCGACAAGGCGCTGGCCTATGCTGGCGAGCGGCAGGCCTTCGGCAAGACGCTCGACCAGTTCCAGGCGCTGCAATTCAAACTGGCCGACATGGAGACGGACCTCAGTGCCTCGCGCATGCTGCTCTACGCCGCCGCCGCCAAGCTCGACCGCAAGGCGCACGATGCCGGCAAGTGGTCGGCGATGGCCAAGCGCTTCGTCACCGACACCTGCTTCGACGTTGCCAACGAGGCGCTGCAGGTCCATGGCGGCTACGGCTACCTGCACGATTACGGCGTCGAGAAGATAGTGCGCGATCTGCGCGTGCACCAGATTCTCGAGGGCACGAACGAGATCATGCGGGTGATCATCGCGCGCAGTTTGATCGGGAAGTGAATGGTGAATGGTGCCTTTCGCTTCGCGCAACATGGTCACCAATTCTCTCAGTCAATGACGCCCCTCATCCGCTTGCCGCTTGCCATTCACCATTCACTATTCACCGACCGCGGAGGAAACACATGACGACCATCGCATTCATCGGCCTCGGCAACATGGGCAATCCCATGGCGGCCAATCTCGTCAAGGCGGGGCACAAGGTGACGGGGTTCGACCTCGTCGAGGCGAATCTCGAAACCGCTAGGGCGAATGGCGCAGCGGTGGCAGCGAGCGCGCGGGAGGCGATTGCTGGCGCGGAGGTCGTCATCACCATGCTGCCGGCGGGCAAGCATGTCGTGTCGGTCTATGAGGACATCGTGCCGGCGGCGGCCAAGGGGACGCTCTTCATCGATTCCTCGACCATCGACGTCGATTCGGCGCGCAAGGCGCACAAGATCGCGGACGAAGCAGGCATGCTGTCGGTCGACGCGCCGGTTTCGGGCGGCGTCGGTGGGGCGGAAGCGGGCACGCTGACCTTCATGGCCGGCGGCAGCGCGGACGCGTTCGCCAAGGCCGCGCCGGTGCTGAAGCCGATGGCCGGCAAGGTGGTCAATTGCGGAGATGCGGGCGCCGGACAGGCGGCGAAGATCTGCAACAACATGATCCTCGGCATCTCGATGATCGGCGTCGGCGAAGCGTTCGTGCTGGCCGAAAAACTCGGCCTCTCGCACCAGGCGCTCTACGACGTCGCGTCGACCTCGTCGGGCCAGTGCTGGTCGCTGACGACCTATTGCCCGGTCCCCGGCCCCGTGCCGAACTCGCCGGCCAACCGCGACTACAAGCCGGGCTTTGCCGCAGCGCTGATGCTGAAGGATCTGAAGCTGGCGCAGGAGGCCGCGCAGAATGCCGGTGCGGTGACGCCGCTCGGCGCCGAGGCGACGCAGCTTTACGCGCTTTTCAACGCGATGGGCCAAGGCAGCACCGACTTTTCCGGGATCATCAATTTCCTGCGCGGAAAACCGGATTGAACGATGCGATTTTCGGGCGATTCATCTTTGCTTAAGCGACTGCTAACCCGCTGGTAAGATTGTCCCGCTAGAACAGATGACAAGGCGGTCGTCGCAGCCGCCTCCCGCTCCGGATCAGGTATTGCGTACCGGAGCAGTATCCTTCGCAAGTATCTTGTCGCGAAGTGCCATGCGTCTTTGTGGCAAGACCGCGTTTCTCTTCCGGAGAGCGCGGTTTTTGCGTTTCAGATGCTCCGGCTCAAGCGACGATGATTGCTCTTGACCGCCCTGCCCGACGGCTTGAGCGCGGCGCGCATGGCGCGATCCGCCGCTGCGCCGCTCAAGAGCGACGGCGTGCGTCCGGACCAGATTTCCGGCCAGAACTGGATCGCAGCGTAGGCAAAGGCCATCTGGGCGGCGAGCGCGCCTTCGACCATGGCCGACATCTTTTCGGTCACGGCGCGCGTGGTCTCGACGCGATAAGGATTGTGGCTCTGCGCCTCGGCGGCCAGCATCGGCATGCGCATGGCGATGACGGCCGGCGCCAGCATGAGGTTTCCCGTCAGCGAGGCGGCGGCGCGCACGGAACGGGCGGTCGGCTTGATCGGCATGATTTATTCCTAGCACGATATTGCGCTGCACAAAACGCTTCACGCACAACGATGTTCCAACGAAGGACAGCGCCCCTTCGCAATGGGCGAAAGGGCGCGCGTTTTGGCTACTTGCGCAGGTCGCGCTCGGCGAGGTCGAGCGCCTTGCCAATGCGCTCGCAGGCCATGTCGATCGTGTCCTTCGTCCAGATGAGCGGCGGCGACAGGATCATCGTGTCGCCCACGGCCCGCATCATCATGCCGCCCGCGATGGCGTGGTCGCGGACGGCGGCGGCGGCGAAGCCGGCATTGTCGAACCGCTCGCGCGTCGTCTTGTCCTTGACGATCTCGATGGCCGCCATGAGGCCGATGCTGCGGACTTCGCCGACGATGCCGTGGCCGGCCAGACGCTCCCGGAGCGCCCTGGCGAGATAGGGTCCCGTCTCGTCGCGGACGCGTTCGACCAGGCCCTCCTTCTCGATGATGTCGAGATTGGCGAGCGCCACGGCGCAGGCGACCGGGTGACCGGAATAGGTGTAGCCGTGGTAGAACTCGCCGCCCTTTTCGACCAGCGTCGAGGCGATCCGGTCGCCGACCAGGAGCGCGGACAGCGGCTGGTAACCGGAGGTCAGCGCCTTGGCGGTGGTGATCGTGTCGGCCTCGATGCCGAGCGACTGCGCGGCGAACCATTCGCCGGTGCGGCCATAGCCGGTGATGACCTCGTCGAGCATCAGGAGCACGTCGTGCTTGCGGCAGATGCGCTGGATTTCGGGCCAGTAGCTGTCGGGCGCGATCTTGACGCCCCCTGCCCCCATGACCGGCTCGCCGATGAAGGCGGCGACGTTGTCGGCGCCGGCCTCGAGGATCGCATCCTCGACGGCCTTTGCGGCGCGCAGGCCGAAATCATGGTCGCTCTCGCCGGGCTTCGCCAGTTCGAACGCATAGGGCGGCATGACGTGGACGATGTTCGGCACCGCGCCGTTCAACTGGCCGTGCATCGCCGACATGCCGCCGAGCGAGGTGCCGGTGATGGTGGAGCCGTGATAGGCCCAGTTGCGCGAGATGATGCGGTTTTTCTGCGGCTTGCCTTCGAGCGCCCAGTAGTGGCGCACGAGCCGCAATGCCGTGTCGTTGGCCTCCGAACCGGACGAGCCGTAGAACACCTGGTTCATGTTGGCCGGCGCGATTTCGGCGAGCTTGCGCGCGAGCAGGACCGGCGTCGGCGTCGTGCATTTGAAGAAGGAATTGTAGTAGGGCAATTCCTTCATCTGCGCGTAGGCGGCTTCGGCCAGTTCGTTGCGGCCATAGCCGACATTCACGCACCACAGGCCCGCCATGCCGTCGAGGATCTGCTTGCCCTCGCTGTCATAGACGAACGGACCTTCGGCGCGGGTGATCATGCGCGAGCCGGCGTGGCGCAAATCCTTGTGGTCGGTGAAGGGGTGGAGATGATGGGCTGCATCGATCTCCTGAAGCTGCTTCAGGGAATAGTTCTGGTAGGTCATGTCGTTTCTCTCCGTTGAACGAGGGGTTCAGGTGGAGTGCGGAGGGGAATATCCGATCCGGGCGCACAGGCGCAGAAGCTCGGCGTGCCGCGTGCGCGGCGACGGCGTCGAGGCATGTCTTTTGACAAAGCGGCGCATGGGCTTTTGTAGCGGCGGCCCGGCCGGGGTTCAAGCGCGCCGGCGGGCGCGGACGACACCGACCAGCACGAGAGCCAAGCAGAGCGCCGCCATGACGGCCGGCAGACCGTGCGGGCCGAAAATCTGCATCGCAACGCCCGCGCTCGGCGGTCCGGAAATGCCGCCGATGCCCCACATGAGCGCAAAGGCGGCGTTGCCCGCGACCAGCATGGAGCCGGAAAAGCGCTGGCCGAGTTCGACGATCGCCATCGTGTAGATGCCGTAGGCGAACGCGCCCCAGAAGAAGGCGACGGGCCATTGCGCGGGCGTGCCGAGCACCAGCGGCAGGAGCGCGCAGCCGACGATCGTGAGCACCGCACAGACGAGCATGACGGCGCGCGCGCTCCACCAGTCCGCGACCATGCCGAACGGCACCTGCAGCGCGAAATTGCCGATGATGAAGACGGTGAGGAGCGTCGCCATCTCCGCCTCGCCGACCGCGAAGGCGCGGCCGTAGGACGGCAGGAGCGACAGCATCGCGGTCTCGAATCCGGCGGCGACGACGACCGCGAGAAGCAGCGTCGGCGCGACGGGAAGGAAGCGGCGCACGGTGCCCTGCTGCTCGTCCTCGTGGAATTGCGGAAGGCGCGGCGCCGCGGCGGCAACGAAGAGGCCGCAGATGAGGAAGGCGGCGATGCCGACGAAAAAGGGCGGCCAGCCCGACGTGCCGACGACGGCCAGCGTTGCCGGGCCGAGCGCGAAGCCGAGCGAGATGGTGGAGGTGTAGAAGCCCATGAACCGGCCGCGCGCATGGGCGGGCGCGAGCGAGATCATCCAGACTTCCGAAAGGACATAGAGCGGGATGACCGACATGCCGATCATGAAGCGCAGCGGGAACCAGAGCCAGACGTTCTGGGTCGCGCCGATGAGCGCGAGAAGCGTCGCGCAGAAGGCGGCGCAGCAAAGCACGGTGCGCACGCCGCCGAGCCGCTTGACCAGCATGGGCACGAGCGATGACGAGACGATCATGCCGAGCGGCGACATGGCGGCGGAAAGGCCGATCATCGTCGGTGAGACGCCCTGCCGCTCGAGGACGAAGGCGAGCAGAGGATAGGACAGGCCCTGCGCGATCGCGAACACCGACACGGTCGCCGTCACGGCGCCGATGGCGAGCCATGGCACGGGCTTCGTGGTAGGGACGGCGATCGTTTCCATCGCCAGACATGATCCTGTCCCCGTTCGCCGCGCCAGAGCAAAACGAGCGTGGCCGAAAAGTTGGATTTCGGTGGTCCAGACACGGCGAATCCGGCGATGTCGCTCCTTCGATAACGCGATGTCGCTCGTGTCGATTCCCTCTTTCTCAAGGTCGCCGGTCCGTTGTCGGACGGATCGCCGACAGTCCAGTATGCGGCCAGTTTTCCGCATTCCGCCGAGGCCGCGATGACCGATCTGACCATGCCCAGCGAGGCGCTCGTGACCGAACGCGGCCGGCGCGGCGGACGGGCGGGCAAGCGCGCCGGTGGATCGGCCGCTTTCGAGCAGCCGCCCTATCGCCGCCACACGATTCCGTTTCCGCCGACCGAGCTTCTCTCGGCGGACGAGCTCGAATCGATCCACCTCGCCTCGCTGCGGGTGCTGAGGGAGATCGGCGTCGACGTGCTGCATGACGAAGCGCGGCGGATCATGAAGGAGGCGGGCGCCGACGTGCGCGAGGGATCGGAGCGCGTGCGCTTCGATGCCGACCTGATCCTGGAGTTGGTCTCGCATTGCCCGTCGCAGTTCACGCTTCATGCGCGCAACCCGGCACATGACGTCCATTTTGGCGGACGCAACCTCGTCTTCGCGCAGGTCGCCTCGGCCCCGAACTGCTCGGACCTCGACCGAGGTCGCCGGCCGGGCAATCAACAGGATTTCCGCAATTTCCTGAAGCTCGCGCAGGTCCACAACATCATCCACGCGACCGGCGGCTATCCGGTCGAGCCGACGGACATCCACCCCTCGATCCGGCACCTCGAATGCGTGCGCGACCTGGCGCTGATCACCGACAAGCCGTTCCACATCTATTCGCTCGGGCGGGAGCGCAATGTGGACGGGATCGAGATCGCGCGGCTGGCGCGCGGGATTTCGGATGAGCAGCTTCTCACCGAGCCGTCGGTCTATACGATCATCAACACCAACTCGCCGCTGAAGCTCGACATTCCGATGATGGAAGGCATCATCCAGATGGCGAGCCGCGGGCAGATCGTCATCGTCACGCCCTTCACGCTGTCGGGCGCGATGGCGCCGGTGACGATCGCGGGGGCGCTCGTCCAGCAGAACGCCGAGGCACTGTCGGCCATCGCATTCGCGCAGATGGTCAGGAAGGGCGCGCCGGTCGGCTATGGCGGGTTCACCTCCAACGTCGACATGAAGTCGGGCGCGCCGGCCTTCGGCACGCCGGAATACATGAAGGCGCAACTCGTCGGCGGCCAGCTCGCGCGGCGCTACGGCATCCCCTACCGCACGTCGAATGTCTGCGCGGCGAACGCCGTCGACGCGCAGGCGGCGTATGAGAGCGTCTTTTCGCTGTGGGGCGCGGTGCAGGCGGGCGCAAATTTCATGCTCCATTCGGCCGGGTGGCTCGAGGGTGGGCTGCGCTGCTCCTACGAGAAGATGATCCTCGACATCGACCTGTTGCAGATGGTGGCGGAGTTCCTGACCCCGCTCGACCTTTCCGAAGACGCGCTGGCGGTCGACGCCATCCGCGAGGTCGGCCCGGGCGGGCACTTCTTTGGAACGCAGCACACGCAGGACCGCTACAAGAACGCGTTCTATTCGCCAATCCTGTCGGACTGGCGCAATTTCGAAAGCTGGCAACTGGCGGGCAGCCCGACGGCAGTCGAGAAGGCCAACCGGGTGTGGAAGGAACGGCTGGCGGCTTGGGAAAAGCCGGCGATCGACCCGGCGGTCGAGGAGGCGGTCAATGCGTTCGTCGAGCGGCGGAGCGCCGAAGGCGGCGCGCCGACGGATTTTTGAGACGATGAGCGAGGCCAGGCGACCCCCACTCCGATCCGCTTCGCGGACCACCTCTCCCCCGGACGACGGGGGAGAGGAAATGCGGAGAGGGAGCGGGCTTCATTCTGAGGAGGAAGCGGTGATGCGCGCCTTTCCTCTCCCTCCGGAGGGGGGAGAGGTGGCGCCGCGCAGCGGCGACGGAGTGGGGGAAGGCGGCGGTGAGACGCGAAGCCGCCGAAAGACGGGCACGACCGCTCGCGCTCGTGGATTACGTAAAGGCGACAATCAGGCGGAGGCGCTGCTTTGGTCGGAGCTGAAGCGTCGCAAGCTCGGCGGATACAAATTTACGCGACAGTTTCCGATCGGTCCCTACTTCGCTGACTTTGCCTGCCGCGAGCAGTGGCTCGTCGTTGAGATCGACGGTAGCCAACATGCCGGAAGTGTCCATGATATTCAGCGCGATGCGCTCATCAACGCTCAAGGCTATTCCATTCTTCGTTTCTGGAACCACGACGTTCTGAAGGCGCGCGGCGAGGTTTTTGAGACGATCCTCGCGGCGCTGACCGGGCGGCTTGCATCCAAGGTCGATGCCGTCGATCTTCAACTCAAACCATCAGCTTCCTCAGACCCGCTGACTCTTAATGAGCGGGTACAAATATAATCTCGGGCGGACAGGTTCATATGAAATCCCATGCAAAAGCGGTTGTGATCGGCGGGGGCGTCGTCGGGTGTTCGGTGCTTTATCATCTGGCGAAGGCCGGATGGACGGATGTGATGCTGATCGAGCGGTCGGAGTTGACATCCGGTTCCTCGTGGCATGCGGCGGGCGGGTTTCATACGTTGAACGGCGATCCGAACGTCGCCAAGCTGCAGGCCTATACGGTCCAGCTCTACAAGGAGCTGGAGGAGATTTCGGGCCAGTCCTGCTCGCTGCACCTGACCGGTGGCGTCATGCTGGCGGATACGCCGGAGCGGATGGATTTCCTGCGGCTTGCCCATGCCAAGGGCCGGTATCTCGGGATGGACACTGAGCTCATCACGCCGTCCGAGGCGAAGGCGATGTTCCCGCTGATGGACGAGACGAATTTCGTCGGCGCGATGTGGGACCCGGTCGAAGGCCATCTCGACCCGTCGGGCACGACGCACGCCTATGCCAAGGCGGCGAAGACGCTCGGGGCCGAGATCGTGCTGCGCAATCCGGTGATCGAGCTGACGCAGGAGGCCGATGGCACCTGGAACGTCGTCACCAGGAACGGCACCGTGAAGACCGAGCATGTCGTCAATTGCGGCGGGCTGTGGGCGCGCGAGGTGGGACGCATGGTCGGCGTCGAGCTGCCGCTGCTTGCCATGGAGCACATGTATCTTTTGACCGAGCCGATGCCGGAGGTCGAGGAGTTCAATGCCAGGACCGGCCGCGAGATGGTCGGCGTGCTTGACTTCAAGGGCGAGATCTATACGCGGCAGGAGCGCAACGGCGTGCTGCTCGGCACCTATGAGAAGGCCTGCAAGCCGTGGTCGCCTGTCAACACGCCATGGGACTTCGGCCACGAACTGCTGCAACCCGACCTCGACCGCATCGCGCCGTCGCTGGAAATCGGGTTCAAGCATTTTCCCGGCATCGAGAAGGCTGGCATCAAGCAGATCATCAACGGGCCGTTCACCTTCGCGCCGGACGGCAATCCGCTCGTCGGGCCGGTGCAGGGGCTGACGAATTTCTGGTGCGCCTGCGCGGTCATGGCCGGGTTCAGCCAAGGCGGCGGCGTCGGGCTGGCGCTCTCCAACTGGATGGTGAACGGCGATCCGGGCTTCGACGTCTGGGGCATGGACGTCGCGCGCTTCGGCGAATGGGCGAGCCTGCGCTACACCAACGCCAAGGTGCGCGAGAACTATTCGCGCCGCTTCTCGATCCGCTTCCCGAACGAGGAACTGCCGGCTGCGCGGCCCGCGCAGACGACGCCGCTCTACGACGTCATGGTGCGCGACAACAATGCCGTGATGGGTGATAGCTGGGGGCTGGAGACGCCGCTCTGGTTTGCGCCGAAGGGCATCGAGGCCAAGGATGTCGTCTCGTTCCACCGCTCCAACGATTTCGAGCATATCGGGGCGGAAGTTCGCGCGACGCGCGAACGCGTCGGCGTGACGGAAATCGCCAATTTCGCGAAGTACGAAGTGGCCGGGACCGGGGCGGAGGAGTTCCTCAACCGGCTGATGACCAACCGGATGCCGAAGACCGGGCGCATCGTGTTGACGCCGATGCTGAACGAGTTCGGCAAGCTGATCGGCGATTTCACCATCGCCAAGGCGGATGACGACCGGTTCATGGTCTGGGGTTCGTCGGCGGCGCAGAAATACCACATGCGCTGGTTCGAAAAGCACCTGCCGAAGGATCGCTCGGTGCGGATCATCCGCTTCGACCAGACGCTGGTGGGGCTCTCGATCGCCGGGCCGCGCTCGCGCGATCTTTTGCAAAAGCTGGTCGATGTCAACGTGTCGAACGCGGCGTTCCGGTTCATGGATTTTCGCGAGATGGCGGTGGCCGGCGCGCCGTGCATGGTCAACCGCATCTCCTATACGGGCGATCTCGGCTACGAAATCTGGATGGAGCCGGCCTATCAGCGGCTCGTCTACGAGGCGATCAAGCGCGAGGGCGCAGAATTCGGCATCGTCGACTTCGGCATGCGGGCGCTGTTGTCGATGCGGCTCGAAAAGAACTTCCCGACCTGGTTCCGCGAGCTGCGGCCGATCTACGGCCCGTTCGAGGGGGCGATGGATCGCTTCATCAAGCTGGAGAAGAACGATTTTATCGGCCGCGAGGCGGCGGCGAAGGAACAGGCCGAAGGGTCGAAGCTGCGGCGGGTTTCCTTCACGGTCGATGCTCTCGACGCAGACGTGATGGGCGACGAGCCGATCTGGGCGAAGGTCAACGGGCAGGAATTCGGCACGGTCGGCCAGCCGCACGGCTATGGCGCGCCGCGCTTCGATGCGGAGGGCAAGGACGTGCGTGGGTCGCAAGCTGCCACTGACGCCTCGGCTGTGCGCGGCATCCATGACGGGGAATGGTCGGTGGTCGGCTGGGTGACGTCCGGCGGCTATGCGCATTTCGTCGAAAAGTCGATGGCGCAGGGCTACGTGCCTGCGGCGCTTTCGGACGATGCGAGCGACGGGATGTTCGAGATCGAGATCCTCGGGCATCGGCGCCCGGCGCGGATCGCGGTCGAGCCGCCGCTCGACCCGTCGGGCGAGAAGATGCGGGGTTGATCAGGCGACGATCAGGCCGGCATCCATCAAGGCAGCGCGCATTATGGCGACGGTTTCCGGCGGAGTTTGGCGACTGGTGATGTAGGGAAGGCCCTTGCGAGGGGTCGTCCAGCCGACGGGCACGAGGTTGGCCGCGGCCGGTTCGTGGCGTTGGGCGAGTGCCCAGGATCGGCAGTCGATGGCGCAGACGTCGGCGCGGCCAGATGCGACGGCGCGGATAGAGGCGCGGTGGCCGCCCGTGGGGATGTGTTCGCTGAAGAGGTCGAGGGAGCCGAGGTCCGCCTGGAGGGCGAGGTAGCCGGACATGGAGTCGGGGACGTTGTAGGCGAAGCGCTTGTTGCGGATGAGGTTGATGACTGCTTGCGAAGGTAGCTCCCCTACGTTGCCCCCCTCTGTCCTGCCGGACATCTCCCCCGCAAGGGGGGAGATCAATCTCGTCATCGTCCCGTCCGCGATTGCCAAGTCGATGACGTGCTTGATCTCCCCACCTGCGGGGGAGATGTCCGGCAGGACAGAGGGGGGTGCGACGGAACTCGGCGTTTCATTGTTTGCCCGCATCAAAACCACACTGCGATAAAGCTCCCCATCCCCGCCTTCCACGTCCGAATAATCCGGCTGGCCGACGACGTGCACGTACTCGGCGAGGCCATCCCCCATCGGGCCCCAGCATGTCTGGGCGAAGAGGATGTCGGGGCGGCGCCAGAAGTCGTAGAGGTCGCCGGTCTCACGGGTCAGCGTTTCGGGAGCGTCGATGCCGGCGGCGCGCAGGGCGTCGCGGATGCGGGCCCATTCGGCGTTCGTGCCCGCGCGGACTTCCGGCCAGTCATACATGGGAAGGGCGGCGATCGGATGGGTCATGAGACCTTATCGGATGCCGCGAAGGCGGGAGGCAAGCCCTACTCGGTCGACGGTTCGGCCGGGACCGGCGCGGAACCCAGGCCGTTGACGTTGCGGGCGCGGATGCGGGGGCGCAGCGCCCTGCCCGGCTCCGGCTGGCGGCGCAGGACGGGGTGGACGATCGGCTCCTTGGATTTGAGCGCGAAGGCGCGGAAGAGCGCCAGATAGTTCGGGAAGACGTAGCCGCCATTCATGCGCACCCATTCCTCGCGCCGGGCGCGGAAGAGGCGCGGGAGTTCGTACCACGGCACGGTGGGCTGCTTGTGATGGACGAGGTGGAGGTTGTTGTTGAGGAAGAGGAGCGCCAGCGGCGAGCGCTCGACGATGATGGTGCGCCCGTCCGGCCGCTCCGACCATTGATGCTCGGCAAAGGTGCGGATCGCGATCAGCGACTGGCCGAGATAGACCGGGACGAGATAGAGCCACAGCGGCATCTCGAACGCGAAGACGATGATGGGCGCCAAGATGGCGAGGCCGACGAGGTGATGACGCCAGGCGCGCTGCACGCCGACATCGCCGGCGCGCAGGAGCTTCAGATCGGATGCGAGGAACGCGACGTTCGACAACGCGGGGCCGATGAGGAAGCGGCCGACCATGGTGTTGTTGAACGAGAGGAGCGCGCGCAGCCAGCCCGGCAGTGCCTCGTGCTTCCAGAACGCCTGGTAGCAGCTTTCCGGATCGTCGAACGGGTCGGTCAGCCGCTCGTCGGCGTGGTGGCACAGATGCAGCTTCTTGAAGCGGCGATAGGGATAAACGAGGCCGATCGGCAGGCCGACGAGGAATTCGTTGACGAGGCCGTTGCGGGTCGGATGGCCGTGGGCGGCCTCGTGCATCAGCGAGGATTGGAGGGCGATGGCAATGGTGAGCACGGCCACCGCGAGCCAGGGCGAGACGGTCCAGCCGATCGTGCCGGCCGCCAACCAGGCACCGTAGCACCCGGCGATGAGCACGACCGTCGGCCATTCGACGGCGCTGAAGATGGGTCGCGCGCGTGGTGTCGGCGCGGCGTGTCGATGGTTTCGTCGCATGTCCATGTCCCGCCCCAAGTCCGAATCGCTGGATCCCCCCGATCCTGCTGACAGAATGCTGACATCAAATGAGACTCACACCAATGTGACATTGCGCATATTTCGTTGATAGTGAAAACCGAGTGCGGCAGATGTTTTGTTTAGTGAACAATCGCGATATGCTGCTGCATGGATAAGCGCGACCTTTCCCAACTTTTCCGCGAGCGGCTGAAGCTGATGCTGGCCCGCAGCGGCCAGAACCAGTCGGCCTTTGCCGCCGGCGTCGGCATCGACCGCTCGGCCCTGTCGCAGCTCCTGTCGGGGCAATCGACGCGGCTGCCGCGCGCGGAAACGCTGCTCAACATGGCGGCGACCTACAACGTCTCGCTCGACTGGCTGCTCGGGGTCAGCCAGGACGAGGGGCTTGCGTCGGAAATCCGCGAGAGCCTCGAGATCGAGGAAGGGACCGGCAGCTTCGACCGCACGCTGCTTGCGGCCTGGCACGCCGAGGCGGCGGGCACCAAGATTCGCTACGTGCCGGCAGGCATTCCCGACCTTTTGCGCACCGATGCGGTGATCGACTACGAGGCGGGGATCACGCGCAAGAACCGCGAAAGCCAGATCGACGAGAAGGACTACCGGATCGACTACAACCGGCGGCCGGAGACCGACATGGAGGTCTGCATGCCGCGCCATATGCTGGAGATCTTCGCCAAGGGAAATGGCGTTTGGAGCGGGCTCGACGAGGCGGCGCGGCGCGAACAACTCGCCCATATGGCGCGGCTGGTCGACGATCTCTATCCAAGCTTCCGGCTCTATCTTTATGACGGGCGCCAGCGCTATTCGATCCCCTACACGATCTTCGGGCAAATCCGCGCGGCGATCTATGTCGGCGAGATGTATCTGGTGCTGAACGCGGTGACGCCCGTACGCACGCTGACGCGGCATTTCGACAATCTCATCCGCGCGGCCGAAATCAACGCGCACGAGGCCGCCGCCTATTGCCGACAACTGGCCGACGACCCGATCGATTGACCGGATATAAAGATTTCTTTATATCTTCGGCAAACAGCAAATCGAGACATTTCATGGACAATCCGATCGACGCCCTGATCGCCGAGAAAGGCGTCCTCCTCGCGGACGGCGCCACCGGCACCAATCTCTTCGCGATGGGCCTTGAGGCCGGCGAGGCGCCGGAGCTCTGGAACGAGACCGCGCCGGAGAAGATCGAGGCGCTGCACCAGGGCTTCGTCGATGCGGGCGCGGACATCATCCTCACCAATTCCTTCGGCGGCACGCGGCACCGGCTGAAGCTGCATCATGCGCAGGACCGGGTGCACGAGATCAACCGCAAGGCGGCCGAAATCGCGCGCGGCGTCGCAGACAAGGCCGGGCGGCGCGTCATCGTTGCCGGCTCGGTCGGGCCGACGGGCGAATTGCTGGTGCCGCTCGGCGCGATGACCTATGACGACGCGGTTGCCGCCTTTGCCGAGCAGATCGAGGGCCTGAAGGCCGGGGGTGCCGAGGTCGCCTGGATCGAGACGATGTCGGCGCCGGACGAGATCAGGGCGGCCGCCGAGGCGGCGATCAAGGTCGGCCTACCCTACACCTATACCGGCTCGTTCGACACGGCCGGGCGCACCATGATGGGACTCGCGCCGGACGCGATCCACGAGGTCGGCGACCAGCTTTCGCAGCATCCGGTCGCGGTCGGGGCCAATTGCGGCGTCGGCGCGTCGGACATCCTCGCCTCGCTCCTCGACATGAGCGCGGCGCGGCCGGACGCGACGATCATCGTCAAGGGCAATTGCGGCATCCCGGAGTTCCGCGGTTCTGAAATCCATTATTCGGGCACGCCCGAACTGATGGCCGACTATGCGCGGCTGGCGGTCGATGGAGGGGCGCGGATCGTCGGCGGCTGCTGCGGCACGTCCTTCGGCCATCTGGCCGCAATGCGCGCGGCGCTCGATGCCCACAACAAGGGCGAGCGCCCGAGCGTCGAGACGATCGAGGCGCGGATCGGGCCGATGCGCAACAAGCTCGCCTCGCAAAGCGGCGGCGAGGGCAACCGCCGCGAGCGGCGGCGCCCACGCGGTTGACCCCTTGCAGGATGGGGAATCGATTCCCATCTATGGTGTTACGAGAGATCGTCTCCGGCTGGTGACCACGGATGTACTGGCACCGCCGTCGAGATGTTGGAAGGTCGGGTCGAAAGCCCGGCCTTTTTCGTTTCAGCCTTGCATGACGGCGACCGGCGCGGGACAGTCGCACCATGATCAACGATCCGGGAAAGCGGCTGGCGGCAGGATTCTGGAAAGTGCTGGCCGGGATCGCCCTCGTGCTGCTTCTGCTGACACAGCAAGCGCGCGAGCCGGAGCCGGAGGCGACGGACGAGATCGCGCCACAGGTCGAGCCGACCGGGGAAGAGCAGCAATAGGAATGGAAAGTCGAAACCCGGCCGAGGACCGGGTTGAAGCTTTACGACAGCGAATTGCTGAAAGCCTTTGAGAAAATGGCGCGAGTGACGGGGCTCGAACCCGCGACCTCCGGCGTGACAGGCCGGCACTCTAACCGACTGAGCTACACCCGCGCTTGGCGCTTGCTGCACGTTTCGTGCGGCCCGCGTTGGTGGGTGAATTAAGCGGTTCGACCGGAGGTGTCAAGCGCCCGAAGCCGGCCGGAACGTTATTTCGCAAGCGATCCGGTGCGACGCTGCGGAAGGCCCGGCCGATGCCAATTCGGCCTTGCGCGCTCGGCCCCGACGGCCTAAATCTCCAGCCTCGTGAGGGCGATTAGCTCAGTTGGTAGAGCGCTTCGTTTACACCGAAGATGTCGGCGGTTCGAGCCCGTCATCGCCCACCATGCTTTCCGAGGGGTCGAGCGCGCTCCCTCCCCTAGCCGCGACGAAAACCGCCTCACATCGAAGTCCTGGCTTGCGCAAAGTCCGTGGCTGACGCGCCTCTTCGCATCACGTCGACCGGTCAGGATTGAAGGGTCATGACGGTGACGACCAAGGCCAGCAGGAACAGCGTCTCGGCAAAGACGAGCGCGATTGCGCGCCAGCCGACCGACCGCAGTTCGCCGACCGACGTCTTGATGCCGATTGCGGCAATCGCCGTGACCAGGCACCAGCGCGAGGCGTCCGAGGCCAGGAGGACGACGTCCTCCGGCACGAGACCGGCGGAATTGGCGCAGGCGAATATGACGAAGGCGACGAGGAACCACGGCAAGGACAGGCTCACCTTCCTGCGCGTCCCGGCCTGGCTGCGGGCGGCGATGGAGAGCCATGCGGCGATCGCGAGGCAGACGGGGACGAGCATCGCCACGCGCATGAGCTTCGTCACGGTGGCGCTGTCGGCGGCCGTCTCGGAGATCATGTAGCCGGCGCCCACCACCTGGGCGACATCGTGGATCGTCGCGCCCAGCAAAATCCCCGCACGCATGTCGCTCAGTTCCAGAAAGGCGGCCAGCAGCGGATAGGCAACCATGGCGATCGTGCTGAGCGCGGTGACGGCGGCGACCGTGAAGATCGTGTCGCGCTCGTTCACCTTCGAGCGCGGCAAGATCGCCGCGATCGCCATCGCCGCAGACGCGCCGCAAATCGCCGTCGCGCCGCCCGTCAGGACGCCCTGTTCGCGGGTGAGCCCGAAATGCGGCGCAAGCAGCACGCCAAGACCGATGGTCGAGGTCACGCCCGCAAGGACCAGCAGCACCGTGCCGATCCCGAGCCCCGCAATGTCCGCGAGACCGATGCGCATGCCGAGCAGCGCAACGCCCAGCCGCAGGACCGCCTTCGAGGCGAAGGCGATGCCCGGCTTCGCAGTTTCGTCGGCCGCCAGAAAGTTCAGCGCCATCCCGAACAGCAGTGCGTAGAGGATTTGCGGTCCGCCATACTGGCCCGAGACGAACATCGCGGCCATCGCCAGCATCGCGGCGATCGCCACACCGGGGAAAAGCGTCCTTGCGAATTGCGGTACGGCAATGCGGGATTGGGAAATCGAGAGCACGTCGAATATCCTGAACGACCGGTCAATTGGCCGGAACGCCTTAAGCGATGGGTGAACGTCAACGGTTGCGGCGGCCGCTAGACGTCGAGGATGGCGGAGAAGCCGGAGACATCGGCAAGGCCGTCGATGCCGGCCACCGCCGCGATGACCTCGTCCTGCCGCTTCACGTCGAAGGCGCGGGCGCTGCACTCGCGAAACTTGCGCTCGATCTCGTCCTGCGGCATGCCGCGCTCGATTTCCGCCAGGGTGACGACGCGGTGGGCCGTGATCTCCTCGCCGCCGCTGAACGCGGTGATGCGGCAATTTCGGATCGCCGGCGTGGCGGCAGTGAAATCGTCGAGGATGTTGACGGTCGTGCTGCCGATGAGGTCGAGGACGTCGCGGTCGAGAAAGCGCGCGGCTTCGAAGCTGTCGGGCGTGACCTTGCCGTCGATCAGCGCGCAGGCGGCCGAGAAGAGCATCGAGTGATCGGCCGTCTCGCGGGTCTTGGGCGCCCAGAGCTCGGCGTCCTTGACGGCGCCCAGATGTGCCGACTTGTACGTGTCGATGACGAGCCGGTCGATCGGCCTTCCGGCCAGCTTGGCGCGCAGTTCCAGCGCCGTCATGATCGGAAGCTGGCAGGAATCGCGCACGGGGAAACTCTTGATGTTGCTCTGGATGATGCCCCACGAGCCCGTGTGGCCTGCGGCGGGCAGATCGATCTCGAAGACCTCGCCGCGCGTCGCCTGGTTCCAGACGCCGAAGACACCGTCGAAGGCGTTGTAGGGACCGGTCATGCCCTCGGATGCGAGGAGCGCGGCGAAGACACCGTTGCGCGCGCCATTCGGACCGGCGCAGCCCTTCCACATCGACAATTCGCCGGCGCGCGTCTGGTAGGTACACAGATTGGGGATGAGCGCCAGCGCCAGTGCGTCGCGCAAAGCCTCGCGCGAAAGGCCGAACAGCCGTCCGCAGGCGAGCGCCGTCGCAAGAGCGCCGGAGACCGGCTGGTCCCAGCCGCGGTCGTTGAAGGGCACGGTGTCTGTGAAGCGGCACATAATCTCGTAGGCCACGATGACCGCTGCGAGGAAATCGCCGCCGCTCGCGCCCTTCGCTTCGGCCACGGCGAGGATGCCCGGCACGTAATCGGAGGGATGATGAGCGTCGCGCGTGCGGTAGGCGTCGTTGAGGTCGAGATAGCGAACCATCACCCCGTTGGCGAAGGCAGCCGCCTCGGGCGTCGTGATCGTGCCGCTGCCCCAAAGCCGTGCGCGCAGCGAACCGGCGGTTGGCTGGGCCATGCGCCGGGCGATCCGCGCCGGCGGCGCGAGATACGCCGCCATCGCCACGCCGATGGAATCGAGAAGGCGCGCCTTGGCAGCGTCGATCCCTCGCTGGCCGGCATCGTCCAGGCGGAAGCGGTCGGCGAAGTCGACCAGCGCGTCCTCCATCGGTCCCGAAATCGTGGCTGCGCTCATCTCGGCGTTACTCCCTGCTTTGTGTTGCCGCGAAGGCGGTTTCGGCGGCGAAGGCGGCGGCGAACAGAAGCGGCGCGCCGGGTTGCGGATCGATGATTTGAAGCCCGAGCGGCATGCCGGCAGGCCCTGCCCCAGCCGGCACGGTCATCACGCCATAGCCGAGCAGCGACCAGGGACGGTTGAGGGACGAATCGCCCGTCGTGCCGAGGCCGATCGGCGCTTCGCCCGTGGCGGAGGGCCAGAGGAGGACGCTGTCGTGCCCGCAGACGCGCCCGATCGCCTCGCGCGCACGCTCGACGCGGGCACGCGCATCGGCAAGCTCGTCGTTGCCATGTCGCCGGCCGCGCTCGATGAAGGCGCAAAGCTCGGTGCTCAAGAGATCGCGCTTCGTCTCGAACAGGTCCGCGAAGCTGCGGGCGACCGCTGCCGACATGATGGTGCGGTGGCAATCGTCGAGCGCGGCCCGATCGAAGGGAAGGTCGATATCGACGACGCTTGCGCCGCTTTCGCGCAGCCGGGCGCCGCAGCGCATCAGGAAGTGCGTGTTGGACATGTCGGCGCCGGGCCCCTGCCCCAGTCCGGCGACCAGGATATTGACGCGTTCGGCCGGGTTCGGCTCGCGCGGGCGGGCCTCGAGGACGCTCGCCACCCGCGCCACGTCGGCGACGGAGCGCGCGTGAAGGCCGATCGTGTCCATGTTCGGGTCGAGGATGCGCAGGCCTGCCAGCGGCACGGTCCCGACCGGCGGCTTGTAGCCGACGATCCCGCAATAGGCGGCCGGACGAATGGTCGACCCGCCGGTCTGGGTCGTCAGCGCAACCGGCACGTGGCCGTCGGCGACGGCGGCGGCCGATCCGGAGGATGAGCCGCCCGGCGTGCGGGCGGGATCGAGGGGATTGCGCGTCGGGCCCGGCCGCATGAAAGCGAATTCGGTGGTCACGGTCTTGCCGAGCACGACGGCGCCCGCCGCTTTCAGCCGGGCGACGGCGGCCGCATCCGCATCGGCGACGAAACCGTCCATTGCCGGCGAACCGCAGCCGGTCGGCATGGCCGCGACGTCGATCACGTCCTTGACGCCGATCGGCAGTCCGTGAAGGACGCCTCGCACGGACTGCGGAACTGGTTCGAGCGAGGTCTCGTCGACGACATGCGCCCATGCCATGACCAGCGGATCGCGCGCGGCGATGCGGTCGAGGCAGGCAGCCTGCCAGAGGAGCGGATCGAGCTCCCGCCCTGCGACGCGCATCAGTCCTTCGACCACGCCGGGACGGGAATCGGTTCGCCATGCGGCATGGGCGGCTTGGTTCATCGACGCGGCGCCTGTGATCGCAGCGTTTCGGTGGCCTTCGCGTCGATGCATTGTGCATGGGCGTCGATGACGACACGGTAGATGTTTCTCGCTTCCTCGACGGTTATCAGGTCGTCGAGCCAATCCGACAGCACCTTGGAAGGATCGCGCTCGGCAGGATCGCCGTAGCCGGCGCTGGACGGTCCCATGACCCGGATGACGTCACCCGCCTTGACCTTGCGGCCGGAAATCTTGGACGGCCACTCACGCTCGCCGGGCGTTCCGGGGTTCAAGGTCAGGCGTGCGCCCTCCCCGTCAAAACCGCCGAATACGCCATAGGGATGCTCGTTGATGCGATCGCCGTTGCAGGAGAAATAGCCGTCGACGAGAAAGCGCATCTCGCGCACATGGCCGACGCCGCCGCGGTTGCGCCCGGCACCGGGCAGGCCGGGCCGCATCTCGTAGCGCTCGACGCGCAGCGGATAGTGCAGCTCGATCTCCTCGACCGGCACGTTGCGGGTATTGGCCATGAGGTTGTCGACGGTGTCGAGGCCGTCCTTCGTGGCGCGCCCGCCATAGCTGCCCTCATTGACTTCCACGCAAACCCAATACTGGCCCCTGGCCTGGTCGAAGCCCGAATAGGACACGCTCATGACCGTGGCCGCATTGCCGCCGGTCGCCTTCTCCGGAACGATCGGCGCCAGTGCACGGATGATGCAGTCGATGACGCGCTGCACCTGCGCCATGCGGGCGAAGCACGCGCGCGGGAAGCGGGGATTGAAGATCGAGCCGAGCGGCGCGACGACCTCGACCGGACGGAACATGCCTTCGTTCTGCGGCACGAACTCGTCGCCGATCGCCTGGTCGAGGAAAAGCGTGCGGACGGCATAATAGCAGGCGACCTGAAGCGAGCCTTCAAAGGGAACGTTGAAGCCCGTCTCCGTTTCGTCCGCCGATCCGGTCAGGTCGATCGTGATGCCGGTGCCGCGCTTGCGCACCGTCACGGCAACCTTGAGCGGCTTGTCCAAGTTGCGGCCGTCGTGGTCGAGCCAGCTTTCGGCGCTGTAGTCGCCGTCGGGGAGCTTGGCGATCTGCTGGCGAAGCCGCGCCTCGCTGTAGTCCATCCAGTATTCGGCCGTGCCGAACACGGTTTCGGCGCCGTAGCGCGCGATGAGCTTGAGAATGCGTTCGCGCCCGAAACGCGTCGCTGCGATCATCGCCTCGATGTCGGAGGCGTTGTGCTCGGGCGTGCGCACGCTGTCCTGCAGGATCGCCCAGACTTCTTCGTTCCGCACGCCCTTGCGATAGAGCTTGATCGAATCGTAGATCGTGCCTTCCGCGTAGAGATCGATCAGGTCGATGTTGAGTCCGGGCGCCGCCGCGCCTGAATCGATCAGATGGGCCGTCGCGGCAGCGAAGGCGACCAGTTTGCCGTCGTGGAAGATCGGCACGGCGACGCCGAGGTCCGGCGTGTGCGAGGCCCCGTGATAAGGGTGGTTGTGGATGATGATGTCGCCATCCTCGATCTGACCCTTCAGCTTGCGCATGAAGCCGCGGATGTAGAAGGGCAGCGAGCCGATATGCATCGGCGACGTTTCGCTCTCGCAAAGCTCGCGGCCGTCGACATCGAAGATGCCGCAGCCGATATCCTCGGATTCGCGCACGATCGACGAATTCGACATGCGGTACAGGACCTGCGCCATTTCACGGGCGACGGCATTGAACGCCCCGCCGATGACGCGCAGGCTCACCGGGTCGATCGGGCTGACGGGAAGCCTGATCGCGCCTTCCGCCTTCTCCTTGACGTGCGAATTCATGCTCCGACCTCCACGATGAGCGAACCGAATTTGTCGACACGGGCGAGCGTGCCGGGTGGAAGAACGGTCGTGGTGTCCATCTGGTCGATGACCGCAGGGCCGGCGATGACGTTGCCTGCCTTCAGGAGGGCGCGCTCGTAGCGCGGGGTGTCGATCGCGACGGCGTCGCCGTCGACCTCGAACACGGTCGCCTGACGTGTGCGGATGGCCTTGGGATCGACGTCGGCGCCGCCCTCCTCCAGTGCGGCCGGCTCGAGCGTCGGGATCGCCCCCACGCCGACGGCGCGCAGATTGACGATCTGGATCGACTTTTCCGGGAAGGACTTTCCGTAGGCCTTGACGTGCTCGGCATCGAAGGCGGCGTGCAGCCGTTGCATGAACGCGTCGTCGATCGCTCCGGCCGGTGCGGGCGTGCGCAACTCGTAGCCTTGTCCCGCGTAGCGACAATCGGCAAAGCGCAGAAGCGTGATCGACGTTTCGTCGAACCCGTCGGCACGCAACTGGACGAGAAGATCGGCCTCCAGATCGGCGAACACCTTCGCGATGAGGTCGCTGTCGGCGGTCCGCTCGTTCTGCATCACCGTTCGGCTCTGCTCGTAGGTGACGTCGCTTGCCAGAAGGCCGAGCGCCGAGGTCAGGCCGGGCGTGGTCGGCACGATGACCCGGGGGATCGACAGTTCGCGCGCGATGTCGCAGGCGAAAAGCGGGCCGGCGCCGCCGAACGCGACGAGTGCGAAATCGCGCGGATCGTGACCGCTGCGCACCGAATTGACCTCGATCGCCTGAATCATCGAATGGGTGAGAATCTTGACCGCGCCGAGCGCGGCCTCTTCCACGGTTCCGCCGAGGCGGGCGGCGAGCTTCGATTCGATCGCCTGGCGGGCGAGCGCGGCGTCGAGCGGGAGCCGCCCGCCCAGAAAGGCGGCGGGGTCGATGCGGCCAAGCGCCACCATGCAATCGGTCGCAGTCGGCTCGGTTCCACCGCGCGCGTAGCAGGCCGGGCCGGGCTCCGAGCCGGCGCTGCGGGGGCCGACCTGGAACTGCCCGCCGGCGTCGATATAGGCGATCGAGCCGCCGCCCGCGCCGATTGCGTCGAGCTGGGCCATCGGCACCATGGCGTGATAGTCGCCGATGCGGGTGTCGAGGATGTGCTTGAACTGGATCTGCCCGGACGGCGCGAGCCCGATATCCGCCGAGGTGCCGCCCACGTCGAGCGTGATCACGTCGGCATAGCCTGCCGAGCGGCCGACCCAGATGCCGCCGATCAGTCCGCCCGCCGGTCCCGACATCAGGAGATTGACGGGACGCGCGACGGCAGCCGCGAGCGTCGTTGCGCCGCCGGACGATTGCATCAGGTGCAGCCCGCCGCCGACACCGAGCGTTTCGATGTCGCCGGCCAGGCGCTGAAGATAGGTCGCCGATTTCGGGCCGACATAGGCATTGAGCGCCGTCGTCGAGAAGCGCTCGTACTCCCGGTATTGCGGGATGACCTGATGGCTGGCGCAGACATAGACGTCCGGCGCCATCTCGCGCACGATCGCCAGCGCCCGCGCCTCGTGAACGGGGTTCAGATAGGCGTGGAGGAAGCAGATCGCGATCGCCTCGATGCCGTCCGCCAGCATCTTTTCGACGGCGCCGCGCACCGCGTTCTCGTCGAGCGGGACGGCGACCGTTCCGGGCGGAACGATGCGTTCGGCCACGGCGAAGCGGTGGCGGCGGCGCACGAGCTGGTGCGTCTGCCAGGGAAGGTCGAGCTGAAGGCTGAAGGTCTGCGGCCGCTTGTGGCGCGCGATGTGGAGGATGTCGCGGAAGCCCTCGGTCGTGATCAGCCCTGCCCGCGCGCCATTGTGCTCGAGCACGATGTTGGTCGCCACCGTCGTGCCGTGCATGAAATAATCGATGCCGTCCGTGCCGACATCGGCCTTGGCGGCAAGTTCGCGCAGCGCCTCGACGACGCCGCGCGAGGGATCGTCCACCGTTGTGGGCACCTTGTGGACCACGATCCGCGCGGCTGCCTCGTCGAAAAGTACGAGGTCCGTGTGCGTCCCGCCGACGTCTGCGCCAACTCTGAGCATCTGTCTCAAATCTCCGTCAGGTCGACGAGGTCGGATACCCGGTCGAATTCATCGGCCGACAGCAGCGCCTCATGCAGGCGCCTGGCGGCAATCTCCGGCATGAAGCCGCGCGTGAGCATCATGAATTTCTCTTCGAGTTCGCCGTCGTCCGGCCCGCGTTCGATGTCGGCCGTGGTGAGCTGGAGGTGGGCGACGTGGGTGTTGCCGGCGCGGTCGCGCGCCTCGAGCCTGCAGTTCCTGATGCCCGGCGCCTGGGCGCTGAACACGTCGCTGACCTCGACTTTCGTGCGGCCGATGAGATCGAGGACGTCCTTGTCGAGGAAGCGCGCATATTCGAACGAATTCGGCGTGATCGTGCCGTCGATCAGCGTCACGGCGACCGAGACGAGCATGGAGTGGTCCGCGGTCTCGCGGGTTTTCGGCGCCCACAGTTCGGGGTCGGCGACGGCGCCCTTGTGCGCGGATTTGTAGGTCGTGATCTCGAGAGCCTCGATCTGCGACGCTTCCACCTTGGCACGAAGGGCCTTGGCGGCATTGACGGGCAACTGGCAGCTATCGCGCACCGGATACATCTTGATGTTGGACTGCTGGATCGCGTAGGTGCCTGCGCCGCGCACGAGATCGGGGAAGGTCGCGGGCTTGCCGACGGTCTGGTTCCACAGGCCGAAAACGCCGTCGAACGCCTCGTAGGGGCCGGTCATCCCTTCCGCGGCAAGCCGCGCGGCAAAGACGCCCTGCCGCGCGCCATTGGCCGCCGCCGATCCCTTCCACATCGACAATTCGCCGGCACGCGTCTGGTAGGTGCTGAGGTTGGGGATGATGGCGAGGGCCAGCGCATCGCGCATCTGCGCGGCGTCGAGCCCCATCAGCCTTCCGCAGGCCAGCGCGCAGGCCATGGCGCCGGGAACCGGCTGGTCCCAGCCATTGTCGTTGAACGCGACGGCGTCGACGAAGCGGCTCTGGATCTCATATGAAATGATCAGCGCCAGGAGAAGGTCGCGGCCACAGAGTCCGAGCATTTCCGCGACGGCCATGACCCCGCCGAGATTGTCTGAGGGATGGCTGCCGTCGCGGGTGCGGTAGGTGTCGTTGATGTCGAGGAAGCGCAGCATCGTGCCGTTGGCGAAGGCGGCTGCCTCGGGCGACGTCGGCACGAGCGAACCCCAGACGCGTGCGGACGGCCCGCCGGCCACGGGCTGGGCAAGATGGCGGGCGATGCGGGCGGGGTGGGACGCAAAGGCGCCGATCGCGCCGCCCACCGTGTCCATCAGACGCCGCTTGGCCTGCAATATTGTTTCGGCCGGCAGGTCGTCGTATCGAAGCGAAAGCGCATAGTCGATCAGGCGGTGTTCCAGTTCGCTCGTTGTCTCGGTCACGTGTTCGCTCCAACTGGGGTGACAAGTGCACGCTCGACACTGGTCTTGCGTGGGGTCGGAAAGGGGCCTGCCTTGCGCATCATGCCGGAGATGTCCGCCGGCACGAGCCGGGCGAGCCAGTCGACGACGCCGATCAGCGCGGCGAGATCCGGCGTGTCGCCGGCGCATTCGCGCGACAGCAGATAGACGAGATCCTCGGTCGCGATGTTGCCCGAGGCGCCCGGCGCGAACGGACAGCCGCCAAGACCGCCGATCGAGGCATCGAGCGTGGCGGCGCCAGCTTCGATCGCCGCGACGGCATTGGCGAATCCGGTGTTGCGGGTGTTGTGGAAGTGGAAGCCGAGCGGCCGGTTTTTCAGTGCCGGCCGGCAAAGCTCGGCCAGCCGGCGAACCTCGCCTGGAACGGCGACCCCGATCGTATCGGCAAGGATGATCTCGTCGGCTCCGGCGTCGATCAGGCTGGCGACGATGTCGGCAACGCGCGCGGGGTCGACCTCGCCCTCGAAAGGACATCCGAAGGCGGCCGCCACCACACCGGTCAGGGCACGTCCGGAGGCGCGAACCGTCGGTTCGATGCGGCCAAGGGCGGCGGCGCTCTCCCACGTCCCGCAACCCTGGTTGCGCTGGCTGAGCGTCTCGGAGGTGACGACCACGTAACGAAGTTCGTCGAGACGCGTGTCGAGCGCCCGCGCGACGCCCTTCTCGTTCATGACGAGGCCGGAAAGCCGGCAGTCGTCGGGGATGCGAAGCTGCGCCAGCACCGCCTCCGCCTCGCCCATGGCCGGCACGCGCATCGGATTGACGAAGCTGACCGCCTCGATCCGGCGCAGCCCCGCGGCGGCCAGGCGAGAAATGAGGCGGGCGCGTTCCTCCACGGTGAAAACCCGGGCCAGGTTCTGGAGCCCGTCGCGCGGGCCGACCTCGCAGATCTCGACCATTCAGATGATCCCTTCGGCGCCGAGGGCGTCGAGCTCGTCGTCGCTGAGGCCGAGCTTGCCATAGACCTCGCGATTGTGCGCGCCGGCGCTGGCGGGTCCGAGCCAGTCGATGCGGCCGGGCGTGCCCGAAAGCTGCGGGGCGATTCCCGGCACGGCGAGCGTTCCAAAGCGCGGGTCCTCCACTTCCTGGACCATGCCGCGCGCCCTGTAGTGGGGATCGGCGGCAATGTCGGCGATCGACATGATCGGGCCGTTGACCACGCCGTGGCTGTCGAGGACGTCGCGAAGCTCGTCGATCGTCATCGTCCGCGTCCAGTTCGCGATCATGCCATCGAGGAGTTCGGCGCGGCTTCCCCGCTCCTTGTGGTTGACGAAGCGCGCGTCGTCGGCGAGCTCCGGCTGGCCCATCGCCTTGCACAGGCGCCGGAACATCGGATCGAGATTGGCGGCGATCACGCAGTATTTGTCGTCGCTCGTCGGATAGATGTTCGAGGGAACGACATTCGCCAGCCCGGTTCCCGACGGCGAGCGGACGACGCCGCACTTGTCGTATTCCGGCAGTGCGCTTTCCAGCATGGCGAAGCAACTGTCGGTGATGGCCGCGTCGACCACCTGGCCCTTGCCGCCCCCCATCGCGTCGCGCCAGTAGAGTGCCATCATCAGGCCTTCGAAGGCGAACAGCGCGGTGAGCGAGTCGCCGAGCGAGATGCCGAAGCGCGGCGGCGGCTGGTCGGGGAAGCCGTTGATGTATCGCATGCCGCCCATCGCCTCGCCGACGCTGGCAAAGCCCGGCCGGCTCGAATAGGGCCCGGTCTGGCCGAAGCCGGAGACGCGCACGATGACGAGGCGCGGATTGATGGCGTGAAGCTCGGCCGGCGACAGGCCCCATTTCTCCAGCGTGCCCGGCTTGAAATTCTCGACGAGCGCATCGGCCTCGCTCAGGAGCTGGCGCACCAGCGCCTGGCCGCGTTCCTCGCGCAAATTCGCCGTCACGCTCTTCTTGTTTCGCGCCAGCAGCGGCCACCACAGGCATTCGTCACGATACCGGTGGTGTCCCCACTCGCGCATCGGATCGCCCTCGCCGGGCGTTTCGACCTTGATGACCTCGGCGCCGAAATCGGCGCATCGCGTGCCCACGAACGGGCCGGCCAGAAGCTGGCCCATCTCGACGATCTTCAGGCCGACCAGCGGACCCGAACGCGTTTCGGCCTGCGGCTGGAGCCCCTTGTTCGCGATGTTCATGCTGCGGCTCCTTCGCGATGTTCGACGTCAGTCAGGAAATCTTGCACGAGGTCGGAGAAGCGCTGGCGCATCTGGCGGCCGGCCACGACATGGGCGGCCCCGTCGAGCGTATGGCCGCGGGCGCCGGGGATCGCAGCTTCGATCGGCCGCGTCAGGCGCGGCCCGTTCACGACGTCGAGCGGACAATGAATGATCAGGGCCGGCGCCGCGATCTGGCCGAGCCGCGACGTCGTGTCGTGCGACAGGCATGCCCGGACGAGCCGCTCATGCGCGCCATAGCGGCCGTCGAGCTCGGACCAGGGACCTTGCGGCCCGAGGAGACGCTCGTGATTGGCGAGATAGAACTCCTCGTCGAACGACCACAGGCACACGAGCTTCTGGAACGCCGCCCAGCCCATCACGCGATGCGTGTCCATCAATTGCTCGAGCTGGTGGCGCATCAGCGCGTCGGGCTTGGCCCATGTGTTCATGTTGACGAGGCTGCGCACGAGGTCCGGACGGGAGATGGCGAGTTCCTGGCCGATGCAGGCGCCCATGCCCACCAGGCCGACGACATGGACCCGGCTCCAGCCCAGATGGTCGCACAGTTCGGCAACGTCCTTAGCGTAAAGCACCATCGTCGGTTCGACCGACGGATCGTCGTCGGATTCGCCCAGCCCGCGATGATCGAAGATCAGCACCTTGTAGTTCTCGCGCAGGCTGCGCGCGACGTGATGATGGCCGCCATGGCAATACGTGCCCCAACCGCCCATGCAGATGGCCGGGGGGCCCTCGCCATGGACCTCGTAGTACATGTTGTGTCCGTTGATGCGAGCCACTGGCACGGCGGTCAGCTCCAGTTCGAAAAGGCGGGTTTCATGGTGGGCGGCTGGACGTGCATCGTCGTCGTCAGAACAGATGGCCGCGCGCGGCGACGCCGCCGTCGACGGTCAGGATCGTGCCCGAGACGTAGCTTGCGCATTTCGATGCCGCGAAGACGATCATGTCGGCAGTCTCGGCCGGGTCGGCCGCCCGGCCGAACGGCAGCGGCGCGACCAGTTCCTGCCAGCGGCCGGAATCTCCGGTCCTGTCGCCTGCCTTGCGCTGCATGAGGCCGATCAGGCGCTCGGTCGCCGTCGGCCCGGGATTGACGCCGAGCACGCGCACGCCGTTGGCCGGGCTGATCGAGCCGAGGGCGCGGGTAAAGCCCATCATGCCCGTATTGGTCACGGTCGCGATGATGATGTCGGGATCGGGGCGCTCGCCGCAATTGCCGATGACGTTGACGATGACCCCCTCGCCGCGCCCGCTCATGGCCTCATAGGCATATTTGGTCAAAAGCGCGGTCGCGACGACCTTGAGCGACAGCCCCTCCTCCCATTCGGCGCGTCCGACGCTCTCGATGCGGCCGGTCGGCGTGGCGCCGGCATTGTTGACGAGCACGTCGACCGTGCGCGCGACGTCCGCGAGCTTTTCCAGTTCGTCGGGCCGGCGCATGTCGCACATGACGGTCGCGACGCGCTCCGGCGCGCCGAGCTCTTCGGCAGCGGCATCCAGGCGCTCGCGCTCCCGGGCGCTGATGACGACGTGCGCCCCTTCGCGCAGGAAGGCACGTGCCGCCGCGAGGCCGATGCCGCGCGAGCCGCCGGTGACCAGGACACGCTTGCCTTCAATACCGAGATCCATGCGACTGCCTCCCATCTGCTGTCAGCTAGTTTTGTACACGATTTTCCGGGCTGTCAACCGGATTGTGCACGATTTCTGTGATGCCTCACATTGTGCGATTGTGCTATTGGGCATCATAAATAGCTGATTTTAGGCTGATTATACGGCTTTACACGTATAGCCACGTCAACAAAGATAGAATTCTAGCCGAGTCGAATACGATAAGGATTGTGTACGGATTAGACTTCGTGCTACAGAGTTGACTTAAGGGCAGCCCATCCGGCACCCGAACCCAGAAGCCGCGGCGTCACGCGGCCTAACGACCCCAGAGGAGAACTCCATGGACGAAACGATCAAAGCCGGCGCCAGCTCGGTTTCGCGCCGTAAATTCCTCAAGACGGCGGCCGCGACCAGCCTTCTGGCCTTTCCCATGCCCGCCATCGTGCGCGCCCAGGGGACGCAGAAATACCTGAAGCCGCTGGTCGCCGGCCTGAACGCCAAGGCCGGCGATCCGACCCACACGTCGATCGCCCGCATCTCGGACATCCTGCGCGAAAAGTACGATGTGGAGATGGAGATCCAGGTGCATCCGAGCTCGACCCTCGGCACCGATCTCTCCCAGCTCGAGGCGGTGCAGACCGGGTTCGTCGACATCACGTCGAACGTCACCGGGCAGTTCGCCCAGTTCTCGCCGGACTTCGCGTTCGTCGACCTGCCCTATGCGATCACCAACTGGGACATGGCCAATCGGCTGTTCGCTTCGGACCTGTGGAAGGAGCAGGCCGCGAAGTTCGCGGAGGCGACGCCGCTCGTGCCGCTGCCGCCGGTCGGCGCCGGCGGGTTCCGGCTCCTGTGGAACAACCAGCGCGCCGCGCCGGTGCCGGCAGACGTCAAGGGCATGCGGTTCCGCACGACGCAATCGCCGGCCGAGATCGCGCTGGTGGAGGCCTGGGGCGGCAGCCCGACCCCGCTCGCATGGACCGAGACCTATAACGGCCTGAAGACCGGGCTGATCGACGGCATCCACGTGCAGCCGATCTGGACCTACGGCTTCAACATGCATGAGGTGCTGAAGCACGCCACCGAGGTGGACGCGGTCTTCGCCGTCCAGTTCCAGGTCATCAACAAGAACAGCCTGATGTCGATGCCCGACGACATCCGTGAGAAGTTCCTGATGGCCGCCGTCGACGCCGCCAACGAGGCCAATGCGGCCGACCAGGCGGCCGAGGAGGAGATGAAGGGCAAGCTTCGCGAGGCCGGAATGGAAATCTACAAGCCCTCCGAAACGGAAAAGGCCGAGTGGCAGTCGATCGGCGAAGGTCTTTGGGACGAATACGCCGGCGATACCGATCCGAGCGTCATCGAGCGCATGGTGGCCATGCGCTAGGCCGCCGTCATCGCAGGGGCGGAGCACTGCCTGCAGGCGGTGCTTCGCCGTCCCGGCCGAACATGCGCCCGCCCGACGAACCGAAGGAACGACAGCCATGCCTCTGAAACGTGCGGCGAACGCGCTTGCCGAACTGTGCGAGATCGCGGCCGCCGTCATCACCGCCGCCATCTTCGTCGTCATGCTTGCGCAGATCTGGTTCCGCTACATCCAGGGCGGCTCGATCATGTGGTCTGAAGAAATCTGCACCATGGGGCTGATCTGGGTGGTGTTCCTCGGCTCCGTGTCGCTGGTCCGCGACCAGGCCCATGTTCGGGTTCCGCTCGTCGTCGATGCCATGCCGGCGCGCCTGCGCCGGCCGCTCGAGGCGCTGGCGCTGGTGGTCACGATGGCCTTCCTCGTCTTCCTCGCCTGGCTGGGCTTCGACGCCTTCAACCAGGGTTTCCACCGCACTTCGCCGATGCTCGGCATCTCCACGCGCTGGATCAAGCTCGCGATCCCGTTCGGCGCCATGCTGATGGCGGTGCTGACGCTCGTGGCGATCGCCGAAAGTCTGCGGCCCGCCAGATCCGATACGGGCGCGGCCCGGCCATCGTCGCCAACCCTTTCCGAGAAGTGAGCCGCAGATGCAACTCGCAGCGATCTACCTGTTCGCACCCTTCGTGGGGTTCCTCGCTCTCGGCGTGCCGATCGCCTTTTCGCTCGGAGCCGCCTGCGTCATCTTCATCGCGTTCTCGGGCATGCCGGTTCCCTTCTCCGTCATGGCGAGCGAGATCGCGGCGGCGCTCGATTCCTATGCGCTTCTCGCCTTGCCGACCTTCGTGATGACGGGCGAGCTCCTGAACCGGGCCGGGCTGACCGATCGGCTGGTCAGGCTGGCGATGAACCTCGTCGGCTGGATGCGCGGGGGGCTCGCCCATGTGACGACCGTGACAGGCATGCTCCTGGGCTGCATCTCGGGCTCGGCGCTCGCCGACGCGGCGACGATCGGGCCGCTGATGATCCCGGCGATGATCCGCGAGAACTATCCGCGCACCTTCGCCGCCGCGATCAGCGCGGCGGCGGCCACGATCGGCGCCATCCTGCCGCCGAGCGTTCCGCTGATCATCATCGGCAGCCAGCTCGGCATATCGATCGGCGGGCTGTTCCTTGCCGGCGTCATTCCGGGCATCCTGACCGGCCTTGCCCTGATGTTCGTGTCCTGGCTCGTGGCGCGGCGCGGCGAATACGGCATCGTCCAGCCCTTCCCCGGCATACGGCAGACCGCGCGCGCCACCGGGTCGGCGATGCCGATCCTGATCATCCCGGCCATCATCCTGGGCGGTATCCTGTCGGGCATCTTCACCCCGACGGAAGCAGGCGCAGTCGCGGTGCTCTACTCCATAATCGTCGGTGGCCTCTACTACCGCACGCTGACGCTGGACTCCCTCGCCGGCGCCTTCCGCGAGACGAGCAGGGTGACGGCGTCCGCGCTGATCGTCGTGGCGCTGTCGCTCGTGTTCGGCCGGCTGCTGACCTATCTGCAAGTGCCGCAGGAATTGACCGCGATGATGCTCGGCGTGACCGAGAACCGCATCCTGCTGTTCCTGATCGTGACCGCGTTCCTGCTCGTGATGGGCACCTTCATGGATGCGGTCGCCAACATGATCATCCTCGGCCCGCTACTCATGCCGCTCGCGCTGCAGGGCCTCGGAATGGAGCCCATCCAGTACGGCATGTTCCTGATGTATGCGCTCCTGCTCGGCGTGCTGACGCCGCCGCTGGGGCTCGTGCTCTTCATCGTCGCGCCGATCGCCCGGGTCAATCTGGAGTCACTCTCCTATGCTGTCCTGCCCTACATTCTCGCCATGCTGGTCGTCCTGACGCTGATCGCCTTCGTGCCGGCCGTGACGCTGCTGCTGCCCGGTATCGCGGGGTATATCTGATGCTCGACCGGGCCGTCGATCACGCGCCGAATGCAGCGTCGCTGGCCGCGCTCGAGGCCCGCGCTCGCTACGAGCTCGAATGCCTCTCCTACCCGCAATCCGCATGGGTGCCGGCGGCGACGGACGCTGCCGGACGGCCGGTCCGCGACGTCGTCATCGTCGGCGCGGGACAGGGCGGCCTTGGCTGCGCGCTGGCGCTGCGGCGCGAGCGCGTCCTGAATGTCGCCGTCCTCGATCGAAACCGGGCCGGCGAAGAGGGTCCGTGGGAGCGCTTCGCCCGCATGCCGACGCTGCGTACGCCGAAATACCTGACAGGGCCCGACGCCGGCGTGCCGAGCCTTACCTTCCGCGCCTGGTACGACGCGCAGGCGCTGGAGCCGGCCTGGGACGATCTCGTGCGAATCCCCCGCCCGCTCTGGATGGACTACCTGCGCTGGCTGAGGCGCCAGGCCGAAATCCCGGTCGAGAACGAGACTGAGGTGGTCGGATTCGACCCGACGCCGGACGGTCTCGTCGCCGTCGCGACGCGCAACGCGGCGGGCGAGCGCCAGGACATCGTCACGCGCCAGCTCGTCTTTGCCAACGGCATCGACGGCGGCGGCTCCTGGACGATGCCGAACGCGCTGGCCGATCCGATTCCCGCAGACCGCCGGGCGCACACGGCCGACGACATCGACTTCGAGGCCTTGCGCGGCATGCGCGTCGCGGTGCTGGGTGTCGGTGCCTCTGCGCTCGACAATGCCGCGACGGCGCTGGAGCACGGGGCCGACAGCACGATCCTGTGCTTCCGGCGCAAGGACGTGCCCTCCTTCGAGGTACGCGGCTGGATCGAGCATGTCGGCTTCCTGCGCGCATTCGGCGAGCTCGACGACGACACGCGCTGGTCGGTCATGCACCGGCTTCTGGGCCGCGGCGCGCCGCCGCCGGCATGGAGCGTGGAGCGCTGCGTGCGCGATCCGCGCTTCCGGCTGATGCCCGGCACGCCGTGGCTTTCGACGCGCTGGACCGGATCCGAAATCGAGATCGAGACGCCGGGCGGGATGCTGCGGGCGGACTTCGTCATCTTCGCGACGGGCGCACAGATCGGCCTGGCGCGACGGCCCGAATTCGCCGCCCATGCGGACCTGATCCAGACCTGGCGCGACAGGCCGGCGGCGGGAACGGACACCGGCGAGGCGATGGCGGACTATCCCTATCTCGGCCGCGGTTTCGAACTGACGGAGCGGGTCGCCGGATCCGCCGCCTGGCTCGCGCGCGTGCGCCTATTCAACTGGGCCGCAACGGCCAGCCTCGGCATCTGCGCATCGTCGATCACCGGCATGAAGTTCGGGCTCGACCGGCTCGTGCCCGCGCTCGTGCGCGCGCTTTATCTCGAGACGGCGGCAACCCACGTTGCGGCCATGCCATGGCCCTCGGCCGAAGGGCTGATGCCGGAATGAAAACGCAGAAGAGAAGGTGAGCAGAATGGAACAGATCAAGGCCGATCCGGCAGCAGACGCCAAGGCTGTCTTCGACACGGCCGTCAATGGCGGCGTCGCGATCTTCAGGACAGATGTCGGCTATGCCATCGTCGGCCATACCGAGCCCGCCATCAAGCGCATTTACGAGGCCAAGCAGCGCAGCTTCTCCAAGCCTTGCGGCTGTTTCGGCAGTCTGGCGATGTTCGACGAGATCATCGACATCGACGCCAGGGCGCGCGAGTTCGTGCGCGCGGTCATCGAGGATCACGGCCTGCCGATCTCGATCGTCGCTCCGTTTCGTTCCGGTCATCCCATCTTCCAGAATGCGGCACCCTTCGTCCTCGCCAACGCGACCAAGGCGGGCACGGTCGATCTCCTGATGAATGCGGGGCCCACGCACGACGCCATCGCCGCGCTCGCGCTCGAGACCGGCAAGGGCGTGTTCGGCTCGTCGGCCAATCGTTCGCTCACCGGCAGCAAATACATGTTCGGCGACATCGAACCGGAAGTGCGCGACGCCGTCGACCTGCCGCTCGATCGGGGGCCGACGCGCTATTCGCATCCGAAGGGGCTGGGTTCGACGATCATCGACCTCCAGACCTTCAGACCCTTCCGCATCGGGATCTGCTTCGAGGAGATCAGGAGTATTGCGGCCAGGTCCTTTCAGATCGATATTCCGGCAGCGACAATCGGAGCGACCTGAACGTGAGTGCCTCATCGGAAAGAGCGTATGCGCATATCAAGGCAGCCATACTGAGCGGCGGCTACCGCAGCGGCTCGCGGCTGACCGAGGATATGGTGGCCAGTGAGCTCGGCCTGTCGCGCACGCCCGTCCGCGACGCCTTTCGCCGTCTCCAGGCGGAGCAGTTGATCTCCATCACGCCCTATTCGGGCGCCCGCGTCGCGAGCTGGTCGCACACCGAGCTTCGCGAAGTCGCGCAGATGCGCGCGATGCTGGAATCGTTCGCGGCAGGGCTCGCTGCCGCCAAGCGCTCCGACGAGGACGTGGAGCGCATGAACGAACTATGCGCGCGGATGGAAAAAGAGGCCGCACGAAGCGTTCCGGATCTCGATCGCATCTCGGCCGACAATCTCGCCTTCCACAGGACGATCGTCGAGGCGGCCAACAATACGCGCCTCGGCGCATGCCTCGAGCCGTTGTGGAACTACCCCGTGGTAGTCCGCAAATACGGGCTTTTCGGGCGGGAGCGGCTGTTGCGAAGCCTGTCTCATCACAAGGAGATCGTCGCCGCGATCGAGAAGGGCGACCAGGATTGGGCCGAAGCGATCATGCGGGTCCATATCCTTGCCGCCCGCTCGTTCGACGCGGCCTTGTCGCTTGAGGCCGAGGACCAGGCAGACGACGAGGCAAGGTTGCCGGCGACCATCGACTGAACCTCCTCCACCCGGTTTTGGAGAACGGACTTCACGCCATGAGCGCACCGCGTACACTCTACGACAAGATCTTCGACGACCACGTGGTCGACCGCCAGGATGACGGCACCTGCCTGCTCTACATCGACCGCCACCTCGTCCATGAGGTGACGAGCCCGCAGGCCTTCGAAGGCCTGCGCATGGACGGCCGAAAGGTGCGCCATCCCGAGCGTACGCTGGCCGTCGTCGATCACAACGTGCCGACCTCGCCCGACCGCAAGCTCGGTATCAACCGGAACGAGGAAAGCCGCATCCAGATCGAGGCGCTGGCGAAGAACGCGTCTGATTTCGGCATCGACTATTATGACGAGGTCGACATCCGCCAGGGCATCGTCCACATCATCGGGCCGGAGCAGGGCTTTACCCTGCCGGGGATGACGATCGTGTGCGGCGACAGCCACACCTCGACCCATGGCGCGTTCGGCGCGCTCGCCCACGGCATCGGCACCTCGGAGGTCGAGCACGTGCTCGCCACCCAGACGCTGATCCAGAAGAAGGCGAAGAACATGCTGGTGCGCGTCGACGGGCAGTTGCCCGCCGGCGTCACCGCCAAGGACATCATCCTCGCCATCATCGGCGAGATCGGCACCGCCGGCGGCACCGGCTACGTCATCGAATATGCCGGCGCGGCGATCCGCGCGCTGTCGATGGAAGGGCGGATGACGATCTGCAACATGTCGATCGAGGGCGGCGCTCGCGCCGGCCTGATCGCGCCCGACGAAACCACCTTCGCCTATGTCAGGGACAAGCCGCGCGCGCCGAAGGGCAAGGCGTGGGAGATGGCGCTCGACTACTGGAAGACGCTGAATTCCGACGAAGGGGCGCATTACGACAAGGTGGTGGTGCTCGACGCCGCCAACCTGCCGCCGATCGTCTCCTGGGGCTCCTCGCCCGAGGACGTCGTCGCGGTGACCGGCGAGGTGCCGGACCCGGCGGCGATCGCCGACGAGAACAAGCGCACCTCCAAGCAGCGCGCGCTCGACTATATGGGCCTGACGCCGGGCACGAAGATCACCGACATCACCATCGACCGCGTCTTCATCGGCTCGTGCACCAACGGCCGGATCGAGGATTTGCGCGCGGCGGCGGCCGTCATCGAGGGCCGCAAGGTGGCGGCGAATGTCGACGCGATGGTGGTTCCGGGCTCCGGCCTCGTCAAGCAACAGGCGGAAGCCGAAGGGCTCGACAAGGTGTTCATCGCGGCCGGCTTCGACTGGCGCGAGCCGGGCTGCTCGATGTGCCTTGCCATGAATGGAGACGCGACGAAACCCTATCAACGCTGCGCGTCCACGTCGAACCGGAACTTCGAACATCGACAGGGACCGAATTCGCGCACGCATCTCGTCTCGCCGGCGATGGCCGCGGCAGCGGCGATCGCGGGTCGCCTGGTGGATGTCCGGTACTGGCGTTGATCTGATGGACGGTGGAGGTGTTCCCCGACTCGGGCTCCGCCGCATCGGCGTCCGGAAGCGGCGCCGACACCTTCGACATCGCGGCGGCGAAATCGAGTTATAGCCGCCTATTCCGACATTGCCTGCGCCTGGGCGCGCAGATGTTCCGGGCCGCGGTTGCGGCCTGCGCGCGGCTCTTCGACGTGCAATCCTTCGGCGTCGGCGACGTGCAGGCACATGAATTGGACGGTCGCGGTCAGGTCGAGGACCCGTCGGATCGCGGAGGCGGCATCGTCGCTTCCGTCATTCGCGACCAGCAGTTCCGTCGTCGCGATCGGCCCGAACGCATCGACGACCTGGCCGCTCCGGCGCTCGCCGGCCGGCGTGGACGCGAGAGCGAGGACTAAGTCATCGGCATCCAGCATGAAGTTCATGCCGTGGACGAAATTTTCCGTTTCCGCGGCGATCGCCGTCAGGCCGCCGGCCTCGTGGAACTTGGCCGCGGCATATTCGGCCGTGCCGAAATCGCCGCCGGCCCCGAGGAAGAAGACCTTCGCACCGGCGCGGCAGCTCGCGGATGCCTTTTGGCCTTTCGCCTCGGAAGACCGAAGCATCACCTGGAGTTCGCCTTCGTGCAAACCGAGAAGTTCGGCCGGATGTCCTGCCATACTGCGCGCGATCTCGCTCAGGGCGACGAGCGTCACGGAATAGTCGAGCGTGTGCGGCGTCTTTCGCGACAGGGGCGCATAGGGGAGCAGCATGACGGCATCGCTGGCCGCGGCGAGCGCGCTATTGGCATTGCAGGTGACCGCGACGACGCGGGCGCCGCTCGCCCGCGCGACCTGGGCCGCCTCGACCGTGCGCTTCGTCCCACCCGAGATGGAGGAAAGGATGACCGTGTCGCTCGTCCGGTAGCGGGTGAAGCCGGCCAGGTCCATCGACGTGCGCGCCTCGACCTCGACGTCTAAGCGGTCGAACACCTCGCGAAGCGCCCTCGGGGCGAATGCGCTGTCGCCGCAGCCGCCGGCAAGGATGCGGCCCGTCGCGCGCGGCAGAGCGTCGGCCGCCGCCGCCAGGACAGGCTGCAGGCGGGGCAGATATTCGGCCTGCGCCTCGATTTCCCTGCGCATCATCGCATTCATCTTGGGTCCTCCCCGATCGCAAACATCTCTCGCCCCAAAGCCCAAATCGCGGAGGGCGGAACCGGGCCATGTTCGGTGAGCAATCCGGTCACGAGATGGGCCGGGACGACGTCGAGTTCGGGCGCGCGGGTGCGTGCGCGCTCCAGGCCCGCGATATCGAGCCCGTCCTTCAGCACGCTGTCATAATTTCGAATGGCGGGAGCCGGCCGATGGCCGCCATAGCTGCGCCGGTCGAGCTTGAGCAGGTCTGTCGCCCCGTAGATCTCGACATTCATCTGGCCTGCAAGCCTCGCGATCATGCGGCTGCCGATCGTGTTGAGGAAGCTGCCGTCCGCGCGCAATGTCTCGACGCCGAAAAGGGCGGCGTCGCAGGCCTCGAGCCCATGTTCGATCGCGGCGTCGGGAAGGAAATCGACCGCGAGCCCCTGCGGCAGGAATTCCTCCAGATAGCGCGCGCCGCCGGCGATAGCGCGGCTTTCCGGCACGACGATCGCGATGCGGGGATTGGCTTTGGCCAACGCGATGACGATGGCGCTGACCGTGCTCGAATAGTCGAAGGCCATGATGCCGCGCGCCTTCGCCAGATGCGCCACGGCGGCCGCAGCGAGGCGTTCCTTGCGTGCGCGCGCGGCCTTGTCCCAGGCGGCGACCCGTTCGCGAAGCAGATCGGCCTGCCGGTCCGGCGCCACATCGTCGAGCCCGGCGAGGAGCAGGTCGAGACTGTTGCCGATGACCGGCGTGTCGTGGCCGCGCGTGCGTGCGATGAAGGCGGCCGCGAGCCTTGCCCGCCGCACGCCCTCCGGCCCGCTGTCGACCAGATGCAGGATGAGCTGGTTGCCGAGCTGAACGTGGCGGCTGGCGCCCAGGACGCCCTCGTCGACGATCTGCCACAGAAAGTGCATCGTCGCCTCGTCGGGCCTACCGAGCCCCGCCGCTTCGGCTTCGCGGACATGTTCGAACCTGCGCTCAGGCATGCATCTCACCGCCTTGCAAAGAATTAGCTTGATCCGGCTCGCCACGCGGCTGACGCGCGAGGAAGTCCGCGACCGCTGCACGATCGGGCATTGCCGTCTGCGCCCCAACCGCGAGCGTGGCCAGCGCGGCCGCGGCATTGGCGAACGCCATCGATACTGTCGGATCGGTTCCCGACAGCCTGGCCGCGAGATAGGCGCCGGCAAAGCAGTCGCCCGCCCCCGTCGTATCGACCGAGGCGACGGGAAAGCCCGCGACGGTCTCGCAGCCACCGTTCCAGATGCGCCTGCACCCCGTCGCACCCAGCGTCACGATGATCTCGCCCCCGGCGCGCAGATGCTTCTCCCCAAGGTCCTCGCCCAGCGCTTCGCTCGCCATGTCGAACGCCTCGCCATTGAGGAAAAGCGTGTCGATGAATGGCAGGACCTCCATTAGACGGTTCGGATTGCGCAGGATGTCCGGCGGTTCGAGATCGAGCGACGTCGAGATGCCGCGCTCCCCGGCGAGTTCGAGCGACTTCATCGCAAGCTGCGGATCGCCGAAGGTCATGTGCAGATGGCGAACGCCATCGAAGACGGCCGGCTGCACGTTGCCGGGCTTCGGCAGGTAAGCCTGCGTTTCGAGCTTGATCAGCGACTTTTCGCCGGAGGGCGACAGAAGGACGATGCACATGAAGGTGCTCGTGTCGGCGAGGTGCACGAGATGATCGACATCGACCCCCTCGCCGCGGATTCGGTCGACGGCGAAACTGCCCGCGTCGTCGCTGCCGACGGCGGCAAGGAGACGGCTTTTCAGACCGAGCCTCGCCAGCGCGACCGCGCAATTGGCGGACATGCCGCCCGGCATCTGGCCGTGCGACGCACCGGCGACCTTCTGGTCGAAACCGGGAATCCGGGAAACCGAAACGAACATGTCGACGTCGAGATCGCCGATACAGAGGACATCGATCGTCGACATCAGGCCTTCACATTCTTGAGGCGGCGCCAGAGCGACACGCGCGATACCGAGACGATGAGCAGCACACCGATCAGCGCCAGTTGCCAGGCGGCGGAGATGTTCGCGAGCTGCAGCCCGATCTGGAGCGTCGTGACGATCAGGATCGCGAGGATCGTGCCCGGAATGCCGCCGGTTCCGCCGAAGATGTGCGTGCCGCCCAGGACCGCGATTGTCACCGCGAAAAGCTCCATCCCGCGCCCTGCATCCGGCCGGGCGGCAAGAAACCACGACAGCGCGACGATGCTGCCGAGCGCCGCCAGCGTACCCGAAAGCACATAAAGGCCGATGCGGATGCGCACGACCGCCAGGCCCGACAGGTGCGCTGCGCGGTCGTCATTGCCGCAGGCGACGATGTGGCGGCCGACCGTGGTTCGCGTCAGCATGACGTGAAGCACGACCGCGACCGGCAGCAGCACGAAGACGAACGCATTGGGAAGGCCGAGCGTCCGGCCCTGGCCGAGCCAGCCGAACTCGGCCGGAAAGCCGCCGATCGGGCGTCCCATCGTCGTGGCAAGCGCAAGGCCGCCGAAGGCGAACATCGTGGCGAGCGTCGCCATCAGCGAGGGGATGCGCAGGACGTTGACGAGGACGCCGTTGACCAGCCCGAGAAGCGCGCCGAGGACAAGGCCCGCCGCCGACGCCAGCCAGATGTCGACGCCTGCCGCAAACAATCCGCCGACGGCGACGCCGACCAGCGAGACGATCGACCCGACCGACAAATCGATGCCCGGCCCGCCGGCGAGGATGATGAGCGTCTGCCCGAGGCCCAGGAGCCCGAGGATCGGCACATATTGCAGGAGATAGGGGACCGTGCTCGCGCGGAAGAAATAGGGCGACACGAGGCTCATCGCCGCAATCGCGACGATCCACATCACCGCCAGGACGACCAGCCTGAACCGCAGCGGATCGGTTGAGCGCCAGCTTGCGAGCGAAGACATCATGCGGCCCTCGGATTGTTGCGGTTTCGAAGGGTGTCGACGGTCAGGACGACGATCAAGAGCGAGCCAATGATCACCGTTTCCCAGAGCGACGAGACGCCGATGAGCACGAGGCCGTTCTGCATGATGCGGATGAAGGCGACGCCGAGAAGCGTGCCGAGCAGGCTGCCGACGCCGCCGCGGATATTGGTGCCGCCGAGGATCGTTGCGGCGATCGCCTCGAGCGCGACGGTCGTGCCGATATTGATCTCGACGTTGCGCAGCCGCGCGACGTAGAGCAGCGCCGCGAGACCCGTCAGGAAGCCGAGAAACGCATAGGTCGCGATCTTGGTGCGGTCGACATTGATGCCGACGAGACGGGCCGACTGCTCGTCGCAGCCGATCGCATAGACATGGCTTCCGAAGGGAAGCTTGCGCAGCAGGACCCAGGCGACGAGGTAGACGGCGGCGATGACGATGGCGGAGGCCGGGACGACGCCTACCCAGCCATTGACGAGCGGCGACAAGGTGCCGGGCAGGCCCGCGATCCAGGCGCCGCCGATCACCAGGAACATGATCGCCGAGAAGATGTACATCGACCCGAGCGTCGCGATGATCGGGGGCACCTTGAGCTTGGCGGTGACGAACCCGTTCCATGCTCCCAGCAGCGTGCCGGCCATCAGACCGAGCGGCGTCACCAGATAGACGGGCAGACCCGCCTGATATGCCTTGCCGATGACGATCGCCGAAACGGCCAGGATGCCGCCGACGCTGACGTCGATCCCGCCCATGATGATGACGAGCGTCATGCCGGCCGAGACGATCGCAAGCTCCAGCCCCGCGCGCATGGTCTGCACCAGGTTGTTGACCGTCAGGAAATGCTCGGACAGCAGCGTGAAGACCGTGCCCACGATGAAGATCGCCGCGATCAGCGCGAGTTCGCGCGATGCGGTCGGGGAGACGAAGCGCGGCGTGGGACGGGTGTCCGCGACGGAGGCCATGAAAAATCCTTCTGCGGGAACCGAACCGCCGCGCCGTTCCTGCGCGGCGGTCGGTACGCGGGTTTCAGGTCTTGTGCGATCAGAAGTCGAACTGCTCGATGTTCTCCTTGGTGAAGATCATCGGGTCGCCGAGAAGCAGGATCTTCTCATCCTCCAGCCAGCGCACGTTTGCCTCCAGCCCTTCGACCTTCGGTTCGGCCTCGAACGGCGTTCCGTCGGCGACCTGCTTGGCCGCCCAGACCGTCAGATAGCCGAGATCGGCCGGGTTCCAGAGCACCGAATAGGTCATAGCGTCGCTCAGCATGTAGTCCTTGATCGTGTTCGGCGAGCAGAAGCCGGTGGTCACGATCTGGCCCTGCTTGCCGGCCGCCTCGACCGCTTGGCCGATGCCGGGGCACGTGGTCGATGCTATGCCGATGATGCCGGACAGGTCGGGATTGCGCGTCATCGCGTCGGTGGCGAACTGGAAGGCGCGCGCGGCGGTGCCGTCGGTATGGTCGACCGATACGATCTCGAGTTCCGGATATTCGGCCGCCGCACGCTCCTGGATCGCGGCGATCCAGGCGTTGAGGCTCGCGATGGTCGGCGCATCGGAGATGACGGCGATCTTCCCGTCGGCGCCCACGCGTTCGACCATCTCGTCGAGGATGGTGTAGCCGAGGTCCTGATCCATTGCCTGCGCGACGTAGAACTCGCGCTCGCTCCCCGCCGCATCGGCGTCGGAGGTGATGACGTGCACGCCCGCCTGGCGGGCGCTGGCGATGGCCGGCTTCAGCGTTTCGACATCGACGGGCGATACGCCGACGACGTCGACCCCCTGACTGACGAAGCTTTCGAAGATGCGGAGCTGGTCGGCCGCGTTGGTGCTCGTCGGGCCCTGCTGGATGTATTCGACGCCGAATGTCTCGGCCGCCCGATTGGCGCCCTCCTCCATGGCGACGTAGTAGGGGATGCCCTGGATCTGGGGCACGAAGGCGACGCGCGTCTTGTCCTGCGCCAGCGCGGCGCCGGTCATGATCGTTGCGGCGAGGAGGCCGTTGGCGAAGAGCTTCAATCCTGTTGTCATGTCGACGTTCCCTTTTGTTTTCCGGTTCTTTTCTCGCGGAATGTTCAGGGGCCATCCGCCGAGCCCTTTGCGCCAGCTAGGAAGCGGCGGCGCGCACCTCATGGGCTCCGGTAATCAGCCCGATGATCTCCTGCGGTGTCGTCTTTTTGGTCTCGCGCACGGCGATGCAGCGGCCGTGGCGCATGACGGAGATGCGGTCCGAAACCTCGAACACGTCCTGGATGTTGTGCGAAATGAGGACGACGGATTTGCCTTGGGCCCTCAGCTTCGTGATGAAGTCGAGCACCTTGCGCACCTCGGCCACGGCGAGCGCCGCGGTGGGTTCGTCCATGATGATCAGCCGGGCGTCCATGTTGAGGGCGCGCGCGATCGCCACGCCCTGGCGCTGGCCGCCCGACATCGATTCCACCCAGGCATCAATGCTGGGCACGTGGACGTCGAGCTGGCTCAACAGTTCGCCGGTGCGTTTGCGCATGGCCTGGCGGTTCAGAAACGGGATGCCGAGGATCGGCTTCCTGATCTCGCGGCCAAGGAAGATGTTGTCGACGACGGTCATCTTCCCGGCGAGCGCCAGTTCCTGGTAGATCGTGGCGATGCCCCGGTCCCACGCCTCCTGCGGCGAACGGAAGCGCACCTCCTGCCCCTCCATCTCGATGGTGCCTTCGTCGGGCGCGTGCGCGCCCGACATCGTCTTGATCAGCGTCGACTTGCCCGCGCCATTGTCGCCGACAAGCGCCATGACCTCGGCCGGCGCCACCTCGAAGTCGACCCGGTCGAGCGCGGTCAGCCCGCCGAAGCGCTTGACGATGCCGGACATTCTGAAAACCATTCGTCGGTCCTTTCCTCAGGAAATCGCGGCGCGCGGACGGGCGGATCGATGCGAGCCGAGCGCTTCGAGCAGGTCCTCGTGGCTGGCGGTCAGGCCCTGCGCGCCCTCGACCGTCACCGTCAGGCTCGCCGCCGCCGCGGCATGCCCGGCCGCCGTGGCGAGTTGCGCGTCGTGAAGCCAGTAGGCGAGGAACGCGCCGGCGAAGCTGTCGCCCGCGCCCGTGGCGTCGACCGGTCGCACCGGCAGCGCCGGCACGCCGAACGGTTCGCCGTCGGTCGGGAACACGACCGCGCCGAGCGGTCCGAGCGTGAGGACGAAGATGCCGCGCCCGTCGAGCCTCGCGAGCCGCGCTGAGACGGCATCCACAAGATCATCGCCCGGGATCGCGATGTCGAAGATGCTGCGAACCAGTTCGTCATTGGCGAAGACGAGGTCGAGACGCTGGACGATTTCGAGGAACGCAGCCGGATTTCGCGCGCTCCTGGGCAGTCCGGCCGAATGCAGCGTCACGTTCCAGCCCGCTTCGTGGAAGCGATCGATCGAGCCCAGCATGCGCTCGTAGTGATAGCCCTCGATGTGCAGGCACGATTTGCGCGCGCTGCGCGAGACTTCGTAGTGGGACGCGAGGTCCATTTCCGAGAGTTCGAACGGCTCGTTGACGATGGTGCGGCTGCCGCTTGGCTCGATGAAGACGATGCAGCGCGACAGGCGGTTGTTCGTAGGACGGCGGATCGGCAGGGCATGGACGCCCCTCGCCCCGAGTTCGGCGATCGCCCAGTCGCTGTCCGGGTCGTCGCCGAGCGCCGTGGCGAGTTCGATGTCTAGCGCGAACTGCCCGTTCGCGCCGATCCCCGCAGCCGCGACCGCGAGATTGGCGGCCGGGCCGCCGAGCGCCTTCTCGATGTGATGGGCCGTCACGCGATCGTCGCGATGCGGCAGCACGTCGATGCGGCACATGTAGTCGACGCTGATATAGCCGACGACGACGAGGCGCGGCAGGGAAGAACGGTCGGCCGGCTCGCGCGGCGCGGCGATCGACAGCGCGCGGGCGAAGGTGCTCGGCCGATAGGCGAGACGCCGGACGGCGTCGTCGATGCGCTGCTTGGTGACGGGGCGAACATTCGCGGTCGCGTTGAGATAGTTCGAGACGGTGCCGACCGACACGCCAGCCGCCTTTGCCACGTCGGAAATCGTTGCTCGTCTGCGTCGCATCCGCCAACTCTTCAATTGAAGCGGTTCAAATCTTGCACGCCGAAATGCGAGTTTCAAGTCCCGGGACGGCGGATTTTTTTGCCTGAGATGCCCTCACAGCGTTGAGGTTATTGAACTATTTTCAATTCAATCGATTGGATTGTCAGCCCGCTCAGATGCAAGCCGCCCATCACGGCATCGCTCTACGAGCGCGACTGCGTCCGCAGGCCGGCGAGGCTGAGCATCGCGTCCATCAGGACGTTGGTACCGGCGGCGAGGTCCTCCGGCGAGGCGTATTCGCGGACATTATGGCTGATCCCGTCCTTGCAGGGCACGAAGATCATTGCCGTCGGGGCGATCTTGGCGACATTGGCGGCGTCGTGCAGGGCGCCGCTGGAGATCCGGCGGTGGTCATAGCCGCGGGCGACGGCGCCGTTTTCGAGCGCGGCGATGCAGCGCTGGTCGAAATCCGTCGGCGGGACGGAAATCCGTTCGTCGACCGCGACCTCGCAACCTGCCCCCTCGCCCACCGCGCGGCAGATCGATGCGCATTCGTCCCTGAGGGCCGCGAGCGTCCGCGCGTCCGGGTGGCGGATGTCGACGACGAACTCGGCGTGGCCGACGATGGTGCTGGGCCCGTCGGTGGCGGTCGTCAGGCGGCCGACGCTGACGCGCGCGGCCTCGCCGCATCGCCGCCCGGCATCGTTGAGCGCCGCCAGCATCCGCGCCGCCGCGAGGAGCGCGTCCTGCCGGTGGTCGAGCGGCGTGGTGCCGGCATGGGCGTCCATGCCGGTGACCTTCACGTCGAGCCAGACGAGACCCTGCACCGACGTCACGATGCCGACCTGCAGGCCCTCGCGCTCGAGGATCGGACCCTGCTCGATGTGGAGTTCGACGAAGGTGCCGATCGGCACCTTGTCCGACCCTTCGCCGAGCCATCCGCGCTTCTTCGCCTCGTCCTCGAAGAAGATTCCGTCGGCGGCGCGCACGCGGGACAAGGCGTCGTCGTCGATCAGCCCGGCATACCAGGCGGAGCCGAGAAGGCCCGGCCCGTAGCGGACGCCCTCCTCGTTCGTCCAGTTGACGACGCCGAGCGGCGCATCGGTCTCGATGCCGGCGTCGTTCAGCGTCTCGACGACCTCGAGCGCGGCCAGAACGCCGGAGACGCCGTCGAAGCGGCCGCCATGGGGCTGCGTGTCGAGATGGCTGCCCGAGGCGACCATCGCGCGCGCCGGGTCGCGGCCGGCCCGCACCGCGAACATGTTTCCGGCGCCGTCGACGGTCATTTCGAGGCCGGCGTCGCGGCACCATTTGGCGAGGAGCGTGCGCGCCTCGGAATCCTCGCTGGTCATCGCCAGCCGGCAGGAGCCGTCGCCCTCGATGGCGCCGATGCGTGCCATTTCCATGTGGCGCGCCCAGAGGCGATCCTGGTTGATGGCGAGGAGCGGGAAAGCGTCGTTGGCGGGATAGGTCACAATGTCCTCTCCTTGCGGCCGCTGACGAGCTGCGAAACCATGACGGCGACGACGAGCGCGCCGCCGTAGAAAAGATCGTGCACATAGGTGCGGAAGCCGAGCACGGACAGGCCGTTGATGCCGGTGACGAGGAAGTAGACGGCCACGACCGAACCCCATGCGTTGAAGCGGCCCGGCTTGATGCAGGTGGCGCCGAGGAAGGCGGCGGCGAAGGCCGGGAGGAGCAGCGTCGTGCCGGAATTCGGGTTGGCCGAGCCGGTGGTGCCCGTATAGAGGATGCCGGCGATGGCGCCCATGACGCCGGAGGCGACGAAGGCCGCCATGCGCACGCGCCCGACCGCGACGCCCGAAAGGCGCCCGACCTCGCGACCGCGGCCGGTGAACAGCAATTGCTGGCCGAAGGCCGTGTAGGACAGGACGTACCAGACGAGCGCGGCGAGAAGGATCGCGTAGTAGAAGCTGACCGGAATGCCGAAGATGCGGTAGATGATGACGTAGTTCATCAGGGCGCGCTCAACGCCGCTGATCGTCTGGCTGTCGCTCATCCACAAGGTGATGCCGTGCAGGAACGTGCCGACGCCGAGCGTGACGATCAGCGAATGGACGCGGAAGTAGAGGGTGATCGCGCCGTTGACGACGCCGACGGCGGCGCCGGCGAGGAGCGCGATCGGGATGATGGCCTCGATGGGAATGCCGACGCGCGCCGAAAGGAGGCCGGTCAGCATCGAGCAGAAGGTGAGCGTCTGCGCGATCGACAGGTCGAAATCGCCGGCCGTCAGCGGGATGACGAGGCCGAGCGTGACGATGACCAGCACCGCCTCGGAGCCGAAGATGCTGGAGAAGTTCGACCAGGTGAGGAAGGTGTCGGGCCGCATTGCGCCGAAGATCGCGATCACGGCCAGCCAGACCAGGACGAGGCCGAACCTTTCGACGTGATTGCCCAGACTAGAAAGGTTCATGAACCTTGGTCTCCCCGTAGCAGGCCTGTTCGATGGAGGATTTCGTGACGGCGCTGCCGCGCAGTTCCGCCTTGACGCGGCCGCGCTCGAAGACGAGCACGCGGTGGGCGATCATTTCGAGCTGCTCGAATTCCGACGTGGCGCAGATGATGGCGGCGCCGCGCGCGCAGGCCTCGAAAAGCCGGTCGTAGATTTCGCGCCGGGCGCCGACATCGATGCCCTGCGTCGGCTCGTCGAGGAGAATGAGCTTCGGGACGAGTTGCAGCCATTTGCCTAGGAGCAGCTTCTGCTGGTTGCCGCCCGACAGTTCGGACGCCGCCTGGCGTGGCGCCTGCGCCTTGACGACGAAGCGCCGGATCAGGTCCATGGTCGTCGCTTCGCGCTGGCCGTGATCGAGCCAGAACCGGCCGCGCCCTCCGGCGGCGAGCGGCAGCATGGCATTTTCGGTGAGCGTCAGGTCGAGCGCGAGACCCTGCTTCTGGCGGTCGGCGGGAATGAAGACGAGGCCGGCCTCGATCGCGGCCGTCGGCTCGAGGCCGACGAGGTCGCGCACGCGCCCGTCGATTTCCAACTGCCCGGCTTTCGCCGGCTGGGCGCCCGCGAGCAGATGGGGAACTTCGTCGTAGCCCGAGCCGATGAGGCCGGTCAGGCCGAGAATCTCGCCGGGCGCGACGTCGAAATCCAGCGCCTGCAGCATGCGGCCTTTGAGGCCGCGAACCGAAATCGCAGGCGGCGCGGCAACGGCGTCGCTCACCAGCCGTCCCTGCGCAAGCGAGCGACCGACGATCGCCTCGACGATGCGTCCACGATCCGATGTCGCGGTCTCGAACGTGCCGATGACCTCGCCGTCGCGCAGAACCGTCGCGCGGTCGGTGATCTCCATCACCTCGTCGATGTCGTGGGAAACGAAGACGATGCTGACGCCCGAGCGCTTCAGCGCCCGCATCATCGCGAAGAGCTCGCGCACGTCCTCGATGGGCAGGAAGGGCGTCGGCTCGTCAAGTACCAGAAGGCCGGGCGATGCGCTGGCATTGTGCGCTTTGACGCGGTCGGCAGCGCGAACGATCGCAAGCTGGGCGCGCTTGACCGGCGACAGGTCCGCGACGACCGCCCACGGATCGAGATCGAGATTGTGGTCCGCGAAGAGACGTCGCGCCCGCGCCGCTTCCGCGCTCCAGTCGATGAACCAGGGCCGGATGCGCTCGTGGTCACCGGCGATCAGGTTCTCCAGAACCGTCGCCTCGGGCAGGAGGCCGAGATTCTGGTGCACGAAAGAGAGCCCGATCGCCTCGCTGCGGCCAAGCGGGATCGGCAGCGCCACGGGCGTGCCGTCGACCTCCAGCGTGCCTTCGTCGGGCTTGTGGAAGCCGGAGAGGATCTTGATCAGCGTCGACTTGCCGGAGCCGTTCTTGCCGAGGAGACCGTGGATCTCGCCCGGCATGATCGTGAGGTCCGCGCGCGACAGCGCACGGACCCCGCCAAAGGACTTGGTCAGCCCCCTGATCGCCAGCCGAGGGTGGCCGGCTTCGCTCACTCGGCGACCATCCACAGCTTGCGGAAGCCCTCGACATAGGCGTCGCCATAGCCCTTGGCCGCGTCCGCCGGCTCGCCGACTTCGGCGACATTGTCGGCGCTGAAGACGCGCAGCGGCACCTTGGAGTCGCGGATGGGTTCCAGATCGCACAGGAGCCGCATCTCGGCGTCGAGCATGGCGTGCGCGATCCAGTCGAGGTTTTCGCCGATGTCCATCTCGACGTCGCCCTGACGGATCAGGTCGAGCACGAAGGGCGTGCCGTTGAAGGTCGCGACCTTGACCTGTTCGGCGCGGCCGGCGATGGCGATCGCGGGCGTGACGAAGGTCGACATGCTGTCATAGATCGGGATGACGTAGTTCAGATCGGCATTGGCCTGCAGCGCGCCGGCGACGGTCGGCTGGATGCGCGTCGCCCAGTCGGTGATCGGCACGTTGACGATCTCGAACTTGCAGTCCGGGCAGCGCGTCTCGAAGGCTTCCGTCAGGCCGCTGACGATTGAATCGGTTGACAGCGCCTCGTTGGAGACGACGACGAGGGCGTTTACCTTGCCGTCGGTCTGAGCGATCGTCCAATCGGCCATCAGCTCGCCGGCCTTGCGGTAGTCGATCGCGGTCGCGGCATCGACGCCGGCGGGCGCATCCTGCTCCAGACCCGTCAAATGCGAGGTGACGACCTTCACGCCGGCGGCCTGCGCCTGCGCGACCTGGGGTTCGAAGAAGCGCGGATCGGCGCCGGCCAGGAGGCTGACGAGGTTGAAGCCGTTGTTGGCGGCATGCTCGATGCCTTGGATCCACTGTGTGGGATTGCCCTGGTTCTCCCATTCCATGTGTTCGAAGCCGAGCTCGGCGGCGAGCTCGCCCTTGTGGTCGCTGATCGTCTTGATGAAGGGGATCGAGCTCGACGCGGGGATGGTGAAGATCTTCTTGCCGGCCATGCAGGCCTTGGCGTCGAAGGGCTCGCCCGGCGGCACGAATTCGGGAATGCCGGAGTAGGACTCGATGTTCTTGCGTGCCTGGTCGACGCCTTCCTGCGCGGCCGCCGGCAGCATGGCTGCCAGAACGAGGATGGAAGCCAGACCCAATCTACCTTTCAGGCGTGTCATTTCGATCTCCCTTTGGTGAGATGCTCAGTTCCCCTTAGTTTGCCTTTCCGCGCAGGGCCTGCGTCGCCGCGAGATCCACGCGTCCTGCCTCGATCGCCACGCCATAGCTTCGGCGCGCGGTCTCGATGTCGATCAATTCGTCGAGCACGTCGTCGAGCACGGCCTGCGGCTCGCGCTCCATCGGATTGCCGTAGCCGCCGCCGCAGGGCCCGTGCGCCGTGATGCGGTCTCCCTTGGCGAGATGGCGATAGGGAAGCTTCGAAGGCAGGTCGTCGACGCCGCCCGCCGCCCTCGACAATTCGACCTTCGCCGGCGAGCCGTCGGCGCCGCCGAGGAAGCCCCACGGACGGAAGCGCTGGCCGTCGCCCTCGATCGAGACCGCGCCGTCCTCCAGAAGTTCGAAGGAGCGGATCGAGCCGATGCCGCCGCGCGAGGCGCCCGCGCCGGCGACGTTCTCGCGCAGCTCGTAGTTCAGGACACGGAGTGGCAGATGGGACTCGATGTCCTCGACCGGGTTGTTGCGCGTGTTGGCGTAGAGCGTGTCGACGGCGTCCATGCCGTCCTTGCCATAGCGGCCGCCATAGGCGCCTTCCATGATCTCCATATGGACCCAGGGCGCGCCGTTCGAGACGCCGCTGAAGGCCATGACGCGCAGATTGCCGATGCCGGCGCTGACCTGCTGCGGGACGGCAGGCGCGATGGCCTTCATCACCGTGTCGGCGACCGCATTGCCGGGGCAGAAGCGGGCGATGACCGGCGCGGGAAAGATCGGGTTGGCGAGACAGCCTTCCGGCGCGTGGATGGTGATCGGGCGCGTCAGGCCGCTGTTCTGCGGGATCGCGCCGTAGATTTCGCTGTCGAGGAGGATCGAGCGCAGCGTCAGCCAGACGGCGCAGTCGACGGTGCCGACGAGCGGCATGTTGATCGGCTTGTTTGGCGTTTGCGGCGCGGTGCCGGTCAGGTCGACGTGGATGTCGGAGCCCGACACGGTCAGCGTCACTTCGATCGGCAGTTCCTTCAGCGCCGGGTCCGGGCTGTCGAGATAGCCGTCGATATGGGTGCGGGCGTTGTAGCGACCGTCCGGGATGCGCGCGATGGCGTCGCGCATCAGGTGTTCGGAATAATCGAGCAGGTCTTCATAGGCGCCGGTGACGGTTTCGAGGCCGTACTGATCGAGGAGCGCGGCGTAGCGCTCCGCGCCGATGCGGGCCGCGGCGACCTGAGCCTCCATGTCGCCGACGACGAGGTCGGCGATGCGGATGTTGGAACGCAGGATCTGCCAGACGGGATCGATGCGCCGTCCCGCCTCGTAGACCCGCACCGCCTTGAACTGCAAGCCCTCGGCATAGGTGTCGACGGCGTCGACGATGCCGCAACTTCCCGGCGTCAGCGCGCCGATGTCGAGATGGTGCGCGGTGGTGACCGAGAAGCCGGCGAGTTCGCCCTTGTGGAAGATCGGCACGACGAAGCCGACATCTGGGCCGTGCGAGGCGCCGCCGTATGGGTCGTTGTGCATGAAGACGTCGCCGGGCTTCACCTCGTCGCCGCGCCCTTCGAGCTCGCGCAGGATGCCGGCGATGTAGCCTGGAATGGGGCCGGACTGGAGCGGCGTACTCATCGTGCATTCGCAAAGCTGGCGGCCGGTCGCATCGGTCAGCGCGGCGCCGAAATCCTCGCTTTCGCGGATGATGCTCGAATAGCTCATGCGCATGAGCTTGTGGCCCATCTCGATGGCGATGTTCTCGAGCGCGCCATGGATGACGGCTGCGAGGAAGGGGTCGACGCGTGTCTTCATGGCTGCCTCCCGTTCAAGCCTGGCGGTCGCGCGTCATGCGCACATTGCCGTAACGATCCGCCCAATAGGTCCAGCCGGGCGGGACGACCGTGGTGGTGTCGGTCTGGAGCAGGATCGCCGGACCGGCGAGCCTGCGGTCGAGCGGCAGCGAGGTGCGCTCGATATGCGGCGTGTCGAAGGTCTGGAGCGCGTCGTCGACGCGGAAGACGCAGCGTCCAGCGCCCACCTTATTGGGCTCCGACGATCCCGAATAGGCGGGCGGCTCGGCGAGCTTGTCGACCATGCCAAGGCCGCGCACCTTGACCGTCACGATCTCGATCGGGCTCTTCTCGAAGGCGTGGCCGTATTCGGCGCGGTGGCGCTCGTGGAAGGCGGTCCAGACCGTCTCCAGCGCTGCATCGGTGAGCGGGCCGTCCGGCACGTCGATCTTCAGCTCATAGCCCTGGCCGACATAGCGAAGATCGGCCTGGCGCAGCATGCGGACCTTCTCAGTCGGCACCTTGTCGCGGGCGAAGATGCCGCCGAGTTCCGTCTCCATGTCGGCGAAGAGCAACTGGAGACGGGCGAGGTCGATGGCGCCCTTGACCGCGAAGGCGGTGCGCAGGGCGTGGTATTCCAGATCGGCGGTCAGGAGGCCGACGGCCGAGGTGATGCCGGGATGCGGCGGGATGAGCACGTTCGTCATGCCCAGCATGGCCGCGACCTCGGCGGCATGGAGCGGCCCTGCCCCGCCGAAACCGCACAGCGTGAAATCGCGCGGGTCGATGCCCTTCTGGACCGTGCGCGAGCGAATGGCGTTGGCCATGTTGCTGTTGAGGACGGTGAGCGCGCCCTCGGCCGTCTCCTCCGGCGTGCGGCCGAGCGCCTGCGCCAGTTCGCCGATGACGCGCGCCGATGCGCCGGCGTCGAGCGACATCTGGCCGCCGAGGAAATTGTCGGCGACGAGCCGGCCGAGGACGAGATTGGCGTCGGTGACGGTCGGCAGCGTGCCGCCGCGGCCATAGGCGGCGGGACCGGGCACGGCGCCGGCGCTCTGCGGGCCGACGCGGAATGCCTTGCCGCGATCGAGATGCGCGATCGAGCCGCCGCCGGCGCCGATCGTGTGGATGTCGATCATCGGCAGCATGACGGGGAAGCCGGCGATGCTGGCGCTGCGCGCGTCGGCTTCGGCCAGACGGCCGTCGCGGATGATGCCGATGTCGGCGCTGGTGCCGCCGATGTCGAGCGTCACGAGCCGATCCGTTCCGGCATGCGAGCCGACCCAGGCGCCGCCGCGCACGCCGGCGACGAGGCCGGAGAGGAGCGTGGTGGCCGGGCGTTCGGCGATCATCTCGGGCGTCGCGAGGCCGCCGCTCGACGTCATGACGCGCAGTTCGCCGTTGACGCCCATCCTGTTCAGTTCCGCGCTCAGGTCGGCCACGTAGCGCCGTACCTTCGGACCGATGAAGGCCGACATGGCGGCCGTCGTGAAGCGCTCGAACTCGCGGAACTGCGGCGAGACGTCGGCCGACGTCGTCACGAAGACGTCCGGCAGGATGGAGCGGACGATCTCGGCCGCGCGGCGCTCGTGGTCGGGATTGACGTAGGAGAACAGGAAGCCGACGAGGATCGCCTCGACGCCGGCCTCGCCCAGTTCGCGCGCGGCGGCCGCGACCTGCGCCTCGTCGAGCGGCGTCAGTTCGGCGCCCGTCGCGTCCAGCCGGCCCGCAACCGTCTTGCGGAAGCGGCGGCGGATCAGCGGCCGGCTCTGCCAGGGCAGATCCTGCATGATGGAATAATGCTGCGGTCGCTGGTGGCGACCGATGTGGAGCACGTCGCGGAAACCTTCGTTGGTGATCATGCCGGTGACGGCGCCGCCATGGACGAGCATGGCATTGGTGCCGACCGTCGTTCCGTGGAAGATCGCATCGATCCGCTCGGGCGCGATGCCGGCGAGATCGCAGATGCCGCGCACCCCGGTGACGACGCCTTCGGCCGGATTGTCGGGCGTTGACGGGGTCTTGTGGATGGTCACGTTCCCCTTCGTCAGATCCGTCAGGATCAGGTCCGTGAACGTTCCGCCGACATCGACACCCAACGCAATCATCTGCACCTCCAGCGCCTGTGAACGCAACATTGTTCCATCTGGATCAAACTTGCAAGTTGAATCCATCTGGATTTAAGCGCTAGGAGCATAAGGCCGATCACAGGAGCCGACCGAGATGAGCGACGACAACCTGCTGGAGACGATCTTCGCCGGAGAGCTCAAGGAGCTGATGGTCGTCAGTTACATCGTGCTCGGCAACAATGCGGTCACGAACCGCTTCATCGAGCGCCGGTTTCGAATGCCGGTGCAGGCGTGGTCGGCGCTTTATGCGATCGAGCGGTTTCCCGGCCTGCGCGCCAAGGAAATCCGCCAGCTCTTTCCCCGGCCGCAGAACACGATCAGCCGCGCCGTCGCGCTTCTGGAGAAGCGAAAGCTGATCGTTCAGGAGGCGTCGGATTCGGACGGCCGGGAAAAACGCCTGTTCGCGACCGACGAGGGCCGCAAGCTCCTGGTCGAGATGATCGACGTGTCGCGGCGGCGCCAGGACGAGTGGCTGGCGCCGCTGTCGCCCGAAGAGCGCAGCACATTCTTCGACCTGGCGCGCAAGATCGCGTCGGGGCCCCGGCTATTGAGCTCGACGGTGATGCTCTAGGCTGCGTCGGGATCGGCTCGCACAGGCCTGAATCGAAACACCCCCCAGCTCATTTGACGACGGTGAGCTTTTCGTCGCCCGACGCCAGGATCTCGCGCTTGCCGACATGGTTCGGCGCGCCGACCAGCCCCTCCTTTTCCATCCGCTCGACCAGCGAGGCGGCGCGGTTGTAGCCGATGCCGAGGCGGCGCTGGATATAGGAGGTGGAGCATTTCTTGTCGCGCGTGACGACCTTGACGGCCTGCGCGTAGAGCGCATCGCCGTCGTCGGCGTCCGTCGCCTCGTCGACCTCCGCTTCCGGTTCTTCCGCATACGGCTCGTCGCCGTCCGACGTCACGGTGTCGAGATATTCGGGCGCCGCCTGCGCCTTCAGGTGCGCGACGACCTTCTCGACTTCGACGTCCGAGACGAACGGGCCGTGGACGCGCGCCAGGCGTCCGCCGCCGGCCATGTGCAGCATGTCGCCCTGGCCGAGGAGCTGCTCTGCGCCCTGCTCGCCGAGGATCGTGCGGCTGTCGATCTTCGACGTCACCTGGAAGGAAATCCGGGTCGGGAAGTTCGCCTTGATCGTGCCCGTGATGACATCGACCGACGGACGCTGCGTCGCCATGATCAGGTGGATGCCGGCCGCGCGCGCCATCTGCGCGAGGCGCTGGATCGCGCCCTCGATCTCCTTGCCTGCGACCATCATCAGGTCGGCCATCTCGTCGACGATGATGACGATGAAGGGCATCGGCGACAGGTCGATCTCGCGCTCCTCGAAGGTCGGCTCGCCCGTTCCCTTTGCAAAGCCGGTCTGGACCTGCATGAAGATCTGCTCGCCGCCCTGGCGCGCGGCCGCGGCGCGGCTGTTGTAGCCGTCGATGTTGCGCACGCCGAGCCGCGCCATCTTGCGGTAACGGTCCTCCATCTCGCGCACGGCCCATTTGAGCGCGGTGACCGCCTTTTGCGGATCGGTGACGACGGGCGTCAAAAGGTGCGGGATGCCATCGTAGACGGAAAGCTCCAGCATCTTCGGGTCGACCATGATCAGCCGGCATTCTTCCGGGTTCAGCCGGTAGAGGAGCGACAGGATCATGGTGTTGATGGCGACCGACTTGCCCGAGCCGGTGGTGCCGGCGACGAGCAGATGCGGCATGCGGGCAAGGTCGGCGACGACGGGCTGGCCGCCGATGTCCTTGCCGAGCGCGAGCGCGAGCTTGGCGCTCGACCTTTCGAAGGCGTCGCTTTCGATCAGTTCGCGGAAATAGACCGTCTCGCGCTCTTCGTTCGGCAGTTCGATGCCGATGGCATTGCGGCCCGGCACCACGGCGACGCGCGCGGAAACCGCGGACATGGAGCGCGCGATGTCGTCGGCCAGGTTGATCACGCGGCTCGACTTCACGCCCGGCGCGGGCTCGAACTCGTAGAGCGTGACGACAGGCCCTGCGCGCACGTGGATGATCTCGCCCTTGACGCCGAAATCCTCCAGTACGCTTTCGAGCAGGTCCGCCCCCTGCTCCAGCCGCTCCTGCGTCAGGTAGATGCCGGTGGCCGATGGCGCCTCCTGCAGCAAGGCGACTGGCGGGAACGAATAGCCCTCGCCCGTGGCTTCGACGACGGGCTGCCGGGCAACCGGCATTGGAACCGGCAGTGCGGGTTCGAGCGGGACGACCGAGCGCGCGGGTGTTCGCGCTTGAGGCGCAACGGCGCTGCGGCTTGCAGGCTTCGAGCAGTCGATGACGCGGTAGAGCGCCGCCGGGTCGAGGGCGTCCGTGCGCGGGTTCGGGGCAGCGATCTTCGGTTTCGCCGGCGCCGGCTTTTCGGCTGCCAGCGGGATCACGGGCGTCGCTTCAGTCGTGCGCGCAAGCGGCGGCGCGAGTTCGAAGAATGCGTGGTCGGAAAGCAGCGTGAAGATGTCGGCGCGCGGTTCCGCCTCGGCCTCGATCGTGACGACGTTCGGGACAAGCGTCGGCTCGGCGGGCTTCTCGTCGGCCCGCGGCTGCGCGTTGTCGGCGACGAGTTCCAGTGCCGGCGTCTCCGGCTGCGCTTCCTGCTCGGGTGCATCGCCGGGCTGACGCGCGCGGCTCGTCGCGGCGGGAGCCTTGCGCACGACCGGGTTGTCCGGCGTGCGGGTGAAGCGCACGTTCGGCGCCATGAAGAAATGCTTTTCCCATTCGGGCTTCGGGTCGCCCGGCTTCGGGTCGACCGGGTTCCGATCGGCCAAGGCCTGCGGCGATGATTCGACGGGAGGCTGGCTTTCCGGCGCAGCCTGCGCACGGGCGCAATAGAGCGAAATCGGGATGATATTTGCCCGGGTGATCGGCGAGGATGACATGCATGTGCTCAACGGTTTGGGACCCGCCGAGGGATAAGATCACAGGGTTAACAGTTCCTTCCAGAACCCGCTTCCGGCGCGTCAGAAAAGAGCAATGTGGGTGTGCCAGTTGCCGGATCGCGGCGAAAGGCGGTAGCTTCAGCGAAATTATTGGCGGGGAAAATGACCGACATTTTTCTGGAGCTGCGCAAGAAATTCGTCCGGCGCTGCGCCGGCGATCGCAAGGCCATCGCGGAAGCCTGGACGCGCTTCGAAGCGAGCCGGAACGGCGAGGCGCGCAAAGAGCTGCTGCGCCTTGCGCACGGTCTTGCCGGCGCCGGAGGCACGTTCGGTTTCGATGGGCTGAGCCTTCGCGCCGCCGATGCCGAAGCTGCGCTCGACGCATCGGGCACACTTTCCGCGGGCCCCGCGATCGCCGACCTTCTCGCGGAGCTCGATTCCATCGTCGCCGGCGGCGAATGAGGGCCTACGGGCCCTTTTTCGCGATGCCGGTGCGGGTCATCTCGCCCCAGTTGTTGTCCTGGCGCAGGAACTGCCAGTAGCCCTTGATCCGCCAGATATTGTTGATCTGGCGATAGCCGAAATTCTCGACGATCGCCGCCGCGGTCAGGATCGCAAGGTCGCGGGCACGCGGGAAGCGCTGCAGTTCGGCTTCCTCCAGGATCAGCGAACAGACGCTGATGACGATGCCATAGGTGAAGACCAGCGCGGTGAAGGCGAGAAAATAGTGAAAGGACAAGATGCCGAGCAGCCAGAAGAGCGGCATCAGGATGTAGCCCAGCACCTCGGCGATCGGCCCCAGGACGTCGACGATCAGGATATGGCCCATGCCCAGGAAGCCGATGCGGCCGTAGCGCGGGCGAAACAGCATCGAGCGGTAGCGAAAGAAGGCCTCCAGCGCGCCGCGCTGCCATCGTGAGCGCTGGCGCGACAGGACGGCGAGCGATTCGGGCGCTTCGGTCCAGCAGACGGGTTCGGGAATGAACTCGATGCGGTAGTCGCGCCTGGCATCGATCATCAGCCTGTGGAGCTTGATGACGAGGTCGAGATCCTCGCCCATCGAGCCCTTGGTGAACCCGCCGACGGCGACCACCTCGGCACGCCGGAACACGCCGAAAGCACCGGAAACCAGCATCAGCGTGTTGATCCGGCTCCAGGCGAGCCGCGCCATCAGGAAGGCGCGCAGATATTCGACGACCTGGAAGAGCGGCAGCAGGCGGCCCGGCAGGTGAATCTGCGTGACCCGGCCGTTCTCGATCGTCGAGCCGTTGGCGACGCGGATCGTGCCGCCGACGGCGATGACACGGACCGGGTCGTCGATGAAGGGCTGGGCGGCGCGCATCAGCGCATCGGGCTCCAGGATGGAGTCGCCGTCGATGACGCAGAATACCGGCGCGCGGCATACGTTGATGCCGGCATTCTGGGCATCCGCCTTGCCGCCGTTGGACTTGTCGACGACGAACAGCCGCTCCGTCATCGGCGAGGAATAGATGCCGCGGATCGGCTGGTGCGCGAGCGCTTCCTCGTAGGGGCGGTTGACGCGCCGCAGGCCGAAGGCTTCGACGAGAAGTTCCAGCGTGGCGTCCTTCGATCCGTCATTGACGACGATCACCTCGAAGTTCGGATATTCGAGCGCGAGCATCGAGTGCACGCTCTCGACGATGTTCATCGCCTCGTTATAGGCCGGGACGATCAGCGCGATCGGCGGCGCGACCTCGCCGTAGCGGCGCCAGAGCAGCGCCGAACGCGCGACCGGCGGCCGTTTCGACAAGGCATAGGCCGCCAGCACGAGTTGCGCGAGGTAGACCGTCGTCTGGGCGAGACCGAGGGCAATGACCGTCCACGCGATGATCGTCGCCGCCCAGACGATCGTGGCGCTCCATTGCTCGATCATGCCGGCATGCCCTCCGACAGGACGAGCGAGGCCGTGCGCTGCTTGCGCGCTGCGCCCTCCAGGGCGACGCTGCGCAAGGTCGCCTCGCCGACCGGCCCGAGCAGCAGCAGGGATTGCGCGGCCTTGTAGCGAACGGTCCATTGCTCGTCGTCGAGAAGGTCGGTCATGGCGATTGCGGCATCGGGGTCGCCGAGCCGCCCGACGGCCTCGACCGCCTCCATGCGCACTTCCCAATCCGGGTGACGCAGCTTCGACAGGATCAAGGGAAGCGAGGCGCGATGGCCGATCCGGCCGAGCGCGCGCAGGGACGCGGCGGCGACTTCGGGCACGGCGTCCTCGGCCAACTCGACGAAGACGGACGGCTCGGCGAGGCCATCGCGCCGCCACAGGGCCTCGAGCGCCGATGCGCGCAGGAAACCGGGTGCGTCGCGCTGCCGGGTCAAGTCGCGCAATTCGGCGACGCTGTCCTCGGGCAGCAGGCGGAACAGTTCGGCGAGCCGGCGCGAGCGCTGGCCGCGATAGCCGATCCGGTCGAGAAGCTCGCCGAGCGGCGGCACGGTGCCGATCTTGGCGAGCTCGATGGCGGCCGCGATGCGGACCTCGCGCGAGCGGTCGCCGGCCAGTCGCCCGCGCAGCGGCCCGATCGCGACATCGGGCGCGTATGCCGCGATCAGTTCGACCGCATGGAGCCGGCGCACTTCGTCGCCGCGCTTCAGTTCGCTTTCGAGAAAATCGGGCTGGCCCGCACGCAGCAGGGCTTCGAGCACCGCTTCGCGCTCTTCGCCGCGAACGAGCCCGAGAAATTCCGAGCTGGCATCCGCGGTGACGCTCGTCGGCGTCCCGGCCGCCGCCACGAGGAACGCGTCGGCGTCCTTGTCGTGCGCAAGGCGGATCATCGCCGTCATGACGTGTCGGCGGCTGGCGGCATCGCGCTCTTCCCGCCGCGCGGCGACGACGCGCCTCAAGACGAGGACCACCATGACGAGGATCGAAATCGCGCTCAGGATCAACGACAGGGTCCAGATCAAAACGAGCACGATCAGAACCTCAGCGAGAGGCCGACGCCGAACGTGTCGCGATCGAAGGTCTCGCGGCGCTCATGCGCATAGCTGCCGGTGAGCGTCAGCCGGTCGGTGACGTCGAAGGCGAGCCCGCCGAAGACGGTCTCGGTCTCGTCGAGCTGCCCGTCGGAAATCTCGGGCGCATCGGCATAGCCGGCGAAGAGGCGCAGACGCTCCGTCGCCGTCCAGTCGGCACGCAGCAGGAAGCCGTCCGCCACGGTGCCGCGGTCGTCCTCGGCATGAATCCAGCGCGCGGTGAAGCCGAACCGCTCGTCCGGCGTGAACACCTGGACGCTCGGCGCGACGGTCCAGACGTCGGCGAGCGCGAATGTGTCGTAGCGGGAATCGATGCCGAAGACGGCAGGGCCGAGCGCGGGATTTCCGTCGAAGAAGCGCCAGGTTCCGCCGATGCCGAAGGACGAGCGGGCGAGGAAGTCGGCATCCGGCGTTGCCGCGGCGAGGCCGTAGACGGCGATCCGATCCGTCAGGCGGTGATCGATGCGGCCTTCGACCTGCCAGTCGTCCGCGCCCGAGCGGCGTGCGTGGCGAAGCCGTCCGCCGATGCTGGTGCGGTCGGTCAAGCGGTAGGAAAGGCCCGTCGCGCTGTCGGTCCAGGAAGAGCGGCCGCCGGAAAGCGCGCTTGCCTCCGTTCCGATGTCGAGACGCCATCTGGGGGCATCGGATGCGGCGCCGGCGGCGTTGACCTGCGCCTGGAGATCGCGGAACTCGGCATTGTCAGGATTGGCTGCCGCGAGCGGTTCGATCAAGCTGCGTGCGCGCTCCAGATCGCCTTCGCGCAACGCGATCTGCGCGAGGCCGAAGGTCGCGTCGGAATAGGCCGGCGCGATGGTGAGCGCGGCCTCGAACGCCGTGCGCGCGCCTGCCGTGTCGCCTGCGCCGAGGCGGGCGAAGCCGAGCTGCACCAGCGTATCCGCATTGCCGGGCTCCAGGGCGAGCGCGCGCTCGAGCACCGCAATCGCGTCGTCGAAGCGCTGTTCCTGACGGGCGGCGACGCCTTGTTCGTAAAGCTCCGATGCGGTCTGCGCTGCGGCCGGCGTTGCGACGAGCGAACCGGCCACGAGGGCGGCTGCGATGAGGGTGAGACGCCGCATCGTCCGCCTAACCGCGCTTCTTGCGGGCAAGCAGCCGGGACAGCCGCGCCATCAGTTCGTCAGGGATGAACGGCTTCACCAGATAGTCATCCGCGCCCTTGTCCAGCGCGGAGACGATGTCGTTTTCCGACTTGCGGGCCGTCAGCATGATGACCGGGATGTCGGCGAGCGCGGCGTTCGCCTTGAGGCGGGACAGGACCTCGAAGCCGTCGACGCGCGGCATCATCGCATCGAGCACGACGGCCGCCGGGCGCACTTCGTCCGCCCTTTGCAGCGCCTCCGCCCCATCGCGCGCAATGGCGACATCGAAACCCTTCGCTCGCAGCCGAAATTCCATCAGCTCGATCAGCAACGGGTCGTCGTCGCAGACCAGGATCGTCCTCGTATCGTTCATCGGTCCCTCGCGTCGCATCCGCCATGCGACGTTGATTCTGATAACGCGATTAACTCATGAAATGCCAGCCCGCGAAAGCGCGGCCAGGCCGCAAGGGTTTCGGTCAGGCGCGTCCGCGCCGTGGCCAGGCCAGCGAGATCGCCATCGAAGGTGGTGCGCCGCGGATCGGTCACGACCTCGTGACTGAATGCATAGGCCTTGCGATCCGGGCCTTGCGCGACCATTTGTCCATGGAGTTCGACCGTGGACGGCTCGGCCAGTAGCACGACCTCGCCGGCCTCAGCCCGTCGATAGGTGCGATGGTGCTCGACCGGCAGCGGGCCGTTTTCCAGCGCGACGCGGACGCCGACCGGCTCCGGCGCGGCAAGTTCAAGCCACGGCGCGGAAATGCCCTCGATCGCGCCGTGGTCGGTGCGATAGGCCATGACGACGAAATCCTCGACATGCCCGGCGACGTTTCGCAGGGCCGCCTTCGCGGTCGAATCGTCGATCATCCAGAACGGAACGACCACGGAAACCGGAGCATCGAAAATGTCGTTGAGCTCCGCGATCAGCGCCGCCCAGGCGCGCCAGCTCTTTTCGGGATCGGCGGCGTGGGCGGCGAGAAGATAGGGCTCGACGTCGTATTGCACGCCGGCGACCAGGCCGGGATGTTCGCGACGGAACGCCGCCAACTGCTTTGCCCGCGCGAGCGCGTTGTGGCGGCCCTCGACCAGAACCATCGCCGGATCGCCTTCCACGGCGACGATGCGCACGCCCGCGTCATTCAGATGCCGCAGGAAATCCGCCCAGCGATCGAGAGCCGCCGGATCGTCGAGCGGCAACTGGAGGTAGAGTTCGTCGAGGCCGGCTGCATGCAGCTTTTCGAGCAGCGCGGCCGGACAGCCGATCCAGCCGGCGGCATCCCAGATCCACGTTCCGTGGGTCGCATCATCCGCAACCGGGCGCGGTTCAAGCCGCACGGAAGCCATCTCGACGCGCGCGGCGGCGGCCGGGCAGAGGAGCACGAGTTCGGCATCGCCGGTGGCCGCGCCGGCCGGCACGAAGATGCGGCTGGACGACGGGTCGTAGGAGCCGATCAGATCGGCCGGACGGCTCGCATCGCCGCCCCTGCGCACAAACGCCGGGCGGGCGCCTTCGAGGCGGCCATCGACGACGACGTCGAACGCCGCCCGCTCCGGAAACCGGCCGGCGAAGGAAAGGACGGCGCCGGCCGGCCGGGGGCCCGACGTGCAGTCGATCGTCATGGTCGCGCCGGCGGCGATCTCGATCCGCTCGTCGAGGCCGAACGGGCGCGCCGTGGCGCGAGGCAGGATGTCGGCGCGAAGGGGCAAGAGCGCGTGGTCGCGATCCTCCGGTCGCTCGGCCTTCGGGACATAGGCGAGCTGAGGATCGAAGCCCCCGTCCCCGCGCGTTCCCTGCAAGACGATCGTTTCGGGCGCCGGGCCGGGCGCATGGAGCGGCGACTGCCAGATCGGCGCGCGGTCGGTATAGCCCGGTCTATCCATCGTCTCGTCCGCTCGAACAGCACCCGATGCGCAGGACGCCACTATCGCCAGGGCAACCAGCCCGGGCAACCGCGGCGCAGACCTCACCGATGTCCCCCATCGTCCAGCAACCGGGACACCTGGGCGGCGAGCGTCATCGGATCGAACGGCTTGGGGATGACACCGCGCGCGCCGAGCGCCATCAGCTCGGCGACCTGATGCGTCTGCGTGCGCGCGGTGATGAAGACGATCGGAACATGGGCGAGATCGGGATCGGCCCGCGCCGCCGCGAAGGTCGATGGGCCGTCCATTTCCGGCATCATGACGTCGAGCATGATCAGGTCGGGCGCAAAGCTCTTCGCGACCGCCAGCCCTTCCCTGCCCGAAGCGGCGGACCTGATCTCGAAGCCCGGATCGAGCCCGAGCGCCATTTCCGCGATTTCGCGGATGTCGTCCTCGTCGTCGACATAGAGGATTTTCGGCATCGCTTCCTCCGTTCAGCTTCGTCCAGCGAGGATCGCGCGGACGGAACGCGCCACGTCGATCTCGGACCTCTTTGTCTTCGTCATGACGGACTTGACCTTCCTTGCGAGGACGCCGTCGAGGTCCGACGCGGAAAAGATGATGACGGGCGTCGCGTCGTCGAGTTCGCCGAGAAGATCGAGGCCGGAGCCGTCTGGCAGTCCGATGTCGAGAATGACGAGTTCGAAGCTTTGGGCAGCCAATTGCGCGCGCGCCTCGGCAAGGTTGTGGGCGAAGGTCATGACGACGTCGCTGCCGAGTCCAGCCGCCATGACCTCCAGTACGTCCCGGTCGTCCTCGACATGGAGGATGCGCGGGCGATGATGCGACGGCGCGGCAACGATCTTCTGGACCGAGGCGTGGAGACGCTCGGGGTCGACCGGCTTGGCGAGCCAGTCGATGATGCCGACCGCGGCCCCGTTCAGGGACTTGCGCGCCTCGTCGGGCGCGGCGGAGAGGACGATGACGGGAATGTTGCCATTGTGGTGCGAATTGCGCACCTCGTTGAACAGGCGCACGCCGGAATCTCCGGCAAGGTCGATATCGAGCGCGATCGCCGCATAGGTTCGGTCGCGCAGCAACGATTGCGCCGACGAGAAGTCAGGCGCGAGGTCCGTTCCGTATCCGTCGCTCGCCAGGAGCTTCGCGATGATCGATGCCGTCTCCGCATCGTCCTCGCAGATGAGAATGCGGGTCGGCTCGCGGGTATCGCGAGACGCCGACCTCAGCGGGGGGTCGTCGGCGGCCAGCGGCAGGGTGACCTTGAACGTCGTGCCGGCGCCATCGGCCGTCTCGAACCCGATCGCCCCCGACATGTGCTGGACCAGCGCCTTGGTGATGCTCAGGCCGAGCCCGGTGCCGCCCTTCTCGCGCGTGCTGGACGAATCCGCCTGTTCGAACTTGCCGAATATCCGGTCACGGAAGGCGAGCGGAATGCCGGCGCCCTGATCGCTGACGGCGATCTCCACGTGATGGTCGATATAGGCGAGGCGCAATTGCACGATGCCGGCCGGCGGCGAGAACTTGATCGCGTTCGACAGAAGGTTTGTCACCACCTGGTGCATCCGGTCGGCATCGGCGTCGACCACCGAGCCGGGCGCATCGTCGACGAGCACGATTCGGATCCGGCGATCGGGCATGTAGTTGTTGGCCGTCTCGATGGCCTGCTCGACGATCGGGCGCAGCGCGTGGCGCTGCATGTCGAACATCATCTTTCCCGATTCGATCTTCTCCATGTCGAGAATGTCGTTGATGAGCCGGACGAGCCTTTCGCTGTTGGTGTGCGCGATGCGGATGAGGTTTTCCGCCTTGGGCGGCAGCGTGCCCGCGACGCCGGCCGAGACGAGGCCGAGCGATCCGCGGATCGACGTCAGCGGCGTGCGCAGTTCGTGGCTGACGGTCGAGATGAAGGCATTCTTGATCTCTTGATTGCGCTTCTCTTCCGTCACGTCTCGATTATGCGAAATGATCCCGATGACTCGACCGGCTTCGTCTCGCAGCGGCGCCTTCAGGGTCGACAGCCAGCCATCGCTGCCATCGGGCATCAGCGCGCGCTGGTCGAAGCGTCGGGCCTCGCCGCTGGCAAGCACCCCGGCTTCGTCCTGCCTGAACGAAGCGGCCAGCGGTCCGGGGTAGAAGTCGAAGTCCGTCCTTCCGATAAGGTCGCCAACCGAACCTGCTCGCATCAGTCGTGCCGTTGGCGGATTGGCCGCCAGAAACCGCCCTTCCGTATCCTTAACGTTCAGACAGTCCGGTAATTCATCCACCATCGAGCGGTAAATGAGGTTCCGGCGGGTCAGTTCACGCTGGCGGGCGTCACGATACAGGGCGAATGAAATCAACAGCGTGGCTGCAAACGACAGGATGAAAATCGGAAGCCCAGCCTCGCTGATCATCCTCATCAGCAAGCCTTGGGGCAAGAACAAGAAGCCAAGCAGTGTGCAAACAGGAACAACGAGAGCAAAGATCAAGACGTCGGAATAAACCAGCGACCTGTGGCTCGTGAGCCTGTGCGCCATCAGCCCCACAGCATAGGCCATGATGATAGAAGCCGCCCCGGCAGGAAGACCGATCCCGCCTATCGATATGCGATATGCCAGCGCGAGACCGGCGCTCAAGAGCGCGGCCGGTAGCCCGCCAAAAAGCGCGGCCGCCGCTACGAGCGATGTGCGCAAGTCGAAGATCACACCGGGCATGACCTCGGATGCCATCATCATGGAGGCAACCGATCCGGCGCCCATCACCGCGCCAAGCGCAAGCGATCGCCATCGCGTGTCGGGCGAGGAAAAAAGATCCGACACGAGTTCCCAAGCAAGAAGCGCGATGGAAATAAGCGCCACATTTGCGAACAACGCATGCCAGATGTCAGGCATAATATTGCCCTCCCATGCGAGCGGCATACTCATTCCTCGCCGAGGCCTGATGTCGGGTTGGCGCGGCGCGGTGAATTCGGCTGCGAATCGGAGTTTGCGAGACGGCGGACATCGCAATGACCTTCGAACGATCGGCTGGTGCCGCCAGCGGCGACGCATGGACGGTGGGACCGAGCCTATTCATGCGCGCGTCAAGAGAACCTTAACGCGGGTGTCGAGCGATCGATGCCGTCCGCAAATCTAACCAGCGTATGTCACGACGATGAGCGACGGGCCGTCCTCCTTCAGCGCGGCGCTGAATGCCGCATTGAACGCATCGAGGTCGTCGGCCTTTTTCGCCGGTACGCCCATGCCTTCGGCGAGCTTCACCCAGTCGAGATCGGGCTTGTCGAGGTCGATCATGGCGGTGGCGTTCGGGCCCGGCACGCCGAAGCCGACATTGGCGAATTCGCGGTGGAGAGTCGCGTAGGTTCCGTTGGCCAGAAGCACGGTCACCACGTTCGCCCGCTCGCGCGCCTGCGTCCACAGCGCCTGCAGCGTATACATCGCGCTGCCGTCGGCCTGGAGGCAGACGGTCCTGCGGTGCGGCGCGGCGATGGCCGCTCCCGTCGCCAGCGGCAGCCCGATGCCGATCGAGCCGCCGGTCAACTGGAGATGATCGTGCGGCGCGGTCTGCCTGAGGGCCGGCAGGAGCTTGAAGCTGGCGCTGATGGACTCATCGACGAGGATCGCGTCGTCGGGGAGGAGCGCGGCGATGGAGGCCCCGAGGCCTTCGAGCGTCATGCCGCCCTGCCCCGGCCGGCGCTCGCCGCGCCCGAGAATGCGCTCGGCCAATGCCGGTTTCGACGCGCCGAGCCGGTCGGCGAGCGCATCGAGAAAGGCCGCGATCTCATTGGCGCGCGTCGTCAGCGACAACATCTGCGCTTCCGGCGGCAGGACCAGGCTCGGCTTGCCGGGATAGGCGAAGAACGCGACCGGCTCGGCCATACCGCAAAAGACCGCATGGCGAACGCCTGCGAGCACTTTCAGCGCCTGGTCGACGACATAGGGCACGCGCTCGACCGCCACCGCGCCTGCGCCGCGGCGGGCGCGCGCGGCGCTGGTCGGGCCGATGAGGCGGCAGCCGGTCGCTTCCGCGATGCGGCCAGCCACAGAAAGCACCGGTTCGCGCAGGCCGGGGCTGCCGATGAAAAGCGCTGCGCCTTCCTTGCGCAGCATCGCCGCCGCCTCGGCGACCAAGGCTTCGTCGATGCGGATTTCAGGCGTGACTCGGTGGCCCCTGACAATCGGCTGGCCGCCGGAATTCCAGGCGACGTCGGCCGGCACGATCAGGGTCGCGACCTTGCCGCCGCCCTCGGTTGACGCCTCGATGGCGGCGGCGACGTCGCTGCCAAGCTCGGAAGCCGTCATGCTCGTGCGCACCCAGTGCGAGACGGGCCGCGCCAAGCCTTCGATGTCGCTCGACAGCGGCGCGTCGTACTGGCGGTGGTAGGTGGCGTGTTCGCCGACGATGGAGAGCATCGGCGTGCCGGCCTTGCGGGCATTGTGGAGATTGGCGATGCCGTTGGCGAGGCCCGGCCCGAGGTGGAGAAGCGACGCCGCCGGACGTTCGGCCATGCGGGCGTAGCCGTCGGCCGCGCCCGTCACGACGCCTTCGAAGAGCCCGAGCACGCAGCGCATCCGGCTGTAGCGGTCGAGCGCGCCGACGAGGTGCATTTCCGACGTGCCGGGATTGGCAAAGCAGGTGTCGATGCCGGCGGCAAGCAGGGTTTCGACGAGGCTTTCGGCGCCGTTGAGCTGGTTCGTCCTGGTGTCCATGGGCGGAGCCTCTTTCGTTCAGATGATCTTGCGGCCGATCGTCCGCGCGGCCTCGCGCAGGAGCGCGACGTTGCGGTCGAGTTGCGCCCTGATCGGTTCGGTCAGGCCGGAAATGCTGAGCGAACCGATGAACCGGCCATCATGGCCGAAGATCGGAACCCCGAGCCCGGCAAGGCCGAGCACGAAATCGTCGACGGCGAATTCGTAGCCCTGTTCGCGCACGCGTTGCGCCACCGCACGCAGCTCCCCGGGATCGGTGACGCTCACCGGCGTCCGCTTCGGCAGCGGCTGGGCGAGCGCATGCTCGCGATCTTCAGGCGACATGTAGGCGAGGAGCACGCGCGGGCCGCCGCCGCAGTTCAGCGCGGTGCGCGTGCCGACCGTGAACCAGGGCGCGTCGACATTGGGGATCGCCGCGCGAACCCGCTCGACGCAGAGCCCCATGCCCTCATGCGGTATCCACAGGAACGACGTCGCGCCGATCCGGTCGGCGAGATCGCCCAGATAGGGCGCGGCGACTTCGCGCAGTTCGCGCCCCGTATCGACGGCCGAGGCGATTTCGAGCAGGCCGACCGTCAGCGAATAGAGGCCGCTGCGCGCGTCATGCTCGACGATTCCGGCGACCTGGAGCGTGTGCAGGAGCCGGCGCGTCGTGCCCTTGTCGAGTTCGGCGGCGCGGGCAAGCTCGGTCAGGGTCTGCCGCGGCTGCGCCGCCGAGAACGCCCGCATCAGCGCGATGCCGCGCTCCAGAGCCCGCACGACGGGAACGCCCGGCTTGGCGGCCGGTCCCGTCACCACAATCTCTTCGACGGCAAAATCGGTCATCGCGCATTTGATAATGTCATCAGATGACACCGGATATCATCTATTGACACCCCTGTCCAGCGTTGGTCTACTCCCCAACGTCAGGCTGACAAGACCGGAAACCGGCTGCAGGCCGACTGGGAACAATCGCGATCAAGTCCGATGGAGAGTCCGATGAGAATGCGTACTTACCTTGCAGCCGGCGTCGCCGCGCTCGTCTTTGCCGTGACCTCGGCAGCCCAGGCGCAGGTCGAGGGCGGCAGTGTCAGCGTCGTCGTCACGCCCGAACCGCCGATGCTGATGCAGGCGCTCAACCAGAACGGCCCGACGAACATGATCGCGGGCAACATTTACGAATCTCTCCTGCGCTTCAACGAAGCGCTGGAGCCGCAGCCCTCGCTCGCCCAGAGCTGGGAAGTCTCCGAAGACGGCACGGTCTATACGTTCAAGCTGCAGGAAGGCGTCACCTGGCACGACGGCGAGCCGTTCTCGGCCGACGACGTCGTCTTCTCCCTCGACGTCTTCCTGCGCGAGGTCCATCCGCGCTGGCGGCCGATCGTCAACAACCAGGTCGAGACCATCGAGAAGGTCGACGACAACACCGTCCGTCTGACGCTGAAGCAGCCTTTCGGCCCGCTCCTGCTGGCGATGGAGACGGCGTCGGCCCCGATCGTTCCCAAGCACATCTATGAGGGTACGGACTACGCCTCCAATCCGATGAACAACACGCCGATCGGCACCGGTCCGTTCAAGTTTGAGGAGTGGAACAGGGGCTCCTACGTCCATCTCGTCAAGAACGAGGACTACTGGATGGACGGCCGGCCCTATCTCGACGAGATCTACTGGCGCTTCATTCCCGACGCCGCCGCGCGCGCCTTCGCCTACGAGACCGGCGAGGTCGACGTCCTGACCGGCGGCGCCGTCGACATCTTCGACGTGCCGCGTCTGTCGGAGCTGGAAAATTCCTGCGTGACCAGCAAGGGCTGGGAGATGTTCGCCCCGCACGCCTGGATCACGATCAACCACCGCAACGGCATCCTTGGCAATCAACAGTTCCGCCAGGGGCTGATGCACGCGATCGACCGCGAATTCGGGCGCGACGTCGTCTGGAACGGTTTCGGCGAAATTCCGACCGGCCCGATCTCGTCGAAGACGCGCTTCTACGACGCCGACGTTCCGACCTACGATTACGACCCGGAAAAGGCGCGCGAGTTGATCGAAGCCTCGGGCTATGACGGCGAGCCGATCGAGTTCCTCGCCCTGCCCTATGGCGAGACCTGGACGCGCTGGGCCGAGGCGATCCGCCAGAACTTCGCCGATGTCGGCGTCGACCTGCAGATCGTCACCACCGACGTTCCCGGCTGGACCCAGCGGACCAGCGAGTGGAACTTCGACATGACGTTCAACTTCCTCTACCAGCTCGGCGATCCGGCCATCGGCGTCGCCCGCAGCTACATCTCCTCGAACATCATCAAGGGCAGCCCCTTCGCCAATGTCGGCGGCTATTCGAACGAGGAGGCCGACAAGCTGTTCGCCGCGGCAGCCATCGCGCCGAGCGACGAGGAACGCCAGGAGCTCTATTCGCAGATGCAGGCGCTTCTCGCCGAAGACCTGCCCGTCCTGTGGCTTCTCGAACTCGACTACCCGACCATCCACCGCTGCAACGTCAAGAACGTCGTGACGACCGCGATCGGCGTCAATGACGGGTTCCGCGACGCCTGGAAGGAATAGGCGCCCTTCCGATCATCGCCATCCGGCTCATACAAGGGCCGGATGGCAAGCGCGGCGGATGAGAGGACCGGCTTGACATGGATTTGATGCGCTTCGTCGCAATGCGGCTCGGCAAGGGCGTGATCGTGCTCTTCGCCATTGCGGTACTCAATTTCTTCCTCGTGCGCGCGGCGCCGGGCGATCCGGCGCAGGTCATGGCCGGCGAAGCCGGCGCGGGCGACGAGGTGTTCCTCGAACAGCTCCGCCAGCAATTCGGCCTCGACCGGCCGCTTTATGAGCAGTTGTGGACGTACCTCTCCAACTACGCGACGTTCGATCTCGGCTTCAGCTACCGCCAGCAGCAGCCGGTGCTCGACCTGATCCTCGACCGCCTGCCCGCAACGCTGCTTTTGACCGGCACGGCCTTCTTCATCTCGCTCGCGCTCGGCGTCGTCCTCGGCGCGCTAGCGGCGCGGCGCGTCGGCAAGTGGTCGGACAGCGCGATCACCACGCTGGCGCTCGTCTTCTATGCGACGCCTTTGTTCTGGATCGCGCTGATGAGCCAGATCGTCTTCTCGCTGAAGCTCGGCTGGCTGCCCAATGTCGGCTTCGAGACGATCGGAAGCGGCTATACCGGCCTCGAACGCGCGTTCGACATCGGCCGCCATCTCGTCATGCCGGCGCTGACGCTCGGCCTCTTCTTCACCGCAATCTATGCCCGCATGATGCGCGCCTCCATGCTGGAGGTCGCGGGCGCCGACTTCGTGAAGACCGCCTACGCCAAGGGCCTGTCGCCTTCCGTCATCACGCGGCGGCACGTCGCGCGCAACGCCATCCTGCCGGTCGTCACGCTCGCCGGGCTGCAGGCAGGGCAGCTCGTCGGCGGGGCGATCCTGACGGAGACGGTCTTCGCCTGGCCGGGCATCGGCCGGCTGATGTTCGAGGCGCTCGCCCAGCGCGATTATTCGGTCCTGCTCGGCGTCTTCTTCGTCTCCTCGGCGATGGTGGTGCTGTTCAACCTCGTGACCGACATCATCTACCGCATCGTCGATCCGCGCATCGAGGCCTCGACATGAACGCGCTCTCCCGCTTCGCCGCCAACCGCGGCGCCCTGATCGGACTTGCGCTGATCGTCGTGCTGGTCGCCATCGTCGTGCTCGCACCCATGCTCTATCCGCAATCGCCGTGGCGCATGGTCGGCCGGCCGATGGGCGCGCCGCTCGACGGCAGCTTCCTGCTCGGCACCGACACGCTTGGCCGCGACGTCGCGGCGGGCATCGTCCACGGCGCGCGCGTGTCGCTCCTGATCGGCATCGTCTCGACATTCGCCGCGCTTTTGATCGGCGTGCCGCTCGGTGCGGTCGCCGGCTATTTCGGCGGCATCGTCGACGACGCGGTCATGCGCTTCACCGAGTTCTTCCAGACCATCCCGAGCTTCGCGCTCGCGATCGTGCTGGTGGCGATCCTGCAGCCGTCCCTGCCCTCGATCGTACTCGCCATTGCCATCGTCTCCTGGCCGCCGGTCACGCGGCTGATCCGCGGCGAGGTGCTGTCGCTGCGGACACGCGAATACGTCCAGGCCGCCATCACCGTCGGGCAGTCGACGCCGCGCATCATCTTCACGCAGATCCTGCCGAACACGCTCGCGCCCATCATCGTCATGGCGTCGCTGATGATCGCGACGGCGATCCTGCTCGAATCCTCCCTCTCCTTCCTCGGGCTCGGCGATCCGAACCTGATGACCTGGGGCTACATGGTCGGCGCCGGCCGCTCGCGCATCATCGATGCCTGGTGGATCAGCTTCTTCCCCGGCCTTGCGATCTTCCTCACCGTCCTGGCGCTCAACCTCGTCGGCGAAGGCATAAACGACGCGCTCAATCCGCGCCTGCGCAAGGAGGTCCGCAAATGACCGGGCCGATCCTCAAGGTCGAGGGGCTTTCGCTCTCGCTGCCGAGCGTCGCCGACCGCGCCTTCGCACTGAAAGACGCCTCCTTCGAGATCGCCGCCGGCGAGACGCTCTGCGTCGTCGGCGAATCGGGTTCGGGCAAGTCGATGACGGCCCATGCGGTGATGGGGCTCCTTCCGCCCGCCGTGAACGTGGCGGGCGGCAGCGTACAGCTTGCCGGACGCGAACTTCTGACGCTCGGCGACCGCGAGATGCGGCAGGTGCGCGGCCGCGACATCGGCATGATCTTCCAAGAGCCGATGACATCGCTCAACCCGCTGATGCGCATCGGCGACCAGATCCGCGAGATGTTCGAGGCGCATGGCGCGCTCGATCCGGCCGCCCGACAGAAGCGCGCGCTCGAACTCATCGAAGAAGTCGGCCTGCCCGATCCGGCGCGCATCGTGCGCGTCTATCCGCACCAGCTTTCGGGCGGCCAGCGCCAGCGGGTGATGATCGCGATGGCGCTTGCGCTTGAGCCCAAGCTGCTCATCGCCGACGAGCCGACGACCGCGCTCGACGTCACCACGCAGGCGCAGATCCTCAAGCTGGTCGACCGCCTGCGCACCGACCACGGCACGGCCGTGCTCTTCATCACCCATGATTTCGGCGTCGTCGCCGAGATCGCCGACCGCATCGTCGTCCTTCAGAACGGCGAAATCTGCGAGACAGGAAAGACAGCCGAGGTTCTGCGCGCGCCGACGCACGACTACACGCGCAAGCTGATCGCGGCAGTGCCCTCCATCACGCCACCGCTGCCGCGCGTCATCGAGACCGCACCTGCCGCGCTGACGGTCGCAGGATTGGCGAAGACCTACAAAAGCGGCGGATTCTTTACGAAGGGCCGCGAGGTCAAGGCGGTCGACGACGTGTCGTTCGAGATCCGCCCGGGCGAGACGCTGGGCCTCGTCGGCGAATCCGGCTCGGGCAAATCGACGGTCGGCCGCTGCTGCCTGCGGCTGATCGAGCCCGACGACGGCACGATCCGGCTGGAGACGATCGAGATCCAGGGCATGACGCAGCGCGCGCTGAGGCCGCACCGCTCGCGCATCCAGATGATTTTCCAGGACCCCTACGCCTCGCTGAACCCGCGCCGGTCGGTCGGGCGGATCATCGCCGAAGGCCCAGTCGCGCAGGGCGTCGACAAGAAGGCGGCGATGCAGCGGGCGCGCGACCTGCTCGATCTCGTCGGCCTGACGCCCGGCGCGGCCGATCGCTACCCGCACGAATTTTCCGGCGGCCAGCGCCAGCGCATCGGCATCGCGCGAGCGCTCGCGCTCGACCCGAAGGTGCTGATCGCCGACGAGGCGGTGTCCGCGCTCGACGTTTCCGTGCAGGCGCAGATTCTGGATCTCATCCGCGACATCCAGGAGAGGCTCGGCGTCGCCATCCTGTTCGTTACGCACGACCTGCGCGTTGCCGCCCAGATCTGCGACCGGATCGCCGTCATGCAGCGCGGGCGCATCGTCGAACTGGCGCCGACGGCCGAACTCTTCGCCAATCCATCCCACGACTATACGCGCAAGCTGCTCGCCGCCGTTCCCGGCCGCGACGCCTTCGCCCATGCCAACTGAACGGAGACCATCCATGCCCCTCGCATCCGAGCTTCGCGACAGGATCATCGCGGCCGTGGAGGCCGGTTTCGACGACCAGGTCGCGCGGACGCAGGAGATGATCCGCTTTCCCTCGCTGCGCGGCGAGGAACACGCCATCCAGGATCACGTCTTCCGCCTGCTGCGCGAGCGCGGCTACGCGATGGAGCGTTTCGAGATGGACGAGGACGCGATCTCGCGCCATCCCGGCGGCGCGCCGTTCACGGCCGAGCATTCGAAGGCGCCCATCGTCGTCGGCATCCACCGGCCGCGCGAGGAGAAGGGCCGCTCGCTGATCCTGCAGGCGCATGTCGACGTGGTGCCGCCCGGGCCGGCGAAGATGTGGACGCGCCCGGCCTTCGAGCCGGCGATCGAAGGCGACTGGCTCTATGGCCGCGGCGGCGCGGACATGAAGGCCGGGCACATCGCCAACATCGCGGCACTCGACGCGCTGCGCAGCATCGGCCTGCAGCCGGCGGCGACGGTTTATGTCCAGTCGGTCGTCGAAGAGGAATCGACCGGCAACGGCGCGCTGATGACGCATCTGCGCGGCTACAAGGCCGACGCGGTGCTCATCCCCGAGCCGGAGGAGGAGATGCTGGTGCGCGCCAATGTCGGCGTGCTGTGGTTCCAGGTCGAACTGCGCGGGCTTCCCGTCCACGTGCGCGAAATGGCGTCCGGCGCGAACGCCATCGACGCTGCCTACCGCGTGATCGCCTCGCTGCGCGACCTCGAAGCGAAGCTCAACGCACGCAAGGGCGAGCACGAGCATTTCAGGGACGAAACGCATCCGATCAACCTCAATATCGGCAAGATCGAAGGCGGCGACTGGGCGTCGTCCGTGCCGGCCTGGTGCCGCATCGACTGCCGCATCTCGCTCTATCCCGGCACCACGGCCGAGGAGGCGGCAAGGGAGATCGAGGATCATTTGCAGGCAGCCGCGCGCGCCGACAGCTTTCTCGCCAACAACCCGCCCGAAATTACTTTCAACGGCTTCTATTCGGAAGGCTACGTGCTCGAGCCGGGCTCGGAAGCGGAGGCCGTTCTCGGCCGCGCGCACGAGGCCGCGACGGGTTCGCCGCTGAAGACCTTCATGACGCCCGGCTATCTCGATACCCGCGTCTATGCGCTCTACGACCGCATTCCGGCGCTTTGCTATGGTCCGATCTCGGAAAACATCCACGGCTTCGACGAGCGGGTCAGCCTCGCGTCGCTGAAGCGCATCACCTCCGCCATGGCGCTTTTCATCGCTGAATGGTGTGGCGTGGAGGACGCCCAAGGCTGAAAGCCAGGCGAACCCGTCAACTGAAGCTTTTTCGGATAGCGCACAAAACTTCTTTCTGCGAATTTCGGTTGTCTGCCCGGCTTCCCTTGCGTTAGCATCCGCTGCAACGACGAAGGGGAGGACGACATGTGCGCCATCTGCGAAGCGACGCGGGCTAGCGAAACGGGCAGCGGCTCGGGCGGCGGGCTCCTGCACAAGAGCGCGGCGCGCGGTGCCGGTGCATCAGGGACCCGCGCACAGCCGATGCCGCGGAGCACAGGGCGCGCGGGCGAGCGCATCCTCATCCGCAACGGGCACGTGCTCTCGATGGACCCGGGCGTCGGCGATCATGTGCGCGCGGACGTGCTGGTTTCCGGCAAGTCCATCGAGGCGATCGGGCCCGATCTCGATGCGGGCGGCGCGGAGGTGATCGACGCCGAGGGCATGATCGTCATGCCCGGCTTCATCGACACGCACCATCACCAGTTCGAGACCGCGCTACGCAGCTTCCTCGCCGACGCGATCCTGATCAATGACGGCAAGCCGCACAGCCTCTTCAACTATTACGAGCATATTCTCCAGACATTCTCGGTCGTCTACCGGCCGCAGGACGTTCACATCAACGAGCTCTTCGGCTCGCTCTCGCAGCTCGACGCGGGCGTGACGACGGTGATGGACGTCTCGCAGATCCACCATTCGCCGGAGCACTCCGACGCGGTGATCGCGGCGCTGAAGGAAGCGGGGCGACGGTCGGTGTTCGGCTATTTCGAGGGCTGGGGCGACAAGACCAGATATCCGGGCGACGCCGCGCGGCTGCGCAAGCAGTATTTCTCCTCCGACGACCAACTCCTGTCGATGGTGATGGGCGGCGAGATCTACCTGCCCGGCCACGAGGAAAGCTGGCGGATCGGGCGCGAATTGTCGCTGCCGATCGCGCTCCACGTCGTCGGCACGTTCGGCATGGCGTCGACCTTCGACGACCTGGCGCAGGCCGGCAAGTTCGGCGCCGACAACATCTTCATCCACATGACCGGAATGTCCGACATGGCGTGGGAAAAGGTCGCCGATTCCGGCGCGCATGTCTCGCTGGCGGTGCCGATCGAGATGACCATGCGCCACGGCATGCCGCCGCTGCAGAAATGCCTCGACCGCGGCATCCAGCCCTCGCTGTCGAGCGACGTCGAATGCACGATGACGGCCGATTTCTTCACGCAGATGCGCGCGACGCTGACGCTGCAGCGCGCCTTCCTGAACGAGGCGGCGCTCGCCGGCGAGGAGAGCGACCAACACCTTTTGACCTCGCGCGACGTCATCCGGCTCGCGACGCTCGAAGGCGCAAAGGGCCTGAAGCTCGAGCAGAAGACCGGCAGCCTGACGCCCGGCAAGGAGGCCGACATCATCCTGCTCGACGCCCGTGCGATCAACGTCGCGCCGCTCAACCACGTTCCGGGCGCGGTCGTGACGCTGATGGAGCGCTCGAACGTCGACACGGTGATGGTGGCGGGCAAGATCCGCAAATGGCGCGGCGAACTCGTCGATGTCGACATCGACCGGCTGCGCGGCGAACTCGAAGCCAGCCGCGACTATCTGTTCGAGAAGGCCGGGATCAAGCAGGACCTGTTCCGGGCGTAGCCCACGCTCAGCCCTGCGGCTTCCACTGCGCAAATGCGGTGATGCCGGCGAGCGCGAATTCCAGAACCGCTTCGTCGGTGAAGACGCCGTCAGTCACCTTGGCGTTGCCATGCGTGACGACGATCTCCTGCCATGGAAAGACCGTCGCCAGCATGCCGTTGAGGATGTATTTCAGGTGCGCCTGCGCGCGCACCCCGCCGAGCGCGCCGCCCGAGACCGAGATGACGAAGCACGGTTTAACCTTGAACACCGACTGGTAGGCCGGGCGCGAGGCCCAGTCGATGGCGTTCTTCAGGACGCCGGGGACCGAGTAGTTGTATTCGGGCGTCACGAACAGGACGCCGTCCGCCGCGCCGATCGCCGCGATGAGTTCGACAACCGCCGGATCGTCCTTGAGGTCCGCGTTGTAGTGCGGCAGGCGGGCGATGTCGAAACGCTGCGGCTCGATCGTTCCGGGCAGGCGCTCGATCAGCCGACGCGTCAGCGCCGCGCTGGAGGAAGCGGCGCGCAGGCTGCCGCACAGGATGAGCATTCGGTACATGTGCACTCTCTAAAGTCTCGCGAGCCAGGTGGCGATCTGCGGCACGGCCGCGACGATGGCAAGGACGACCAGCATCGTCAGCACGAACGGGAACGCGCCGCGGAAGATTTCGCCGACCTTCAGCGTCTTTTCGTTCAGGGCCGACTTGATCGTGAAGACCGACAGGCCGAAGGGCGGCGTCAGCAGGCCGATCTCGACCGCGATGACGGTGAGGACGCCGAACCAAATCATGTCGAACCCGGCAGCGCGCGCCACCGGCAGCGCGATCGGCAGCAGGATCAGCATGATCGAGATCGAATCGATCAGGAAGCCGAGAACGATCACCAGCGCCAGGAACAGGACCAGGAAGCCCCAGGGGCCGATCGGGCCGGCGAGCAGGAACTCGGCCAGCATGGCCGGCAGGCCCGACATGGCCAGCATACGGCTGAAGAAGCTCGCGGCCATGATCAGGAACAGGACCGAGACGGTGATCTGTCCCGTCTCGACCAGAATGCCCCAGAACGAGCGCGCCGAGATCGAGCGGCGCGAGAGGGCGAGAACGAGCGCGCCCAGCGCGCCGACCGCGCCCGCCTCGGTAGGGTTGAGGAAGCCGCCATAGATGCCGCCGAGCACGAGCACGATCAGGAAGATGATCGGCACGCCCTTCAGCGCGAGGCGCGACCAGGGCTGGTCGGCATCGGGAACGTGGCCTTCGCGCGCCTCGAACACGAAGCCGGGCTGGAAGCGGGCGAGGAGCATGATGGTGACGGCAAAGGCGAAGGACAAGAGGATGCCGGGGCCGACGCCCGCCAGGAACATGCGGCCGACCGATTCCTCCGCCAGCACCGCGTAGACGATCATCAAGAGCGAGGGCGGCAGGAGCATGCCGAGCACGGAACTGCCGGCGACGACGCCCGTCGCGAATTTGCGCGTGTAGCCATGGCGCGTCATCTCGGGCACCGCGACGCGGCTGAAGACGGAGGCCGATGCGATGGAGACGCCGGTGATCGACGCGAAGACCGCGTTTGCAAAGACGGTGGCGATGCCGAGGCCCGCGCGCACCTTGCGGAACATGCGCTCGAAGACGTCGAACGTGTCCTTGCCGATTCCCGAGACCGCGACGAGCAGGCCCATCAGGACGAAGAGCGGCACGACGGCGTAGAGATACTCGCGCAGCGCATCGTTGGCGACCGAGCCCATCATGCGCAGCGCGACGCCCTCGTTGCGGATGAAGAAGACGCCGAGGAACGATGTCAGCAACATGCCGAGCGCGATCGGCATGCCGATATAGATGAGGAAAAGAAGGGCGCCGACGGCCACCCAGCCGATTTCGACGGCGCTCATGAATTGACCTCGGAAGGTCCGGCCGGGGCGCGAAGGATCGCGGCGATCTGGATGACGAACTGGATCGCGGACACGGTCATCCCGAACAGGATGGCGAGGCGGAACGGCCAGGTCGGCAAGGTGAGGACGCCGGTGACGCCGATATACTGGCCCCGCGAAATGTCGCTCTCGAAGATGCGAAGCGTCGACCAGGCGATGATGGCGAGCATGACCGCGCCGACGATGTCGAAGAAGCAGCCGAGGATCGCGGCCGCGCGCGGGCGCTTCATCTGCAGGGCGTCGATGAAGATGTCGGCCCGCGCCAGCCGGTTGTGCCGGATCGCGGTGCCGAGCTGCAGGTAGACGATCATCACCAGCGTCAGCGCGCCGAGCTCGGAGACGAGCGGCAGGGACGCGCCGAAGAAATTGCGCGCGACCACGTCGCTGCAGATGATGATCATCAGCACGACGATCAGCGCCGTGCCGATGACGGCCATGCCGTCGACGAGCCATCCCCAGGCGGAGGCGAGTGCGGACGGACGTCCCCGGGCGGGGACGTCGCTGTTCTGCGGGTTTTCCATCGGGGGACGCCCTCGTCGCGCTTCGTTACTCGGACGCGTCCCAGTCGCGGGCCGGCTCCTCGCCGCGCTCGCGCAGGCCGTCCATGTAGGCCTCAAGGAAGTCGGCGGCCGGAAGGCCCTTCTCCTCGGCTGCGTTCGACCATTCGGCGGCGAGGTCCGGCAGGCCCTCGACCCATTTCTGGCGCTCTTCGGCGGGCAGTTCGGCGAGCGTCACCGGCGGGTTCTGCGTGGAACCGAGCTCGATGATCTTGTCCATCGCGGCCGGCTGACGCTCCATCAGATCCTCGCCATGCGCGATCGAATAGGATTCGCCGGCGGCGAGCAGCGCGTCCTGCACCTCTTCGGGCAGGCCGTCCCACGTGTCCTTGTTGATGGCGATGCCGCCGGAGAAGACCGTGCCCATCTGGACGCGCGTCACATAGGGCGCGACCTCGTAGATCTTGGTCGGCAGGACGCCGAGCGCCAGCGACAGCACGCCGTCTGACACGCCGGTCTGGATATCGGTGTAGAAGGTGGTCAGAGCGCCGTCGACCGCATTGGCGCCGGTGCCGCGCAGCCAAGTGCCCAGCACGCCGGGAGCCGAGATCTTCATGCCGTCGAGGTCGGCGAGCGAGGTGATCGGCTCCTTGGTGTAGAGGTCGTAGCTGTCCGAGCCGGTCGCGCCGAGGAAGACGAGATTGTACTGCTCCCACTCTTCCTTGAACTCGGGCACGCTTTCATAGAGCGCGCGCATGGTCTCGAGCTGCACCGGCACGTTGTTGGTCGAGAAGGGCGTGTAGGCGGTGACCTGGGACAGCGGCATGGCGGCGGCCTCCAGATAGGAGAACACCCAGCCGATGTCGGTGACGCCGTCCTCGACGGAGGACAGCGTCGCAGTGGCGTTGTAGAGCTGGCCGCCGAAGGCCTCCTGCCAGTTGATCTCGTATTCGCCGGTCTCGGCCAGTATCCGGTCCACTTCCGGCATGAAATGGCTCTGGATCAGGCCGATCCAGGGAATGGTGGTCGGATGGCTCGATGCGACCGTCAGGTCGATCGTCTCCTGCGCCAGCGCGGCAGCGGGAAACGCGACCGAGCCCGCCAATGCCAATGCGAAAATCCTGTTCATGTTCTTCCTCCCTTTGAAATCCCGTCAGACGATTTCGAACGTCTGTGTCGAGTAGTCGAGGCGCAGGCTCACCCTGCCCTCGTTGATCATCCATGGCCGCACGACGAAGGACCGGGCGCCGCAGCGGTGCATCGGATCGCGATCGGCGATCTCGATCGCCTCCTCCCGCGATTTCGCCCTCACGACGACCATGCCCTCGCCGGTCCAGCTCTGCTCGTCGTCGCTCCACAAGGGACCGGCTGCGAACAGGACGCCGTCGCGTTCGAGCGACATCTGAAACGTCAGGTGCTCTTCCAGATTGGCGAGCACAGGGCCGATGCCGTCGGTGGGGCTCGTCATGATCGCGTAGAGCTGCTTTTGCAGCATGGCCTTGCTGGCGGCCTTCACCTCCGCGACGGGAACGGCGTGAGGCGCGCTCATCGCCGGGCTTCCTTGGCGAGTTCCGCGCGGATTTCCGCGCCGTGCTCGTCGAGGACGGGCGGAGGCGCGATGTCGGCATCGACCTCGTCGTCGAAGCTGTAGGGCGCGCGGACGGTGGTGAATCTGCCCATGGTCGGATGGTCGGCGCCGATCTTCATGCCGAGATGCACCGCCTGCGGGTCTTCCAGAGCCTCGTTAGAATCGTAGGCCGGTGCGTGCGGCACCTCGTTGGCAAGGAGCAGGTCGCACCAGGCGTCGCGGGCCTTGCTCTTGAAGACCGGCGTCATGATCTCGATCAATTCGTCCTGGTGCTTGATGCGCTCCAGCCGCTCGGCGAAGCGCGGATCGGCGTCGAGCGCCTCCTGCCCCGTCGCGGCGAGCAGGCCCTCCCAGAACTTGCGCGGCGAGGACATGTGGATGGCGACCCACTTTCCGTCGGCGCATTCGAACGTATAGGACTGCGAGACGACCGGGCGCGACAGCGGGCCCATGACCTCGCCGACGCTGAAATAGTGGGTGAAGCTGTCGAGATTGAAATGCGACATGGCCTCAAGCATCGAGATGTCGATGCGCCGGCCCTGCCCCGTATCGCCGCGCTCGACCAGCGCCGCGAGGATGCCCATCGCCGCATACTGCCCGGTGATCGCATCGGCGATGGCGGGGCCGATGACGCGCGGGTTGGTCGGCGGCGTGACGAGGCGCAGGAAGCCGCTCGCGGCCTGTGCGACCGTGTCGTAGGCCGGCCGGTCCCGCGAGGGCCCGGACTTGCCGAAGCCGGAAATGGCGCAATAGATCAGCTTCGGATTGATCCGCTGCAGTTCCTCGGCCCCTGCTCCGAGCTTTTCCGCGACGCCGGGACGGAAATTTTGGATGAAGACGTCGGCCGTCGCGATCAGGTCGTGGAAAGTCTGCCGGTCGGCCGCATCCTTGGTGTCGAGCGCGATCGAGCGCTTGTTGCGGTTGTAGGTCTGGTAGTGCGGCGAATAGAGCCCGCCCTTGAACGCGCGGAACGGGTCGCCCGTCTCCGGCCGCTCGACCTTGATCACGTCGGCGCCTAAGTCGCCGAGCAGCATGGCCGCCGCCGGGCCGGTGATGTAGGTGCCCATTTCGACGATGCGGACGGATTTGAGGATCTTCATCGCCGTCTACTCGCCCCTGCCCGCAATCTTGCCGTCATAGGCGATGGCCTTGTCAGCATGGTTCGACATGATGAAGCCGATCGAGCGCTGCGTTTCCTCGAAGAGATGGGCAGCGAGGCCGGCGGCGCGGGCGATCAGCGGGATCGCCTTCATCGCCTCGGCCGGCCAGCCGGCATCCAGCATGACGGCGGGAATGGCGCCCGAGACGTTGATCGGCAGCGGCCGGCCGATGATGCCGGGCGCATGTTCGCCAAGGATGCGCAGCGTGCGGATGTGGTCGCCCGAAATGCCGAGGTCGTCGGCGATGGCGAGCAGCCGGTCGGCGCGCGGATCGCCGGCGTTGTGCTGCGGATGGCCGAGGCCCGGCACCTTCTGCCGCGCAGCCTTCAGGTCCTGCAGGACGGCCTTGGCGGCAGCATCGAGGTCGCCATTCTTGCGGCCCGCTGCCAGCGTCTCGACGATGAAGTGCCCGGCGGCCTCGGAACTGCCGGCGACGACGGAGCCCATGCCCAGAAGGCCGGCGGCCATCGCGCCCTGCCAGGCATCCGGCCCAGCCGCCAGCGTCATGCGTGCAGCCTGAACGCTCGGCACGAGACCGTGCTCGGCAATGGCGACGAGGCAGGCATCGGCTGCCTGGCGCTGGACGTCGCTCGCGCGCTTGCCGGTGACCAGCAGCCAGAGATAGTCGGTGAAGCCGATGCGACCGATCAGCTCGTCGCACAGATCATGGCCGCGCACCGTGATGCTCGTCTCGTCGGACGTGGCGATCGCCGTGAACGCCTGATCCTGCTTGCCAATCCGCATCCATCGCCTCTTTTCGATATGCGAAATAAATATCGCTTGCCGAAAAAGTGTCAGCGATTTAGCTTTGCGTCAAGTGCGTTTCGACGGCACAAGAATGCGGATCGACGGGAGGAGATCGGATGAAGGACGTCAACCAGTACACGCTGACCGAGGCCGTGAAGGAGTCCTTCCGGACCGAGGACGGGTCGCGCCTGAAGTTCCTGCTCGAGACCTTCATCGATCACCTGCACGACTACACGCGCGAGACGGGGCTGACGCATGAGGAGTGGATCGGCGTCCTGAACTTCCTCTACGATTGCGGGAAGATTTCCACGCCCGAGCGGCACGAATTCATCCTGTTGTCCGACGTCCTCGGCTTTTCCGCGCTGGTCGACATGATCAACACCCGCGGCGGGGCGACGGAAGGCTCCAATCTCGGGCCGTTCTATCTCGACGACGCGCCGGCAATGGAACTCGGCGCGGACCTTTCGGGCGGGCGCAGCGGGGCGATGGTCCTCGTCCACGGCATCGTGCGCGACACGCTCGGCAATCCCCTGCCCGGCGCCATGGTCGACACCTGGCAGGCCGACGGGTCGGGCACCTATCCGATCCAGGAGCAGGAACAGGGGCAGGACAAATACGATCTGCGCGCCAAGTTCACGACCGACGCAAACGGCCGCTACTACTACACGACCGTGCTGCCCAAGCCCTATACGGTTCCCTATGACGGGCCGGTGGGCAGGCTCCTGCGCGCAGGCAACCGCCATTCCTGGCGGGCGGCGCACCTCCACTACATCATCCGCGCGCCCGGCATGCGCGCCATCACCACGGAAGTCTTCTTCGAGAACACCGAGTACATCGACAATGACGCGGTTTTCGGTGTGCGAAAATCATTGATCGCCAAGGTCGAGCCTGTCAAAAAGACGGACGCGCTGGACTATCAGCTCTCCGCCAAGCCGGACGCCAAGTTCAGGTTCGACTTCGTGCTCGCGCCGGAAGGCTGAGGAGCCAACATCGTGGATGGGTCAGTCTTGAAGACGGATAAGCGTCCCGCCGAGTTCGTGGAAGGGCTGGCCAAGGGGCTTTCCATCCTCGAATCCTTCGGTCCCGGCAATGGCGAGATGACCTTGAGCGAAGTCGCGCGCCGGGCCGGCATCACGCCCGCTGCCGCACGGCGCAGCCTCCTGACGCTCTCCGCGCTCGGCTATGTCGGCCAGCGCGACCGGCGCTTCTTCCTGAAGCCGAAGATCATGGCGCTGGGCTCGGCCTTCTACTTCTCCGCCCGGATCGACGAGGTCCTGCAGCCGGATCTGCGGCATCTGGTGGACATGTTCGGCGACGCCTCCTCGGTCGCGACGCTCGACGGTCACGACGTCATCTACATCGCGCACCACTCGCAGCAGCGGGCGCGGCGTGCCTCGGCGGTCGTCGGCGCACGCTATCCCGCCCACGCCACCTCGCTCGGCCGCGTGCTCCTGGCCGGCCTGTCGCCGGCCGCGCTCGATGCCTATTTCGACAGCGTGACGCCGGTGGCGCTGACGGCCAAGACCGTGATCGACAAGGCGGCGCTGCGCGCCATCGTCGAGGAGACGCGCGAGAAGGGCTATTCGACCGCCGTCGACCAGCTCGACTACGGCGTCACCGCGCTCGCCGTGCCCATTCGCGGCATCGACGGGCGCACGGTCGCCTCGCTCAACAGTTCCGGCTATTCCGGCAATGTCGATCCGGACGGGCTGGTGCGCGAGCGGCTGAGCGAGATGCGCGCGGTCGCCTCGCGCATCAGCCTGTCAATCTCGCGCTATCCGGTCCTGGAATCGATCTTCGGCTCGTCGCCCTAGATTTTCGGCATGCCTGCGGGCCGCATCAGGCGTTTCTGTGCGGCGATGCGGAATGGCGCGTTGGGCGCGCCGTAGCCCTTGTAGCCCCCGCGCCGCTCGACGATCTCGAAGAAGAAGCCTTCGCCGAAAGTGGCGCTGTAGAGCTGGAAATACTCGCCCTCGCCATCCTGGTCATAAAGGATGTTGGCGTCGCGCAGGCGGTCGGCGAAATCGGGATCGAGGCCGAAGCGCGCTTCGAGGTCGTCATAATAGTTCGGCGAAATCTGCAGCGTGGTGAAGCCCCGCTCGACGAGGCTCGCGGCCGTCGCGAAGATGTCGCCGGTCTCGAAGGCGAGGTGCTGGACGCTCGAGCCGAACCGCTCGGCGATGAAATGGCCGGCGAGCGTGCGCCGGTTCTCCGCGCCGTTCAGCGTCAGGCGCAGCGCGCCGTCCGCGCTCTCGACCACCTGGCTGCGCACGAGGCCGGCCGGGTCGACGACGTCGACCATCGGCAGCTTCCGCGTCTTCAGGATCGAGGTGTAGAAGAGCAGCCAGGTCAGCATTTCCTCATGCGCCATGGTCTGCGCGACATGGTCGATGCGCGTCAGTCCGGCATCGGCGCCGTCGTCGCCCGTCGCATCGAACTCGACGTCCCAGACACGAGCGAGCTCCGACCGCTCGTCGAGGAAGTAGATGACGCCGCCGCCGACGCCGCGGATGGCGGGCATCGCAAGCTCGCCCGGGCCGGGGCGCTGCTCGAAGATTTCCGCGCCGAGCGCTTTCGCCCGCGCGACGGTCGCCGCCGCGTCCTCGACCTTGAGCCCGATCGCGTAGGCCGAGACGCCGTGGACGAGATAGGACGAGTGCGCGAAGCCGCCCTTGTCGGTGTTGACGACGATGTTGATGCCGCCCTGGCGCCAGAGCGCGACGTCCTTCGACTTGTGCCGCGCCGTCTGCGCAAAGCCGATGGTCGACAGCAGCGCGCCGAGTTCTTCCTCCTCCTTGGCGCCAGCCGCGAATTCGACGAATTCGACGCCCTTGACCGCGATGCGGTCGGGCATCTTCGGCACGCTGATCGCGATGCCCGGCTCGGCGCGCGCGACCTGGTCCATCAGGTGGACGAGCGAGCGGTGGCCGTCGACGGCGATCGATTTCGGCGAGCCGCCGCGGAACTGGTCGTTGAAGATTTCGAGCGACAGCGGGCCATCGTAGCCGGTCGCCGCAACGGCGCGCATGAAGTCGGTGACAGGCAGATCGCCCTCGCCCGGCATGTTGCGGAAGTGCCGGCTCCAGTAGAGCAGATCCATGTCGATCTTCGGCGCATCGGCAAGCTGGACGATGAAGATGCGATCGCCCGGGATCGCCCGGATCGTCTCGACGTCGATCTTGCGCGCGAGCGTGTGGAAGGAATCGAGGATCAAGCCGATGTTCGGGTGATCCGCGCGGCGCACGATCTCCCAGGCGTCGCGGTGGTCGTTGATGTGCCGGCCCCAGGCAAGCGCCTCGTAGCCGACGCGAATACCGCGCCTGGCTGCCCGTTCGCCGAGTTCGCGGAAATCGTCGGCGGCGCGGTCGATGCCGCCGAGCGCGATCGGCGACACGTTGGAGCAGATGAGCATCAGCTCGGTGCCGAGTTCGCCCATCAGATCGAACTTGCGCTCCGCCCTGTCGAAGCCGCGCTTGCGCTGCGGCTCGGGCATGCCCTCGAAATCGCGAAAGGGCTGGAAGAGCGTGATCGTCAGGCCGTGATCGCGGACCATGCGGCCGACTTCCGCCGGCGAGGCGTCGAAGGCGAGGAAGTCGTTCTCGAATATCTCGACGCCGTCGAAGCCGGCAGCGGCGATGGCGGCGAGCTTTTCCTTCAGGTCGCCGCTGATCGAGACGGTTGCGATCGAGGTCTTCATGCCGAATGCGCCATGGCCGGCTCGGGGCGCAGCAGCGCCTCGCGCAATGCCGCCTGGTCGACCTCGAGGCCGGTGAAGAGCCGGAACGCGTCGACGCCCTGATGGAAGAAGAGTTCGTAGCCCGACAGGATGCCGAGGCCCGCGGCGCGCGCGGCGGCGAGAAACTCGGTCTCGACCGGCGTATAGACGGCGTCGAACGCCCAGCGCGCGCGTTTCAGGCTTTGGTTCGGGAAGGCGCTGCCGGGGTGCCCGACCATGCCGAGCGGCGTCGAATTGATGAGGCCGTCCGCCCCCGCCATCGCCTCGTCGACCGAATTCACCAGCCGAACGGACAGGCTGGACGACTGCCGCAAGGCGCTGCCCAGCGCGCCGGCCTTGGCGCCGTCGGGATCGAAGATCGCCAGCTCCGTCGCGCCGAGCGAGGCGAGCGCGAAGCCGATCGCCTTGCCGACGCCGCCCGCCCCTGCCATCGCGACGCGTCCGGGCGTCTCGCCCTTGAAGTTCGCGCGGAACGCAGCGGCAAAGCCGGAGCAATCCGTGTTGAAGCCGCGCGGCGCACCGTCACCGAAGATCACCGTGTTGCAGGCACCGACGGCGCGGGTCTCGTCGTCGCCGATGACGAGGCGCGGAAACACCCGTTCCTTGTAGGGATAGGTGACGTTGATGCCGCGATAGCCCTCGCGCGCGCAGCGGTCGAAGACGGCATCGAAATCGAGCCCGAGATCGGCGGGGATCAGCGGCTCGTAGCGCACGTCGAGCCCGCAGAGTTCGCCGGCCAGCCGATGAAGCAGAGGCGATTTCGAGCGACGGATATTGTCCCCGATCAAACCGAGCTGGATCACCGCTTCCTCCCAAGACGATTGGCGCAGCGGGTTTCGATCCGCCGGCCGCCGCAGGATACACGCGGAGCCGAGCATTTCAAATGGCAAAACGAATTATCTCATAGATTATTGGAAGTCGCAGAGCGGCTCACGCGATCGTGCCGGTTGCCAGGGCGTGCTCCACGCCGCCTTTCACATGAAGTTCCAGCGTCGCCATTGCGGTCGCCGCATCGCGGTCGAGCGCGCAATCGAGCAGCTTCCGATGCTCCTTGGCGGCGATGTCGCCGCGAAATGACAGGGCGATCATCTGGTAGCGCAAATATTTGTCGAAGATCGCCGCGTGGGTTTCCATCAGGACGCTCGAGCCACAGGCGGAGATGAGCGACTGATGGAACTCCCAGTCGTAGCGCTTCCAAAGTTCGGTCTGCGAGCGGTCGCCTTCCTTCATCCGCCGCTCCATCGAGGAGAGCTTGTGATGGGCGGAGACGACGCGGCCTTCCCAGTCCATGTCGCCGGCGGCAAAGGACTGTTCCAGCGCATGGCTTTCAAGAAGCAGGCGCAAGGCAGCGATTTCCTTGAGGTTTTCGATCGAGACCGGCGCGACCTCGAATCCGCGCTGGCCTTCGGCGACGACCAGCGCCTCGGACGACAATCGGTTCAGGATTTCGCGCAGCGTGCTGACGCTGGCGCCATAATCGTCCTTCAGCCGCTCAAGCTTCAGCTTCTGGCCGGGCGCGAGGCGGCCGAAGATGATGTCGCTCCTGATCCGGCGATATGTGTTATCTCCGATGGTTTCCACTGCAGCGTCGGCAAGGGCCATGTGTCCGTGTCTTCCGATAGAAATGCGAATGTCCGACGACTTTGCGCCGGGAGCCATTGTGATGCAAGCCGGCGCAGTGCGACGACCAAGCGCGACATCATTGTGCCATAGAAAACAAAAAATCTCATATGAAATGTGAATTGCCTATTGATCGAGACGGGTTCCGGTGCAATGAATTGCGGATGGATGGTTCCGGGAGGGCCGTCGATGACATCTATCGGATCAGGGAGGATCACCATGTCGCTATCATTTACCCGCCGCGCGCTTCTGGCCGCCAGTGCAGCCATGATGCTGGTTACCGCCGCCCCCGCCTTCGCGCAGGACAAGGTGCAGCTTCGCTTCTCGGCCGTCTTCTCCGAGCAGGACATCCGCGCCGAGATGATGAAGAAGTTCCAGGAGGAGATCGGCGACGAGTTCGATTTCCAGGGCTATTACGGTGGCAACCTGTTCAAGCAGGGCACCGAGCTCGTCGCGCTCCAGCGCGGCAATCTGGAGATGGGCAACATCGCCCCGCAGGACATCTCGAACCAGATTCCGGCCTGGTCGATCCTGACCTCGGCCTATCTCTTCCGCGACGCCGACCATCTGAAGACGTTCTTCGCGTCGGAAGCCGGTGACGAGATGAAGAAGATGGTCGAGGACCAGCTTCAGGTGAAAATCCTCGGCCCGACCTATTTCGGCGCCCGCCAGGTCGGCCTCAAGACCGACAAGAAGATCAACACGCCCGAGGACATGGCCGGCATCAAGCTGCGCATGCCCGGCGGCGATGCCTGGCAGTTCCTCGGCCAGGCGCTCGGCGCCAACCCGACGCCGATGGCCTATGCCGAAGTCTATACCGGCCTCCAGACCGGCGCGATCGACGGACAGGACAATCCGCTGCCGAACGTCCAGAACATGAAGTTCGACGAAGTCATGTCGCAGATCGTGCTGACCTCGCATCTCGTCGGCTTCGATCTCCTGACGATCTCGCTCGACGCCTGGAACAAGCTATCGCCCGAGCAGCAGGAAAAGGTTCAGGCCGCCGCCGACAGCGCCATCGAATGGAGCACGGCGGAGCACTTGAAGCAGGAAGAAGAGCTGGTCGCCGGCTTCAAGGAGAAGGGGCTCGAGGTCTACGAGCCGGATATCGATGCCTTCCGCACGCACGCGCAGAAGATGTATCTGGAATCCGCCCTCGCAGAGAGCTGGCCGGAAGGCATGGTCGACACGATCAACGGTCTTTGACCTGATCGCTTCGGATGCGGCCCGTCCTTCGGCGGGCCGCATTTTTCAACGTTCCGCAGCCGCACCCTGAGGGAGGTCGACATGCGTCTGACGCGCATCGGGCAATGGCTCTACAGGCGCGCCGAGAACATTCTCGCGCTCATGCTGGCCGTGATGTTCATCGCCTTCCTCGTGCAGATCGTCTTTCGCTATCTGCTCAACTTTCCCATCGGCTGGACGTCGGAACTGACCGTCATCATGTGGTTGTGGCTGGTCCTGTGGGGCGCGGCCTTCGTCGTCCGGGAAGAAGAGGAAATCCGCTTCGACCTGATCTATGCCAGCGTCAAGCCGGGAACGCGCCGCGTCCTCGCGGTCATCACCGCCGTCGCCCTGCTCGGGCTCTATCTCTTCTCGCTCCCGGCGGTCTGGGATTACGTCACCTTCATGAAGGTGCAGTCGACCGCTTACCTCAAGATCCGCTTCGACTGGCTGTTCTCGATCTACGTCATCTTCGCGGTCGCGGTCATCTGCCGCTACGCATTCATCCTGTGGAAGGCGCTGTTCGGCCGCGCGCCGCAGGAATTCGATCCCACCAAGGCGAGTTCCGGCGTATGAGCCTCACCGATCCCTTCACGCTGTGCATCGCCACGATCGTCACGCTGAGCCTGCTCGGCCTGCCCATTGGCCATTCGATGATCGCCGCCTCGATCCTCTATCTCTATGCGGCCGGGCTCGACATGGGCACGGCGGCCGAGCAACTCCTCAACGGCATGTATACGAGCTACATCCTGCTCGCCGTGCCGCTGTTCATCCTCGCCGCCGAACTGATGAATTCCGGCTCGATGACGGAGCGCCTGCTAAACTTCTGCAACGCGATCGTCGGCCGGTTCCGCGGCGGCCTCGCGCAGGTCAACGTCGTCCAGTCGATCATCTTCGCGGGCATGTCGGGCTCGGCCATCGCCGATGCGGCCGGTACCGGCAAGATGATGCAGACCATGATGACGTCTGGCAACAAGTACCCGGCGAGCTTCGCCGGCGCGCTGACCGCCGCGACCGCCGTCATCGGGCCGATCATTCCGCCGTCCATCCCGATGGTGCTCTACGCGCTCGTTTCGGACGCCTCGATCGGCTACCTCTTCCTCGCCGGCATGATCCCCGGCCTGATCATGGGCCTTGCCCAGATGAGCATCGTCGCCTGGATGGCGCGCCGGCAGAACTTTCCCGTCGAAAAGCCGGTGCCGCTGCGCGAAATCCCGCGCATCACCTGGGACGCCTTCCCGGCCCTGATGCTGCCGGTGGTGCTTCTCGGCGGCATCTATTCGGGCATCATGACGCCGACCGAAGCGGCAGCGGTCGCCGCGGCCTATGCGTTCGTCATTTCGGTGATCGTCTATCGCTCGATTAGCTGGGCCGACACCTATCGCTCGCTGCTCCTGAGCGCGCGCACCACCGCCTCGATTGGCATGCTGATCGCCGGCGCGCTGGTCTTCAACTATGTCGTCACGGTCGAGAACATCCCGCGCGCGCTCGCAGCCTTCCTGCAGGGCTACGAGCTGACGCCGCTGATGTTCCTCATCATCGTCAACCTCATCCTGCTCGTCCTCGGCTGCCTCCTCGAAGGCACGACGATCCTGCTGATCGTCATCCCCGTGCTCGTGCCGACAGCGCAGGCGCTCGGCATCGACATGGTCCATTTCGGCATCGTCGTCGTCGTCAACATCATGATCGGGCTGATCACCCCGCCCTATGGGCTGCTGCTCTTCATCATGACGAACATCGCGCAGGTCTCGATGCGGGCGCTGGTGCGCGACGTGATGCCGTTCCTCCTGGCGATGCTCGCGGCGCTGGCGCTCTTCACCTTCGTGCCCGACATCGTCCTCTTCCTGCCGCGCATGTTCGGCTACCAGGGCTGATCCCGATGACCGCTTCGATCTACGTTCTCAACGGCCCCAATCTCAATCGCCTCGGCACGCGCGAGCCGGACATCTACGGCTCGACGACGCTGGCCGAAGTCGAGGCGCTGTGCAGGCAGAGCGCCGGCGACGTGCCCGTCGAGTTCCGCCAGTCGAACCGCGAATACGAGATCGTGGACTGGGTGCACGAAGCGATCGACCGGCCGGCGTCTGGCATCATCATCAACCCGGCCGCGTTCACCTTCACCTCGATCGCGATCCTCGACGCCCTGAAGATGTTTCCGCGCCCGATCATCGAGCTCCACATCTCGAACATCCACCGGCGCGAGGAAATCTACCACCATTCGCTGGTCTCGAAGATCGCGACGGCGGTGATCGCGGGTCTCGGCCCGCGCGGCTATGGCGTTGCCGTGCAGGCGATGCTGCAACTGACCGAGGGTGCGCGCGGCAAGTAGCCCCGCCCTAGCCTCTCCATTCGAACCCAGGACGGCCCGTATTGACGGGCCGTTTTGTTTTGCCGCAGGCACCTCGACTTGGACAACCGCAAGTCGTTCAAATTTTAAGTTTCATTCTGCCTTAACTACGAAAGACGTAGCGGTTGATTAACCTTCCGGCTTAAGCAGATTGCAACGCGGCATTCGTAGATTGGGGCTGTCACAAAGCGGGGACAAGGAGCCCACACTCAAATGAAGAATCTTCTGAAGCGTTTCCAGAATGACGAATCCGGCGCGACCGCCATCGAGTACGGCCTGATCGCCGCCCTCATCGGCGTCGTCATCATCGTCGGCGCCGGCGCCGTCGGCACCGCGCTGAACACCAAGTTCGAAGAAATCGCCGATACGGTCGACACGGCCGGCGACTAAGTCTGCCTGCAATTGTCACAAAAAAGAGCCGGCTTTCGCCGGCTCTTTTTCGTTTCAGGCTCAGGACACGCGAAGCCTAGTTCACGGCGTCCTTGAGGCCCTTGCCGGCCGAGAATTTCGGCACGTTGCGGGCCGGAATCTGCACTTCGGCGCCCGTCTGCGGGTTGCGGCCGGTCGAGGCTTCGCGGCGCGAGACCGAGAAATTGCCGAAGCCGACCAGGCGCACATCGCCGCCCTTCTTCAGTTCGCCGGAAATCGCGGAAAACACCGCATCGACTGCGGACTGCGCGTCGGCCTTGGAAAGGCTCGCTTCTTCGGCAACCGCGGCGATAAGCTCGTTCTTGTTCATTAAAAACTTCCTTTCGGTTGAAAGGCCGGAAAACTGGGTTCTGCCGGCAGCGGGCGGAGTGTATGCACATGGCCGTCTGCAACCAAGCGAAAAGCTGGCCTTGCGACCGCAAAATCCCAGCTTTTCTGCGGTTTTTCAATCAAAAAGCCGGGCTTTGGGCCCGGCTTTCCGCAATTATCGGACGGTTTGTTGCAACCGCGTCAGTGAGCGAGGCTCGCCGAGGCCGAATCGTCGGCCGCAACGGGCGTCGCCGCCGGCTCCGTCCACTCGATCGGCTCCGGCTGGCGCACGAGGGCGTGCTGGAGCACTTCGCCGACGCGGCTGACCGGGACGATTTCCAGAGCGTTCTTTACGTTCTCCGGAATGTCGGCCAGATCCTTGGCGTTCTCCTCGGGGATCAGCACCTTCTTGATGCCGCCGCGAAGGGCAGCGAGGAGCTTTTCTTTGAGGCCGCCGATCGGCAGGACCCGGCCCCGCAGCGTGACCTCGCCCGTCATGGCGATGTCTTTGCGCACCGGTATGCCGGTCAGCACCGAGACGATGGCCGTGACCATCGCGATGCCGGCGGACGGGCCGTCCTTCGGCGTCGCGCCTTCCGGCACGTGGACGTGGATGTCGCGCTTGTCGAAGAGCGGCGGCTCGATGCCGAAATCGATGGCGCGCGATCGGACATAGGACGCGGCAGCCGAGATCGACTCCTTCATGACGTCCTTCAGATTGCCCGTCACCGTCATCTTGCCCTTGCCGGGCATCATGACGCCTTCGATCGTCAGCAATTCGCCGCCGACTTCCGTCCAGGCGAGACCCGTCACGACGCCGACCTGGTCCTCGCCCTCGGCCTGGCCGAAGCGGAAGCGCGGAACGCCGAGATAGTCGTCCAGGTTTTCGGCGGTCACCTCGACCGACTTGACCTTGGTGCGCAGGATTTCCGTCACCGCCTTGCGGGCGAGCTTCATCAGCTCGCGCTCGAGGTTGCGCACGCCGGCTTCCCGCGTGTAGGTGCGGATCGTCTCGCGCAACGCCTCGTCCGTGACCGAGAACTCGCCCGTGTTGAGCGCGTGGTCGCGAATGGCCTTGGGCAGGAGGTGCCGGCGGGCGATCTCGACCTTCTCGTCCTCGGTATAGCCGGCGATACGGATGATCTCCATGCGGTCCATCAGGGCCGGCGGAATGTTCAGCGTATTCGCCGTCGTCACGAACATCACGCTCGACAGGTCGTATTCGACCTCGAGATAGTGGTCCATGAAGGACGAGTTCTGCTCCGGATCGAGCACTTCGAGAAGCGCCGAGGACGGATCGCCGCGAAAATCCATGCCCATCTTGTCGATCTCGTCGAGCAGGAAGAGCGGGTTGGACTTCTTCGCCTTCTTCATCGACTGGATGACCTTGCCGGGCATCGAGCCGATATAGGTACGGCGGTGACCGCGGATTTCGGCCTCGTCACGCACGCCGCCGAGCGCCATGCGGATGAACTCGCGGCCGGTCGCCTTGGCGATCGACTTGCCGAGCGAGGTCTTGCCGACGCCGGGAGGACCGACGAGGCACAGGATCGGACCCTTGAGCTTCTTCTGACGGCTCTGGACCGCCAGATACTCGACGATGCGCTCCTTGACCTTGTCGAGGCCGAAGTGATCGGTGTCGAGCACTTCCTGCGCGAATTCCAGGTCCTTCTTGACCTTGGAGGGCTTGCCCCACGGGATCGACAGGAGCCAGTCGAGATAATTGCGCACGACGGTGGCCTCGGCCGACATCGGCGACATGGTGCGCAGCTTCTTCAGCTCCGCATCCGCCTTCTCGCGGGCTTCCTTGGTCAGCTTGGTCTTCTTGATGCGGTCTTCCAGTTCGGCAGCCTCGTCGCGGCCGTCCTCGCCCTCGCCGAGTTCCTTCTGGATCGCCTTCATCTGTTCGTTGAGGTAGTACTCGCGCTGCGTCTTCTCCATCTGGCGCTTGACGCGCGAGCGGATGCGCTTTTCCACCTGCAGCACGGAAATCTCGGCTTCCATGAAGCCCATGGCCTTTTCCAGCCGCTCGCGTACGGAGAGCGTGGCCAGCATTTCCTGCTTTTCGGGGATCTTGATCGCCAGATGCGAGGCGATCGTATCGGCGAGCTTCGAGTAATCCTCGATCTGGCTCGCGGCGCCGACGACTTCCGGCGAGATCTTCTTGTTCAGCTTGACGTAGTTTTCGAAGTCCGAGACCACGGAGCGCGCGAGCGCCTCGATCTCGACCTCTTCATCGTCCGGCTCGGCCATCAGTTCGGCAGCGGCTTCGTGATAGTCGGCGCGGTCGGTGAACGAGGTGATGCGGGCGCGCGAGGAGCCTTCGACCAGCACCTTGACGGTGCCGTCGGGCAGCTTCAGCAATTGCAGCACGCTGGCGACGGTTCCGATCTCGTAGATGCCGTCGGCCTGCGGATCGTCCTCGGCGGCGTTCTTCTGGGTGGCGAGCAGGATCTGCTTGTCCGAGCCCATCACCTCTTCGAGCGCGCGGATCGACTTCTCGCGACCCACGAACAGCGGCACGATCATGTGCGGGAAGACCACGATGTCGCGCAGCGGCAGCACCGCGTAGGTGGTCTGGTCGGGGGCGCTGGAGAGCTTGGTCATATTCCAACCTTTCTGTCCGCGACCGCTCAAAAGCAGCCAGCCGCGAATCTCATATTAGCGGCGTCAAGGCCTTCCGCCTATTGTCCTGATGGAGAGGACATGAATTGCGCAGCACGGAAGACTTGCGCCCGAATGACCCTTAGGTGGCGTCACTTTTGATCGAGATCAAGACGCCGGCTGACGCAACGTCGCCATGCAAGGAGCGCATGCCCGGCGCGGCGTCGAGGCCGCGCCGGTGCGTGAAACAAATCAGGCGCTTGCCGAGCCTTTTTCGTGCTCGCGCTCGGAATAGATGTAGAGCGGACGGGCCGAGCCCTGCACCACGTCGTCCGAAATGACGACTTCCTGCACGCCTTCGAGCGCCGGCAGTTCGAACATGGTGTCGAGCAGGATGGCTTCCATGATGGACCGCAGACCGCGCGCGCCGGTCTTGCGCTCGATCGCCTTCTTGGCGATGGCCGAAAGCGCGCTCTCGTGGAAGGTGAGCTCGACGTTTTCCATCTCGAACAGGCGCTGGTACTGCTTGACGAGCGCGTTCTTCGGCTCGGTCAGGATCTGGATCAAGGCCGGCTCGTCCAGATCCTCGAGCGTCGCCAGGACCGGCAGACGGCCGACGAATTCGGGGATGAGGCCGAACTTCAGCAGATCCTCTGGCTCGACCTGGCGGAAGAGATCGCCGGTGCGGCGGTCTTCCGGCGAGGCGACGTTTGCGCCGAAGCCGATCGAGGTCTTGCGGCCGCGGTCGGAGATGATCCGGTCGAGGCCGGCAAAGGCGCCGCCGCAGATGAAGAGGATGTTGGCAGTGTCGACCTGCAGGAATTCCTGCTGCGGATGCTTGCGCCCGCCCTGTGGGGGCACGGAGGCGACGGTACCTTCCATGATCTTCAGGAGCGCTTGCTGGACGCCCTCGCCCGAGACGTCGCGGGTGATCGACGGATTGTCGGACTTGCGCGAAATCTTGTCGATCTCGTCGATGTAGACGATGCCGCGCTGCGCCCGCTCGACATTGTAGTCGGCCGACTGGAGCAGCTTCAGGATGATGTTCTCGACGTCCTCGCCGACATAGCCGGCTTCGGTCAGCGTCGTTGCGTCGGCCATGGTGAAGGGCACGTCGATGATGCGGGCGAGCGTCTGGGCGAGCAGCGTCTTGCCGCAGCCGGTCGGGCCGATCAGGAGGATGTTGGACTTCGCCAGTTCGACGTCGTTCGACTTCGAGGCGTGGGCGAGGCGTTTGTAGTGATTGTGGACGGCGACCGAGAGGACGCGCTTGGCATAGGGCTGGCCGATGACGTAATCGTCCAGGACCTTCAGGATTTCCTGCGGCGTAGGAACGCCCTCGCGCGACTTCACCATCGAGGATTTGTTTTCCTCGCGGATGATGTCCATGCACAATTCCACGCATTCGTCGCAGATGAAGACCGTCGGGCCTGCGATCAGCTTGCGCACCTCGTGCTGGCTCTTGCCGCAAAACGAGCAGTAAAGCGTATTCTTCGAATCGCCACCGCTGTTGCTGATCTTGCTCATTTGGTACGTCCTTTCGGCACCGCTCGTCGGCACCGCCCCAACACGGCGCCGAACCTGAATTCTAAGGCGGGCGACCCGCCCTGCCAAGAATGTCGCATCAGTGAACCCAATTCGCCCCGAGATGCAAAACGCGAATCGGTCTCCTGCCTGCGAATCCCCAGCAAAAAGCTAAGCCTGCTATCGTTGAACATAGCTTAACCTAGGAGCGCAACGACCATCAGGGAACAGCCGATTGTGACGGAATTGCCGCGTTTGGCGTCAAAACCGCGTCATCGGCCGTCGCGCCCGAGTCAAGCGGCCGGCTTTTCGCCTTCGCCGGCCTCGCGCTCGGTGATCACGCGGTCGATCAGGCCCCAGGCCTTGGCCTCGTCCGCCGTCATGAAATGATCGCGGTCGAGCGTCTTTTCGATCGTCTCGTAGTCCTGGCCGGTGTGCTTGACGTAGACCTCGTTCAAACGGCGCTTCAGCTTGATGATGTCCTGCGCGTGGCGCTCGATGTCCGACGCCTGGCCGGAGAAGCCGCCGGAGGGCTGGTGCACCATGATGCGCGCATTGGGCGTTGCGAAGCGCATGTCCTTGTGGCCGGCGCAGAGCAGGAGCGAGCCCATCGAAGCCGCCTGGCCGATGCACAGCGTCGAGACCGCCGGCTTGATGAACTGCATCGTGTCGTAGATCGCCATGCCCGACGTCACCACGCCGCCCGGCGAGTTGATGTAGAGGTTGATTTCCTTCTTCGGGTTTTCCGCCTCGAGGAAGAGAAGCTGCGCGCAGACGAGCGTCGCCATGCCGTCCTCGACCGGACCGGTGATGAAGATGATCCGTTCCTTCAGGAGGCGCGAGAAGATGTCGTAGGCGCGCTCGCCGCGATTGGTCTGCTCGACCACCATCGGCACGAGGCTCATATAGGTATCGACGGGATCTCTCATGTCTCTTCCTTCAAGGGATGGTCGGCCCGGTCGGACCGAATCTGAATGGTCGCTGCTGACCCTTAAATAGGATGGCCGGTTCGGCCTGCGCAAGAGCGGCGGACAGGTGTCCTGTCACGCCGATTCGACGGCCTGATCGGCGCGCATCCAGTGACGCAACGTCGCCAGATCGCCGGTCTCGACCGCATCCGCGACGCGCCGGCCGACGGCGGCGCCGAACTTGTAGCCGTGGCCCGAACAGGCCGAGACGACCAGCGCGTGGCCGATATGGGCGCTGTAGAAGGTTTCGTCATGGGTGAAGGTGTAGACGCATCTCGATGTCGACGCGATGCGGTACTCGTCGAGCCGGGCGATCGCCGGCATGAAATGGCGGACGATCTGGCCGCCCTCCTCCGGCGCCATTTCCCGGCCAGCGTCGGCATCGGTCGTGACCTTGCGGTGAAGGCCGGTACCGAATTTCAGGCCGCCATCGCCCGACGGCGGGATGATGTAGCCTTCGTCGTCCGTGCCGACGTCGAGCAGCGTCGGGGCCGCCGACCAGGCTTCGCGCAGATCGGCCGGCGGTTCGAGATAGGCGACGGCAGTGCGATAGGGCTGGAGGTCGACGGCAAGGTCTGGAAAGAGGGCGAGTATCCAGCCGCCTGCAGTCACAACGAGGCTGTCGGCGGCAAGCACCGTGCCGTCGCCAAGCGTCACGGTCGCGCCGTCGACATCGACGCCGACGACCTTCGTATGCTCGCGCACATCGGCGCCGTTGGCGCGCAGCCATTCGGCGATGCCGGTCGCGATGCGGCGGCAATGGAGCGCGCCGCCTTCCTCGGAATAAAGCGCGTAGCGAAGGCCCCTGCCCTCTATGAACGGCCAGCGGGCGACGGCTTCTCCGGCGGAGACGATCTCGAAGGGATGGCCGCCGGCGGCGAGGCCCTCACGATGCACGTCTGCGGCGTCGCCTTTCGCATAGGAAAGGCAAAGGCAGCCGCGATGATCGTAGTGGCGCTGGCCGAGGTCCTGCCAGAGCTCGTCCCAGGCCGAGAACGCCTCGTCGACCTGCGCGGCATAGCCCAGATGCGCGCCATAGGCGCGGCGGATGATGCGGTGATGGTCGCCGGAGGCGGCGAGCGGATTGGGGATCGGCCCCTGCTCGATCAGCGTCACGTCATGCCCGCGTTTGGTCAGTGCCCATGCCGTCGAAAGGCCGGAAATGCCGGCGCCGACCACGATGATCTTCATCGGTCTTCTCGTCCCTCTTACCCTGTCCGCGGGCCTACCATAAGGACTGGAAACCGGGTGACAAGTCGCGCTAGAGGCTCAGGCATGACCCAGCCCGCGACCCTCAAGTTCGATCCCGCCACGCTTCGGCTCAGCCTCGACCCGCACGACGCGGCCTTCTTCCAGGACCCTTATCCGACCTATGCCTGGCTTCAGGAGCGCACGGCGGTCTTCTATTGGGAAGAATTCGGCGCCTGGTGCGTCGCCTCATACGAAGGCGTCAATCGAGCCTTGCGGGACCGCAATTTCGGCCGCGAGAAGCCGGGCGGGTATGTCGATTATGTATCGCGGACGGACGATCGCTCGCATCTGGCGGATTTCGACGCCATCGAGGCGCGCTCGATGCTCGAGCTGGAGCCGCCCGTCCACACGCGGCTGCGCACGCTCGTCAACCGCGCCTTCGTCTCGCGGCAGGTCGAGCGGCTGCGCCCGCGCGTCGAGCAACTGGCGCACGAACTGATCGACGGGTTCGAGGCAAAACGGTCCGTCGATCTCATCGCCGCCTTCGCGACGCCGGTGCCGATCGTCGTCATCTGCGAGATGCTGGGCGTTCCGGTCGAGGCGGGGCCGCAGCTTCTCGACTGGTCGCACCGTATGGTCGCGATGTACATGCACGGCCTGACGCGCGAGATCGAGGCCGACGCCAACCGCGCGACGGCGGAGTTCTCCGCCTTCATTCGAGAACATGCACGTAAGAAGCGCGCGGCGCCGGGTGACGATCTCCTGAGCCTCCTGAATTCCGCACAGGAGACCGGCGAAAAGCTGAGCGAGGACGAACTCGCCGCCTCAGCGATCCTGCTTCTCAATGCCGGGCACGAGGCGACGGTGCACCAGACCGGCAATGCCGTTGGCGCGATCCTGAAACAGGGCGGCGATGCGCGCCGGTTCTTCGTGGACTCAGCGATAACGGCAGCGACGGTGGAGGAATGCCTGCGCTTCGACGCGCCGCTCCACATGTTCAACCGCTTCGCGGCAACGGATTGCGAGATCGCGCCGGGCGTTTCGGTCAAGGCCGGCGAGCGCATCTGGCTGATGCTCGGCGCAGCGAATACGGACGCGGCCGCCTTCGCCGATCCGCTTGTTTTTCGCCCGGGACGTACGGACCAGAAGAACGTGTCGTTCGGCGCCGGCATCCACTTCTGCATCGGCGCTCCGCTCGCGCGGCTGGAGATGCAGGCGTCGCTGAAGGTTTTGTTCGAGAGGCTGCCAGGGCTGAGGCTGGCCGAGGAGCCAAGCTATCGCGACACCTATCATTTTCACGGGCTGGAGCGGTTGGTGGTGGAGTGGTGAGGCCGCGCCCTACGTTGCCCCCCTCTGTCCTGCCGGACATCTCCCCCGCATGGGGGGAGATCACGCGGTGTCGGCGACGAGAATAATCTCCCCCCTCGCGGGGGAGATGTCCGGCAGGACAGAGGGGGGCGCGACGGATCGCTTCGTTCGATGAACGACCCTAAACCCGCACCACATACTCCTTGCGCGTCGTCTCCACGACTTCCCAACTTCCCTTGAAGCCGGGGCGTAGGACGAAGCTGTCGCCGGCTTTCACCGTGCGGGCGGCACCGCCATCCTCGGTGATGACGGAGACGCCGGAGAGGATGCGGCAGTATTCCCATTCGTCATATTCGATGCGCCATTTTCCGGGCGTCGATTCCCAGACGCCGGCGAAGAGGCCGCTGCCGGCCTCCTCGACGTTCCAGGTGCGGAACTGCGGGTTGCCTTCGATCACGCGCCCTTCGGCCGGCTGGCCTGTTTCCGGGTCGGTACCGGCAATGCCGAGACCGACGATGTGGCTGACATACATGACGTCCTCCCGCGATGATCAGGCCTTCGCCAGCGCCTGTTCCAGATCGGCGATGATGTCGGCGACGTCCTCGATGCCGACCGACAGGCGGATGACGTCGGGCCCAGCGCCGGCGGCCGTCAGTTGCTCCTCCGACAATTGCCGGTGGGTGGTCGAGGCCGGGTGGATGATCAGCGACTTGGTGTCGCCGATATTGGCAAGGTGCGAGAAGAGCTCGACGCCTTCGACGACCTTGACGCCCGCCTCGTAGCCGCCCTTCAGGCCGAAGGTGAACACGGCGCCGGCGCCCTGCGGCGAATATTTCTTCTGCAGCGCATTGTTCGGGTCATCGGCGAGGCCGGGATAGGACACCCACTCCACTTTCTCATGCGTCTTCAGCCATTCGGCGACCTTGAGCGCATTGTCGCAGTGGCGCTGCATGCGAAGCGGCAGGGTCTCGAGGCCGGTCAGGATCAGGAAGGCGTTGAAGGGCGAGATGGATGGGCCGAAATCGCGCAGGCCGAGCACCCGGCAGGCGATGGCGAAGGCGAAATTGCCGAAGGTTTCGTGCAGGACGATGCCGCCATATTCGGGGCGCGGCTCCGACAGCATCGGATAGTTGCCAGACTTCGACCAGTCGAACGTGCCGCCATCGACGATGACGCCGCCCATGGAATTGCCGTGGCCGCCGATGAACTTGGTCAGCGAATGGACCACGATGTCCGCGCCGTGCTCGATCGGGCGCAGGAGGTAGGGCGAGGCCATGGTGTTGTCGACGATCAGCGGCAGGCCGTGCTTATGGGCGATCTCGGCGATCGCCGCGATGTCGACGAAGGTGCCGCCGGGATTGGCAAGGCTTTCGATGAAGATGCCGCGCGTCTTGTCGTCGATCTGGTTCTCGAAGGTCGACAGGTCGTTGGTGTCGCCCCAGCGCACCTCCCACCCGAAATTCTTGAAGGCGTGACCGAACTGGTTGATCGAACCGCCATAAAGCCGGCGCGCGGCGACGAAATTGTCGCCCGGACGCATGATGGTGTGGAAGATCAGGAGCTGCGCCGCATGGCCGGAGGCCGTCGCCAGCGCGGCGGTGCCGCCTTCGAGCGCGGCGAGGCGCTCCTCGAGCACGGCCTGCGTCGGGTTCATGATGCGGGTGTAGATGTTGCCGAAAGCCTTCAGGCCGAAGAGCGAGGCGGCATGGTCGGCGTCGTCGAAGACGAAGGACGTCGTCTGGTAGATCGGCGTCGCGCGGGCGCCGGTCGCCGGATCGGGCTGCGCGCCCGCATGAACCGCCAAGGTGTTGAAGCCGGGTGCGCGCTGCGCCATCGTTCGTCCTCCAGATGAATGCAATTTTCAAGGCCGGCACAGTCATCGCAAAGCGCCGGGCCAAAAGCAAAGACGAATGTTGCGCGCCGAAGCGCCCTGATGGCAACTATTTCTGCCGGATGCCGAAGCTCTGGAAGCCGGAACGCATGATCGGCTTTTTCGACGAGATGACGCCGCTGTTGACGCCGTTCCAGCCGATCTCGCCGGCAAGCCGGGCATATTCGATCTTGGGGCAGCGGTTCATCACGACCTCGATGCCGGCGGTTTCGAGCCGTCTGGCCGATACGTCGTCGCGCACGCCGAGCTGCATCCAGACGACTTTCGGAAACGGGTCGAGCGCCAGCACCTCCTCGACGATGCCGGGGACGGCATTCGATGCGCGGAAGATGTCGACCATGTCGATCGGCTCGGGGATGTCGGCGAGCTTCCCATAGGTCATGCGGCCGAGGATGTCCCTGCCGGCATGGCCCGGATTGACCGGGAAGACGGCGTAGCCCTTGTCGATCAGATATTTCGCGACGAAGAAGGACGGCCGCACGTCGTTTGCCGACGCACCGACGATGGCGACGCTCTTCACCTTGTTGAGGATGCCGGAAATGTAGGAATTGTCGTAGGAATCGTGGTTCATTGCGACGGCACCATGCGCCCCTCCCCGTCGATGCTCATTCGTCGGTCCACTCCGGCTTGCGCTTCTCGACGAATGCGCCGATGCCCTCGGCGGCGTCGCGCGCGAGCATGTTCTCGACCATGACCCGGCCGGCATAGTCGTATGCTTCCGACAGCCCCATTTCTGCCTGCGCGTAGAAGGCCTCCTTGCCGATCTTCAGCGTCAGAGCAGATTTCGACGCGATGGTCTGCGCGTATTTGCCGACGATCTGATCCAGATATTCGGGCGGCACCACGCGGTTGACGAGGCCGAATTCGCGTGCGGTCGTCGCCTCGATCATCTCGCCCGTCAGCAGCATCTCCATCGCGTGCTTGTGCGAGACGTTGCGCGACAGCGCGACCATGGGCGTCGAGCAGAAGAGGCCGATATTGACGCCGGGCGTGGCGAAAGTCGCCTCGGTCGTGGCGATGGCGAGGTCGCAGCTTGCGACGATCTGGCAACCGGCGGCAGACGCAACGCCGGCCACGGCGGCGATGACGGGCTTGGGATGGCGCACGATCTCCTGCATCAGCGCGCCGCAGGACGTCATCAGTTCCTGGAAGTATGCGTGGCCACGGTCGGGATCAGTGCGGTGCGCGGTGATTTCCTTGAGATCGTGGCCGGCGGAAAAGACCTTGCCCGCTGCGGCGATGACGACGACCCGCACGGACGCGTCGTCCCTCGCTACGGCCAAGTGGCGGCGCAGCGTGGCGATCATCTCCATCGATAGCGCGTTTGCCGGCGGCGAATCGAGCACGATCCGCAACACCGGACCGTCGCGCTCCACGCGTGCGGGCTCCGGCCTGACCGATGCGAGGGCAGTCACATTCATCCGCAGTCTCCCTGACGTCTTTCCCGACCCTTAGCATCAAAGAAGACGCGTTTCATGCCCCTTGAAGCGCACTTGCGTTTGCCGCCGGTTGCATGTTCCTTGGCGCGACAGGAACGGGGATAGAAGGACAGGCCATGCACGGATCGAAGCCGTCGAGCGTTCCGACGCCGCTGATGACTGCGGACGAGGTCAACGCGTTCCTGAAGGTCGTCTACCCGCAGCTCAACAACGATTTCGCCGCCTACACCACGACCGAGGTGTTTCCCGGCGGCTGCACGGTGCGGCTCGATGCGGACCACCGGCACCTGCGCCCCGGCGATACCGTCTCCGGCCCGTCCCTCTTCACGCTGGCCGATATCGGCGGCTATGTGTGCGTGCTTTCGCATGCCGGGCCGGACGCGCTTTCCGTCACCACCAATCTCAACATCAACTTCATGCGCAAGGCCGAGGCAGGCCCGATCGACGGACGTTGCCGCATCCTCAAGCTCGGCCGCAACCTGATGGTCTTCGACATCGAAATGGTCAGCGGACCCGACCGGCAAGTCGTCGCGCATGCAACCGGCACCTATTCGATACCGCCGAAACGCGCGAAGTGATGCGGTAAAATAATACCGTATTCTTATCTAACTGATTTCATTTGTCTCTTTTCCGGCGCTCGCCCTTTCGGCCGCTTGACAACGCGGAAGGCCGCCCGTATAAGCCGATCCGAACGCGCCTCCGTCCCCGGAGGCCGTTTTCGTTGGCGTCCAAGGGCGCCAACACAAGCAACAAGAAATGCCTTCCTCGCGAAGGTTCGACAAGAAAGATCGAAACCATGAAGACCTTTTCGCAGAAGCCTGCGGACGTGGTGAAGAAGTGGGTCGTGATCGACGCCGAGAATCTCGTCGTCGGCCGTCTGGCCTCCATCGTCGCCAATCGCCTGCGCGGCAAGCACAAGCCCACTTTCACGCCGCATGTCGATGATGGCGACAACGTTATCATCATCAATGCCGACAAGGCCGTGTTCACCGGCAAGAAGTTCACCGACAAGGTGTACTACTGGCACACCGGCCACCCGGGCGGCATCAAGGAGCGCACCGCGCGCCAGATCCTCGAAGGCCGCTTTCCCGAGCGCGTCATCGAGAAGGCTGTCGAGCGCATGATCCCGCGCGGCCCGCTCGGCCGTCGCCAGATGAAGAATTTGCGCGTCTATGCCGGCTCCGAACACCCGCACACCGCCCAGACGCCCGAGGCGCTCGACGTCGCGGCCCTGAACAAGAAGAACACGAGGCTCCAGACCAATGGCTGAACTCAACTCCCTCCAGGACCTCGGCCAGGCGACCGGCGCGTCGGAGCAGGCCGCTCCGGTGCACGTCCAGAAGCTCGACAAGCAGGGCCGCGCCTATGCCACCGGCAAGCGCAAGGACGCCATCGCGCGCGTCTGGGTCAAGCCGGGCTCGGGCAAGATCATCGTCAACGACAAGGAATTCGGCGCCTATTTCGCGCGTCCGGTCCTGCAGATGGTGCTCCAGCAGCCGATCGTCGCCGCTGACCGCAACGGCCAGTACGACATCGTCGCCACCGTCGCCGGCGGCGGCCTCTCGGGCCAGGCCGGTGCCGTGCGTCACGGCATCTCCAAGGCGCTGACTTACTACGAGCCGGGCCTGCGCGCCGTGCTCAAGAAGGGCGGCTTCCTGACCCGCGATTCGCGTACCGTCGAGCGCAAGAAGTACGGCAAGGCCAAGGCCCGTCGTTCGTTCCAGTTCTCGAAGCGCTAAACGTTTCGCATCCGGAACTTCGAAAAGCGGGCCTTCGGGTCCGCTTTTTTCGTTTCACATCTGTGCTATGTGCCATGGTCTCGAAGGAGCTACCCATGCCCGCAAAGACGATCGACAACGCATTTACCGCGCGCCAGCTCACTGGGGCGGCGAGCGATCCGACGCATGCGGGTGCGTTGTCCTTCATGCGGCGCAGGTATACGAAGTCGCTCAAGGGCGCGGACGTGGTCGTGTGGGGCATTCCGTTCGATGCCGCCGTATCCAACAGGCCGGGCGCTCGGTTCGGGCCGCAGGCGATAAGGCGCGCTTCGGCGATCTTCGACAACGATCCGCAATATCCTTTCGATGCAGATCTCTTCGAAGACCTCGCCGTCATCGACTATGGCGACTGCCTGCTCGACTACGGCAACCATCAGGAGACGCCGGCGACGATCGAGCGCGAGGCTGCGAAGCTCGTCGATTCAGGGGCGTTCGTCGTCTCGATGGGCGGCGATCATTTCGTCACCTGGCCGGTTCTCAAGGCCCATGCCGCGAAACATGGCCCGCTGGCGATGATCCAGTTCGACGCGCATCAGGACACCTGGTTCGACGACGGCAAGCGGATCGACCACGGTTCCTTTGTCGGCCGCGCGGTGCGCGACGGCGTGATCGATGCATCGCGCTCGATCCAGATCGGCATCCGCACCCACGCGCCGGACGATTGCGGCATCCAGATGCTCTATGGCTACGATGTCGAGGAGATGCGGGCCGACGAAATCGTCACCGCGATCAAGGCGCGAGTCGGCGACGCGAAGGCCTACGTGACCTTCGACATCGACTGCCTCGACCCCGCCTATGCGCCCGGAACGGGCACGCCGGTCGCCGGCGGCCCCTCCTCCGCCAAGATGCTGGCGGTGCTGCGCAAGCTCGGCTCGCTCGACATCGTCGGGGCCGACATCGTCGAGGTCGCGCCGGCCTACGACCATGCCGACATCACGGCGATTGCGGGCGCGTCCGTCGCGATGCACTATATCGGGCTTCTGGCGGAGCGACGATCGCGGCTCGCAACGTGAATCAAGCGGCCGACGGATCGAATCCGCAAGCTGATCCAAGCGATTGTTATCAAACGAAATCGAAGTGACGCGCATGAAACCGAAAATCTTCATCGACGGCGAACACGGTACGACCGGCCTCCAGATCCGCACGCGGCTTTCGGGGCGCCACGACCTTGACATGCTGTCGATCCCCGAAGCGGAGCGGCGCAACGACGCCCTGCGCGAGGAGATGCTGAAGGCGGCCGACGTCGCGATCCTCTGCCTGCCCGACGATGCCGCCAAGCAGGCCGTCGCCATGCTGGAGGGCACCAATTCGACGCGCATCATCGACACGTCGACGGCGCACCGCATCCATCCCGACTGGGCCTACGGTTTCGCCGAGCTCGACGACGACCAGGCCGAGAAGATCGCGACCGCGCGGCTCGTCGCCAATCCCGGCTGCTATCCGACCGGCGCGATCGGTGTCATCCGGCCGCTGGTCAAGGCCGGCATCCTGCCGGCGGACTATCCCGTCAGCGTCAATGCGATTTCCGGCTATACGGGCGGCGGCAAGCAGATGATCGCTCAGATGGAGAATACGGACGCGCCCGATCACATCGCCGCGCCGCATTTCCTCTATGGCCTTACGCTCGCGCATAAGCACGTGCCGGAGATGATGCAGCACGGCCTGCTCGACGGCCGGCCGATCTTCTCGCCGAGCGTTGGCCGCTTCGCGCAGGGCATGATCGTGCAGGTGCCGCTGCACACGGCGAACCTCAACGGCGCGCCTGGCGTCGGTGACGTTCACGCCGCGCTCGCCGCGCACTATGCCGGCCAGGACGTCGTGGACGTGGTTCCGCTGGAGACGAGCGCCAAGCTCGCGCGGATCGACCCGACCGAACTCAACGACACCAACCGCATGAAGCTCTTCGTCTTCGGCAACGATGCCGCCGGTCAGGTCAACCTCGTCGCCGTGCTCGACAATCTGGGCAAGGGCGCGTCGGGCGCCGCCGTCCAGAACATGGATCTGATGCTGTCGAAGCGCGCGGCTTAGGCGTCAGCGGGCGTATTCGGCCGCAGCCTGCGACGGATACGCCCCTTTCGTGCCGCGCCAGTGGGCCGCGGCGAAGCCGAGCACGACGATCGCGAAGGCATGGTGCGCCAGCGCCCAGCCGAGGGGCACGACGAGCACAAGCGTCGTGATGCCGATCAACGCCTGCGCGACGATCATGCCCAGGAGCACAAATGCGCGTCGCGCATGCGTCGTCGCTGGCGCCATGCGCCACGCAGAGAACACGTGCCAGACCGCCGCCGCGAGCAGCACGTAAGCCCCCATGCGATGAACGAATTGCACGGTCTTCGGGTTTTCGAAGAAGTTGACCCAGCCCGGGTCCATCACGAGAAGCCCGCCCGGCCAGATTGCGCCGTCCATCAGCGGCCAGGTGTTGAACGTCAGGCCGGCATGAAGCCCGGCGACGAGCGCGCCGAGATAGATCTGGAACAGGACGAGCACCACGAGCCAAGCCGCCTGGCTGCGCGTCCGGTCGGGCGCGGGGCCGGTCGAATGCGGCGCGAGACCGCGCGCGATCAGCATCGTCGCGGTGAAGATCAGGCAGGCGAGCATCAGGTGCGTCGCGAGCCGGTACTGGCTGACGCTGACGCGCTCGGAAAGCCCGGAAGCGACCATCCACCAGCCGATGAAACCCTGCAGGCCGCCGAGCGCAAGGAGGCCGAGCAATTTTGGCTTCAAATGCCGCTCCAGCCGGCCGGTCAGCCAGAAGAAGGCGAGCGGGACTGCGACGAGGAAGCCGACGCCGCGCGCCAGCAAGCGATGCGCCCATTCCCACCAGAAGATGGTCTTGAACGCGTCGAGGCTCATGCCCCGGTTGATCTCCTGGTATTGCGGGATCTGGCGGTACTTCTCCAGTTCCTCCTGCCACTGCGCTTCCCCGATCGGCGGGATGACGCCGTGGATCGGTTTCCATTCGGTGATCGACAGGCCGGAGCCCGTCAGCCGTGTCGCGCCGCCAACGACGAACAGCGCGAGAAGCACCAGGAGAACGATGTAGAGCCAGGTGCGGACCAGGCGCCGGTCGCGCGCCTCGCGCGAGCGGGCGTCCATGGGAAGGCTGTCGATTGCTGCCGACGCGGCCATCGCGTGGTCCTTTGATGGTTGGCGTGGCGGAGGAGTGCCGCATCGCGCCTGCCTTTACAAGCGGGACCGGCGCGCGACATGCCGTCGCGTTTGCCTTGGATGCCGGTCTGGACTAAACGATGGCGCAGAAGGAAAGCCCATGCCCGTCCGCGTCAAGAAACTCATCGGAACCGTGCTTCTCGTCCTGCTCGTCGCCGTCTATGCGATCCTGGCGACGATCATCGCCGTCGCGCAACTCGCCGAATCCAGCGTCTGGGTCCACCTCGCCTATTTCTTCTTCACGGGCTTCCTGTGGGTCATTCCGGCGATGTTCATCATCTCGTGGATGGCGAAGCCCTCCAAGCGCGATCTTGCCCGCAACCTATAGGGTGACGACGCGCCGGCGCGAATTGGCGAAGGTCGTGATGCCGGTCAGCATCGTGCGCAGATGGCCGATTTCCTGATAGCGGCCATTGAGCGAAATGCGCGGCAGCGCATGGAGATGGTCGCGATGTTCGGGGTGAAGCGTGCCATGCCGCGTCGTCACGGCAGCGGCGAAGCCCGCCTCCCCGGCCAACCTGATTTCACGCTCGCTGGCTGCCTTCATATGCCCATAGGGAAACGCAAGGAATTGCGGCCGGATGCCGGTCATCCGGGCGATGATGTCGGCCGAGCCGCGCATCTCGATCAGCGCGAACTCCTCGTCAAGCCGGGCGAGATTGTAATGGTTGATCGTGTGCGCGCCGATCGTGCCGAGCGGATGGCGCGCAACCGCCGCGATGTCGTCCCATGACATGAACGGGCTGGTTGCCACCTGCCGCCCGCCCATCTCGTCGAGGATGGCCTGCCGGTAGGTTTCGGGCACCCGCGTCATCATCAATTCGCAAAGATGCCGGGCGGCTACCAGCTTTTCGGCCGGCGACGCGCTGGCAAGGGCGGTGCCGTCCACGGATGCGGGCAAGGCCACCTCGTCGCGTATCATCGCAAGCCCTTCGACGACTTCCCACCAGGGCTGGATGGCACCGTCGATCAGACCCGGCGCGACGAAGATGGCGAATGGTGCCGCGTGGCTTTCGAAAACCGGCAGCGCTTCGGTGAAATTGTCGAGATAGGCATCGTCGAGCGTGATGGTCGCCACCTTGCAGCGGCGGCCCGAGGACAGATGTTCGACCATCTCGCCGAGCGAGATGAAGCTGAACCCGCTCCGCTTCATGTCCGCGATGGCTTTGTCGAGGAAGTCCGGCGTGATCGACAGATGGTCGTTGAGGCCGAGGCCGGCGCGCGGCTTCACCGTCACGCTGTGGAGCATCAAAATGGCACCGAGGCCGGAAAGATGGGGGCCCGCCATTCTGGCGACGCCCGACCATCGCGACGCGGCCAGCACGAATCTGCGAAGTCGCTCGCGGTTGTCGGTCATTTCGAAACCTTTGTGCTCTAGGCTCCTCCGCCAGCAGCAGAGACACGTGAACGACCATATTAGCGAAGAGTTGAAGCATGGTTGACGCCCTTGCCACGACGGATGCAGCCGATGACGGCATGGGGATCGCCGTCGAAGCCGCCGATCCGCGCGCGCTTCGCCGCTACCGCGACTTCGCCGGCCCGCGCATGAAGGGCGCCGCGCAGCATCCGTTGTGGTTCGAGACCTGGCTCGGCCAATCGGGCGAGACGGGGCACATCGTCTGGCTGAAACGCGGCGGACGCGCCCTCGCCGCGCTGCCGCTGGTCGAGACGCGGATCAATGGATTGACCGCGCTGGCATTTGCCGGCGGTGCGCATGCAAACGGCAATTTCTGCGCTGCTTCAGAACCGGACACGGCGATATCCGCCGCGATGCTCGCCGACGCCGTCCGGCAAGACTTGCCACATGTCGCGTTGATCTCGCTCGACCGCCAGCATCGAGAGCTCGGCGGGCAGACGAACATTCTCCTCGACCTTTCGACGCGCACGAGCCCGAACCTCGCCCTTGCCGCCAGTCTCGAAGGCGGCTTCGCGGGCCTGCTGGAGCGGTCGAACGGCAAGAAGAGAGCCAAGAAGCGCCGCGCGCAGACCCGCCGCTTCGACGAGGCGGGCGGAAGCGTGCTCGCCAGGCCGGCAAGCGCCGATGAGATCGGCGACGTGCTCGGCGCCTTCTTTCGCCTCAAGTCCGCCCGCTTCGAAAAGGCGGGCATCGCGGATGCGTTCGGCCCGCCGCACATCCGCAGCTTCTGGCGCGCGCTGCTGGAAGCCAGCCAGGCCGAGCCCGACCGGCCGTTCACGCTCGAATCCCTCGTCGTGGGCGGATCGATCCGCGCGATCACCGGGTCGTCGCATCTATTCGACCGCACCGTCTGCGAGTTCGGCGCGATCGAGGACGACGATCTGACGTCGATCAGCCCGGGCGAATATCTTGCCTATTCCAATCTCGAGGAAGCCTGCGCGAAGGGCCTGCCGATCTACGATTTCAGCGTCGGCGACGAGGCCTACAAGCGCACATGGTGCGATCTGGAGATCCGCCATTTCGACGTGGTGATCCCGCTTTCAACCGCAGCGCGCCTCGCGGTCATCGGCTCCAATCTCGCCGCGCGCGCCAAGCAGACGATCAAGTCGAACCCGCAGCTCTGGTCGATGGCGAAGGCGATGCGGCGCCTGAGATAGTCAGGCGACGGTGCGTTCCTCGCTCCTTGCCTCCGGCGTCGCCGCGACGACGCGCAGCGCTTCGCCGTAGCCGGCGCCGAACAGGCTTTCGGAAGCCGCGCGGACGCGCTCGTCATCCGCGTCGATGACGCCGATCAGCACCTCGCTCGCATCGCCCACCACCCTGCGCAGCCCGTCCGTCTCGGCCGGTCCGCATTCGACCACGACGATGTCGTAGGCGGTGGTCAGCGAGGTCAGGATGATCGGCAGGCGGTCGGCGGCGCGCATGGCGCGGCGAGCCTCGGCCGTGCCGACCGGAATCACATGAGCGTCCGAATAAAGATCGCCGTGGATCGTCTCGGTGAACTGCGCCTCGGCGGCCAGAAGGTTGGTAATGCCGGTGTAGGTGCGGCTTTCCAGCATGTGGCTCGACGGCGTGCCGGTGAAGGTGAGGTCGAGATAGAGGACGCGCAGGCCCGCATCGGCGAGTTCGCGCGCGACCATGACGGAGGCGGTGGATGCCTCCTCGCCCTCGGGCGAGACGAATACCGCGCGCGAGACGCCGGCCGCGATCAGCCGTTCGGCGGCGATGCCGACCGGCACGTCGAGCGACAGCGGATCGCCGTCGACCGCCTCGGCCGATGCCGCTGCCGGCATGACGAGGTGCGGAACCGGCTGGACGCGTGGGGTGCCGGCGGCCGGGCGCATGGCGCGGCCGCTGAAAAGTTCGCCCAGAAGCGTGCCAACGATCATCAGCAGCAGCGAGCCCATGAAGGCGGCGCCGAGGATCGGGCCGTATTTCGGGTAGTAGGAATCGACCGGCGGCGTGGCGCGTGCGAAGATTCGCGCGTCGACGGGTAGATAGTTGCGGTCGCCGCGCGCACTCGCCTCGCGGAAGCGGGTCAGGTAGGATTCGAGCAGTTCGCGCTGCGCCGTCGCCTCGCGCTCAAGCGCGCGCAGTTCGACTTCCTGCGAACCGGCCGCGGCCGACGTGGTCTTCAGTGCGTCGAGGTCCTGCTGCAGGCGCGCCTCGCTGCGCTGCGCCGCGCGGGATTCGTTTTCGAGGCTTTCGAGGACGTTGCGCGCTTCCTCGCGGATGCGCGTCGACAGGTCCGCCAGTTGCGAGCGCAGGCCGCGCAGGCGCGGATGGTTGTCGAGAAGCGTGGTCGACAGTTCCGCGATCTCGGCATTCAACTGCACTTCGCTCTCGCGCAGGCGCTGGACGATGGGCGAGGCAAGGACTTCCGGAACCGAATCGAGCGCGCGTCCGCTCTCCAGCGCCTGGCGGACGCCTTCGGCCCGCGCTTCGGCGGCGGAGCGGCTGGCGCGCACGCGGGAGAGTTCGGAAGAAAGTTCGGAAAGCTGCTGGCTTGCCAGCGTCGAATTGTTCTGGCCGACGAGCAGGCCGGAACGGGCGCGGAAGGCCGCGACGTTGGCTTCCGCCTCGCGGACGCGCTCGCGCAGATCGGCGATCTCGGGCGCGAGCCAGCCCGTCGCATCCTCGTTGGAAAGGAGCTTGGCGGCGCGCTGCTCGTCGATATAGGCGTCGGCGATGGCATTCGGAACCGCTGCGGCAAGCTCGCGATCCTCCGACGAGAAGCGGATGACGATGACGCGCGAATTCTCGACGCGATAGACCGAAAGCTTCTCGCGCATGATGTCGATGGTCGTCTGCGCGCGCAGCAACTCGTCCGACCCGCCGAGCCCGAAGGATGCGAGGAGCCCGCCGCCCTGGAATTCGCTGCGTTCCGAAAGCTGCAATTCGCCGGCGACGCGCCGCAGGATGTCGCTCGAACCGATCACCTCGACCTGGCTCGTCACGCCTTCGTCGTCGAGGATCGGGCGTTCCCCCTCGCCTGCGCCGGCCATGCGCGTATAGGCGGATTCGCGCGTCTCGATCAGGATGCGGGTCTCGGCGCGATAGAGCGGCGTTGCGAAATAGGCGAAGAGGAAGGCCGCGATGGTGACGACAAGCACCACGGCCGCGATGCTCTTCCACTTTTCGCGCACGCTCGACGCAAGACGGCGAAGGTCGATGTCGACGTCGTTGCCACCCATCTGCATTCCGCTCATTGCGAATCCACTCCCGCCAAGATGGCTCAGAAGTAAAGACACATGGTAACCACCGGGTTAACGATTTGGGCAAAGCCAAAGCCCGTCGTGACTGGGCTTTACCAGCCATTAACCTTAACGAGCCGATAAGGGAGCATCTTCAACGGGGCTGCTTCGCGGCTCAACGGATGGACGCCCGCAGGTCATGAAACGCCACGCCCTCCATGGTCTTTTCGCTCTCGCGCTCCTGACCGGCTGCACCAGCTACCAGCCCGCCCCGCCCGCCTTCCACGAAGCGATCAACCAGCCCTACGTGCTCGACGCCGGCGACCGGGTGCGCATTTCGGTCTTCGAGCAGGCCTCCCTGACCAACAGCTATTCCGTCGACCAGTCCGGCTACATCGCCTTCCCGCTGATCGGCGCGGTCGCCGCGCGCGGCTATACCTTGCAGCAGATCGAGGGCCAGATCGCGACCAAGCTGCGCGACGGCTATATCCGCAACCCAGACGTCACCGCCGAGATCGACCGCTACCGGCCGGTCTTCATCATGGGTGAAGTGGGCGCGGCCGGACAATATTCCTATGTTCCGGGCATGACGGTCCAGAAGGCCGTGGCGGCGGCGGGCGGCTATACGCCGCGCGCCCAGCAGCGCGACGTCGACATTACGCGCCAGATCAACGGCGAGGTGATGACGGGCCGCGTGACGACGACGGACCCGGTCCTGCCGGGCGACACGCTCTATGTGCGCGAACGCTTCTTTTAGGGTTTTGCGCGCATAAGGGCGCATGCGGATCGTCCATACGTTCAGATCTCCGGTCGGCGGCATTTTCCGCCATGTGCGCGATCTGGCTTCCGCCCAGCATGCGGCAGGCCACGAGGTCGCGATCGTCTGCGATTCGACCACCGGCGGCGATCACGAGGACCGGCTGTTCAAGTCGGTCGAGCCGTTCGTTTCGCTCGGCATCCACCGCATCGCCATGCAGCGCCATGTCGGCATCGGCGACCTGACCGCCGCGATGCGCGCCTTCAACCTGATCGGCGGCCTGCGCCCGGACGTGCTGCACGGACACGGCGCCAAGGGCGGGTTCTACGCCCGCTTCTTCGGCACGTTGATCAAGCGGCGGCGCAAGGCGTTGATGCGGCTCTACTCGCCCCATGGCGGCGTCCTGCACTATGATCCGCGCTCGACCACCGGCCGCACCTACTTCATGGCGGAGCGGCAACTCGAGCGCTTCAGCGACCACATCCTGTTCGTCTCCGATTTCGAGCGAAGCACCTACGTCGCCAAGATCGGCATCCCGCGTGCGCCGAACAGCCTCGTCTATAACGGACTGCAGGCGGCGGAATTCATTCCGGTGGAGACCCAGGGCGGCGCGGCCGATTTCCTCTATATCGGCATGATGCGCGACCTGAAGGGCCCCGACCTCTTCATCGAAGCGCTCGCAAAAACGCGCGAGCGCTTTCCCTCCGTCAGCGCCGACATGGTGGGTGACGGCGACGACCTCCCCCGCTATCGCGCCCGCGTCGCCGAACTCGGCCTTGCCGCGACCTTCCATCCCGCGATGCCCGCGCGGCAGGCCTTTGCGATGGCGCATGTCATCGTGGTGCCGTCACGCGCCGAGGCCATGCCCTACATCGTCCTCGAGGCGCTCGCCGCGGGCAGGCCGATGATCGCCACGGCCGTCGGCGGCATTCCCGAAATCCTCGGCGCGACCTCGCCCGCCCTCGCCCAGCCGACCGTCGACAGCCTTTCGGCGCAGATGATCCGCGCGATGGAGGACCGGCAGTGGCTCGCATCCGCCATGCCCGATTGCGCGGCGCTCAAGGCCGAGTTCAGCGCCGCGACGATGGCCGGGCGTATCGAAAGCATTTACCGTAACTGCGCCTGACGGCGCGCCGGGGCTATTCCTCAAGCCTTTCTTAGGGCAGCCGCCCTAAGGCTTTCTCGCAGATTGCGAGTATGACGCCCATGAGCCGCACACAGCAGAACCACGAGTTCACGGCGAAAGCCGTCCGCGACTTCGCCGACGCCTCGGCGCCGGTCGGCAAGGGCGAGCTCAGCCAGATCGCGCGCGCGGTCGCCTCGCAATACAGGGCCGACACCATGTCGCCGGTCATGGTCAGCGGGCTCCTGCGGCTTTGCGAATTCCTGATCCTCGCACTGACGGGCCTTTCGATCTTCTTCGCCTATACGGGCGGTGCGGCGGGGCTGACCTATGGCTATCCGCTCGTCATCCTTGCCGGATCGGCGCTCGGCATCCTCCTGCTCGAGATCGCCAACCTCTACCAGCTCTCCGTCATGCGCCGGCCTTTCGTCTACCTGCCGCGCCTCGTGTTGGTCGTGACGGCGAACTTTGCGCTCCTCGCCATGGCAGGCTTCTTCCTCAAGATTTCCGACGAGTTCTCGCGCGTCTGGTTCGCGGGTTGGCTGGTCAGCGCCCTCCTCCTCGTCCTGGCGGGCCGGGTGGTCCTTTCGGTGATGATCCGGCGCTGGGCGCGCAACGGCGCGATGGAACGCCGCGCGCTGATCGTCGGCGGCGGCAAGCCCGCCGAAACGCTGATCCGCACCATCGAGCAGGACCCCGACAACGACATCCGCATCTGCGGCATCTTCGACGACCGCGACGATTCGCGCTCGCCGCCGGTCGTCGCCGGCTACCCCAAGCTCGGCTCCGTCGCCGAACTCGTCGAATTCGCCCGTATCGCGCGCATCGACATGCTGATCGTCTCGCTGCCGCTGAGCGCCCAATCGCGTGTCCTGTCGCTTTTGAAGCGGCTCTGGGTGCTGCCGGTCGACATCCGCCTCTCGGCCCATTCGAGCCAGCTTCGCTTCCGTCCGCGCGCCTATTCCTATGTCGGCTCGGTGCCGATGCTCGACATTTTCGACAAGCCCATCAACGACTGGGATTCGGTCGCCAAGCGCCTGTTCGACATCGCCTTCAGCCTCGCCGGGCTGATCGTTTTCTCGCCGATCATGATCGCCACCGCCGTCGCCATCAAGCTCGACAGCAAGGGGCCGGTCTTCTTCAAGCAGAAGCGGCACGGCTTCAACAACGAGGTCATCGAGGTCTTCAAGTTCCGCTCGATGTATACCGACCAGTGCGACCCGCTCGCGCGCCGTGCCGTCACCAAGGGCGATCCGCGCGTGACGCGCGTCGGCCGCATCATCCGCAAGACCTCGATCGACGAACTGCCGCAATTCTTCAACGCGCTCCTCGGCTCCCTCTCGCTGGTCGGTCCGCGCCCGCATGCGATCAAGGGCCATTCGCAGAACCGGCTGTTCGAGGAGGTGGTCGACGGCTATTTCGCGCGCCATCGCGTCAAGCCGGGCGTCACCGGCTGGGCGCAGATCAACGGCCTGCGCGGCGAGATCGATCATGACGACAAGATCCGCCGCCGCACCGAATTCGACCTCGACTACATCGAGAACTGGTCGCTCGGGCTGGACCTGAAAATCCTGCTCCTGACGCCGCTGCGGCTCCTCAACACGGAGAACGCGTATTGAGCGCGGCCACCGGCACCCTGCCCCGCGCGGCGGTCGACGCCAAGCTCGTCGCGATGGCGAGCGCGACGGCGGTCGCCATCGGCGTCGGCCTTGCCGGCTTCGTCCAGAACGAACCTGCGCCTTACGAACTCTACATGGTCGCGCTGATCGGCGTCTGGGCGTTGTTCGGCCTGACGATCTCGCGCGCCACCGTGCCGCTTCTCGTCCTCTGGATCGTCTATCTCATCGGCGGCATGGTCTCGATGACGCAGATGAGCGACTTGAAGGACACGCCGCTCTATCTCGCCGTCACCGCCTTCCTGGCGCTGACCGCGGTCTTCTTCGCCGCCGTCATCGAAAAGCGCGAGGGCCTGTTGCGGCCGATCTTCATCGGCTGGACGCTCGCCGCCTGCCTGACGGGCCTTCTCGGCATTTTCGGCTATTTCGGTGCCTTTCCCGGCGCGGAACGCTTCACGCTCTACGACCGTGCTGCCGGCGCGTTCAAGGACCCGAACGTCTTCGGCCCGTTCCTCGTCCTGCCGGCCGTTTGGCTCCTGCACGGCATCGTCACCGGGCGGCTCCTGAAGATGCCGATCCAGGCGGCGGGCCTCCTCATCCTCTCCTTCGCGATCTTCCTGTCCTTCTCGCGCGGCGCGTGGGGGCTCTACGCTCTATCCGCCATCACGGTCTGTGCCGCGGCCTTCCTCAACTCGTCGAGCAACAAGCTGCGCCTGCGCATCCTCGTCATGGCGCTGATCGGCATGGGCCTGATCGCGCTCGCCGTGATGATCGCCCTTCAAATCCCGCAGGTCGCGGCGCTGTTCGAGACGCGTGCGCAACTCGTGCAGGACTATGACGGCGCGCGGCTCGGCCGCTTCGCGCGCTACGGCATCGGCTTCGCCCTCGCGATGGAGCATCCGCTCGGCATCGGCCCGCTCGTCTTCGGCACGATCTTCGGCGAAGACACGCACAATATCTGGCTGAAGGCGCTGATGGACTATGGCTGGCTGGGCTTTGCCGCCTATTTCACGCTGCTCGTCCTGACCGTCGCCGCGGGCTTTCGCATCCTGCTGCGCGACCGATACTGGCAGCCCTTCCTGCTGTGCGCGTGGGTCGTCTTCGTCGGCCATATCGCGCTCGGCACCGTGATCGACATGGATCACTGGCGCCATTTCTATCTGCTGATGGGCATCATCTGGGGCTGCGTCAGCCTCGAAGCCCGCCACCAGGCGCGCCATTCCCGAGCGTCAGCGCGCGAAACCGCCACCCCGCGCAATTATGCGCTTGCCTTGCACAGACCGACCAATTAGAGCTTGCCCCGGCTCGGAGCGTAGCGCAGCCCGGTAGCGCACTTGACTGGGGGTCAAGGGGTCGTGGGTTCGAATCCCGCCGCTCCGACCATTTCCCCTGACACTTTCTTCCAGATACGAAAAAGGGCCGGCGAAGCCAGCCCCTTCGAGTAGTTCGTCTGCCCGCGATTATCGGCGCAGCAGCGCCGCTGCCGCAAGTCCGACGACAGCGAGGCCGGCGAGGACGAGGGCGGGATGTTCGCGTGCGGTCTGCTCGGCATAGCGGGCCTGCTTGCGCACCATCGGCATCCAGTCGTGGATGCGCTCGGCGATGTCGTCATAGGCGTCGGAGGCCGTCTCGCGCGTGTCGTCGTAGAAATGCGAGCCGCGCCGACGCGCCTGCCGCGTGAGGACAGACAGTTCCTTGCTCAGATGGGAGATGCGTCGTTCGAGATCGTCATCCCACGAACGACGGCCGCCGAAGATCGAATATGACATGGGAAACCCTTCCATTCGCCACGTGTTTGTCTCCAAACGGCGGCGCAAGGGCTTGGTTCCACACGGATTACGAGAGCGTCAACGGACCTGGTCGAGCAGGCGCTTGCATTCCAGGAGGTCGAACAGCGCCTCCTGCAGAAGCGCGCGATTGTCCCGCGACAGGCGTTCGTCGTCAGGGGCTACCGGGCCGTCCTCCTCGCCGCGCCCGAGGCCGAAAAACCGCCGCGCTGGCTTCGCCTTCGCCTGGCCGACGATGATCTCGTCGTCGCCATCGCCGTCCGGCGCGGCATGGGCGGCTTCGGCTTCCTGCTGCTTGCGTTGGGCGATCACTTCCACGGCGGCGAGATCGCCATTGCCGATGGCGATGACGAACTGGTTGCCATTGTCGCGCAACAGCTTCTGCACGCCCTTGATGGTGTAGCCCTGGTCGTAGAGCATGTGGCGGATGCCCTTGATCAGCTCGACGTCCTGCGGCCGGTAATAGCGCCGGCCGCCGCCGCGCTTCATCGGCTTGATCTGCGTAAAGCGCGTTTCCCAGAAGCGCAGGACATGCTGCGGCAGGTCGAGATCGTCGGCGACCTCGCTGATGGTGCGGAATGCGTCGGGTGACTTTTCCATGGCGTGCTCGCTTTCAGGGCTCGCGATTCGCCAGTATTACAATCCCTTAGTCGTGCATATTCAAGTGCGGGGCGGTCTTGCCCCCCGAAATTGATGTCATGACGACGCCACGCTCAGCCCTTGGCGAGCTTGGCTTCCTTGAGCGGATTCGAGGCGGTGCGGTGATTGTCGAGGATGCGCTGCTTCAGGACGTTCGACGCCTTGAAGGTCATCACGCGGCGCGGCAGGATCGGCACTTCCTCGCCCGTCTTGGGATTGCGGCCGACGCGCTCGTTCTTCGAGCGGACCTGGAAGGTCGCGAAGGAGGACAGCTTGACCATCTCGCCGCGGACGATGGCATCGCAGATTTCGTCGAGCACCATCTCGACGAGTTGCGCGGATTCGGTGCGCGAAAGGCCGACCTGCCGGTAGACAGTTTCAGCGAGATCGGCACGCGTTAATGTCTTTCCCCCCATCGGCCGTCCAACCATTCTCAAAAATGCAGGAGAATTTTCAAACACAGGCGACGTTAGGAAATTGGGGTGTCGAGGTCAAGAACCCATTGACCTCGCACGGTTTATCTCGGGGCAGGTGTGTTGCTACCAGCGCACGAGCACCGCGCCCCAGGTGAAGCCGCCGCCCATCGCCTCGAGGAGAACCAGGTCGCCCTTCCTGATGCGGCCCGTATCGACGCCCTCGCAGAGCGCCAGCGGCACCGAGGCAGCCGAGGTGTTGCCGTGCTTGTCAACGGTGATGACGACCTTGTCCTCGGCGATGCCGAGCTTCTTGGCCGACGCGTCGATGATGCGCTTGTTGGCCTGGTGGGGGACGAACCAGTCCAGATCTTCGGCCGTGATCCCGGCCTGCGCGAAGACCGACTCGACCACGTCCGTGATCATGCCGACGGCGTGCTTGAAGACTTCGCGGCCTTCCATGCGCAGATGGCCGACCGTGCCGGTCGTCGACGGGCCGCCGTCGACATAGAGCTTCTCGCGGTGCGAGCCGTCCGAGCGCAGGCTGGCGGCGAGGATGCCGCGGTCGGCGATCGTGCCCTCGCCTTCGCCCGCCTCGAGGATGACCGCGCCGGCGCCATCGCCGAAGAGCACGCAGGTGCCGCGGTCCTGCCAGTCGAGGATACGCGAGAAGGTTTCCGAGCCGATGACGATGGCGCGTTTGACCATGCCGCCGCGAATGTGCAGGTCGGCGGTGTTGATCGCATAGACGAAGCCCGAGCACACGGCCTGCATGTCGAAAGCGAAGCCGTGGCGCATGCCGAGCCGTTCCTGGATTTCGACCGCCGTCGCCGGGAAGGTGTTGTTCGGCGTCGAGGTCGCGAGCACGATCAGGTCGATGTCGTCGACGCTCAAGCCCGCCGCGTCGAGCGCAGCGCGCGCCGCCGCCTCGCCGAGCGAGGCCGTCGTCTCGTCGTCAGACGCGATGTAGCGCTGCGTGATGCCCGTCCGCTGGACGATCCAGGCGTCGGACGTCTCCAGGATGCCTTCGAAATCCGTGTTCTTCATCACACGGCGCGGCAGGGATTTGCCGACCGAGCGCACGACCGATCTGATCATTCTTGAAATCTCACTTTCCGGCCGCCACGACCATTTCGTCTTCGCCGCCGCGCGGGCGCAAACGCCCATGGAATTGCTGGAGTTCGGCTTCGATGCGTTCGCGAAGCTTGCCCTTGGCCATGTCGTAGCCGAGTTCGACGGCGGCCGCGAAACCCTCGTCGTCCGTGCCGCCATGGCTCTTCACCACGATGCCGTTCAGGCCGAGAAAGACGCCGCCGTTGATCTTACGCACGTCCATCTTCTCGCGCAGGAAATCGAACGCGCCCTTGGCGAGCACGTAGCCCATCTTCGACAGGAAGCTGCGCGACATCGCCTCGCGCAGATATTGCGCGATCTGCTTGGCGGTGCCTTCGGCCGTCTTCAGCGCGATGTTGCCGGCGAAACCTTCCGTCACCACCACGTCGACCGTGCCCTTGCCGAGGTCGTCGCCCTCGACGAAGCCGTGATAGTCGATCGATTTCAGCCCGACCTCGCGCAGGATGCGGCCGGCCTCCTTGACCTCTTCCTGGCCCTTGACCTCCTCGACGCCGACATTGAGGAGGCCCACCGAGGGGCGCTCGATGTCGAACAGCGCGCGCGCCATCGCCGAGCCCAGGATCGCGAAGTCGATCAACTGGTGCGCATCGGCGCCGATCGTCGCGCCGACGTCGAGCACGACGCTCTCCCCGCGCACCGTCGGCCAGATGGCGGCGATGGCGGGGCGCTCGATGCTCGCCATGGTGCGCAGGCAGAATTTCGACATCGCCATCAAGGCGCCGGTGTTGCCGGCCGAAATGCAGACATCGGCATCGCCGTTCTTGACCGCCTCGATCGCCTTCCACATCGACGACTTCCAGCGGCCCTGGCGAAGCGCCTGGCTCGGCTTGTCGTCCATGCGGACCGAAATCTCGCAATGATGGAACTCGGAAACGGCTTCGAGCTTGGGCAGCTTGGTGAGGACCGGGCGCACCTCGTCCTCGCGGCCGTAGATCAGGAACCGTGCATCGGGGCGTCGCTCGGCAACACGCGCCAGGCCCGGCAGCGTCGTCGAAGGACCATGGTCTCCTCCCATGGCGTCGATGGAAATGCGTATCACGCGGCAATCGTCTTTCGTTGGCCCTTCATGGGCGGCATTTCAGCAAAGTGCGGCGAAAATAGCGGTTTCGTCCCGGCAAACAACTGCCATTCGCGCTCATCCACGCTTCAACCGTCGCGTTTCAGCGCCTTCAACTGCTCGTAGAGCGGTCCGCGGTCTTCCCCATCGTCGCCGCGCGGGGCGACCGGGGCGGCGCCGGCCTTGCGCGGATAGGGGTCGATGCCGAGTGCGAAGAACTCCTCGGCAAGCTGGCCGACATCGATCGTGTCGCCCGAAAACGGCTCCGGCCCGTCCTCGCCCTCGGCGTCGAGGATCATCTCTCCGCCTTCGTATGCGTCGGGACGCGTCAGTTTCGAGCCTTCGGGCACGAACAGAGCGTGGAATTCCTCGTCGACCTCGGCGTCGATCGGCTCCAGCGAGGTGATGCAGGACTGGACGATCGCGGCCTTGACCCGGCCCGACACCTTGACGCCGTCGCGCTTCCAGTTCTCGACCAGGAGGTCGGCCCGGAACGACTTCACCTCGACGAGATGATGCGCGTCGGCCATCGCCCGGCGCTGCGCCTCGTCCGCCTCGATGCGGACGGGCATGCCCTTGGCGGGCAGGCGCAGGATGTTCGCTTCGAATGAGATCGGGCTCTTTCCGTCGCTCATGCCGATGCTCCTCCGGTCGAATCGGCGCGTTCGGGCAGCGGGAACGAAACGTCGCCGGCCGTGATCGCCGCCACTTCCTGCGCGGCCAGATCGCGCGAGGAGGCCAGCACGTAGTCGGCCATCGCCTGCGCCTCGCGCCAGTCCGTGCCGCCCGGAAAGACGTTGCGATAAAGTGCCTGCGCCAGCGCCTCGCGGTTGTCCGCCTCGACCGCCTTGCCGTAGGAATCGGCACGGCCATAGAACATGTTGGCCAGCTTCTTCATGCGCTTCGGCACGCCGACATCGCCGATGCCCAGTTCGCGCAGCGAATGGTCCACGTCCTTGAAAAACTCGTCGGTCACGTCCTGCGCGACGTCCTGGATCGCGCCGTCCTCGCGGCGCGTGCGGTGAAGGAACAGGAACATGTGCAGCGCCATCATCTCGTAGCGACCGAGCGGCGTATCCGGCACGTTCCAGTCTGCATAGAACACCGGCTGGCGCGCCGCCGCCACGATTTGTCCATAAATCCTATCGACGATGGCCGCGTTTTCATTGCGGCGTGCGCCGAACAGTCGCTTGAACATTCCCGAAGGGCTCCTTCTGGCGGTTTCAGTGCCGGCCGTGTTGCATCGGCGCGCAAGCTGGTTTACCGCTTTTGCCCGCAGGCGCAAGGCGCGCTTAACCAAGTCATGGAGTTGTCGTTGCAAGGACGGAATTTCAAGGGCCGTGCACGGCTGGTCGCATCGGGTCTGGCTGTCGTGCTGGCCGGCGGGGCGGCAGGCTGCTCCTCGGTCGCGGACGATCTCAACCCGCGCCAGACGTTCCAGCAAGGCTACGTCATCGACGAGCAGATGCTCGAGCTCGTCCCCGTCGGCTCGAGCCGCGAGCAGGTGCTGCTGGCCCTCGGCACGCCGACGACGACGGCGACCTTCGACAACGAGACCTTCTACTACATCTCGCAGACCGCCGTTCGGAACGTCGCATTCCAGAACCCGCGCGTCGTCGACCGCAAGATTCTGGCGATCTATTTCGGCGAGGACGGGCGCGTGTCCAACATCGCCAATTACGGCCTGCAGGACGGGCGCGTGTTCGACTTCATCTCGCGCACGACGCCGACGGCCGGAAGCGACGTGAACTTCATCCAGCAGCTCGTCACGGGCGTCGTCGGCGGCACGCCGGTCGGCACGGGTGCCGGGCGCGGATCGGTCAACTTCTAGAATTCAAGCCGACATGCAAAAGGGCCGCGGTAGCGATACCGCGGCCCTTTTCATTTGCCTGAAGATCAGCCGTGCGCGAGGACTGCTAGGAGCAGGAGCGCCATGATGTTGGTGATCTTGATCGCCGGGTTGACGGCGGGGCCGGCGGTGTCCTTGTAGGGATCACCCACCGTGTCGCCCGTCACGGACGCCTTGTGCGCATCCGAGCCTTTCAGATGGCGCGTGCCGTCCTTGTCGATGAAGCCGTCCTCGAACGACTTCTTCGCATTGTCCCACGCACCGCCGCCCGACGTCATCGAGATGGCGACGAAGAGGCCGTTGACGATCACGCCGAGAAGCGTGGCGCCGAGCGCCGCGAAGGCCGCGGCTTTCGAGCCCGAGACCAGCAGGATGCCGAAATAGACGACGATCGGCGCCAGCACCGGCAGCAGCGACGGGATGATCATTTCCCGGATCGCCGCCTTGGTCAGGAGATCGACCGCCCGTGCATAGTCCGGCTTGACCGTGCCCTGCATGATCCCCGGATTCTCGCGGAACTGGCGACGCACCTCCTCGACGATGGCGCCTGCCGCGCGGCCGACGGCCGTCATGGCGATGCCGCCGAAGAGGTAGGGGATGAGGCCGCCGAAGAGCAGGCCCGCCACCACATACGGGTTCGACAGCGAGAAGGACACGTCCTCCATGCCGGCGAAATACGGGTACTGGTCCGGATTGGCGATGAAGTATTCCAAATCGTAGGAGTAGGCGGCGAAGAGCACCAGCGCGCCGAGACCGGCCGAGCCGATCGCATAGCCCTTGGTGACCGCCTTGGTGGTATTGCCGACCGCGTCGAGCGCGTCGGTCGACTGGCGCACTTCGGGCGGAAGCCCCGACATTTCGGCGATGCCGCCGGCATTGTCGGTCACCGGGCCGAAGGCGTCGAGCGCGACGATCATGCCGGCCAGGCCAAGCATGGTCGTCACCGCGATGGCGGTGCCGAAGAGGCCGGCAAGCTGGAACGTCGCCAGGATGCCGCCGATGATGACGATCGCCGGCAGCGCCGTCGATTCGAGCGAGACGGCGAGGCCCTGGATGACGTTGGTGCCGTGGCCGGTCACCGACGCCTGCGCGATCGAGTTCACCGGGCGCTTGTTGGTGCCGGTATAGTATTCGGTGATCACCACGATCAGCGCCGTCACCACGAGGCCGATCAGGCCGCAGATGAAGAGATTGGTGCCGGTGATATCGACGCCGTTGACGACGCCGATCGAGCCCCAGCCGATGGTGAGCGAGGTCGCCGCGCCGATGCCGACGACCGTCAGCAGGCCGGTGACGATCAGCCCGCGATAGAGCGCGCCCATGATCGAGGCATTGGCCCCCAGCTTGACGAAGAAGGTACCGATGATCGAGGTGATGATGCACGCGCCGCAGATCGCGAGCGGGTAGACCATGATCGAGCCGAGAAGATCGGAGCCGAGGAAGAAGATCGCCGCGAGGACCATCGTCGCGACGACGGTCACGGCGTAGGTCTCGAAGAGATCGGCCGCCATGCCCGCGCAGTCGCCGACATTGTCGCCGACATTGTCGGCGATCGTCGCCGGATTGCGCGGATCGTCCTCGGGAATGCCCGCTTCCACCTTGCCGACGAGATCGCCGCCGACGTCTGCGCCCTTGGTGAAGATGCCGCCGCCAAGACGCGCGAAGATCGAGATGAGCGAGGCGCCGAAGCCGAGCGCGACGAGCGCGTCGATGACCATGCGGTCGGACGGCGCGGCGCCCATCGGGCCGATCAGCACCCAGTAATAGACCGACACGGCAAGCAGCGCGAGGCCGGCCACCAGCATGCCGGTGATCGCGCCCGCCTTGAAGGCGATGTCGAGGCCGGCCGACAGGCTGTTCGACGCGGCCTGCGCGGTGCGCACGTTGGCGCGGACCGAGACGTGCATGCCGATGAAGCCGGCGACGCCCGAAAGAACGGCGCCGATCAGGAAGCCGATCGCGGCCGTGGCCGCAAGAAGCCACCAGGTGATGAGGAAGACCACGACGCCGACGAGCGCGATGGTTGTGTATTGGCGAGTGAGATAAGCCTGCGCGCCCTCCCGGATCGCGCCCGCAATCTCCTGCATGCGTGCATTGCCCTGGTCGGCCGCGAGGACCGACTGGGTGGCCCAGATCGCGTAGACGATGGACAGCAAACCGCAGGCGATGACGACGAAAAGCATGGTCATTGCCGATTTTTCCTTGATTCTCGCCCGGCAGAACCCCTCCCCGGGCATTGGGAACGAAGCCGGAATCGCTCGTCATCCGGCATTCGCGGGCAGCTTATGCGAAGGATTCCGCACACATCAAGGAGATATTCTACCGCTGGGTCAGCGCGCAGCGGCGACGTGCCGGCGTCCGCGCACCGCAAGAAGGCCAAGCGCTGCAAGGCAAACCGCGCTGACCGGGAAAACGATCCAGTTCAGCATCTCCCAGCCGGCAAGATTGTAGACGAGACCGGACATGAAGGAGGCGAAGGCGACCGTCGAGAACAGCACGAAATCGTGGAAGCCGAGCGCCCTGCCCTTTTCGGACGGATGGTAGCTCTCGGCGACCATCGCCGTCGACCCGATGAAGCCGAAATTCCAGCCGACGCCGAGAAGGACGAGCGCCGTCCAGAACTGCCACAGCTCGATGCCGGAGAGCGCGACGACGGCGCAGCCGAGCAGCAGGACAAGTCCCGCCGCCATGATCTTCTCCTTGCCGAAGCGGGCGATCAGCTTGCCGGTGAAGAAGCTCGGCGCATACATCGCCATGACGTGCCAGGAAATTCCGAGCATCGCCTGGTCGGTCGAGAAGCCGCAGCCTACCATGGCGAGCGGCGCGCCGGTCATCACGAAGCTCATCAGCGCATAGGTGCCGACGCCGCAGAGGAGGCCGGTGACGTATTTGGGCTGGCGGATGATTTCGCCGAGCGGCCGTGCCGGCATCTGCGGGACGGCCGCAGCCTGGGCCTCCGACTGCGTTCGCGGCAAGGCCGACAGGATCAGCGCACCGACGGCGGCGATGCCGAGCACCGAGGTGAAGGTGCCGGCGAACATGACGGGCGCGAGCAGCTCGCGGGTGAAGATAACGATCTGCGGGCCGATGATCGCGGTCAGCACCCCGCCCGCCAGGACGAAGGAAATCGCCCGCGCCTTGAACTCGACGGGCGCGGATTCGGCCGCCGCGAAGCGGAACTGCTGGACGAAGGCATTGCCGACCCCGATCAGCGCGAGACCGGCTGCGAAGAGCCAGAAATTCTGAGCGAAAAGTGCAAGGGTCGCGATCAGGCCGCCGCTGGCCGTCATGACTGTGCCGGTCATGAAGCCCAGCCGCAGCCCGAGCCGCTTCAGGACCAACGCAGCCGGAATGGCGCCGAGCGCGACGCCGACGGTGAAGCCGGTGACGGGAGCAGTCGCAAGGCTCTTGTCGGCGCCGAGGAGATAGTAGCCGGCAAGGCCGCCGACCGAGATGGCGATGGGCGCGGCCGACCCGACGATTGCCTGCGCGGCGGCGAGAACGATCGCCGTGCGCCTTGCGTCGCGGGTCGAGGCCGTCGTCATGCCTTCGGCGTTCCGCCCCTGCCTTCGTTGCGAATTCGCCGCGCGACGCGGTCGAGCACGGCGTTGACGAGCTTGGGCTCTTCCTCCGTGTAGAAGGCCTTGGCGATGTCGACATATTCGGTGACGATCACCGCGACCGGCACGTCGGCACGCTTCATCAATTCATAGACGCCGGCGCGCAGGATGGCGCGCAATGTCGAATCGAGGCGCGAGAGCGGCCAGTCGTCGGTCAGCGCCTGCCGGATCACCGGGTCGATCGTCTTCTGGTCCTCTACGACGCCCGACAGGATCGCACGAAACCATTGCGCATCGGCCTCGCGATAGGTCGCGCCGTCGACTTCCTTGCCGAGCCTGTAGGCCTCGTATTCGGCCGATATCTCCAGAAGCCCCGTGCCGGCGACGTCCATCTGGTAGAGCGCCTGCACGGCCGCGAGCCGCGCCGCACCGCGCTTGTTGGCATGGCGGATTGGCGGCGTGGCCGGAAGGTCGTCCGTCTCGCTCATCGCGACGCCCCTGCGAGACGCTTCCTCGTTTCAACCATCGTCAGCGCCGCACGCGCGGCAAAGCCGCCCTTGTCGCCCTCGTTGCGGCGCGCGCGCGCCCACGCCTGGTCGTCGTTCTCGACGGTCAAAATGCCGTTGCCGATCGCCAGCGATTCATTGACGGAAAGGTCCATCAGCGCGCGGCAGGATTCGTTCGCGACGATGTCGAAATGATAGGTCTCGCCCCGGATCACGCAGCCGAGCGCGACGAACGCATCATAGTCCGCGCCGCCCGCATCCGCGCCGTCGAGCGCGAAGGAAATGACGGCCGGGATTTCGAGCGCTCCGGGCACGGTGACGACATCATAACTCGCGCCGGCGGCATCGAGCGCGGCCCTGGCGCCATCGAGGAGCGCGTCGGCCAGATCGTCATAGAAGCGCGCTTCGACGATCAGAACTTTGAGGGGTTCCTGATGGGGCATGAATGTCTCCGGGATTGGCCCGGTGACTTAGGCCGATCCGGCCGAGTTCGCAAGCGAAGCTTTGGAGAAAGTCGGCCCGGTCAGCGCTTCAGCGAGCGCTCGTGCAGGCGCACGGCGATGTAGGCGCCCACAACGATGATTGCAGGCAGACCGAGCGAGGTAAACCAGAACATGGGATCGCTGAAGCTCATGGTTTCAAACCCTTCAAAACTTGCCTTGCCAACATATGTAGGGATGCCGTCGCAGTCATCCAGCCAGCAGCCGTGAATACAAGCCAAAATCCGATCGGCGACGAGAAGCTTATCACACCATAGAGATATCCAGCCAGCGGCGTTGCTACGCCCACCGTGAAACATGCCGTCGACGCGCGATCGAGCGCGTTGGCCAGCAGCTTCGTCCGTTCGTTGTCGACGAGGCTCATTCGTCGTGCGCTTCCATCAGGCGCGCGGCATAGCGCGCCATGGTGTCGACCTCGAGATTGACGTGGTCGCCGACCTGCCGCGCGCCCCAGGTCGTCACGCCGAGCGAATGGTGGATCAGGAGGACGTCGAAGAGGTCGCCGTCGACGCCGTTGACGGTGAGCGACGTGCCGTCGAGCGCGACGGAGCCTTTCGGCGCGATGAATTTCGACAGGGCGCGTGGCGCGCGGAGGCGAAAACGCACGGCGTCGCCTTCGTCGATCCGCTCGAGGATCTCGGCCATGCCGTCGACATGGCCGGAGACGATGTGCCCGCCGAGTTCGTCGCCAATTTTCAGGGCGCGTTCGAGGTTGAGGCGGGAGCCGACCTGCCAGTCGCCGGCTGTGGTCAGGCGCAGCGCCTCTTCCCACGCCTCGACCTCGAACCAGCGGGCATCATCTTCAGGAAGGGCGACGACGGTCAGGCACACGCCGGCGCAGGCGATCGAGGCGCCGATCGCGATGGTCGCCGGATCGTAGACCGTGCGAATGCGCAGGCGGATGCCCTGGTCGAGCGGCGCGATGGCCGCGATCTCGCCGATATCGGTGACGATTCCAGTGAACATCAGTCGATCCTTACATATTCGAAGCAGAAATCGCCGCCGAACACATCGCGGCGGAGGAGGCGGAAGCCCGTCGGGATCGCGGCCGGATCGACCGGCGATGCAATCCCGCCCTCCCCGACCGGCTGCGGGCCGACGAAGAGAACCAGCCGGCCGACCAGTCCTTCGGCCAGGAATTGCCGCGCGGTTTCCGCGCCGCCCTCGACGAGTAGTGTCAGGACGCCGCGCGCTGCCAGGTCCTCGAGGAATTCCGGCAGGGCGATGCGGCCTTCGTGCTCGTCGCAGGCGATGAAGCCGACGCCGAGTTTTTCGAGCGTCGCGCGACGGGTGGCCTCGGCGTCGATCGCCGTCGCCAGAAGAACCGGCGTCTCGCGCGCGCTCGATGCGAGCTTCGACGCGGGCGAGAGCCGGGCGTCGCGGTCGAGGACGATGCGGATCGGCGAGCGTTTTTCGAGCCCCGGCAGGCGGCAGGTGAGTTCGGGATCGTCGGCCAGTGCGGTGCCTATACCCACGAGGATCGCGTCGCTTTCGGCACGCAGGCGATGGACCTGGCGACGCGAAACCGGCCCGGTGATCGCAAGCTGCCCCGCGCCTTCCCGGCCGATCATTCCGTCGGACGAAATGGCAAGCTTGAGAGTCACTTCCGGGCGTTTGCTCAGGGATCGAGTCAGGTAACCGTTGAGGAGATCGGCCGCGTCATCGGCCAAGATTTGGGGCGTCACGTCGATCCCGCCGGCTTCGAGGATCGCGTAGCCCTTGCCCGAAACGCGCGGATCGGGATCGGCCGCCGCGCCGACCACGCGGGCGACGCCGGCGCGCACCAGCGCCTCGGCGCAGGGCGGTGTTCGGCCATGATGGGCGCAAGGTTCAAGCGTCACATAGGCGGTGGCGCCCCGCGCGTCGTCGCCCGCCACCGCCAGCGCCTCCGCCTCGGCATGGGGCCTGCCGCCGATGGCGGTGATCCCGCGCCCCACGATCCGCGGCCCCTCGCCGTCGTTGCGCACGATCAGCGTTCCGACCGAAGGGTTGGTCGACGTCAGGCCCAGATTGCGGCGCGACAGTCGGATGGCGGCGGCCATGAAGCGGCGATCGGCCTCGCCGGCGCTCATTCGCGCGCGGCGTCCTCGTCGCTCTTCAACTCGCCGAGCAGGTCCTGGAAATCGCGCGCTTCGCGGAAATTCTTGTAGACGGAGGCGAAGCGCACATAGGCGACGTCGTCGATGGATTTGAGCGCATCCATGACCAGTCGGCCGATCTCGTCGGAAGGGATTTCCGTCTCGCCGGAACTTTCGAGCTGGCGCACGATGCCGGTCACGGCGCGCTCGATTCGCTCGGGCTCGACGTTGCGCTTGCGCAGCGCGACCTCGACCGAGCGCATCAGCTTGTCGCGATCGAACGCGACCTTGCGGCCCGACCGCTTGACGACGACGAGGTCGCGAAGTTGCACGCGCTCGAATGTGGTGAAACGCCCGCCGCAGACCGGGCAGACGCGCCGACGGCGAATGGCCTGCCCGTCTTCGGCAGGCCGGGAATCCTTCACCTGGGTGTCTTCAGACTGGCAATAGGGGCAGCGCATGCGTTTCTTTCAACAAATGGTGTGCTGCCCCAGCGTTTAGCCCAGATATGGATAGATCGGGAAGCGCTCGGTCAGCGCGACGACCTTTTTCTTGACCTCGGCTTCGACGGCGGCATTGCCCTCGTCCGAATTCGCCGCCTTCAGCCCGTCCATGACTTCTGCGATCAGCTTGCCAATTTCGCCGAATTCCGCGACGCCGAAGCCGCGCGTGGTGCCGGCCGGCGTGCCAAGCCGGATGCCGGAAGTGACGAACGGCTTTTCGGGATCGAAGGGAATGCCGTTCTTGTTGCAGGTGATGTTGGCGCGGCCGAGCGCAGCTTCCGCGCGCTTGCCGGTCGCGTTCTTCGGGCGCAGGTCGACCAGCATCGAGTGGTTGTCGGTGCCGCCCGAAACGATGTCGAGGCCGGTTTCCTGAAGGCTCGCGGCAAGCGCCTTGGCGTTGGCGACGACGTCCTTGGCGTAGGTCTTGAATTCGGGCTGCAGCGCTTCGCCGAAGGCGACGGCCTTGGCGGCGATGACATGCATCAGCGGGCCGCCCTGCAGGCCGGGGAAGACGGCCGAGTTCATCTTCTTGGCGATCGCCTCGTCGTTCGAGAGGATCATGCCGCCGCGCGGGCCGCGCAGCGACTTGTGCGTGGTGGTCGTCACGACATGGGCGTGGGGCAGCGGCGAGGGATGCACGCCGCCTGCGACGAGGCCGGCGATATGCGCCATGTCGACCATCAGATAGGCGCCAACGGCGTCGGCGATCTCGCGGAAGCGCTTCCAGTCCCAGATGCGCGAATAGGCGGTGCCGCCGGCGACGATCAGCTTCGGCCTGGTCTCGTGCGCCAGGCGCTCGACCTCGTCCATGTCGATGCGGTGGTCGTCCTCGCGCACGCCGTAGGAGACGACGTTGAACCACTTGCCCGACATGTTGACCGGCGAACCATGGGTCAGGTGCCCGCCCGAATTCAGGTCGAGCCCCATGAAGGTGTCGCCGGGCTGCAGGAGTGCCAGGAACACGGCCTGGTTCATCTGCGAGCCGGAATTGGGCTGCACATTGGCGAAACTGCAGTCGAAGAGCTTCTTGGCGCGCTCGATCGCCAACTCCTCGGCGATGTCGACGAACTGGCAACCACCATAGTAGCGCTTGCCCGGATAGCCCTCGGCATATTTGTTCGTCATGATCGAGCCCTGCGCCTCGAGCACGGCGCGGCTGACGATATTTTCCGAGGCGATCAGCTCGATCTCGTGACGCTGGCGGCCGAGTTCCTTCTCGATCGCGCCGAAAATCTCGGGGTCGCGGTCGGCGAGGGACTGGGTGAAGAAGGCATTCGGCTGGGCGGAGGCGGCAGTCGCGGTGGCCATGGCGGATCGACCCTTTCGGTGTGGCGGCAGGCTTTGAAGCGGCGCGAATATCACACTATCGAAAGCGCGGCCACGTCCGGTTGACGCAATTTACGGTTCTGATCGCGACCGGGGCAATGCGGCAAAAAGGAAAGGCCGCCCCGCGGGACGGCCTTTCGATGCATTCAGTGCAGGCGCGATCAGGTCGCGGTCGAAATCTGCAGTTCCGAAGAGCCGTCGAGGCCGTAGATGTCGTCGCGGAATTGCACCACGCCGTCGCCCGTCGACCAGGCCGAGACGTAGGCAAAGTGGACCGGCACCGGATTGGTGACCGGCACCGAGACGTCCGCGTCGGTCGCGATCGTCTGCTCGAAGCGGTTGCGGTCCCAGCCCGGCGTCTCGCGCAGGATCCAGGTGACGAGGTCGCGCACGTTCTGGACGCGCACGCAGCCCGAGGAGTGGAAGCGCTCCTGGTTGGCGAACAGGCTCTGCTGCGGCGTGTCGTGCATGTAGACGGCATGCTGGTTGTGGAAGTTGATCTTCACCGACGCCATGGCGTTGATCCTGCCCGGGTCCTGGCGGAAGCGCAGCTTGGCCGCCTCCTCCGTCTGCCAGTTGATCGTCAGCGGATCGACCTCGCCATTGGGGCCGAGAATGCGGATGCCGTTTTCGGCCAGATAGTTCGGGTTCTTGCGCATCAGCGGAATGATGTCGCGGCGAACGATCGATTCCGGCGCATTCCAGTACGGATTGACGATGATCTCGTGGATGTTCGAATCGAGGATCGGCGTCTGGCGGTCGATCTTGCCGACGACGGCGACATGGCGCGTGACGACGCGGCCGCCCTCGACGGCCTCGATCTCGGCGGCCGGGATGTTGACCATCACGTAGCGGTTGGAGGTCGTGCCGACCTTCTCGCTGAGGCGCTGAAGATTGGTCTGGAGCTGGCCGAGACGAACCTGCGCCGACGCATTCAGCGAGCGGTAGGTGTAGGGCCCGGTGACGCCGTCGGCGGGAATGCCGTGACGGGTCTGGAAGCGCTTCAGCGCCGAATCGACATAGGAATCGAAGGCCGGCGACATGCCCGCCTGCTCCGAAAGGTCGCCGGAGATCATCAGGCGCTGGCGCAGCACGTCCACGTCCGGATCGACGACGCCGAGCTGCAGCTTCTTCTGATCCGGCACCATCGGCCAGCCGCCGCGCGCGGCGATGTCCTGGTAGCGGACGATGGCGTCCTGCAGGTAGACGAGCGTGTCGGGGCTGTAGATCGGCCTGGTCGTGGCGACCTGTCCCCCGCTCGAGACCTGCGCGTCGAACTGGTCACCCCAGCCACGGCGGTTCGAATTGAGGATCGAATCGAGCACGTTCTGCGCATGCGCGCTCTGCGACACGGCGGCGGCGGCAAGCGCGGACGCACCGGTGAGAAAGGTTCTGCGGCTGGTTTTCATCTTTGGTCCCGACGCTTCAATCATGACGGCGAATGCACGCGAGGTGCGAACGACGAGACTAGCGCGTTAACCTTAACGAAACGCCACCAATCCCGACGCGATGGATTCGGTCGAAAATACCGGATGACGTCCGGTCACATTCCAATATGGCGGCTTCGTGACGGTCGGGCCGTCGGGGATGACGTGTTGCAGAATGACGACACCGGCAAGGCGGCGCTGAAAATGGACCGGCGCCGGCCGCGCACCGGCCGCGCCCCATGATGACGGGCGGGTCCGATGCGTCGGCGTCGGCGATGATCGAGAGGCGTCGCCTCGCCTTACATGCGGTAGGCGATGGTGTCGTTCCAGAAGCGGTCGAGGCGCTGCAGGGCCTTGTTCATCTGCTGGAACTCGTCCTGGCCGATGCCGCCGACCTTCTCGATCGAGCCGATGTGGCGGTCGTAGAGCGCGCCGACCAGATCGGCGATCTCGCGGCCCTTCGGCGTCAGGCTGACGCGAACCGAGCGGCGGTCGATGCGCGAGCGCTGGTGGTTGATGAAGTCGAGGTCGACGAGCTTCTTCAGATTGTAGGAGACGTTCGAGCCCAGATAGTAGCCGCGCGATCGCAGTTCGCCGGCGGTCAGTTCCGAAGAACCGATATTGAAGAGCAGGAGCGCCTGGATGGCGTTGATGTCGCTGCGGCCGTTGCGGTCGAACTCGTCCTTGATGACGTCAAGCAAACGGCGGTGCAGACGCTCGACGAGCTGAAGAGATTCAAGGTAGAGCGAGCGAATGGAATCGCCGCGGTCTTCGTTCATCTGGACGTTTTTCGACGTCGTACGCGAATTGATCATGGTCGTGCCTCTCGTTAAACGCCGGTGATTTTGTTTTTGATCTCACCTTGGTCACGACCCTAGCCAATGCATCTAAAATTCGACTTAAACCGCAGGCTTAACATGAGCTTACCGAGAACTGCCGGATTTCAGGGTTAAGCTGCGGTTAGAACGAAAGGTTCATATTTCCTCTCTGCGGCGCTTTGCCCAGCGGTGCAGCCGGAAGCCGGCATAGACCACCGCCGTCAGGGCATGGACGATAAGCACGAGATCGCGGCGGCCAAAGAGCTCGGGGAACCCGGCATACATGACCGTCTCGGACAGCGCGCAGACGAACCAGATCACCGGCCCCCAGGAGGCGAGCATCCACAGGCCGCTGGCGGCGAAGGGATAGAGGACCGCAAGGCACACGGCCGCGACCTGCCAGTGGACAGGCATCAAGTCGAAGCGCCAGGTCAGCCCCTCATAGATGCCGAGCAGCCTGATCCAGTAGAGAAGCCCGAGCCCGGCGCAGAGCGCGGCGACGGCGCGCAGGAAGGTCTCGAACAGGGCGTCGGAGGCCGACAGGCGCGGCAGGGCCGAATGAAAGGACTGGATCACGGATCGGCGTCCTCCGGACGGTGGGATTGGCGCGGCGAGACGGGTTGGACCCGCAATCGGCGCATGATACATCCCGCGCTAGCAGGAGACGCGATGATGAACAAGATCACCCGGCCGGTTGCCACCAGCTCGCGCACGGTCGACGAAATCACAGGCGGCCGGCGGCTGCGGCGCATGCGCAAGGCGTACTGGTCGCGACGCATGGTGCAGGAAACGCGACTGAGCGTGGACGACCTGATCTGGCCGATTTTCGTCGTCGACGGCGAGAAGCGCCGCGATCCCCTCCCCTCGATGCCTGGCGTCGAACGTTTCTCCGTGGACGTGGCGGTGGCGGAGGCACGACGCGCCGCGCAGCTCGGCATTCCCGCGCTCGCCATCTTCCCCAATATCGACATCGGTCGGCGCGACCAGACCGGCTCGCACATTCTCGACCCCGACAATTTGATCAACCGCGTCACGCGCGCGATCAAGCAGGCGGTGCCGGAGATCGGGATCATCACGGATGCCGCGCTCGACCCGTTCACGAGCCACGGCCATGACGGCATCCTGCGCGACGGCGTCATCGTCAATGACGAGACGGTGGCGCAGGTCGCCGCCGCCTCCGTGCTGCAGGCCGCCGCCGGGGCCGACATCGTCGCGCCGTCGGACATGATGGACGGGCGGATCGGCGCCGTGCGCGACGCGCTCGACGCGGCAGGCTTCCAGGACGTGGCGATCATGTCCTACGCGACCAAGTTCTCCTCGGCCTTCTACGGCCCCTATCGCGAGGCGATCGGCACGAGCGGCCTCCTGAAGGGCGACAAGAAGACCTACTATCTCGACCCCGCCAACGCCGCCGAGGCGATGCGCGAGACCGAGCAGGACGTGATCGAGGGCGCCGACATGATCATGGTCAAGCCAGGCCTGCCCTATCTCGACATCATCCGCCAGTTGAAGGACGAGTTCGCGTTGCCGACCTTCGCCTACCAGGTGTCGGGCGAGTATTCGATGATCGAGGCCGCCGCCGCCAATGGCTGGATCGACGGCGAGCGCGCGATGATGGAGAGCCTGCTTTCGTTCAAGCGCGCGGGCTGCGACGGCATCCTGACCTATTTCGCGCCGCGCGTGGCGGAAATCCTCAAGGGCTGACCTTCTCAGGCGGCGCGGCGCAGTTCGACGCGGTTGCGGCCATTGTTCTTGGCGTCGTAGAGCGCGTCGTCGGCCGCCTTGAACACGGTCGGGAAGACCACGCCCGCCTTGTCGGCACCGCTGACGCCGATGCTGACCGTCACCATCAGTTCCGAGCCGTCGACGGCGAGCGGCTGGTTGGCGACGCTTTCGCGGATGCGCTCTGCGACGCGCTCTGCGACGCGGATCGACGTCGACGGCATCAGCACCGCGATCTCCTCCCCGCCATAGCGCGCGACGATGTCGCTCTGGCGCGTCTCGGCCTTGACGACCGCGGCGATCGACGCCAGCACCCGGTCGCCGGCCAGATGCCCGAAGCGGTCGTTGATCGACTTGAAGCGGTCGACGTCGACGAGCAGCATGGCAAACGGCGCGTTCTTCGCCTTCGCGCTTTCGCTGATCCGGTAGGCCAGCCTGTCGAAGGCCCGCCGGTTGGCCAGGGCCGTCAGCGCGTCGGTCGTCGCTTCGGTGCGCAGTTCCTCCTCGCGCCGGAAGTTCCGGTCTTCGCGGGCGAGGAACGCGCCGAGCAGGAGGATGCCGAGCACCGCGTTCGTTATCAGCGGCACGGCGGCGGTGCGCACGAGCGAACTCGCGACCTCCTTCGGCAGCAGCGCCAAGCAGACGAGGACCGAGCAGATCGCGATCGCCAGCGTCAGCAATTGCTCGGTGTTGGGGGTGCGCCCGCGCCAGATCCGGTAGAAGGCGTAGCCGATCGTCGAGGCCATGGCGATCGCCGCGAGGCCCGTCACCACGCCCGCCCCGCCCTGCACGATCCGGAAGACGCCCATGATGAAGGCTGCGATCAAGGTCGCGACCAATCCGCCGAACGGCGCGGCAAGCGCCGCCATTACCGTTCTGGAATCCAGTTGAATGCCTTCGGGCGTGCGGATCGGGTCGGCCATGGACAAGACGCCAGCCAGTCCAAATAGCACGCCGATCATCACGCCGCGGCCGCCGATCTTCGGCGCGTGGCGCAGAAGCGTCGAATAGGCCATCACGACGAGAGCCATCAGGCCGGCATTGTGAAGAAGGCTGAGAAATATCTGACTTGGGGCGTAGGACACGGAAGCACACTCTCCTCGCAACCACGCATAGCGATGGCGGCTTTCCTTTCTTTCGCCCTGATCGATAAAATTTGCATGAATCCCGGTGCTTGCGATCACGGTTCCGCGATCCCATCTTCGATCGGACAGGCAAAGGACGACGCGCATGACCACGAGCACCTCGACGAACCGCATCCATGACGGCGAGATCATCAACGACCGCCTCGACGACGCGCGCGTCTACGAGGGCGTGCGCACGCGCCGCATCCTTTCCTTCTGCATCGACTACCTGATCGTCGGCCTCCTGATGATTGTTCCCGCGATCGTGATCGCGCTTCTCGGCGTGCTGACGCTCGGCCTCGGCTGGATGCTCTACGGCATCCTCTTTCCCGTCGTCGCGCTCGGCTATGTCTGGTGGACGCTCGGCAGCCCGGCGCAGGCGACGATCGGCATGCGCATGATGAACATCCGCCTCGAACGCCTCGACGGCGGCCGCGTCGACGGGCCGCTCGCGGTGCTCCACTCGGTGCTGTTCTGGGCCGGCAACGTGATCCTGACGCCGTTCATCCTGCTGGCAACCCTGTTCCTCGACCGCAAGCGCGCCGTCCACGACCTACTGCTCGGCACGGTCGTCGCGCGCACGGACCGTTGATCGGCGCAAAATTGCTGACGGCTTGCCAACGGGCGCGACTGGGGATTTCATACCCGGATCGCGGCAATTCATCCCGACTCGACGGTCAATGACGCACCAGCCTACGCAGTCACCGCAATTCTTCCTGACGGCGCCCTCGCCCTGCCCGTATATCGAGGGCGAGTTCGAGCGCAAGGTGTTCACGCATCTGGTCGGCGACAAGGCCCCCGACTTGAACGACCTCCTGACGCAAGGCGGCTTCCGCCGTTCGCAGAACATCGCCTACCGCCCCGCCTGCGAGACGTGCCGCGCCTGCGTCTCCGTGCGCATTCTCGCCAGCGAGTTCCAGCCGACGAAGAACATGAAGCGCGTGACGGCGCGCAATTCCGATCTCATCGGGGCCGAGCACAAGGCCGAGCCTTCGAGCGAGCAGTATTCCCTTTTCCGCACCTATCTCGACGCCCGCCACAAGCGCGGCGGCATGTCGGACATGACCGTGCTCGACTATGCGATGATGGTCGAGGACACCCATGTCGACACGCGCGTGATCGAATATCGCCGGCGCGGGCCGGACAGCTTCATCACCGGGCGCGGCCAGGGCGAGTTGATCGCCGTCGCGCTCTCCGACCGGATGGGCGACGGGCTGTCGATGGTCTATTCCTTCTTCCAGCCGGACCTGGAGGATCGCTCGCTCGGCACCTTCATGATCCTCGACCACATCCAGCGCGCCCGCGCGCTCGGCCTGCCGCATGTCTATCTCGGCTATTGGGTCAACGGCTCGCGCAAGATGGGCTACAAGGTCCGCTTCAAGCCGCAGGAGCATCTGGGGCCGCAGGGATGGGAGCGCGTCGAGTAGCCTTTCCTATTCCGCCGCCTGCCGCGGCACGATCTCCTCGCCCGGCCGCTCCGGCTGGTCGGGCGCCGTCTCGCAGCCGAGATCAGGAAACACCACGATCCTCTTGCCGGTGAGGTCGGTGCGCACGACGATCAGGTCGCGCTCCTCGAAATAGGTCAGCAACCGCCGCGCGCGATTGGCCGAATGGCTGCCATAGGCGCGCGCCAGCGCGGCGTTGCTCGGGCACGGCCGACCCTCGACCGCCGCCAGCGCGATGATCAGGAAGATCGGCTGGATGTCCTCGGCCAGATCCTTCGACAGGTCGAGCGCGATGCGCCACGCTTCGGTCGCCGCCGTCTCCTCGCAGACGCCAGTGCGCGCGATCGCCAGGCGTCGCTTGAACTCCGGAAGGTCGACCGGGCTGCCCGGCACGCGGCGGATGCGGCAGCGCACGAGGAAATCCTGGTAAAGCACCGCAACTGTTCGGAACGGCAGGTCCGGATCGTCGGCGATCTCGCGCATGACGAGGTCGAGCAGGCGCTCGCGCTCCGCCTTGTCGATTTCCGGGAAAAGCGCCTGCACAGGCTCCTCGGCCGCCTCGCGCGGGCGCGACAATTGTTCGAGGATGTCGGCGGTCGGGGTCGGCGGCGGTGGGGCACGGCGCACCGGTGCGCGCACTTCCTCCGGACCGCGCTGGAAGATCAGGTCGCGCGCCTCGTCACTCGCCTCGGGCAGCGGCATCAGCTTGGGGCTGACCGATCGCGCCGACGTCTCCACCGTCCCGATCGTCACCGGCATTGGCCGGCGCGAGACGGCGGGGCCGAGCGCGACGAAGGAGCCGCGCTGCAGGTCGCGGAACTGCTCGGCCTGGCGCCGGTCCATGCCGAGAAGATCGGCCGCGCGCGCCATGTCGATATCGAGGAAAGTGCGGCCCATCAGGAAGTTCGACGCCTCGGCCGCCACGTTCTTGGCGAGCTTGGCGAGGCGCTGCGTGGCGATGACGCCGGCTAGGCCGCGCTTGCGGCCGCGGCACATAAGGTTGGTCATGGCGCCAAGCGAGACGCGCCGCGCCTCGTCCGACACCTCCCCGGCGACGGCCGGCGCGAAGAGTTGCGCCTCGTCGACCACGACCAGGACCGGATACCAGTGCTCGCGCTCGGCATCGAACATGCCGTTGAGAAAAGCGGCGGCGGCCTTCATTTGCTGGTCGGCGTCGAGGCCTTCGAGATTGACGATGACCGAGACGCGGTGCTGGCGGATGCGGCCGGCGATCCGCACGAGTTCGGCCTCGGTGCGCGCGGCATCCACGACCACATGCCCGAACTTGTCGGCCAGCGTGACGAAGTCGCCCTCCGGATCGACGATGCACTGCTGCACCCAGGGCGCGCTCTGTTCCAGCAGGCGGCGTAAAAGATGCGACTTGCCGGAGCCCGAATTGCCCTGCACGAGCAGGCGCGTGGCGAGCAGTTCCTCCAGGTCCATCATGGCCGGCGCGCCGTGCGCGCCCTTGCCCATATCGATGCCGACTTTCAATGCCATTCTCCGATCAGAGCGAGACTTCTAGCATCCGCGCATGTGGATGCGGGCGTGCTCGCCGCGCAATCCACAACTCGCTGCGCCAACGAAAAGGCCCGCCGGAGCGGGCCTTTCCGAATCGCTCGGATCAAGCCTAGAGCCTGACCTTCTCGTTGTCCCCCATGTCGGGACGGCTGTCCGACACGGCGGCGGTCAGCATCTTGATATAGCTCACGACCGTGCCTGGGCTGTCCCAATACTGCGCGTCATTGGGCGTGATCTTCAGGACGCGGATCGAAGGATCCTCGGGGTCGTCCCACCACGCCTTCGCCGGCGTCGACCAGAGTTCCTTGATCTTCGCGCGGTCGTTGGAAACCACGGCGCGGCCGGTCACTGACACGTATTTCTGGTCGCCGGCATCGGCGAAGAACAGCCCGACATGCGGGTCGCGCTCGATCTCGTCGTCCTTGTGGCTTTCGGCATCGGTCAGGAAGTAGATCGCATGCTCGTCGCGCTCCAGATGCGCGGCCATCGGGCGCGCGCGGATTTCGCGGCCGTCCTTGGTGGCAAGCATGCAAAAGCCGATCTTCTTCATCAGCTTCCAGACGTGGTCGATCTTGTCGTCGCTCATTTGATCCTCGCGGGTTGATTGGACGTCTCCAACCGCGACAAGCCCCGGGATGTTCCAATGGACACGGCTCGGTTGTGCGCCGATTGGATTCCCTTTCCCCGATACCGGCCCGAAACGAAATTCCATCCCATTCTCCGCCCTCAGCGCGGAGCGCGCGACCTTCATGTCCCGGGGGAGCACGGGTAGATTCCGGTTCCAATCAAGTCCCTTTCCGACGAGGAAATTTCCAATGAAGCGCCTCTTGCTTGCCGGCGTCGCCGCCGCCCTTCTCTTCGGTGCGCCCGCCCACGCGCAGCAGCCGACCTCCCTTCTCAACGCCTCCTACGACATCGCCCGCGAGCTCTTCGCGGCGGTCAACGAGGCCTTCATCCCGGCCTACAAGGAGCAGACGGGCCAGGACGTGACCATCGACCAGTCGCATGCCGGCTCGTCGCGCCAAGCGCGCGCCATCGTCGAAGGGCTGGAAGCCGACGTCGTCACTTTCAATCAGGTGATCGACGTCAATTTCCTGGTCGAGAACGGCTTCGTTTCCGAAGACTGGGCGAGCGAATTCCCCAATCAGGCCTCGCCCTTCTATTCGCTCCCCTCGTTCCTCGTTCGCGAAGGCAACCCGAAGGGCATCGCGGACTGGGACGATCTGGTGCGCGAGGACGTGCAGGTGATCTTCCCCAACCCGAAGACCTCCGGCAACGCCCGCTACACCTATCTCGCCGCCTATGCCTACGCGCTCGAATCCTTCGAGGGCGACGCGGCCAAGGCGCAGGAGTTCGTGAAGAAGATCTTCGACAACGTCCCCGTCTTCGACACCGGCGGACGAGCGGCGACGACGACCTTCGTCGAGCGCCAGATCGGCGACGTGCTGATCACCTTCGAGGCCGAGACCAAGGCGATCGCCCGCGAATTCGGCGAGGACCAGTATGACCTCGTCACGCCGTCGGTCAGCCTCCTGGCGGAATTCCCCGTCGCCATCGTCGACCGCGTGGCCGAGCGCCGCGGCTCGGGCGAACTCGCCAAGGCCTATCTCGACTTCCTCTTTACCGAGGAAGGCCAGCGCATTGCCGCGGAAAACGGCCACCGCGTCGAGAACGAGACGGTCGCGCCCGACTTCGCCGAAAGCTTCCCAGAAGTGCGCCTCGTCACCGTCGAGGACGTGTTCGGCGGCTGGGACAAGGCCCAGGAAGAGCACTTCGCCTCCGGCGCGATCCTCGACCAGCTTTACGGCCAGCGTTAATCCGCTACACAGTGAGTACCGATCCGACGGACCTCGGTCCGTCGGATTTCGTTTGATGGATGATGAAATCGTGGCGTTCCATGTTGCCCCCCTCTGGCCTGCCGGCCATCTCCCCCGCATGGGGGGAGATCACGCGCTCCGAGGTCTGCGGCTAGCTGATCTCCCCCCTCGCGGGGGAGATGGCCGGCAGGCCAGAGGGGGGCGCGAAGGATCGCAGTCGTATCCATCGATTGGTACCGCGGCATGACCCGCCGCCGCGTTATCCCCGGGCTGCCGCTCTCCCTCGGCATCACGCTCTTCTACGTCGGCCTCATCATCGCCCTGCCGCTGGGCGCGCTCGTCTTCAAGGCTGCGTCGCTCGGTCCCGAAGCCTACTGGAACATCATCTCGTCCGAACGCGCAGTGGCGAGCTACCGCGTCACCGTCCTGTCCGCCTTCGCCGCGACCCTCTTCAACCTCGTCTTCGGGCTCGCCCTCGCCTGGGTTCTCGTGCGCTATTCCTTCCCCGGCCGGCGGCTCGTCGATGCCATCGTCGACCTACCCTTTGCGCTGCCGACCGCCGTCGCCGGCATTGCGCTGACGACGCTCTTCGCGCCCAATGGCTGGTTCGGCGCGCCCTTGATGGATGCGGGCATTCGCGTCGCCTATACGCCGATCGGCATCATGATCGCGATGGCGTTCACCAGCCTGCCCTTCATCGTGCGAACCGTGCAGCCGGTGCTCGAAGACCTCGACCCGGCGCTGGAAGAAGCCGCGCAGTCGCTCGGCGGCAGCGATGCGTCGATCTTCTGGCGCGTGATCCTGCCGCTCCTGTGGCCGGCGCTCCTGGCCGGCACGTCGCTCGCCTTCGCGCGCAGCCTCGGCGAGTTCGGCGCCATCATCTTCATCGCCGGCAACCAGCCCTTTGCGACCGAGATCACCGCGCTTCTCGCCTTCATCCGGCTCGAGGAATACGATTACCCGGCCGCCGCCGCGATCGCGTCGGTCATGCTCATCACCGCCTTCGTGATGCTCGCCGTGACCAACATCCTGCAGGCGCGCGCCCTGCGCTATACGGCGAGGACCTGACCATGCGCCACGCAACCGGCCACCCACCGCGCGTCGGCGACAATCCGGCCTTCCGTCGAACGCTGATCGGACTGGTGCTGATCACCGGCGCGCTCTACGTTCTTGCGCCGATCGTGGTCATCGCCGTGCAGGCGTTCTCGATGGGCATCGGCTATTTCGGCGCCACGATCGCCGATCCCGACACCCGCCACGCGATCTTCCTCACCGTCGCGACGGCGCTGATCGCGGTGCCGATCAACACGGTGTTCGGCATCGCCGCGGCATGGGCGGTGACCAAATACGATTTCTGGGGCCGCCGGTTCCTGATCGTCGTCATCGAAATCCCGTTCTCGATCTCGCCGATCGTCGCCGGCGTCGCCTATCTCTTCGTCTACGGGCTCCAGGGCCTGTTCGGGCCGATGCTGCAATCGGCCGAGATCAAGGTTCTGTTCGCCCTGCCCGGCATCGTGCTCGCCTCGATGTTCGTCACCGCGCCCTTCGTCGCGCGCGAACTCATCCCGCTGATGCAGGCGCAGGGGCGCGACCTTGAGGAGGCAGCGACCTCGCTCGGCGCGTCGGGCTGGCGCACCTTCTTCTCCGTCACGCTGCCCAACATCAAATGGGCGCTGCTCTATGGCGTCGTGCTATGCAACGCCCGCGTGATGGGCGAGTTCGGCGCGGTATCGGTCGTCTCGGGCAACATCCGCGGCCAGACCAACACGCTGCCGCTCCACATCGAACTTCTCTACCACGACTACAACTCCGTCGGCGCGTTTGCGGCCGCGTCGATCCTCGCGCTTCTCGCCGTCGTCACCATCGTCGCCAAGGTGCTGCTCGAGCGCCAGGGCGCGGGACGGCGCACCCGCCCCGCGCTCGCCGCCCCCATCGTTGAGGCCAAGCCATGAAGATCAGCCTGAAGAACGTCGCCAAGACCTTCCAGACCTTCCGCGCCGTGCGCGGCGTCTCGCTCGAGATCGAAAGCGGCGAGCTCGTCGCGCTGCTCGGGCCCTCCGGCTCGGGAAAGACCACGATCCTGCGCATGGTCGCCGGGCTCGAATATGCCGATGAGGGCCAGATCTTCTTCGGTGAGGAAGACGCGACCGATATCCCCGTGCGCGAACGCGGCGTCGGCTTCGTCTTCCAGCACTACGCGCTGTTCCCGCACATGACCGTCGGCGAAAACGTCGCCTTCGGCATGAAGGTGTCGAAGAAGAGGCGCTCGAAGGCCGATATCGAGGCGCGCGTCGGCGAACTCCTGCGCCTCGTCAAGCTGGACGGCCTTCAAGACCGGTTCCCGAACCAGATTTCCGGCGGCCAGCGCCAGCGCGTCGCGCTCGCCCGGGCGCTCGCGGTCGACCCGAAGGTGCTTCTGCTCGACGAGCCGTTCGGTGCCCTCGACGCCAATGTGCGCCGCGAACTGCGCCGCTGGCTGCGCGAGATCCATTCCGAACTCGGCATCACCACGCTGTTCGTCACCCACGACCAGGAAGAAGCGCTCGATCTTGCCGACCGCGTCGTCATTCTCGACGAGGGCAGGATCGTGCAGGAGGGCACACCCGAGGAGGTCACCCGCCAGCCGAAATCGGCCTTCGTGGTGCGGTTCCTCGGCGACACCAACCGGCTCGGCGCATCTGTCGCAAACGGCATGGCCGACCTCGGCGGCGCGTCCATCGCCGCGCCGACGCTCGCCGACGGCAAGGCCGACGCCTATCTGCGGCCGAGCGACCTCTCCTGGTCGGCGACCGGCGGCGGCATCCCCGCCTCGGTCGACCGCGTCCTCGACCGTCCCGATTCCCGGCGCGTCATCGCCATGACCGACCGCGGCGACCCGCTCGAATTCGACGTCGCGCCGGAAGTGGCGGTCAGGGCCGGCGACCGCGGCTTCGTCCAGATCGCCCGCGCGCAGCTCTTCGCAGCGGAGTAACTGCGGGTGGCCACCCCCCTCTGGCCTGCCGGCCATCTCCCCCTCAAGGGGGGAGATCACGCGCGCCATCCTCCACGCCAAGACGGTCGTGGGTTCAGCGGGACGGCGACGAGACTGATCTCCCCCCTTGAGGGGGAGATGGCCGGCAGGCCAGAGGGGGGTGCCTGGCGCCACGATTCCGATTGCCACTAAACCTATACTTTTCCCCCGAACCCGGTTAGGAAGGCGCAAAATTCAGCGCCGCGCCCGTTGCGCCCGTGCGCCCACTCCCGAAAGACGACCGATGACCGAATTCGAAGGCATTTTGCCTCCGTTTGCCGCCGCACTTGAAAAGCGCGGCTATTCCTCCCTGACCCCGGTGCAGAAGGCCGTGACCGGCTCCGAACTCGGGGATGCCGACGCGCTCGTCTCGGCGCAGACCGGCTCCGGCAAGACCGTCGCCTTCGGCCTCGCACTCGCGCCGACATTGCTCGGCGACAAGGATCGCTTCGGCCACGCCGCCGCCCCGCTGGCGCTCGCCATCGCGCCGACGCGCGAGCTTGCCTTGCAGGTCAAGCGCGAACTCGAATGGCTCTATGCCGAGACCGGCGCCATCGTCGCCTCCTGCGTTGGCGGCATGGACATGCGCTCGGAGCGCCGCACGCTCGAACGCGGCGCGCAGATCGTCGTCGGCACGCCCGGCCGCCTGCGCGACCACATCACACGCGGCTCGCTCCAGCTCGACGACATCCGCGCCGTGGTGCTCGACGAGGCCGACGAGATGCTCGATCTCGGATTTCGCGAAGACCTCGAATTCATCCTCGAGGCCGCGCCCGACGAGCGCCGCACGCTGATGTTCTCGGCAACGGTGTCGAAGCCGATCGCCGAGCTTGCGAAGAACTACCAGCGCAATGCCGTGCGCATCTCGACCGCGGCCGAGACGCGCCAGCATGGCGACATCGAATACCGCGCCTTGAGCGTCGCCGACGCCGACCGCGAGAACGCGATCATCAACGTCCTGCGCTATTACGAGCCGACCAATGCGCTCGTCTTCTGCGCGACCCGCGCGGCGGTCAACCACATGACCGCGCGCTTCAACAATCGCGGCTTTGCCGTCGTCGCGCTGTCGGGCGAACTCAGCCAGAACGAGCGCACCCATGCGCTGCAGGCGATGCGCGACGGGCGCGCGCAGGTGTGCATCGCCACCGACGTCGCCGCGCGCGGCATCGACCTGCCGAACCTCGAACTCGTCGTTCATGCCGATCTGCCGACCAACCGCGAGACGCTTCTGCACCGTTCGGGCCGGACGGGGCGCGCCGGACGCAAGGGCATGAGCGTTCTGATCGTGCCGAACAAGGCCGGCAAGCGCGCGAGCCGGTTGCTGCAAGGCGCGGGCATCACCGCGCAATGGGGCAAGCCGCCGACGGCGGAGGAGGTCGTCCAGCGCGACGACGAGCGCCTGCTCGCCGATCCCGCGCTCTCGGAGCCGATCACCGAGGACGTCGAGGAGTTCGTACGCCAGATCCTCGAAAAGCACGGCGCCGAACAGGTCGCCGCCGCCTACATCCGCGCCTATCGCGCCGGCCGTTCGGCGCCGGAAGACCTGATGGAGGTCAACTTCGCCGAGGATCGCAAGGCCGCCAAGGAGCGCGAGCCTTTTGGCGACGCCGTCTGGTTCTCGCTGTCCATCGGCCGCAAGCAGAATGCCGAGCCGCGCTGGCTGATCCCCATGCTGTGCCGCAACGGGAACCTGACCAAGAAGGACATCGGCGCGATCAAGATGATGCCGGAAGAGACCTTCGTCGAGATCGCCGCCGGCTCCGCCGATCGCTTCGCCGCCCTCATCGGCAAGAAGGGCGATCTGGAACGCGGCATCCGCGTGCGCCGCGTCGAAGGCACGCCGGATTTCGCGCGCGACGCCAAGCCCGCGCATCGCGGCCAGAAGCCGGACCAGAAGTTCGAGAAGAAGGACTGGTCGAAGAAACCCGGCAAGCCGAAGCGCAAGAAGGGCTGAGAATCGCCGAGGTCAGCGCTCGACGTTGCCCCCCTCTGGGCTGCCGCCCATCTCCCCCGCAAGGGGGGAGATTAGTCTCGTCACCGACACCGCGTGATCTCCCCCCTCGCGGGGGAGATGTCAATCTCGACCCAAAATGGCAGGACAGAGGGGGGCGCGACGGAGCACAGCCCTCGCCTCACTTCGTCACCCAAACTTCCCCGTCCGCGGAAAGCCCTTCGGCACCATGCGGCCCGCCGCGGCGCGATTGCCGATCCACTCGATCAGCTCGCCCTGGCTGCGCGTGAACCCGCGCCCGGCCGAATCCGTCCAGGTCAGCCCCGCCTCTATCGCGAAGGTCTTGGCGTCCGACACGCCGCCATCCTTGTAGCGCTGGAGGCGCACGCCCTTGCCGCGCGTCATCTCGGGCACCTCGACCAGCGGGAAGACGAGCAGCTTGCGGTTGTCGCCGACGATGGCGAGGTGGTCGCCCGAAACGGTGAGGCACAGCCGCGCCTCGTCCGGCGACTTGACGTTCATCACCTGCCTGCCCTTGCGCGTGTTGGCGACGACTTCGGCCTCCGGCACTGCAAATCCGTAACCCTCGCGGCTGACGAGCAGCAGGCGGCGCTGCGGGTCGTGGACGAAGGCGGTCAGGATGTCCTGGTCGTTTTCCATGTCGACCATGATGCGGATCGGCTCGCCATGCCCGCGCCCGCCGGGCAGACGATCGGCGCCGAGCGTGTAGAACTTGCCGCCGGTCGTGAAGACGATGATCTTGTCGGTCGTCTGCGCGTGGAAGGCGAGCTTGAGCTTGTCGCCCTCCTTGAAAGTCAGCGACGCGAAATCGGCCATGTGGCCCTTCATCGCTCGCAACCAGCCCTTTTCGGACACGACGATCGTCACCGGCTCCTTCTCGATCATCGCGTGATGGATGTCGCCGACATCGTGCTCCGGCGCGTCGGCGAACTGTGTGCGGCGGCGGCCGAGATCGGTATGCGAGCCGAACTTGTCGCGGATCTTCTCGACCTCCCAGCGGATCGTCTTCCACTGCTTGGCCTCGGAAGCGAGCAGGCCTTCGATCTGCGCCTTCTCGGCGGTCAGCGCCTCATGCTCCTTGCGGATTTCAAACTCCTCGAGCTTGCGCAGATTGCGCAGGCGCATGTTGAGGATGGCTTCGGCCTGGATGTCCGTCAGGTCCCAGCGGGCGATCATCACCTTCTTGGGCTCATCCTCCTCGCGGATGATGCGGATCACCTCGTCGATGTTGAGATAGGCGATCAGCAGGCCGCCAAGGATTTCCAGCCGCCGCTCGATCTCCGCCAGCCGGTGGCGCGAGCGGCGGATCAGGACTTCCTTGCGGTGCTCCAGCCACTCGACCAGCACGCCCTTGAGCGAGAGCACGTTCGGCACCTTGCCGCGCGTCAACACGTTCATGTTGAGCGGAAAACGGCTTTCGAGCTCGGTCAGCTTGAACACCGATTCCATCAAGAGCGCGGGGTCGACCAGCCGGCTCTTCGGCACGAGGACGAGGCGGATGTCCTCCGCGCTTTCGTCGCGCACGTCGTCGAGCAGCGGCAGCTTGCGGGCGAGCAGGAGTTCGGCGATCTTCTCGACCAGCCGCGCCTTCTGGACGCCATAGGGAATCTCGGTGACGACGATCTGGTAGGTTCCCCTGCCCTGGTCTTCCTGCACCCATTTCGCCCGCACGCGGAACGAGCCGCGCCCGGTCTTGTAGGCCTGCGCAATCATGTCGAAATCGTCGACGATGATGCCGCCGGTCGGGAAGTCCGGCCCGCGCACCATGTTCTCGTCCGGGTCAGTCGGATGCGGCTCGCGTGTCAAAAGGTCCTCGACCTCGGCGTCCGGATGGTCGATCAGGTGAAGCGCGGCCTTGCAGAGTTCGGCAAGGTTGTGCGGCGGCACCGACGTCGCCATGCCGACGGCGATGCCCGACGAGCCGTTGGCGAGAAGGTTAGGGAAAGCGCCGGGGAGGACGACGGGCTCCTCGTCCTCCTCGTTGTAGGTCGGGCGGAAATCGACCGCGTCTTCGGTGATGCCGGCCAGAAGCTCGGTCGTCACCTCGGTCATGCGCGCCTCGGTGTAGCGCATGGCGGCGGCGTTATCGCCGTCGATATTGCCGAAATTGCCCTGCCCGTCGACGAGCGGATAGCGCACCGAGAAGGACTGCGCAAGGCGCACCAGCGCGTCGTAGATCGACTGGTCGCCATGCGGGTGGAACTTGCCCATCACCTCGCCGACGATGCGGGCGCATTTGGCGAAGCCCTGCTCCGGGTTCAGCCGCAGGAGCCGCATCGAATGAACGATGCGCCGATGGACCGGCTTCAGTCCGTCGCGCACGTCGGGCAGCGCGCGGTGCATGATGGTCGAGAGCGCATAGGCCAGGTAGCGCTCCTCGAGCGCCTTCTTCAGGTCGACCGGCTCGATGTTGTCGCCGTCTCCGGCGCCAGGCGGCAAAAGGCTTTTTCCCATGGCACTGGCTTAAACAGCCGGGGGATTCGCAGCAAGGCCGCGCGCCGCCGCACCCCGTGTCAATCCACCGAAAAGCGCCGCCCCATGAAATTGTGCCACGGAAACATCATTTGCGTTTTCGCCGCGTCTGCGGTCATTCTCGCCGCAACTGAAAGATCAAGGTGTTACCGATGCAGATCGTTGCGACGAAGATGAAGGCATTGGCGCTTGGCGCCGCGCTGGCGGCGACCAGTTTCACGGGCGCATTCGCGCAGGACGTCGACGCCGCGCTCGCGCGCATGAAGGCGCTGATGGCGGACCAAGGCGTCACGCTCGACTGGGCGGAAGCCGAGATTTCGGGCGCCGACGCGACGCTGACCGGCGTCAGCGTCACCTCCGACGGAACGGCCGAGCCGATCGGCGACATCGAGCTGACGGGCATCGCGGACGCCGAGGACGGCTACCGCGTCGCCAGCATCGCCATGCCGACCTACACCGCGACCGAAGCCGGCGGCACGCTGACGCTGACCGACCTCGTCATGGACGAGGTGTTCCTGCCGAACGAAGGCGTGGAGGTCGCGGGCGGCGAAATCTTCTTCTACGAGCGCGCCGCGCTCGGTTCGGCCACGCTCGAAACCGATGGTCGCGAGGTCTTCTCGCTCGCCAATCTGAACGTCGAGATCACGCCGCCCGAAGGCGACGGCGAACTTGCATTTGCCGGCGGCGCCGATCAGTTCACCGCAGATCTGAGCGTTGCCGAAGACCCCAAGCACACCGAAGTCCTGACGCGTCTCGGCTACGAGCAGGTCGCGGGCAGCATGGCCTTCGCCGGAAGCTGGGCCGCGGGCGAAGGACGGCTGAAGCTGTCTCAGTACGACTTCGTCGTCGACGATGCCGGCACGCTCGGCATCAGCTTCGACGTCAGCGGCTACACGCCCGCATTCATCAAGGCGTTGCGCGAGACCTCGGAACGCATGGCCGCGAGTTCGGACGCGGAGCAGTCGCGGCACGGGCTGGCGATGCTCGGCCTGATGCAGCAACTCAACCTGCACGGGCTAGAGATCAGCTTCGACGATGCCTCGCTGACGACGAAGGTGCTGGAATATGCGGCAGAGGACCAGGGCATCTCGTCCGCGGACGTCGTCAACCAGACAAAGGCCGTCCTGCCGTTCATGATGGCCGGCATCAACGCGCCGCAGCTCTCGCAGGCGCTGACGGCGGCGCTGTCGCAGTTCCTGGACGATCCGCAGTCGCTGACGATCCGCGCTGCGCCGGCCAATCCGGTCCCGTTCTCGATGCTGCTGGCAGCCGGCATGGCATCGCCCGACGCGCTCATCCAGCAACTGAACCTGAGCGTGACGGCGAACGACTAAGAGCTAGCCGTTGACGAGGGTCAGGATGAGCTGGTGGATGTTGCCGCCATTGCTCATCTCGACCCGGTCGAAGTCCCGGCTCTTCTGGCGCTGCGCCTGCGAGAGTTCGCCGAGCCGGGCCTGCAATTTCTGGCGCACCTTCTGGCAACCCGCGTCGTCCGGCGCGGTCAAGCCGATCGAATAGGCCTCGATGGCGCGGACCATCTCCTTGATGTCCTCGCCATGCACCCTCTCGTGTACGCGGATGCCCTCGATGAAGCTATCCCAGTTGCGCTGCATTGTCGGCGACAGGCTGCTCGACGGCTTCGGCAGCGCATAGGTGATGATCAGATGCGGGCGCGCGGTGACCAGCACGCAAGAGCCGTCCGGCTGGGGCTGGTAGTCGCGCGACCATTTGAGGTCGAAATTCGTGTAGGCGATGGCCCGGCCGATCCCGATCTTGGGGCCGTTCGCTCCGATCGACTGGTAAAGTTCGATGCCGCTGGTGCCCGAGATCGAATAGGGCTCGATGCGCTCGACCGCCTCCCAGTCGGCCCGCGCCGGGATCGCTGCGGCGGTCAGCGCCAGCGCCAGAAATGTACGTCGCATCATGATCCGCTCCATGCGTCGACCGCAGCCGACAGGATGATGTCCGCGCCGCGGCGCAGGTCGGCGAGCGATAGGGTCGCGCCGGTCGCCGAAGCGTCCGTGTCGAGCGGCGGAACGTGGATGAATCCGGTCATCGCCGGTTTCAGCCCCTCGCAGGCATGGGCGGCGGACAGCGTGAAGACCGTGTTGCACAGGTAGCCGCCGGCATCGTCCGACCACTCGACCGGCAGGTTGGCTGCGGCCAAGCGTCGTTCCATCTTTTCGAGCGGGAGGGTCGACGCGATGGTTTCCGGCCCGGCGCAGATCGCGGCCGCCGACGGCATGTTGCCGAGATTGTCAGGCCGCGCCTTGGCGTTGGTGTTGCGGGCGACGCGTTCGAGCCGGAACCCCTTGCATTCACGCGCGAGCCCGAAATGGAGCGCGATGTCCGGCTGGAAATCGGCGCAAAGCGCGGCAAGCTGGGCGGCGATCGTGTCGTATTCGACCGACAGAACGGCCGTCTTCAAATCGGCGTCGATCGCGGGCGGCGCCTCGCGCAGGCTCCCCACCAGCGCCTCGGTCGGATTGACCGGTGCGCCGGGGAAGACCGAAAAACCCGTCAGGAGAATGCGCGGGCGACGCTGCTCAGCCATGCCGCCCGCCATTCGTCACGAATCCTTCTTCGCCGTCGGCGCGACGCGCAAATGCAGTTCGCGCAATTGCTGAGGCGTTGCCGCCGAAGGCGCGTTCATCAGAAGGTCCTGCGCCTGCTGGTTCATCGGGAACATGGTCACTTCGCGCAAATTCTTCGCGCCGACCAGCAGCATGACGATGCGGTCGATGCCGGCCGCCATGCCGCCATGCGGCGGCGCGCCGTACTGGAACGCGCGGTAGAGGCCGCCGAAGCGCTCCTCGACCGTCTCGCGCGACAGGCCCACCATCTCGAACGCCTTGACCATCGTCTCCGGCAGGTGGTTGCGGATACCGCCCGACGCAATCTCGAAGCCGTTGCAGACCATGTCGTACTGGAACGCCTTCAGCGCCAGCGGGTCGTCGCCCTTGAGACCCTCCATGCCGCCCTGCGGCATGGAGAACGGGTTGTGGGCGAAATCGATCTTCTTCTCGTCCTCGTTCCATTCGAAGAACGGGAAGTCGACGATCCAGCACAGTTCGAACCGATCGCGGTCGACGAGGTTCAGTTCCTCGCCCGCCCGCGTGCGTGCAGCGCCCGCGAAAGAGACGAACTTCTTCGGGTCGCCTGCGACGAAGAAGCAGGCATCGCCGTCGTCGAGGCCGAGCTGCTGGCGGACCGCCTCGGTCCGCTCCTCGCCGATATTCTTGGCGAGCGGACCAGCGCCTTCGAGCTTGTCGCCTTCCCTGCGCCAGAAAATGTAGCCGAGACCCGGCTGGCCCTCGCCCTGCGCCCAGGAGTTCATCCGGTCGCAGAATGCGCGCGAGCCGCCGGTCTTCGCCGGGATCGCCCAGATCTGGTTCTGCTCGCTCGAAGCGAGAATGTTCGCGAAAACCTTGAAGCCCGAGCCGCGGAAGTGCTCGGAGACGTCCTGCATCTCGATCGGGTTGCGCAGGTCCGGCTTGTCGGAGCCGTATTTGCGCATGGCCTCGTCATAGGCGATGCGCGGGAATTTCTGCGTCACCGGCTTGCCGTTGGCAAAGGTCTCGAACACCTGGCGCAGCACCGGCTCCATGGTCGAGAGCACGTCTTCCTGCTCGACGAAGCTCATTTCGAGGTCGAGTTGGTAGAATTCGCCCGGCAGGCGGTCGGCGCGCGGGTCCTCGTCTCGGAAGCAGGGCGCGATCTGGAAATAGCGGTCGAAGCCCGACACCATGATCAACTGCTTGTAGATCTGCGGCGCCTGCGGCAGCGCGTAAAAGGTGCCTTCATGCAGGCGCGAGGGCACGAGGAAATCGCGCGCGCCTTCCGGCGAGGATGCGGTCAGGATCGGCGTCGAATATTCGGTGAAGCCGACATCGGCCATGCGCTTGCGCATTTCGGCGATGATCTTCGTGCGCTGCACGATGTTGCGGTGAAGCGTCTCGCGGCGCAGGTCGAGGAAGCGGTATTTGAGGCGGATGTCCTCGGGATAGTCCGGCTCTCCGAAGACCGGCAGCGGCAGTTCCTTGGCCTTCGACAAGACTTCCATGTCGCGGGCGAAGATCTCGATCTCGCCGGTCGGCAGGTTCGGGTTGACCGTCTCGTCCAGGCGCGCCTTGACCACGCCGTCGACGCGGATCACCCACTCGCCGCGCACCGTTTCGGCAACCTTGAAGCAGGGCGAATCGGGATCGGCGACGATCTGCGTCAGCCCGTAATGGTCGCGCAGGTCGATGAAGAGCAGCCCGCCATGGTCGCGCACGCGATGCACCCAGCCCGACAGGCGCACAGTCGCGCCGACGTCGCTCTTTCGAAGTTGCGCGCAAGTGTGGCTGCGATAGGCGTGCATGGGAGGTTCTTCCGAATTCTGGCTGGCAACGAGGGATGCCCTGGGCACCCCGAAAATCGGCGCGACAAGCGCACGCAGTGTCGCTTTTGTCAAGTTTTGCCGGTCGCCAGCATGGACAAACGGATCAGCTCAGAGGTCCAGTCCACGCAGGCTTCGCGCGTGGACGACCGCGACGATCACAATGCCCTCGCCTTTCTCGCGATAGAAGATGATATGACTGCCGTGCTCGTGCCGGCGAAGGTCCTTGCGAATGGAATCGGCGCGGCGGCCCATGTGGCGAAACTGCGCGAGCATCGCAAACTTCTCATCGAGTTCGGCTTGGTATCTGTCGGATTGCATCACGCCGAAGCGCTGATAGCCCTCCATGGTGATATCGATAAGGTCTTGGGTGGCCCGTTCGGAAACAACGAACCTAGTCACGCAGAATGCCTCGTTCCCGGGCGATCGTCTTAGCCCGCGCGAGGCGATCTTCCAGGCTCATCGTGCTGATGCCGCTCTCCCATCCCTCGTCGATGATCCGGCGCAATTCCTCCATGCGCTCTTCCTTGTCGCGCTCCGCCTCGCGCTTTTCCCGGTCGCGCCGGATCAAATCGCGGACATAATCGCTGGAACTGGCGAAGTAGCCGGCCTCGAGTTGATCCTCGACCCACTCCTTCATCTTCTCGGGCAGGGAAATGGTCATCGTTGCCATGAAAGCCTCCATTTTTGCGAGCCATCATAGCAAGGATAAGCAAAATTCACAAATGATGTGTCGTCAGCCGGCGATGTCCGCGGCCTTGACCAGGAAATCGGTCCTGATCCATTCGGCGAGTTCGCCATCGTTGATGCCGTTCTCCGCAGTGCAGGCGTCGAGGCCGCTTTCGACGAAGAGCGAACGGCCGTCGAAACAGCCCGCCGTGTAGTATTCGGAGACCCGCGACCAGCCCTCCACCGTTTCGTAGACGACGATGGATTCGCCCGCATAGAAGCGGCCGATCGCGCCGCATTCGAGCGACGGGCAGGTGCGGCGCAGATTGTCCTCGTTGGAGACCGACATGCGCGACTGGGCGGCTGCCGGCGCGATGCCTGCGGCGGCGACCAGCATCGCCATGGCAATTCGTCCGCTCTTCGACGTCCGTTTCATGATCGGTCCTTTTCTGCGTTCAAGTGGGCCGCGCCCGGCATGGGCACGGCCCGAACAATCATCCGTCGGTCGAAACCGGCGCCGCGACGGCGCTCGTCGTCGGCAGGCTTTCCATGGCGACGAGGTTGTCGGCGCACATGTCGGCCGCGCCCGGCACCGCTTCTTCCATCGCCGCGAAGGTCGTCCAGCCGGCATCCTCGATCAAATTGTCGCGCTCATAGCTCGACGCATCCTTCAGTTCCGCCCACTTCGTCGAGGCATCCGGCGCCGCGGCGAAGCGATGGACGCAGATGGCGGATGCCAGTTCGGCGCGGGCATCGCGCGCGGCATCCTCTGCCATCTCAGCCGCCGTGCCGCCGGTCGTCCAGCCGCCTGCGGTAAATCCGATGACCATCGTCGCTATCGCGATCGTTACTCCCGACCAGAACCATGCCGTCTTCGTCGGCCGATATTCCGCCCAGCGCTGCGAAAGTGAGTCAGTATGGGACATGAACTATTCCTCCGTCTGATTACAGATTGTTTCGAGCTGAAACAAATCGACACTAACACGATCGGCCGGATATGCCTAATCGCGGGCCTTTCGATGCGTCTGGGGCGACCGTGAAGGGCGGATTGGGCCATGGCCCGCGGCGCCCGTGCAGGCTATAGCAATGACGACCCAGCCTGGATTTCCATGACCTCCATACGCCCTCTCCTCCCCCTCCTTCTGGCCGCCGGCATCCTCCTTGCCGGCAACGGGCTGCAGGGCACGCTGATCGCGCTGCGCGGCCAGCAGGAAGGGTTCTCGCCAGGGCTCATCGGCGTCATCGGCGCGGCCTATTTTGCCGGCTTCTTCTTCGGCTGCATGACGATCACGCAGATGCTGCGCGCCGTCGGCCATATCCGCGCCTTCGCGGCGCTTGCGGCGCTCGCGGCCAGCGGCACGCTGACGCTCGTGCTCTTCGTCGATCCGGTTCTCTGGATCGTCGTGCGTTTCATCATCGGCTTCTGCTTCGCCGGCCTCTTCACGGTGATGGAAAGCTGGATCAATTCGAGCGTCGGCAATGCTGCGCGCGGGCGCGCGACCGCCGTCTACCGCGTCATCGACCTCGTCGGCACGACGCTCTCGCAGTTCATGATCCCGCTCTTCGGCGTCGAGGGCTTCACCATCTTCGGCGTGATGGCGATCATGATCACGCTGTCGCTGGTGCCGGTCTCGCTCGGCGACCGCTCGAACCCCAAGCCGCCGGTCGAACTGAAGCTCGACCTGAAGAGCGTCTGGCTGATCTCGCCCCTCGCCTGCATCGGCTCGGCGGTTGCGGGCCTTGCCAACAGCGCCTTTCGCCTCGTCGGCCCTCTCTATGCGCAGTCGATCGGCATGAATGTCGGCGAGATCGCGACCTTCATCTCGCTCGGCGTCATCGGCGGCGTGGTGATGCAGTATCCGCTCGGCGCGCTGTCGGACAGGTGGGACCGCCGCAAGACGCTGCTGTTGACGTCAGCCGCGGCGATGCTCGCCGCGCTCGCGCTCGCCATGGCGACGCAGTCCGGCAGCCTCGCCCATTTCGCGCTGATCTTCGTCTTCTCGGCCTTCGCGATGCCGATCTATTCGCTGGCCGCCGCGCATGGCAACGACAATGCGGGCGAAGGCGGCTACGTGAAGGTCGCGGCCGCGCTGATGTTCTTCTACGCCATCGGCGCCGTCATCGGCCCGCTTGCCTCCTCGGCGCTGCTGACGCAGTTTGGCAATTCGGCGCTCTTCTTCTATCTGGTCGGCGTCTATGCGCTTTTCATCTGCGTCACTCTCTACCGGATGCGCGTGCGCGCCGCCCCGCCGCGCGCGGAACGCAGCCGCTTCACGGCCCTTTTGCGTACCTCGCCCTTCTTCGCGAAACTGGCCCACAAGCCGGGCAAGGCGGGACCTTCGAAGTGATTTGCGGCGAGAATCCGGTTGACGCGCGGTTGATCGGCTGTGAATGAGAAGCAAAGGACAGGATAGCCAAGCAAGACATGCATCTCATCCAGGATCAGGCCGAACTCGAAGCCGTCATCGCAAAGCTCGAACAGTCGAGCTTCGTCACCGTCGATACCGAATTCATTCGCGAGACGACGTTCTGGCCGATCCTGTGCCTGATCCAGATGGCAGCCCCCGGCGTCACCGCGCTGGTCGACCCGCTGTCCAAGAACATCGACCTCGCCCCCTTCTTCCGCCTGATGGCGAACGAGAAGGTCATCAAGGTCTTCCATGCCGCCCGGCAGGACATCGAGATCGTCTTCCATCTCGGCGACATGATCCCGCATCCCGTCTTCGATACGCAGGTCGCGGCGATGGTCTGCGGGTTCGGCGACAGCGTCTCCTACGACCAGCTCGTCCAGAGGATCACCGGGACCAGGCTCGACAAGTCGTCGCGCTTCACCGACTGGCGCCATCGCCCGCTCTCCGACAAGCAGCTCGAATATGCGCTGGCCGACGTCACCTACCTGATCGAGGTCTATGAATATCTGCGCGGCGAACTCGAGCGCGAGGACCGGGCTCACTGGCTGACCGAGGAGATGGACGTTCTCACCGCCCGCGAAACCTACGATCCGCATCCCGACGACGCGTGGAAGCGGCTCAAGATGCGCGTGCGCAAGCCGCAGGAACTGGCGATCGTGCAAGCGCTCGCCGCTTGGCGCGACCGCGAGGCGCGCGAACGCGACGTGCCGCGCCAGCGCGTCGTCAAGGACGACGCCATCTTCGAGATCGCCCAGCAGGCGCCGCGCGACGGCCAGGCGCTCGGCCGGCTGCGCTCGACGCCGAAGGGCTGGGAGCGTTCGTCGACGGCCGCCGCGCTTCTCGAAATCGTCAACAAGGCGCTCGACCTGCCCAAGGAGCAGCTTCCGAAAATGCCCAAGCAGGTGCATCAGCCGGAAGGATCGGGCGCCGCCGTCGAACTCCTCAAGGTGCTTCTCAAGATGATTGCCGAAAAGGAGGGCGTCGCGCCCAAGGTGCTCGCCTCGGGCGACGACCTCGAAAAGATCGCCGGCGAAGGCGAGGACGCCACCGTTCCGGCCCTCTCCGGCTGGCGCCGCGAAGTCTTCGGCGAACGCGCGCTCCAACTCGTGCGCGGCGAAGTCGGGCTCAAATTCGAGAAGCGCCGGGTCGTCGCGTTCGACATCGACGCGGCCGAGTAGCTATCCGCCGTCGACCACCAGTTCCATCGGCCGGCCGAGCACCTTCGATAGCTGCGCCATGCGGCCGACCGGGCGTTCGCCCATGAGGCCGGCATGCTCAGTGGGGATGACGAGGCAAAGCGTGCCGTCGGGCCGCGTGCGCCAGGCCAGCTTCGGGATGATGCCCGGCATCGAGGCCGAGAGCAGGTAGACGACGCGCAGCAGCGCGCCGAGGGTGCGCGCGCGCTCGACGTAGTGAGGCGTCGCCAGCGCCCGCATTTCCGGCGAGACGGCATCCTCGAAGACGCCTTCGTGCCGGAACAGGTTCGCCAGCGCGATGAAGGCGCGGCCGGGATGGTCGACGCCGATGAACGAGGCGTGGGCGATGATGTTGAGCGACTGCGTGCCGCGATATTCTGGATGCGCGCGCCAGCCGATATCGGCCAGCAGGCATGCGGCCTGCCGGTAGCGCGAATCCGCCTCGCTTTCCTCGATGCCGAAGGTGCGGAAGCTGGTCCCCGTCCATTCGGCGAGCTCGCGCGAATGGGTTACCGAGCGGGCGCGCAGGATCGCCAGTTCCTCGGCGGCCGAGATCAACGGGTCCTTCTGCTGCTCCTCGTCCGACAGGAGCGAATAGAGGTAGCCCTCGCGAACGCCGAGCGCCGAGACCACCACCTTTTCCGGCTTCATCGAACGCATCACTTCGAGCAGCGTCGTCGCGCCGTAAGGCAGGAGCCCGCGCCGGTTCTTGGAAATCCGGTCGATGCCCTTGACCTTGTCGAGTTCGCCGGAGGCCACCTGCTTCAGGAAATCCGCAAGGCCCTCGATCGGCATTTCATAGTGGTGCATGACGTTGAGGCGATAGTTGTTCACCATCATGTGGAGGCGGGCGAGATTTCGCCACGTGCCGCCGACGCAGTAGAAGGTGCGCCCCTGCCCGGCGCGCAGGAGCTGCGCGCGGATCAGTTCGGTGCGCGCGATGCGCGTCGCGGCCGTGGGCGAGTTCTGCGCCATCTCCTGCAGGCGAAGCCCGCCGAGCGGCAGCGTGATGCCGTCGCCGATCGTCTCGCCCTTGACGTCGACGAGTTCGAGGCTGCCGCCGCCGAGATCGCCGGCTATGCCGTCGGCCGGATGAAAGCCGGAAATGATGCCGAGCGCAGAATAATAGGCTTCCTGCCGGCCCGTCAGCACCTTGATCTTCGTGCCGAGGATGTCCTCGGCGCGCGAGATGAAGTCCGGCCCGTTTTCGGCCTCGCGCGCGGCGGCGGTGGCGATGACGTGCAGGCTTTCGGCCCCCGCCTGCTCCGACAGCGCGCGGAAGCGGCCGAATTCCTCGACCGCACGGCGCACGCCATCCGGGTCGAGCTTGCCGGTCGTCACGATGCCGCGCCCGAGGCCCGCCAGCATCTTCTCGTTGAAGAGAACGGTCGGCGAGCGCGCGATGCCCTCGTAGATGACGAGACGGATGGAGTTCGAGCCGATGTCGATGATCGACAGCGGACGCCGGTCCTGCAACCGGCCCTGGGAGGTGGCGATCATGCGGCCTTAGTCATGCTTCTTGCGGCGGTGGCGCGCGATCCGTTTCGGCGCATGGGACTTCAGCGCATTTCCACGGCCGGAGAGCGACGGGTTCGTCATGAAATATTCCTGCGCGTTGAACGGCTCTTCCCCCTCCTCCGGCGTCATCCGCCGCGAGGTGCCGTCCGGCAATACTTCGAAACTTTGCCGGTTGTCCATCAGGTTTCCGAGCATGATCTGGCCGAGGACCTGCTCGTGGACGGTCGGGTTGGTGATGGGAACGAGCGTTTCGACGCGCCGGTCGAGGTTGCGCGGCATGATGTCGGCCGACGCGATGTAGACGATCGCCTCGTCCGACGGCAGGCCGTGGCCGTTGCCGAAGCAGTAGATGCGGCTGTGCTCCAGGAAGCGGCCGACGATCGACTTGGCGCGGATATTGTCCGACAAGCCCGGCACCTGCGGGCGCAGGCAGCAGATGCCGCGCACGACGATGTCGATCTCGACGCCCGCCCGGCTCGCCTCGTAGAGCGCATCGATGACGACCGGATCGACCAGCGAGTTCATCTTCAGCCAGATTTGCGCCGGCTTGCCCTTGTTGGCGAAGTCGATCTCGCCGCGGATGTGATCGAGGAGGCGCTGACGCAGCGTGAAGGGCGAGATGGCGAGCTTCATCTGGTCGGTCGGCTCTGCATAGCCGGTGATGAAGTTGAATATCTGCGCCACGTCGCGCGCGATCTGCGGCTCGCAGGTGAAATAGGACAGGTCCGTATAGATGCGCGCGGTAATCGGGTGATAGTTGCCGGTCCCGAGATGCACGTAGTTGCGCAATTTGCCGTCCTCGCGGCGTACCACGAGCGACATCTTGGCGTGGGTCTTCAGCTCCAGGAAGCCGAACACCACCTGCACGCCCGCGCGCTCGAGGTCACGCGCCCAGCGGATGTTCGCTTCCTCGTCGAACCGCGCCTTGAGCTCGACCAGCGCCGTCACCGACTTGCCGGCTTCCGAGGCGTCGATCAGCGCGCGGACGATCGGGCTGTCGTTCGAGGTGCGGTAGAGCGTCTGCTTGATCGCGACGACGTCCGGGTCGAGCGCCGCCTGGCGCAGGAACTGGACGACGACGTCGAAGGATTCATACGGGTGGTGGACGACGATGTCCTTCTCGCGGATCGCCGCGAAGCAATCGCCGCCGTGCTCGCGGATGCGTTCGGGAAAGCGCGGGTTGAAGGGCCGGAACTTCAAATCCTCGCGTGTCAGCGACACGATCTCCGAAATCTGGCTGATCGCAAGCGGGCCGGAGAGGACGCTGATGCGCGAGGGGCCGACATTGAGCTGCGAGGCGACGAAGTCGCGCAGCGCCGCAGGCATCTCGTCGTCGAACTCGATGCGGATCACCTGCCCGCGCCGGCGCCGCTTCAGCGCGGTCTCGAACAGGCGCACCAGATCCTCGGCCTCCTCCTCCACCTCGATATCGCTGTCGCGGATGATGCGGAACGTGCCCGAACCCTTGACCTCGTAGCCGGGGAAAAGACGCCCGATGAAGAGCTCGACCACGTCCTCCAGCGCGATGAACCGCGTGTGCTTGCGTTTGTCCGGCAGGCGGATGAAGCGATTGAGCGCCATCGGCAGGCGCAGCAGCGCCGACATCTCCTCGCCCTCCTTCCGATGGCGCAATTGCAGCGCCATCGAGAAGCCGAGATTGGGGATGAACGGAAACGGATGCGCCGGATCGACCGATAGCGGCGTCAGCACCGGATAGATCGCTTCGAGGAAATGATCCTCCAGCCACGCCTTGTCCTCCTTCGACAGGGGCGCGGTGCGGACGATCTCGACGCCCTCCTTGCGCAGGAGTTCGGCGAGCAGCGAAAAGCTCTTCTGCTGGTCTTCCTGAAGGCTCGACACCTCGAGCAGGATTTGTTCGAGCTGTTCCTCAGGCGTGCGCCCGTCCGGGCTCCTGATGGCGATGCCTGCGCGCACCTGGCCTGCGAGGCCGGCGACGCGGACCATGAAGAACTCGTCGAGATTGGTCGCCGAGATCGACAGGAACCGCAGCCGCTCCAGGAGCGGATGATTGGGGTTCTGCGATTCATCCAGCACGCGGCGGTTGAACTGCAGCCAGGAAAATTCGCGGTTGACGAAGCGGTCCGGATTGTCGTCCGGCGACTTGACGAGCTTTGCCACCGGGCTTGCAAAGCTTCGTTCGACTGGCTTCATCTCGTTCATCTGTTCACCCGGCTCCCCCGCGCCGCGACGATCGCGGCCAATGCCCGTTCCTGCCAGCCTTTTGCGACAGTTTCATATCACGCATCTTGCAATGGTGGGGCCGATGCTGCAAACGCTCAAGGCCTATTCGTACGATCTTCGGAGTCCGTCATGGCCGGCCACGCAATTCCCCATTTCCAGAACGACGAAGGCCATCCGGTTATTGAGATCGGCGTCAAGGAATTCATGTGCGTCGGCGCCAACCCGCCCTACGACCATCCGCACGTCTTCCTGGACATGGGCGACGACAACGAGAAGGTCTGCCCCTACTGCTCGACGCTCTACCGCTTCAATGCGGGCCTGAAGGCCGGCGAGAGCGTGCCCGCGGGCGCCGCCTATCACGAGAACGCCGCCTGAGGTGAGCCGGCGCGTCCAGATCGCGGGCGCCGGCATTGCCGGCCTGACGATTGCCCTCTTCCTCGCCCGCGCGGGCTTCGACGTCGAAATCCGCGAGCGCGCGCAAAGCCTCGAATCCGTCGGTGCGGGGCTGCAGCTTTCCCCCAATGCGACCCGGCTTCTCGACCGATTGGGCCTCCTGCCCGCGATTGAAACCGCCTCCGTCGCTCCGCAAGCGATCGAGCTTCGCGACGCACGCAGCCTGAAGCCGCTCGCTGCCGTCGCGCTGGGCGATTTCGCGTCAAGGCGCTGGGGGGCACCCTATCTCGTCATCCATCGCGGCGACCTGCAACGGATATTGCTTGATGCGGCCATACAGGAACCGCAGATAGGCATCCGTTTCGGCACGCAAATCGATGCCTCGGCGGCAGCCGACCTGACCATCGGCGCCGATGGCGTCTGGTCGACGATGCGCAGCCGCATCGCCGGCGCGTCACCAACCCGCTTCAGCGGCCATGTCGCGTGGCGGGCGCTCGTCGATGTCGGCGATCCGGCCTTCACCGGACTTGCCGCCAGCCTGTCGCCGACCAGCGTCACCGCGCTCCTCGCCCCGTCCTTCCACCTCGTCGCCTACCCGATCCGCGGGGGCCGGGCGCTCAATCTGGTGGCGATCATGCGCGGCAATGCCGGGGCAGACGACTGGTCGCAATCCGTCGCGGATGCCGTGCCGCTGCCAGGCGACCACGCCGGCACTCTGCGCGACCTGCTTGCGCCCGTACGCGGCTGGACGCGCTGGCCGCTCCACGATGTCGATCCGTCCGGCAAATGGGGCGACGCCGGCGGCTTCCTCGTCGGCGACGCCGCGCATGCGATGACGCCCTATGCGGCGCAAGGTGCGGCGATGGCGATCGAGGACGGCGCGGCGCTCGCCGCAGCGCTCGGCACCACGCCCGACATCGCTTCCGCGCTCGCCCGCTATGAAGCCGTTCGCCGCTCGCGCCTTGCCCGCGTCGCCGGCCGTGCGCGCTTCAATCGCTTCGCCTGGCATGCGGCCGGCCCGGTCGCGCTTGCGCGCAATCTCGTCCTCAAGACGCGCACACCGGAGCGCCTCGCCGCCGATTTCGACTGGCTCTACGGGTTCGACGCCGCCGCATTGTGAGCGGCGACGGACCAGACGAGGCTCACCGGCAGTGGATTCCACCAGCCGGTGCGAAAGCCGCCTTCGCGCAGCACGCGGCTTGTCCATAGATTGCAGCCGACCAGCACGTTGAACCAGCCCCGCGCTTCGTAGAAGCGGTCGAACTCGCCATAGCCGGCGCCCTCGATCACATCCGGCCGGCCGGCCGCGTCCGGGACGAGGGTCGCCAACACCTCGTCGATCATGGCCGTCATTTCCCGCTCGGAGACGTCGAGGACTACGACACCCTCAGCAGGCAAGGCGATCGCGCCGCCGAGCGCGGCGTGGAGCACCGCGCGGTCGAGCGTCAGCGCCTTGACCGCGGGCCCCGGCTTCAGATCCGCCCAGGTCGGCGTTTCGAGATAGAAGGCGCGCCCGCCCCAGCCGATCACCAGCCAGGCAAGTTCGGGTGCGTCCAAAGGCAGGCCGTCCTCGGCCAGGAAGCCGAACCGGCCGAGGATGTCCAGATCGGCAGGAAAGGCGATGTCGGTGTGGATGGCGTTGGCGACGAGCAGCACCTGCCGCGTCGCCGGCTCGCCCGCAGGCGCGAAAAGCGGGCGCGGCACGATGGCGCCCAGAACGAAGGCGGCCGCCGCCAGGGCGGCGACGCCAAGAAGCCCGCGAAGCAGCCGCATCCGGCGGCTTCGCGTTTGCATCGTCAGTGCAGGATCTGGCTCAGGAAGAGCTTGGTGCGCTCATGCTGCGGATTGTCGAAGAACTTCTCCGGCACGTTCTGCTCGACGATCTGGCCCTGATCCATGAAGATGACGCGGTTGGCGACCTGGCGGGCGAAGCCCATCTCGTGCGTCACGCAGATCATGGTCATGCCTTCTTCGGCAAGGCCGACCATCGTCTCCAGCACTTCCTTGATCATCTCCGGATCGAGCGCCGAGGTCGGCTCGTCGAAGAGCATGATGCGCGGGTTCATGCAAAGCGAACGCGCGATCGCCACGCGCTGCTGCTGGCCGCCCGAAAGCTGGCCGGGATATTTGAGCGCCTGCTCGGGAATCTTGACGCGCTCCAGATAGTGCATCGCGACTTCCTCGGCCTGCTTCTTCGGCATCTTGCGCACCCAGATCGGCGCGAGCGTGCAGTTTTCGAGGATGGTCAAATGCGGGAAGAGGTTGAAGTGCTGGAACACCATGCCGACTTCGCGGCGCACTTCATCGATCTTCTTCAGGTCGTTGGTGAGTTCGATCCCGTCGACGATGATCTTGCCCTTCTGGTGTTCCTCCAGCCGGTTGATGCAGCGGATCATGGTCGACTTGCCCGAGCCCGAAGGCCCGCACACGACGATGCGCTCGCCGCGCATGACCTTCAGGTTGATGTCGCGCAGCACGTGGAAGTCGCCATACCATTTGTGCATGCCGATGATCTCGATCGCCACGTCGGTATCGGACACCTGCATCTTCGAACGGTCGACCGAGCGGTCGCTTGCCATGACGGCGTCTTGAGTAGCCATGTCGGTTCCCCTTGGCCTTATTTTCTGTGGCCGGTGTCGAGCCGGCGTTCCATGTAGATCGAATAGCGCGACATCGCGAAGCAGAAGGCCCAGAACACCAGCCCGGCAAAGATCAGGCCGGATTTCGGGGTCTGCGGCGAGGCCCAGTTCGAATCCGAGAAGTTCTGGCGCACGATCGCGAGCAGGTCGAACATGCCGACGATGTAGACGAGGCTCGTGTCCTTGAAGAGGCCGATGAAGGTGTTCACGATGCCCGGAATCACCAGCTTCAGCGCCTGCGGAAGCACGATCAGCCCCATCGACTGCCAATAGCCGAGGCCGAGCGAGGACGCGCCCTCATACTGGCCCTTGGGAATGGCCTGCAGGCCGCCGCGCACCACTTCGGCCATGTAGGCCGAGGCGAAGATCGACAGGCCGACGACGGCGCGCAGGAAGCGGTCGAAGGTCGTTCCGGCCGGCATGAAGAGCGGCAGCATGACGCTCGCCATGAACAGGACGCTGATCAGCGGCACGCCGCGGATCGTCTCGATGAAAACGACGCAGATCATCTTGATGACCGGCAGTTTCGATCGCCGTCCGAGCGCCAAGAGGATGCCGAAGGGCAGCGACACCGAAATCGCGACGAAGGACAGCACCATCGTGACCAGGAGCCCGCCCCAGAGCGAGGTCTGGACCGGAAGCAGGCCGAACGAGCCGCCGACGAGCAGGAAGTAGGCTACGACCGGAAACACGCCGAAGAAGACGATCGCGTTGATCGCCTTGAACGGCACGCGCGGGATCAAAAGCGGCACCAGAAGCGCGATGAACATCACCGCCGTCAGGTTGACGCGCCAGCGCTCGAAGACTGGGTAGCGGCCATACATGAACTGCGAGAACTTGGCGTTGACGAAGGCCCAGCAGGCGCCGGACCAGCCGTCGGGCTGGATGCCGCCCTGCGACTGCGTCGAGCAGACGGAACGGTCCGGCCCGACCCAGGCGGCGTCGAGGAACGCCCAGCGGATGATGTTGGGCAGCGCATAGGCGACGATCAGCAGGCCGACGAGCGTCAGGAGGCCGTCCACGGGCGTCGCGAACAGGTTCTTGCGCAGCCAGCGGGTGACGCCCTTTTCGCGCTCCGGCGCATTCTGGGCGTTCACCATCTCCATACGGACGTAGGAAAGGTCGTGTTCCTGCATGGTCCTACCTCTCCACCAACGCCATCTTGGCGTTGTACCAGTTCATGAAGGCCGAGGTGAGCAGGCTGAGACCGAGATAGACGACGATCCAGATGGCGACGACCTCGATCGCCTGGCCCGTCTGGTTCATGGTCGTCTGGCCGATCGCGACGAGGTCGGCGTAACCGACGGCAATCGCCAGCGACGAGTTCTTGGTCAGGTTCAGATACTGGCTCGTGAGCGGCGGAATGATGATCCGCAGCGCCTGCGGCACCACGACCAGCCGCAGCGTGCGGCGGGGCGAGAGGCCGAGCGAATAGGATGCTTCCGACTGGCCCTTGGCGACGCCGAGGACGCCCGCGCGGACGATTTCGGCGATGAAGGATGCCGTATAGAGCGACAGCGCCAGATAGAGCGACAGGAATTCCGGCCGCACGACCCAGCCGCCCTGAAGGCTGAAGCCCGCCATCTCGGGATACTCCACCGTGGCCGGCGTGCCGGTGACGAGGAAGGCGACGAGGGGCAGTCCGATCAGGAGCGCCAGGGCGACCCGGACGGTCGGGAAAATCTGGCCGGTGGCCATCTGGCGGCGCCGCGCCCACAGGACGATCGCTATGACCGCGACGACCGCGAGCGCGAAGGCTGCCGGGACCAGCCAGAATCCGGGCTCGGCGATGATGCGCGGCGTATAGAAACCACGATTGTTGATCATGCCGCCCAGCGGCAGGTCGACCGATTGACGCGGTCCGGGCAGGACCGAGAGCACGCCGACATACCAGAAGAAGATCACCAACAGCGGCGGGATGTTGCGGAAGATTTCCACATAGACCGTGCAGATGCGCGAGATCAGCCAGTTGTTCGACAGGCGCCCGATGCCGACGATGAAGCCGACGATGGTCGCCGTGATGATGCCGGTGATCGCCACGAGCAACGTGTTCAATATGCCGACGGTGATCGCCCGCATGAAGGTCGAGTTCGAGGAATAGGAGATCAGCGACTGGCTCAAATCGAAGCCTGCGCGGCCCGACAGGAAGCCGAAGCCCGACGCGATGTTCGCGCGCCGCAGGTTTTCCGCCGTGTTGCCGATGATCCAGTAGATGAAGCCGATCAGCGCAACCGCGACGACGACCTGCACGACGATGCCGCGCGTCTTGGGATCGTTCACCCAAGAAACCTGTGCGGGCTCTTCAGCGCGCACACTCATCTGCGAAGCCATTTTCCCTCCGCGCCAAAGAGAACGGGAGGCGGATTACCGCCTCCCGATGCCAGTCCGATTCCGCTTAGCGGATCGGCATCGCGTATTGCAGGCCACCGTCGCTCCACAGCGCGTTCAGGCCGCGGGCGATCGCAAGCGGGCTGCCGGCGCCGATGTTGCGGTCGAAGACTTCGCCGTAATTGCCGACTTCGCGGACGATGTTGGCGACCCAGGCATTGTCGAGGCCGAGGCCCTGGCCGATGGTCGATTCATCTTCCTGGCCGAGGATGCGGCGGATTTCCGGGTTCTCCGAGTTCAGCATCTCGTCGATGTTTTCCGACGTGATTCCAAGCTCTTCGGCCTGGACCATCGCGAAGAGAGTCCACTTCACGATGTTGAACCACTGCTCGTCGCCCTGGCGAACGGCAGGTCCGAGCGGCTCCTTGGAGATGATCTCCGGCAGGACGACGTGCTCGTCCGGGTTGGCGAGCGTCAGGCGAAGCGCGTAGAGGCCCGAGGCGTCGGTCGTGTAGGCGTCGCAACGGCCGGCCTCATAGGCCGCGTTGGTCTCTTCGAAGCCCTGGAAGACAACCGGGTTGTATTCCATGTTGTTGGCCGCGAAATAGTCGGCGAGGTTGAGTTCGGTCGTGGTGCCCGACTGCACGCAGATCGCCGCGCCCGAAAGCTGCATGGCGGAGTTGATGTCCGGCAGCTTGGTCGAGTTGATCATGAAGCCCTGGCCGTCATAGTAGTTCACGCCGGCAAAGCTCAGGCCGAGCGTGGTGTCGCGCGTCAACGTCCAGGTCGTGTTGCGGGCGAGCAGGTCGATTTCGCCCGACTGCAGCGCGGTGAAGCGCTCGGTCGCGTTGGTCGGAGTGTACTGCACGGAATCGCCATCGCCGAAGACGGCAGCGGCAACGGCGCGGCACAGGTCGACGTCGAATCCGGTCCACTCGCCGGCGTCATCGGGGGCGGCGAAGCCGGCCAGGCCGGTGTGGACGCCGCACTGGACGAAGCCCTTCGCCTTAACGTCGTCGAGCGTCGCAGCCGAAGCGGCCGTCGCACCGAGCGACAGCACGGCACCGCCGAGAATTCCCACCATAAACTTGTTCATTGCCCACTTACCCTCTTGTTTTCGAAGCATGTTCCTTATGCCTCGTCTTGTTTTGTCTGGAAGCCGCTTGAGCGGCCACATGCGCCGTATCGATGCCCGGCGCCGCCGGCCCCCTGCCCTGTCTCCCATTCACGGCGGCCATCGAAGGCCATAAATTTTGCTGGGTCAAGCCTGAAAGCACCAGTGGACCTATCGGCCCGTCATCATTCGGCCATCTTCCCCGACGTCGCCTGGGGCGCATCGCCTGCCCAGCCGTTGGGCAGGTTCGCTGCGTTGCACCAATTCGTGCAGACGCGTATTGATCGCGCCAAGACTTGAAATCAACGGTGGAAAAGCATGAAGAACGACGTCAAGCGCCCCGGCATCAACACCCGCCTCGCCCATGGCGGAAACGACCCCCGCGACTATTTCGGCTTCGTCAATCCGCCGGTCGTGCACGCCTCCACCGTGCTCTTTCCAGATGCCGCGACCATGGCGTCGCGCAACCAGAAATACACCTACGGCACCCGCGGCACGCCCACCTCGGACGCGCTCTGCCAGGCGATCGACGAACTCGAAGGCTCGGCCGGCACCATTCTCGTGCCCTCCGGCCTCGCCGCCGTCACGATCCCGCTCCTCGCCTTCCTGTCGGCCGGCGATCACGTGCTGATCGTCGATTCGATCTACAATCCGACGCGCCGCTTCGCCGATTCGATGCTGAAGCGGCTCGGCGTCGAGGTCGAGTATTATGCGCCCCGGATCGGCACCGGCATCGCAAAATTGATGAAGCCGAACACGAAGGTCGTCTTCACCGAAGCGCCCGGCTCCAACACGTTCGAAATGCAGGACATTCCCGCGATCGCCGAGGCCGCCCATGCCGGCGGCGCGATCGTGATGATGGACAATACCTGGGCGACGCCGCTCTATTTCAAGCCGCTCGACCATGGCGTCGACATCTCGATCCATGCCGCGACGAAATATCCGGCCGGCCATTCGGACGTGCTCCTCGGCACGGTTTCGGCCAATGCGGATTGCTGGGACCAGCTCTGGGACACGTATCTCACGATGGGCGTCTGCTCGGCGCCGGACGACGTCTACCAGGTCCTGCGCGGCCTGCGCACCATGGGCGTGCGGCTCGAACGCCACCAGAACAGCGCGCTGGAGCTCGCCCGCTGGCTGGAGACCCGCGACGAGGTCGCGCAGGTGCTGCACCCCGCGCTCGAAAGCCATCCCGACCACGCGATCTGGAAGCGCGATTTTTCCGGCTCGTCCGGCATCTTCTCGATCGTCCTTTCCTCCGGCGGCGAGCGCGAGGCGCATGCTTTCCTCGATGCGCTGCGGCTCTTCGGCCTCGGCTATTCCTGGGGCGGCTACGAGAGCCTCGCCGTCCACGTCCACCTCGGCGACCGCACCGTTTCCAGGGTCGACTATCCCGGCCCCGTGCTGCGCCTCCAGATCGGGCTCGAGGACGTCGCCGACATCAGGGCCGACATTGAGGCCGGGCTCGACGCGCTCAAGCCTTGAGAATCCGCTCCATTGTCGCATTTCCCCTTGCGAACGGCCTGCCGACCCACTAGGCAGGCTGCGTCCGCAGTGACCGTCGGAGCGTAGCGCAGCCTGGTAGCGCATCTGGTTTGGGACCAGAGGGTCGCAGGTTCGAATCCTGCCGCTCCGACCACGCGGCCCGAACGGAGTATGATCGATGTCCGCACGTATCTTCAGCCCCGCCAAGACGGCCATGCAGTCCGGCAAGGCCAAGACCGGCTTCTGGGTGCTCGAATTCGACCCCGAGCAGCCGCGCAAGATCGATCCCCTGATGGGCTACACCTCGTCGGGCGACATGAAGAGCCAGATCCGCCTCACCTTCGAGACGAAGGAAGAGGCCGTCGCCTATGCCGAGCGCAACAACATCGCCTTCCGCGTACAGGAACCGAAGGACGCGCGGCGCCGGCAGATTTCCTACGCCGAGAATTTTCGCTACGATCGCAAGATCCCCTGGACGCACTGACCCTTCCGCTCTCTCAGGTCCCGTAGCTCAGTTGGATAGAGCACCGGCCTTCTAAGCCGATGGTCGCAGGTTCGAATCCTGCCGGGATCGCCAAATCACCTCTGCAAAGGCTGGCGCGCGAGCGTCTTCAGTTCGTCCTCGTCGTCGATGCCGGCCAGATAATAGCCGAGGATGCGCGAGGCGCGGGCTTCGCGTTCGGTCTCGTTCTCGCCGGCCCGCTTGGTCGCCTCGAACACGCGGGCCAAGAGCGCCAGTTCGGCCGGGGAGATGATCCCCGCTTCTTCCGCCTTGCGATGCAGCGGCATGGCCCCCTCCATGATGACGTTCACAGAGTAGTCGAAAATCGCCGATACGCAACAGGATCAGTTGCTTAGACGTTCCGCCGGCGCGACCAGACGCCACTGCAGCCCGGCCGTCGCGTAGTCGAGATCGACCTTGCCCGAAAAGGCCAGCGCCAGATGCGAAAAGAGCATCGTCTGGCCGAACCCCTTGCGGTCGGGCTCGGAGACGGGCGGGCCGCCTTCCTCGCGCCATTCCAGCTCGAATTGCGGGCCGTCGGGGGCTTGTTCGCGCCGCCAGTTGATGTGGACCCTGCCGGTCTCGTTCGACAGCGCGCCGTATTTGAGGCTGTTGGTCGCCAGCTCGTGCAGCGCCATGCCGAGCGTCTGCGCGTTGCCGGGGCTGAGTTCCTCGGCCGGCCCGTCGACGAGGATACGCGTGCCGAGCATGCCGCCGACATGCTGGAGCTGTGCGCGCGTCAGCGCGGCGAGCGAAACGCGGCGCCAGCTCGCCTCGACGAGCAGGTCATTGCTCGCCGCCAGGCTCGACAGGCGCTGCGAGAACGTCTCCATGAAGCGCTCCGGGCCGGTCTGGCGCGCGGTCTGCGCCGCGACGGCGCGCACCACCGAGAGCAGATTCTTGGTGCGGTGATTGAGTTCGCCCATCAGGACGCGCACCTGTTCCTCCCAGCGCTTGCGGGCGGTGATGTCGCGTACGAAGGCGGTGAAGATCGGCGGCTCCGTGTCGGCGATCCGCACGATGGCGATCTCGGCGGGAAACTCCGTCCCGTCGGCGCGGAGCGCGGGCAGTTCGAGGCGCCGGCCGAGCACCTTCGACACGCCGGTCTCGAGATAGGACTTCATGCCCGCCCCATGTGCGCCGCGCATGTTTTCGGGGACGATCAGACCGTCCATGGCCTGGCCCAGCACCGCCTCGCGCTCATGGCCGAAAATCCGCTCGGCCGCCTCGTTGAACTCGATGAAGCGGCCGCGATGGTCGACGGTGACGATGGCGTCGAGCGCCGCGTCGAGAATGGCGTTCTTCAGCTTGCCGCTGTCGGCGGCCTCGTGCCGGGCGTCGAGCACGTCGGTGATGTCGACATTGGTGCCGTACATGCCGAGGAAGGCGCCCTCGGGACCCGCAAAACGCGGCCGCGCCTCGGTGCGCATCACGCGGTATTCGCCGTCGGCGCGCCGATAGCGCGCCTCCACGGTAAATGCCGTCCGGTTCGTCATGCCGGTGACGAAGGGTTCGCGCAGCTTCTCGACGTCGTCCGGATGCAGCGTGGCGTTCCAGTCGAAGCCGGCAAGATTGTCACCGACGCCCCAGAATTCGCGCATCGCGCGGTTGAGATAGGTGCACTTGCCTTCGGCATCGCCCGCCCACAGCATGGCGGGCGCGTTTTCGGCAAGGTCTTCCAGAAGCGAGGAAGCGTCGGGACCAGGTCGGCTCGGCAGGCTATCGGCGTCCATCCGCAATCACATTCCCGTTATCGTCCCTTCCCGGTCGATAGCATCGGCGCGCGGGCGGCGAAAGCGCAAATGTCAGCGGTCGCCAAGGACTTCGGCGGCAAGCGCCCGCGTGATGCGCGTCTTGCGCGCCAGCGCCGCCGCATCGAGCCGCTCGACGAGCGCGTTTGCGCTTTCGAGCGAGCGTTCCATGCGCTTGACGACGTATTGAATGACGGCCGGGTCGACCTCGACCTGGCGGTCGGCGAAAAGCTTGGTCAAAACGCCTGCGAGCAGCATGTCGTCCGGCGCGCCGATCTCGACGACCGCGGCCGCCCGCAGGCGCGAGACGAGGTCCGGCAGTTCGATCGGCCAGGCGGCCGGGCGCGCCGCAGCCGTCAACAGCAGATGCGTTCCGGACGCGCGCACCGCGTTGATAAGATGGAAGAGGCCGGTCTCGTCGATCGGCGCGCGATCGGCATCGTCGACGAGGATCGGCCCGCGCTCGGCCCAGTCCAGCGCCTCCGCGCCAATCCCCGAAATCGAGAGCGAGGCGGCGCCCGTCATCTCCTGCCAGGCTGCGGCCAGATGCGTCTTTCCGGCTCCGCGCGGGCCGACGATCGCCACGACCGGCGCCGGCCAGTCGGGATAGGCGTCGATGAGGTGCAGGGCGGGTACGATGGACGCGCCCGGCACGAGATCGTCGCGGCTCGTGGCCGGCCGATGCGCGAGATCGAGCGGTATCTGCTGCGGTCGCCGCGGCGCAAGCGTCACCGGATCAGCCCCGGTCGAGCGGCTTCTGTCCGCCGCTATAGAGCGGAGAGGCCTCGTAGCGACCGATCGCAAAGCGCACCAGGACGGCCACGGCGGCCGCCGCCGGCACTGCGATCAGCAGCCCGACGAAGCCGAACAAATAGCCGAAGGCGAAGAGCGCGAACATCAGCCAGACCGGGTGAAGTCCGACGCTCTTGCCGACGAGATTGGGCTGCAGGATGTTGCCCTCGATGAACTGGCCGCCGAAGAAGATCGCCGCCACCAACAACACCATGTGCCATTCGGGCCAGAACTGCACGAAGGCGACGCCGACCGAGAGCACGAGGCCGACCATCGACCCGACATAGGGAATGAAGGAGATGAGGCCCGCAAACATTCCGATCAGCAGGCCGAAATTGAGGCCGACCACGGTCAGGCCGATCGCGTACATCGTTCCGAGGATGAGGCAGAGCGTGCCCTGCCCGCGCACGAAGCCGGCCACAGACGCGTCGATGTCGCGCGCGATCTGGCGCACCGTCTCGACATTGTTGCGCGGCACGAGCTGGTCGATGCGCGCGACCATCTTGTCCCAGTCGAGAAGCATGTAGAAGGCGACGACGGGGGTCACGACCAGAAGTCCGACGATGTCGACCAGCGCCTGTCCGCCGCTCCAGATCGAGGCGAGCAGGGTCGCCACCATGCCCGAGCCTTCGGAGAAGATCGAGCTGATCCCCTCCTCCAGCCCGCCCGGCTCCATGCCGATGCGCGTCGACAGCCACTCGAAGTCGAGCGAGGTGACGAGCGACTGCAGCCGCGCGAGATAGTCCGGCACGCGCTCGATGAAGCCGGCGAGTTGGTTGGCGAGGATCGGAACGAGGACGGCAAGCCCGACGACCAGCAGGAGCACGAAGGAAATCAGGATCAGCACCGTCGCCCAGATCCGCGACAGGCCGCGCCGCTCCAGCCAGTCGGCGACAGGATCGAGGAAATAGGCGAGGATCATGCCCGCGAAGAAGGGCAGCAGGACCGACGAGAAGACATAGAGGAAGACGACGAAGACGACCGCCGCCATCAGCCAGAACATGGCCTGCCGGCGCAGCGACATGCGCGGCTGCGTCGTTGCGGGCGTCGTGGCAGGCGTGGGCTTTTGCGTCGTCATGCGCTTCGTCATCCGCTGTTCGGGCAGGCTCACGACATAGGCGCGCGCGGTTGCGGTGGTCAAGTGGCCGGGCCGTGCGCCTTCGCCTTGCGGGAGGGGCGTGCTTCGTGCCAAGAGCGGGCACGGACATACGAAATTTGGTCGGCCTTCGACGAACGGAGTTCGCGCGGCCGGTCCGGAGCGGAGCTTCGCAGATGAGCGACCAGAAGAACGGGCTCACCTATGCGCAGGCAGGCGTCGACATCGATGCCGGCAATGCGCTGGTCGAGAAGATCAAGCCGATGGTGCGCTCGACGCGGCGGCCGGGCGCGGATGGCGAGATCGGCGGCTTCGGCGGCCTGTTCGACCTGAAGGCGGCCGGCTTCACCGATCCGGTCCTCGTCGCCGCCAATGACGGCGTCGGCACCAAGCTCAAAGTCGCCATCGACGCCGGCATCCACGACACGGTCGGCATCGACCTCGTCGCCATGTGCGTCAACGACCTCGTCGTTCAAGGCGCCGAACCGCTCTTCTTCCTCGACTATTTCGCGACCGGCAAGCTCGATCCCGATGAAGGCGCGGCCATCGTCTCGGGCATCGCAGAAGGCTGCCGGCAGGCCGGCTGCGCGCTGATCGGCGGCGAGACGGCCGAAATGCCGGGCATGTATCGCGACGGCGACTACGATCTCGCCGGCTTCGCCGTCGGCGCTGCCGAACGCGGCCAATTGCTGCCGACCGACGACATCGTGGAAGGCGACGTCATTCTCGGCCTCGCCTCCTCGGGCGTCCATTCCAACGGCTATTCGCTGGTGCGCAAGATCGTCGAGCGTTCCGGCCTCGACTGGGATGCGAAAGCGCCGTTCGACAGGAGCCGCACGCTCGGCGAGGCGCTGCTGGAGCCGACGCGCATCTACGTCAAGCCGATCCTCGCCGCGATCCGCTCCACCCACGGCATCAAGGCGCTCGCCCACATCACCGGCGGCGGCTTTCCCGAAAACATCCCGCGCGTCCTGCCGAAGGATTTCGCCGCCGAGCTCGACCTCGACGCAATCGACGTTCCGCCCGTCTTTTCCTGGCTCGCCAAGACCGGCGGCGTCGCGCCCATTGAGATGAAGCGCACCTTCAACTGCGGTGTCGGCATGATCCTCGTCGTCGCCTCCGGACAGGCCGCGCAGGTCGCCGCCGTCCTCCAGAAGGAAGGCGAACACGTCATGACCATCGGCCGCATCGTGCCCCGGCGCGAGACCGGCGTCGTCTATCGCGGACATCTCGACCTATGAGCATCACGAAGAAGCGCGTCGCCGTCCTCATCTCAGGGCGCGGCTCGAACATGAAGACGCTGGCGGAAGCCGCCGCCGGCCCCCGCGCGACCTACGAGATCGTCGGCGTCATCTCCGACAAGCCGGAGGCGACCGGCCTCAACCACGCCGCCGCCCTCGACATCGAGGCGCGCGCGATCCCGCGCAAGGAGTTCGCCGACAAGGCGGCGCACGAAGCTGCCATCGACGCCCAGCTCAAGCGCTGGAACGTCGAACTCGTCGCGCTCGCGGGCTACATGCGCCTGCTGTCGGCCGATTTCGTCGAGGCCTGGAAAGGCCGGATGGTCAACATCCACCCCTCCCTCCTGCCCCTCTTCAAGGGGCTCGACACGCACAAGCGCGCCCTCGACGGCGGCCTTCGCATCCATGGCTGCACGGTCCACTTCGTCACCGCCGAAATGGATGGCGGGCCGATCATCGCGCAGGCGGCCGTTCCCGTCTCGCCCGACGACAACGAGGACAGCCTGACGCGCCGCGTGCTCGCTGCCGAGCACCAGCTCTATCCGATGGCCCTCGACCTCGTCGCCACCGGCCGCGCCCAACTCGTCGGCAACCGCGTCGCCTTCGACCATCTCGGCGCCTCGAGCGGACGCGAACGCATCCTCTCGCCCTCCACCGGCCACGACGGCGAAGCCGACCTCGAATCGCTGGCGCGCTTCACGCCTTAGGACATTTGCGCTTCATTGGCGTTGGTGGCATTATTTACCACCATTGGAGCGCTTGAATGAGCAACGTCGAGAAAGTCAGCATCTCGCTATCGCCCGATCTGGCGACTGCCGTCCGCGATGCCGTCGAGGGCGGTGAATATGGGTCGGCCAGCGAGGTGGTCCGCGAAGCCCTGCGCGAATGGAAACTGCGCCAACCGCTTCGCCGCCAGGAAGTCGGGCGCCTTCGCGCTGCCTGGCAGGAGGGTGTGGCGAGCGGCCCTTCGGCGCCACTCGACATCGAAGCGATCAAGCGTGACGCCCAAGCCCGTCTGAAGTCACCGTCTGATTGATGCGGCTCCTTCGCACACCGGCCGCCGAGCGCGACCTGATCGACATCTGGACATATATCGCGACCGACAATCCGGACGCCGCCGATCGGCTCCTCGATGCCATCGGCGACCGGATCGCCCAACTGCTGGACCACCCCAAGCTGGGCCGGTTACGGCCGGACATCGCAGCGGATGCGCGGTTCCTGCCGATCGGCAACTACGTCGTCCTCTATCGGCTCGACGGGCAAACCATTGAAATCGTTCGCGTCGTTCATGGCGCGCGGGATGTGACGTCGCTTTTCTAGGCTGCCGGGCGGAGCCAGACCTTGGTGTCGTGGAAGGCGGCGCCGCCGTAGGGGGCGGCGGCGTCGGAGCCGGTGAGGACGTTGATGCCTTCGCCGCGCTCGTGCGAGCCGTTCGGCCAGATGCCTTCGGCGATCACCACGCCGCGCTTGACGCCGGCGAAAAGCTTTGCGTTCAGAACGACTTCGCCGCGTTCGTTGCCGATCTCGATGCGGTCGCCATCGGCGATGCCGAGGCTGGCGGCGTCGTCGGGGTGGAGCATCAGTTCGGGTCGGCCTTCCTTCTTGCGGGAGGTCGGCATTTCGGTGAAGGACGAGTTCAGGAATGACCGCGCCGGCGAGGTCGCCATGCGGAACGGATGGGCCGGATCGGCGCTCTCGATCAGCTCGACATGGTCCGGAAACGCCGGCAAACCGGCCCAGTTTCCCTGCAAACCGATCGATTTCGGCGGTTTATTCGGCGAAACCGTCGCGATCCAGTCCGGTTTGAAGCGAAACTTTCCGCCAGAATGGCCGAATCCGTTCAAAAAATGCGCTTTTTCGAAGTCCGGCTGCATGTCCGCCCAGCGCTCTTCGGAGAAGGTTTCGAAGGTGCCGAGGCCGCGCTTTTCGAGCATCTTGTCGATGTGCTGGCGCTCGGTCAGGCCGAATCCAGGCAGGTCGGCGACGCCGAGGCGTTTTGCCAGCTCCTCGATGACGAAATGGTTGGTCTTCGGCCCCTCCGGCGCATCGACGACCTTCGGCCCCAGCACGATGTGGCTCTGGCCGCCGCCGCGATAGATGTCGTCATGTTCGAGGAACATGGTGGCGGGGATGACGACGTCGGCGAGCATGGCCGTGTCGGTCATGAAATGCTCGTGGACGGCGGTGAAGAGGTCGTCGCGCAGGAAGCCCTGTTTCACAAGCGTTTGCTCGGGCGCGACGTTGGCCGGGTTGGTGTTCTGGATCAGCATCGCGGTGACCGGCGGGCCGCTATTCAGCGCGGACGGATCGTTGGTGAGGATCGGTCCGATACGGGACTGGTCGAGATGGCGGATCTTCGGGTCCAGGAAGCGGCGGCCTTCGAGCTCGGTCTTGTCGAGCTTGAAGATGTCCGAATTGGAGTGGAATGCGCCGCCGCCCTCATATTGCCAAGCGCCGGTGACCGCGGGAATGGAGAGCGCGGCGTGCATGTTGGCCGCGCCGTTGCGGCTGCGGGTGAAGCCGTAGCCGAGGCGGAAGAAGGTGCGTTTCGTCTCGCCGACGAGCCGTGCGAAGGTCTCGATCTCGGCGACGGAGAGCCCGGTGATCGCGGCCGCCCATTCCGGCGTCTTCGTCGAAAGATGCGCCTCGAGACCCTTCGGATCGTCGGTGTACTTCTCCAGATAGGCACGGTCGGCGAAGCCGTCGCGGAAGAGGACGTGCATGACCGCGCAGGCGAGCGCGCCGTCGGTGCCGGGCTTGAGGATCAGCGCCAAGTCGGCCTGCTTCATCGTCGCGTTGTCGTAGACGTCGATGACGACGATCTTCGCGCCGCGCTCCTTGCGGGCCCTGACGGCGTGGGTCATCACGTTGACCTGCGTGACCACGGCATTGGTGCCCCAGATCACGACGCAATCGGATTTCGCCATTTCACGCGGATCGACGCCGGTCAGAGCGCCGGCGCCCATGACCCAGCCGGTCCAGGCGAGATTGGTACAGATCGTGTCGAAAAAGCCGGAATACTTCTTGGCGTGGCGCAGGCGGTGGATGCCGTCGCGCTGAACGAGGCCCATCGTCCCCGCATAGTAGTATGGCCAAACGGATTCCGAGCCGTACTCGGCCTCCGCCGCCTCGAACTTTTCGGCGATCAGGTCGAGCGCGGCGTCCCAGCTCGCCGCCTTCCACTTGCCCTCGCCCTTCGCGCCGGCGCGCACCAGCGGCTTCAACAGGCGTTCGGGGTGGTGAATGCGCTCTGCGTAGCGGGCGACCTTGGCGCAGATGACGCCGGCCGTGTAGCTGTTTTCCTTCGCGCCATGGAGGCGGCCGATCTTGCCGTCGACGACTTCCACGTCGAGCGCGCAGGTGGACGGGCAATCATGCGGACAGGCCGAATGGCCGATGCGGATCGGGGCGTGCTGGTTCATGCGCGGAACCTAGCCGAAATCGTTTCCAGCGTGTAGGCCGTGGACCCAACAAAAGGATTGATCCACCATGTGTGGGTCTGTTGAATATCACCGCACGGCTGTGCCGCGCTGAAATCTGCCGGTTCGGCGTCGGTCGTCGTCGAATATGCTCGGCATGTCCTTCCTCCTCCCTCCTTGAACCGACAAATTTCCTCTGCGGCGCAGCCCGTGCGGTGATACTCAACAGACCCACCTCGACGCGATCGATCGGACAGAAACGTGAACTATCGCCACATCTACCATGCCGGCAATTTCGCCGACGTGGTCAAGCACATCATCCTGGCCCGCACGATCGACTATCTGAAGCGCAAGCCCGGCGCATTCCGGGTGATCGACACCCATGCCGGGATCGGCGTCTACGATCTGTCGTCGGACGAAGCGCAGAAGACCGGCGAGTGGAAAGACGGGATCGGCCGGCTGCTCGACGCCGACCTGCCCGGCGATGCGGCGACGCTGATCGCGCCCTATCTCGATGCCGTCCGCGCGGCGAACGCGGCCGGCGGCCTCACCGCCTATCCCGGATCGCCGGCGATCGCGCGCCATCTCCTGCGCGGCCAGGACAGGCTGACCGCGATCGAACTTCATCCGGCCGACGCCGAAACGCTGAAAGACCGGTTTGCCGGCGACTTCCAGACCCGCGTGATCGAACTCGACGGCTGGCTGGCGCTCGGCGCGCATCTGCCGCCGAAGGAAAAGCGCGGTCTCGTCATCGTCGACCCGCCCTTCGAGCGCGAAGGCGAGTTCGACCGGCTCGTCGAAGGGCTCATGAAAGCCCACAAGCGCTGGCCGGGCGGGACCTATCTGATGTGGTATCCGGTGAAGAACCGGAAAGCGGTCGCCACCTTCCGCGATGCGCTTCGCGCTTCAGGCATCGCCAAGATTCTCGACCTGTCGCTCGACATCCGAGCGCCGAGCGTGCCGGAGCGGCTCGACGGGACGGGGCTCGTCGTCGTCAACCCGCCCTACCCGCTCGAAGCGGAGATGAAAATCGTGCTTCCCGTCCTCGCGCGGCTGCTCGGCGATGGCAAAGACGCAACATGGCGGGCCGAATGGCTTGCCGGCGAGCGCGCGCCATCTTGACCGAAATGCGGCGGTGACGGACATTGCCGACTCATTGACCGCCCTCGGGAGACTTTCCATGGCCATTTCGCTTCGCCGGGCCGGCGCTGCTTTCTTCACGGCACTTTCCATCCTTGCCGGCGGCATGACGCATCAGGCGGCGGCGGCCGACATGGTTCGGGGCGTCTATGCGACCGATCCGGGCGTATGCGGAAACGACAAGGTGCTTGGCGCGATCACCAAAAAATTCGCCTATCAGGTGCGCAACGTGCCCAACCTGCCGATGGTCGACATCGTCGAATTCCGGCAGATCCGCGAGAACCGCTACCTGCCGTCGCGTCCCGACTGGCCGATCGAGCGCCGCTACTGCATCGCCGACGTGCACCTGACCAACGGCCACACGCGCGACGTCTGGTATCTGATCGAGCATCCGATGGGCTTCGCCTCGATCGGCAGCAACGTCGAATTCTGCGTGCTCGGCTTCGACCGCTGGAAGGTGTATGGCGGAAATTGCCGCGTCCTGCGCTGATCATTTGCCCGTTCGTCTGATCGGATTGCTGGCCGCCTGCCTTGCGCTGGCAGGTTGCGGCGACGAAAGCGGCGGCGAGCAAGCCGCGCCCTTCGACTTCTACGTCCTCGCGCTGTCCTGGTCGCCGAGCTATTGCGCGGCCGGGGGTGGCGATGCGGACCCACAACAATGCGACACCGATCGCAACCTCGGCTTCGTCGTGCATGGGCTGTGGCCGCAATTCGAGGATGGCTGGCCGGAATATTGCGACGACGACGCGCGCAATCCGTCCCGCGCCGAGATCGACGCCATCGACGACATCATCCCCTCCGACGGATTGATCCGGCATCAATGGCGCAAGCACGGCACATGCAGCGGGCTTTCGGCCGATACCTATTTCGACACGACCCGCGCCGCCTTCGACAGGCTGAACCTGCCCGAACTCAGACAACGCCGCGTGTCGGCTGAAGGCGTGCGGGCGGCCTTCCTCGAGGCCAATGACGGCATGTCCGATGATGGGCTCGCGGTCACGTGCGACAGCGGCCTCCTGCGCGAAGTGCGCATCTGCATGACCTCCGAGCTCGACTTCCGCGCGTGCCCGCAGGTGGCCGAGCGCTCCTGCCGCCAGCGCGATTTGCGCCTGCCCGCACCCTGAACGAGATGTGATTGCCCGTGCGGCGCTGCTCGCATAGCTTGTCGGCAACATATCGCATGGAGGTTCCGTGAATGCCGAGACTGCTTTACTCGCCCGCTTCGCCCTACAGCGCCAAGGTGCGCATGGCCGCCACCCACACCGGCTACGCGCTCGATGCGGAAGTCGTCGACACCAACGCCGACCCCGAGTTGCTCCTGAACGCGAATCCGCTCGGCAAGATTCCCTGCCTCGTGACCGATGACGGCCAGGGCATTCACGACAGCCGCGTCATCATGCAGTTCATCAACCGCGAGACCGGCAACACGCTCTATCCGCGCAACGCCGCCAAGCGGCTGGAGGCCGAGAAGCTGGAAGCGATCGCAGACGGCATCTGCGATTGCCTGCTCGCCCATGTCTACGAGCGCCGGTTTCGGCCGGAGGAGAAGATCCACCTGCCCTGGCTCGAACGGCAATGGTCGAAGGCGACGCGCGCGCTCGACGAACTCAACGAAAACCCGCCGAAGCTGACCAAGAAGATCACCGGCGGGCACATCGCGCTGCGCGCCACGCTCGGCTATCTGGCGCTGCGCTTCGACGGCCAGTGGGAGCGCGGGCGGGCCAAGCTGACCCGCTGGGCCAAGCGTTTCGACGAACGCTTTCCGGAAATCGCGGCTCAACTGCCGAAATAGCGCACAAACAAAAAGGCCGGCGAAATCGCCGGCCTTTCCGCATCCAGTACGAGACTGAATTAGAACTTCACACCAAGACCAACCGAAACGCGGTGGTTGTTGGAGTCGATGTCCGTCGTGCCGAGGCCCGGCAGCGTGTACTCTTCCGAACCGTAGTCCGTGTAGCGGTACTCGAGGCGGCCGAAGACCTGGTCGGTCAGCTTGGCATCGACGCCGGCGCCGACGGTGTAGCCGAGGGCGACGTTGGTGTCGCGGTTGCCGGCAACGTCGGTGATGCGCTGACGCTCGGCGGCGAGACCAGCCGTACCGTAGAGCAGGATGTCTTCGGTGACGGTCACACCGGCGCGGCCGCGGAGCGAGCCGTCAACCGTGGTGCGCGAGTTGAAGCCAGCGGCATCGCCGTCGACATCGGAGTAGTTGATGTCGGCTTCAGCACCGTAGACGAACGAGCCGTTCTGGACGTTGAAACCGCCAAACGCGCCGCCCATCCAGCCTTCGGTGTCGGCCGTGTCGCCGTTGAACTCGTTCTCGGTCTCACCGTTGAAGCCGTAGCCGAGGCTCACACCGGCGTAGGGGCCGGACCAGGTGTTGACCGGAGCGATCTCCATCGGAGCGGCCGGTGCCGGCGGCTCCTGGTAGACAACGTCAGCGGCAAGCGCGGGGGCCGAGGCAAGCACGGCAACGCCGAGTGCGAGAGCAGCGGGACGGTAGAAACGATTATTCATTTTTAAAACTCCTTAGCCACGGGAGAACCAATACGCGGTTCCCGACTTCGAGACAGACGCTGAAACCCTTACGGGAGGCAAATGGTTCCCGGCGTCGACCGAGGCGAATTTCGTGTCGAATTGCGGCTGAACCCAAACTGAAAAGGGGTCATTCCCGGGCTGCAATATGGCTGCAATGTGACGTTGCATTCATGCCACAGTGATGCGCGGCAGCTCTTGGTAACTCTCTGTTTACTATACGAGAATCCGGGCGCCTGCAAGCGGGCTGCAACCGGCGCCGGATTTGCGGCGATGGCAGGATGGACGCGGGAAAAGCCGCCGGCGGTCTTCTGCTCCGCGCCTTTGCCGCCTATATCTGGGCTCCTTTCCCCGGCTCTCATGATCGGATGATGCAGACCAATCTCAAAGTCGCCCTCGTCACGGGCGGCGCGCAGCGCATCGGCAAAGCCATCGTCGAGGATCTGGCCGCGCACGGCTTCGCGGTCGCGATCCATTGCAACGGCTCGCGCGCGGCCGCCGACCGGCTGGCAGCAGACCTCGCCGCCAAGGGCGCGGCATGCGCCGTGGTCGAGGCCGACCTGACCGACCGGGCTGCCGTCGCCGGGCTTGTCGCGGATGCGGAATCGAAGCTCGGGCCGGTGACGCTGCTCGTCAACAATGCCTCGATCTTCGAGGACGACGCTGCGGCCGATTTCGACTGGGACTCGTGGGACCGGCATTTCGCGATCCACCTCGAGGCGCCGACAATGCTCGCGCGGACTGTGGCGCAACGCCTGCCCGCAGGAAGTGAAGGACTGGTCGTCAACCTGATCGACCAGCGGGTCTGGCGGCTGACGCCGCGTTTCTTTTCCTACACGCTGTCGAAATCGGCGCTCTGGACCGCGACGCGAACGCTGGCGCAGGCGCTCGCGCCCAAGGTGCGCGTCAATGCGATCGGGCCCGGCCCGACGCTTGCCAACGAGCGCCAGGAGGACGACGATTTCCGGGCTCAGGTCGAAGCGCTGCTCTTGAAGCGCGGGCCGGACCTTGCCGAATTCGGGCGGACGATCCGCTGGCTCTGGGAGGCGCGGTCGGTCACCGGCCAGATGATCGCGCTCGACGGCGGGCAGCATCTCGCCTGGGAAACGCCGGATGTCGCAGGGGTCGCCGAATGAAGCCGCCGACGCCCGAAAAAGGCACGACCGCGTTGAAGCGGGCCGAGCGCTCGAATGGCGACGTCGCCGGCTACATGCCGAACGGCGACGACGAGGACGAGAGCGAGGAGACCGAGGCCGAACCGCAGGCCGCGACCGTCGATCTCGGCATCGAATGGGAGAGCGACCGCGGCGACGCGGAGGGCAAGACCGGCGTCGACGTCATCCAGACGCTGGTCAAGCGCCTGCCCAATTCGCCCGGCGTCTACCGCATGATCAACGCCGCCGGCGACGTGCTCTATGTCGGCAAGGCGCGTAGCCTGAAGAAGCGCGTGACCAACTACGCGCAGGGGCGCGGCCACACCAACCGGATCGGCCGGATGGTGCGCGAGACGGCGCATATGGAGTTCGTCGTCACCCGCACGGAGATCGAGGCGCTTCTGCTGGAAGCGAATCTGATCAAGCGGTTGCGGCCGCGCTTTAACGTCCTGATGCGGGACGACAAGTCGTTTCCCTACATTCTCCTGACCCGCGACCACCCCTCGCCCGGCATCTTCAAGCATCGCGGCGCGCGTTCCAAGAAGGGCGACTATTTCGGGCCGTTCGCCTCGGCGGGCGCGGTCGGGCGCACGATCAACTCGCTGCAGCGCGCGTTCCTTTTGCGCACCTGCACGGATTCGGTGTTCGAGACCCGGACACGGCCGTGCCTTCTCTACCAGATCAAGCGCTGCTCGGGGCCGTGCACGAACGAAGTGTCCAGGGCCGATTATGACGAACTCGTCGACGAGGCGAAGGCGTTTTTGTCGGGCAAGTCGTCGAAGATCGTCGCGGAGATTTCGAAGGCGATGCAGGACGCTTCGGAAGAGCTCGATTTCGAGCGGGCCGCGATCTATCGCGACCGCCTGTCGGCGCTTTCGCACGTGCAGAGCCATCAGGGCATCAACACGCAGTCGACCGAAGAGGCGGACGTCTTCGCCATCCACCAGGAGGGTGGGCAGAACTGCATCGAGGTGTTCTTCTTCCGCACCGGCCAGAATTGGGGCAACCGCGCCTATTTCCCGAAGGCCGATCCGTCGATCGAGGCGCCGGAGGTGCTCGGCGCGTTCCTGGCGCAGTTCTACGACGACAAGCCGATCCCGCGGACGATCCTGCTGTCGCAGGCCGTCGAGGAACAGCAATTGCTGGCCGAGGCGCTGGCGACCAAGGCGGGGCGCAAGATCACCGTGATGGTGCCGCAGCGCGGCGAGAAGAAGGATCTGACCGACCACGCTCTGCAGAACGCGCGGCAGGGGCTCGGGCGGCGGCTGGCCGAGACCTCGTCGCAGGCGCGGCTCCTGCAGGGGCTGGCGGAAGCCTTCGCCCTGCCCGCCGCGCCGCGCCGGATCGAGGTGTTCGACAATTCGCACATCATGGGCACCAACGCCGTCGGCGCGATGATCGTCGCCGGGCCGGAAGGCTTCGTGAAGAACCAGTACCGCAAGTTCAACATCCGCTCGACCGACATCACGCCGGGCGACGATTTCGGCATGATGCGCGAGGTGATGGAGCGGCGGTTCTCGCGGCTGATCAAGGAAAACGGCGTGCCGGACCGCACCGCGCCGGCCGACAGCGACGAGTTCCCGGCCTGGCCGGACCTTCTCCTGATCGACGGCGGACAGGGACAGCTTTCGGCCGTGCGCAAGATCCTGGCCGATCTCGGCATCGAGGATGCGGTGACGACGATCGGCGTCGCCAAGGGCGTCGACCGCGATGCGGGGCGCGAGCGGTTCTTCATCCCCGGCCGCGATTCTTTCTCGCTGCCGATGCGCGATCCGGTGCTCTATTTCGTCCAGCGCCTGCGCGACGAGGCGCATCGCTTCGCGATCGGATCGCACCGGGCGCGGCGCAAGAAGGAGATGGTGCGCAATCCGCTCGACGAGATCGCAGGCATCGGCCCCGGCCGCAAGCGCGCGCTGCTGCACCATTTCGGCACGGCAAAGGCCGTCAGCCGGGCGGGCGTCGACGACCTGATGTCGGTCTCTGGCATCTCGGCGGCGGTCGCGAAAACGATCTACGACCATTTCCACGAGAAGGGGTGACGGCGCGCGGCCCACGCGATACGAACCGGCAGCTTGACTTGCCCCACACCACCCGCGAACCTGACGCTGAACGGTGCAGTTCGATGCAGAAACAACAGGCTTTCATGTCCAATCGCGCATTCAACATTCCGAACATCCTGACCTATGCGCGCATCGCGGCGGTGCCTCTCGTCGTCCTGTGCTTCGTGCCCGACCATCGGCCGCAGGCGACGGATTTCTGGCGCTGGACGGCCTTCACCCTGTTCGCGGTGGCGAGCCTCACCGATTTCCTCGACGGGTATCTGGCGCGCATCTGGGACCAGACGTCGAATATCGGGCGGATGCTGGACCCGATCGCCGACAAGCTGCTCGTCGCCGCCGCGCTGCTGCTCCTGGCTGCCGAGGGAACGATCGGGGAATGGTCGCTCTGGGCCGCGATCATTATCCTGTGCCGCGAAATCCTGGTGTCGGGCCTGCGCGAATATCTCGCCGCGCTCAAGGTTTCAGTGCCGGTGACGCAGCTTGCCAAGTGGAAGACGACGATCCAGCTCGTCGCGATCGGATTCCTGCTCGCCGGCCCCGCCGGCGACAAGGTTCTGCCCTACACGACCGAGATGGGCCTGACGCTGCTGTGGATCGCGGCCGTTCTGACGCTCTACACCGGCTACGACTATTTCCGCGCCGGGCTGAAGCACGTCATCGAGGACTGAGCATGAAGCTGATCTATTTCGCCTGGGTGCGCGAGCGCATCGGCGTCGCGGAAGAGGATGTCGACCTGCCCGCCGAGGTGAAGACGGCGGGCGACCTGCTCACCTGGCTGCACGCGCGCGGCGACGGCTATGCCGAGGCGCTGCAGGACCCGAAGGTGATCCGCGTGGCGGTGAACCAGGAGCATGTCGACCATCGCGAGGCGATCACGGGAGCGCGCGAGATCGCGCTCTTCCCGCCGATGACGGGGGGATGAACGTGGCGGACGCCTGCTTCATTCGCGTGAAGGTCCAGTCCGAGCCCTATGACACCGCGGCTGAAATCGAGTCTGCCAAGGCGGCGGGCGGGCATGTCGGCGCGGTCGTCACCTTCAGCGGCGTCTGCCGCGACGAAAGCGGCCGCCTCGCCGCGCTTGAACTCGAGCATTATCCGGGAATGGCGGAGGCCGAGATCAGGCGCATCGCGGACGAGGCCGCCGGGCGCTGGCCGGTCTCCAGCCTGACCGTGATCCACCGGTATGGCAGGCTGACGCCCGGCGAGGACATCGTGCTCGTGGTCGCCGCTTCCGTGCACCGGCAGGCCGCATTCGACGCCGCATCCTTCCTGATGGACTATCTCAAGACCAGCGCGCCCTTCTGGAAGAAGGAGCATCTGGCCGACGGTTCGTCCGGCGCGTGGGTCGAGGCCAAGGACGCCGACGACGACGCAGCGGCACGCTGGTAACGCTTCCCTAACCCTGACGGGCGCGCCCTTGCTGTATTAGGTTTTTGGTAGCGCGCAGCCGCTAATCTTGCTCGCTCAACTGGCGGGCGGGTGGAAATGCTTGAGACTCTGGCGGGGATACATGGCTGGCTGGACTGGGCGATGCTTTCGGTCGTCGGATCGGCTGTCGGGGTCACCGCCTATTTCCAGCGTCGCCACGTAGCCATTTCGGAAGAATTGTCGCGCAGCCGCTTCCTGTTCGAGAACCTCGCCGAGGGCGTCTACCGCGCGTTGCCCGATGGCAGGCACATCCGCGCCAACACCGCGATGGCACGGCTCCAGGGCTACGCGACCTCGCAGGCCGTGATGCACGCCTCGCCCCGCCCGTCGGTCGAGTGCTATGTCGACCCGACCCGCGGCGCGCAGTTTCGCGAACTGCTCTTTCGCGACGGCACCGTCACCGATTTCGTGTCGCAAGCGTACCGCCACCGCACCGGCGAGCGCATCTGGATTTCCGAATCCGCCCGGCTGATCCGCAGCCGGAGCGGCGCGCCGCTGTGCTATGAAGGCACGGTGCGCGACGTGACCGAGACGATGCAGCGGCTGCAGCTCGAAGAGCGCTTCACCAAGCTGACGAGCCACCTGCCCGGCGGGCTCTTCCAGTTCGAGCGCAAGCACGACGGCGCCTTCGACGTGGCCTATATCTCGGACGGGTTCGTGGCGCTGACGGGCCTTTCGTTCGAGCGCGGCTATCCCTCGCCGCATCGCTTCTTCGAGATCGTGGTGGACAAGGACCGGCCGCGCTTCATGGAAAGTTTCCACCGGGCGCGCAAGGGCGGCCGGCCGTGGGAGCACGAGTTCCGCATCAGGCATGGCGAGACGGTGAAGTGGCTGCGCGTCCTGGCGACGCCGGAAGCCGTGGCCGACGGCATCATGTGGCACGGCTACGTCACCGACATTTCGCTGCGCAAGGCGCAGGAGATGGAAATCCGCCGCCTCGCCTATCGCGACCCGTTGACCGACCTCGCCAACCGACGCGCGCTGATCTACGACACGCGCAAGGCGCTCTATGCCTGCCGCCGCGACGAGACCTGCGGCGCACTGATCTATGTCGATCTCGACAATTTCAAGGGGCTGAACGACCGCCACGGCCACGAAGTCGGCGACCGATACCTGAAGCAGGTCGCCGAGCGGCTGACCGCGGTCGTGGGCGACACGGGCACCGTGGCGCGGATCGGCGGCGACGAGTTCGTCGCGCTGCTGCCCGCCCATGCGGACAACCGCCCGAAGGCGGCGGCCGAGGCACTTGCCCTCGCCCAGCACATGGCCGCCGAAATGGCGCGGCCCTTCCAGATCGGCGCGATCTGCCACTCGGCCTCGGCGAGCATCGGCATCGTCGTCTTCGACGGCACCGAAACCTCCGTCGACGCACTCCTGAAACAGGCCGACCAGGCGATGTACGGCGTCAAAGCGGCCGGCGGGAACGGCGTCGGAAGTCCCGACGCGAACGGCCTGCAGGCCGTCGGCGCCCAGATGCGCGAACACGCCGAGAGCAGTTCGGCCCGGCTCAGCGCATGAAAGAAGCCGCGGCGCGGGCCGCGGCTTTTTCCATCGATTCAAGTGCTTCGGCGCGATTGCGCCGAAACTGAATCAGCCGACGATCTCGGTGTCGGAGAACCAATAGGTGATCTCCTGCGCAGCCGTTTCCGGCGCGTCCGAACCGTGAACCGAGTTCTCGCCGATCGACAGGGCATGGACCTTGCGGATGGTGCCTTCGTCGGCATTGGCCGGGTTGGTCGCGCCCATGATCTCGCGGTTCTTCAGGATGGCGTTCTCGCCTTCCAGGACCTGCACGACGGTCGGGCCGGAGGTCATGCCCTCGACCAGTTCGCCGAAGAAGGGGCGATCCTTGTGGACGGCGTAGAACCCTTCGGCCTCGCGGCGGCTCATCCACACGCGGCGCGATGCGACGACGCGCAGGCCGGCATCTTCGAGCATCTTGGTGATGGCGCCGGTCAGGTTGCGCTTGGTCGCGTCCGGCTTGATCATGGAAAAGGTGCGTTCGATCGCCATGTCGGGTCTTCCTCAATTCTTTGGGGGAGTGATTGGATGCGCGTCTATAGCGACCCCGCCCCGGTATGTGAAGAGCTTAAGCGGCGGCCGGAACCTGCCGCCCGAGGCCCCCGTGGAGATCGAGGCAGCGGTCGAGCCAGCCGCGGATCGGATCGTCCGTCGCGAGGAACTCGTAGTCGGAGACGACCCGCACCCACTGGAATGCGCCGGCGACGATGTAGTCGGTGAAGAGCGGGCCTTCGCCGCCGAGGAAGAGCTGCAGGGCAAGCGTGGAGCGCAGCGGCTCGAGGCTGGCGCGGAAGGCGGGACGGCGCTCGTCGCGGGTGAGCGGGATCTCTTCCAGCTTCTTGCCGAAGCGCGCCTCGCGGGTGGTTCGGAAATGGGTCTGGTCGGCCGGCTCCAACTTGTCGTGAATGTCCATGATCGCCGCCTGGGCGAGATAAGGATGGAGCCCGAGAAACGCCCAACGCTCGATGAAGCGCGCAGCGGCCTCGCCGCCCGGCCCGCCGAACAAAGTCGGCCGATCGGGATAGCGACGCTCGAGGTCGAGCGCGATCTCGAAGGAGTCTCCGACCGTGCGCTCGCCCTCGCGGATGACCGGCACCGTCTTGTGCCTGCCGCCCTCGACGCCGGCGACGGCCGTGAAGGGCGTCGGCACGCGCTCGAAGGCAAGGCCCTTGTGGGCGAGCGCGAAGGCGATCTTCCAGCAATGCGGGCTGAACGGGCGGGCCGGGTCCGACCCGACGAGATCATAAAGCAAAACGGTCATTGCTGTCGGTCCTCTCCGGCGTATAAGCGTGCCGAACCTATGCCTGCGACGAGAACGGTTGCCAACCCGATGAAACAGCATTTCTCCATGTTCGCCGCCTACAACGCCTGGGCCAACCGGCTGGTCTTCGATGCGGCGGCCAAGGTCGGCGAGGATGCGCTGTGGGCCGATCTCGGCCTCGCCTTCACCTCGCTCGGCGGCACGCTCAACCATGTGCTCGTCGCCGATCGCATCTGGCTGAAGCGCTTTACCGGCGAAGGCGCGGCGGCAAAGCGGCTCGACGCCATCCTCTTTCGCGAGATCGGCCCGCTCTGGGATGCGCGCGAAGCCGAGGACGAGCGCATCCTGCGTTATGTCGCCGACCTGACGGACGACGACCTCGCCGGACGCTTCTCCTACATCACCGCAACCGACATGCGCACGATCTCGCAGCGCCTTGCGCCGGCGCTCGCGCATTTCTTCAACCACCAGACGCACCACCGGGGGCAGGCCCACGCCGCCCTCACGCGCCTTGCAGGCGAGGCGCCGGCGCTGGACCTCATCTATTTCCAGCGCTCGGAAAGCGGTCGCAACTTCGCCTGAAACAAGCCATGGTTGCGTTTATACCCGTATAGCGGGCAGTCGACACCCGCATAGCGGGCATTTTTTCCAGTTCTTGAACAATATTGCATTATTCAATATTTTCCTTCGCTTTATACAGTATAAATAATTCACAACCATGATTATACAGTTGAAATCGGCGTGACTGCCGCAACGTTCTTCTCAACCAAATGTTAGTTTGCATGGTCGGTGCCCATCCGATCGCAACAACGGGAAGAGGAGAAGACGATGAACTTCAATATCAGGAAGATCACGCTGGCACTCGCAGCCAGCAGCGCGCTGGCCCTGGCCGGTGCCGCACATGCCCAGATCGGCGCCGGCGTGGGCGTGGGCATCGGCGGCGTCGATGCCGGTGTCGGCGCATCCGTCGGCGGTGACGGCGTCGGAGTCGGCGCCGGTGCGTCGGTCGGCGGCTCGGATGGCGTCGGGGTCGGCGCCGGTGCCGGCATCGGCGGCGGTTCGGGCGTCGATGCAGGCGTGGGCGCCAGCGTTGGCGGCACGGATGGCGTCGGCGTCGGTGCGGGCGCCAGCGTCGGCGGCGGTTCGGGCGTAGATGCTGGCGTCGGCGCAAGCGTCGGCGGCCCCGGCGGCGTCAACGCCGGTGCGGGCGTGGGCATCGGCGGCGGAAGCGGCGTCGATGTCGGTGTCGGCATCGGGATCGGCGGTGGCGGGAGCGGCGGATCGGGCGGCGGTGGTTCTGGAGGCGGCGGTTCGGGTGGCGGTGGCATGGCCGGCGGTGGCACAGGCACCGGCCCAGGCGTGGACGACACCGAAACGAGCAGCATTTCACCCGGTATCGCCGGCATGAACTCGGCCGAACTCGCACGGCTCAGCCGCCGCTGCGTCGACGTCATGGCTTCGCCCGGCGTCTATGATCGCGCCCTGGTCGATCTTTGCGCCATGGTGCAGACGGCAACGCGCTAAATCCGGCTGCGCTGGTCAAGGCGCGATCCGGTTTCAGCCATCGATCGAGAAAGGGAGCGTCGGCGCGTGCCGGCGCTCCCGTTGCTTCAGTTCGTCGCCAGCGGCCCGCGCGGCATCTCGCGCTCGCGCGCCGGCGCGAAAACGATGAAGGCGAAGATCGCAACGCCGAGGAAAACGACCATCGACGAGATGGCGACGAACGGCTCCGCACCCGCATTGCCCTGCAGCAGCAGGTAGAGCGACGGCGTCATCACGACGACGCCGAGCGTGTAGACGCCGAACTGGATCATGGCGAGGCGCTGCGCCGCCTTTTCCCTGTTGAGCGCGTAGTAGGTGCCGAACAGCGCGCTCGTCACCCAGCCGAGAAGGTTGGTGTGCGCGTGGGCGCCGATGACCGAGTGGTTGCCGGAAATCGACATCTGCAGTCCCATGCCGATGCCGACCAAAAGAAACAGAATTGCCGCCTTGAAGAAGAGCTGCGAAACCTGTGGCATTGCAATGTACCCCTCTTTGAATAGTTCGTCGTCTTGACGACGACCAAGTATAACATGTTCGTGATCGCGGCGTCAGCGGCCTTGACGATCTAGTTCACAGACTAGCCTTCCCCCTTGCGCGCGATGCGCTGGCGGTCCAAACACCGCTGCATCATGCTGGTTCTCGACGACATCTCGCTGCGCATCGCCGGTCGGCTCCTGATCGACCACGCGACACTCTCCCTTCCCGCAGGCGCCAAGGCCGGCCTCGTCGGCCGCAACGGCACCGGCAAGACGACGCTGTTCAAGGCGATCACCGGCGAGTTGCCGACCGAGAGCGGCTCGATCAACCTGCCGAGGAACACGCGCATCGGCCAGGTGGCGCAAGAAGCGCCGGGCACCGAAGAATCGCTGATCGAGATCGTGCTGAAGGCCGACAAGGAGCGCGCCGCGCTTCTGCACGAGGCCGAGACGGCGCACGATCCGCACCGGATCGCCGAAATCCAGACGCGGCTCGCCGACATCGACGCGCATTCGGCCGAGGCGCGCGCGGCGACCATCCTTGCCGGCCTCGGCTTCGACGAGGCTGCGCAGAAGCGGCCGGCATCGTCCTTCTCGGGCGGCTGGCGCATGCGCGTCGCGCTCGCCTCGGTGCTCTTCGCCGAGCCGGACCTGCTGCTTCTCGACGAGCCGACCAACTATCTCGACCTCGAAGGCACGCTCTGGCTCGAGAACTACCTCTCGCGCTATCCGCACACGGTCCTGCTTATCAGCCACGATCGCGACCTCCTCAACCGGGCCGTCTCCTCGATCGTGCATCTGGAGAACAAGAAGCTGACCTTCTGGCGCGGCGGCTACGACCAGTTCGCGCGGCAATATGCCGAGCAGGCCGAGTTGCAGCAGAAGTCCATCGTCAAGCAGGAAGCGCACCGCAAGCACATGGAAGCCTTCGTCGAGCGCTTCCGGTACAAGGCATCGAAGGCGCGGCAGGCGCAGTCGCGGCTGAAGGCGCTGGAGAAGCTGAAGCCGATCGACAGCATCACGGGCGAAAGCGTGCGGCCCTTCACATTTACCGAACCGACGAAGACGGTGGCCGCGCCTATCATAGCGATTTCCGGCGGATCGGTGGGCTACCAGCCCGGAAAGCCTATCCTGTCGCGCATGTCGCTCCGGATCGACGACGACGACCGCATCGCGCTCCTCGGCGCCAACGGCAACGGCAAGTCCACCTTCGCCAAGCTGCTCTCCGGCCGCCTCCAGCTCGAGTCAGGAACAATGACCATCGCGCCGGGGCTCAAGGTCGCGATCTTCGCGCAGCACCAGCTCGACGATCTGCGACCCGAGGAGAACGCCATCGAACATGTGCGCCGGCTGATGCCGGACGCGCCCGAGGCGAAGGTGCGCGCGCGGGTCGCGCAGATGGGCCTCGTGACGGAAAAGATGCAGACGCCGGCCAAGGATCTCTCCGGCGGCGAGAAGGCGCGGCTCCTGATGGGCATCGCGGCCTTCGACGGCCCGAACCTGCTCATCCTCGACGAGCCGACCAACCATCTCGACATCGACAGCCGCGAGGCGCTGATCCATGCGCTCAACGATTATTCCGGTGCGGTGATGGTCATCAGCCACGACCGGCACCTGATCGAGGCGTCGGCCGACCGGCTGTGGCTGGTCAAGGACGGCCATGTCGGCCCGTTCGACGGCGACATGGCCGACTACCGGCAGGTGGTGACGGGCGGCGCGTCCGACCGGCGCGAAAAGCGCGAATCCGACAAGGCGTCGAAGGCCGACAAGCGCCGCGAGGCCGCGCAACGGCGCGCGGCGCTGGAGCCCCTCGCCAAGCAGATCAAGGCGACGGAGGGGCTGATCGAGCGCACGCGCAAGCGCATCGACGCGCTCGATGCGGAACTCGCCGTGCCGTCGCTCTACGAGCGTGATCCGGGCAAGGCGGCGAAGCTTGCGAAGGAGCGTTCCGACAACGTCGCCGCGCTCGACCGCCACGAGGAAATGTGGCTCAACTTGTCGAGCGAATATGAAGAGGGAACGGCGGCATGACGCCGTGAACCAGGCAAGCGCCTACGGGCAGCGGACGAGCCGCTCGTCGTTGCGCTCGGTGCGGTCGATGTAGTTCAGCTCGAGCTTTTCTTCCTTGGGCACAAAGCGCACGCGCTCGGTGACGTCCTCGGCGCCGTTCGAGCCGGTGCATTCGAGCGTGACGAGCCACCCCTCCCCGTTCACCTCGGGCGTGGTCATGTTGCAGGCATAGTTGCGCGATTCAAGCTTCTGCTCACCGATCGTGATGACACGGCCTGCGCCGTCCGCCGAGCAGAAGGCGGGGTCCTGTGCCCAGCGACCGTAGATGTGGCCGACGCCCGGCTGCGTTTCCACGACCGGCGCGGCGGCCTCTGCCGTCTGTGCAATCGGCGCTTCGCTGCCGCAGGCCGAAAGGGCGATGGCGGCGGCGATCAAGGTAAGCGTAGGTAAACTTCTATTCATGAACGCCAGAACTCTTGATCAGGCCTTGCGTTCCCAGCGCCGGTCGGCCGATTGCTGCCAATAGGTGACGGTGTGACTTTCTTGCCGCAGTCGCTTCCAGGCCTCGCGGGCCTTGCGAAGCTGCTCGTCGTCATGGCCGTCAAACATGAACACCGCACGTTCGTAGCTCGACAGGTCGGGCGCGTCGGCGCCGTCGACCATGAAGCGGATCTGCGCGCCGTTGACGTTGCCTGGCGTGACCGTCAGCAGGACCGGGTTTTCCGGCGCATGGTGTTCGGTGTCGACCGCATGCGCCAGGAAGGATTCGTCGCGGAACGTCCACAGGGCGGCGTCGAGCGCGTCGCGGCGCTCCTCGCTGCCCGCCTGGACGACCGCGTTCCATCCCCGCTCGACCGATTTTTCGAGGAGCGCCGGCAGCGCCTCCTCGAGCGTCGATTCGGTCAGGTGATAGAACAGGATCTCCGTCAAGCGCGCCTCAGCCTTCGTAATGGTCGCGCACGAGGCGGTCGAGCAGGCGCACGCCGTATCCCGACGCCCAGGTCTGGCTGATTTCGTTCGTGGGCGAGCCCATGGCCGTGCCGGCGACGTCGAGATGCGCCCAGGGCGTGTCCTTGACGAAGCGCTGCAGGAACTGTGCCGCGGTGATCGCGCCGGCGTGGCGGCCGCCGATATTCTTCATGTCGGCATTCTTGGAATCGATCAGCTTGTCGTAGTCCGGCCCCATCGGCATGCGCCAGACCTTCTCGCCCGTCGCCTGTCCTGCCTCGTAAAGACGGCCGGCGAGTTCGTCATTGTTGGAGAAGAGGCCGGCATGGTGCTGGCCGAGCGCGATCAGGATCGCGCCGGTGAGCGTCGCGAGGTTGATCATGAAGCGCGGCTCGAAGCGGTCGTTGCAGTACCAGAGCGCATCGGCGAGCACGAGACGGCCTTCGGCGTCGGTGTTCAGCACCTCGATCGTCTGGCCCGACATCGAAGTGACGATGTCGCCGGGGCGCTGCGCCTTGCCGTCGAGCATGTTCTCGACGAGGCCGATGATGCCGACGACATTGGCCTTGGCCTTGCGGGCGGCGAGCGCGTGCATCAGGCCGGTGACGGCGGCCGCGCCGCCCATGTCGCCCTTCATGTCCTCCATGCCGGCTGCCGGCTTAATCGAGATGCCGCCCGAATCGAAGACGACGCCCTTGCCGACGAAGGCGACCGGCTTGTCCTTGGCCTTGCCGCCGTTCCACTTCATGACGACGAGGCGCGCGGGGCGTTCGGAACCCTGCGCGACGCCCAAAAGCGCGCCCATGCCGAGCTTGTCCATCGCCGGTGCGTCGAGAATCTCGACCTCGACGCCAAGCGATTCCAGCTCCTTCGCCTTGGCGGCGAATTCGACCGGGCCGAGAATGTTGGCCGGTTCGTTGACGAGATCGCGCGCGAGAAGCACGCCGCCGGCGATGCCTTCGAGTTCGGCGAACTTCTTCTTCGCCGCTTGCGGATCGGCGCAGGTGACGACGAAGGCGGGTTCCTTGTCGTTTTCGCCGTTCGCCTCGTCCTTGCGGGTCTTGTACTTGTCGAACGTATAGGCGCGCAGGAGGATGCCCATCGCAAGCTGTGCGGCGTCGACCGCGTTCGCCTGCGCCCCGGCTACGTCGACCACGACCGTCACCTTCTTCGCCTTGCGGCCGGCCGCCTGTACCGCGCCGCCGATCTTCAGCCATGCCTGCTCGTCGAGCGCCGACGGCTTGCCGATGCCGAGAACGACCAGCCGGTCGAGCGTCGTTCCGTGCGGGGCGAGAAGGTCCGCCGAGGAGCCGAGCTTGCCCTTGAAGGACGCCACCTCGATGGCGCGCGGCAGGACGCCCTGCGGGTCGTGGCTCGCTCCGGACGGAGCCAGCCCGGCTTCCTCGCCGCTCAAGAGCACCACCACGCCTTCGGAGGTGGCGGACGGCTTGGCGAAGCTGATGACGGGGCGCTGGGACATCGGATATCCTTCATGGCAGGGGAATGGAATGCGAGGATGGTTGCTTTTGCGGTAGAGAATCGGGCACCGCATTTCAAGGACAGACGGCTGGGCCAGCGCCGAAAGGGATGGTCAATCAATCGTTAACCATGCGTGTTTGGCATTTGTTTGCCAAGGTGGCGGATTGTATGTTCCACGATCGTGCGAAGCCCCCGGGGCGACGCAGCGGCATCCTGGATCGCCGTAGACTTGCCCCAATGAACGGATCAATCAGCCTGCATGAGAGTGCTCGAAACCTACATCATGCGGCGCACCTTCGCGATTTTCGCGGTGACGCTGTTCTGGGTTCTTGCCATCGTGTGGACGACGCAGGTGCTGACCCGCATCAATGTCGTGACCAGCAGCGGCCAGTCCGCCGCCACCTTCTTCGAAATCGCCGCCCTCGTGCTGCCGGCTGTCATTCCGATCGTGATTCCCTTCGCGCTCGGCATCGCGGTCGCGCAGACGCTGGCCACGATGAACACCGATTCGGAACTGATCGTGATCACCGCCTCGGGCAGTTCGAAGACCACGATCATCCGGCCGATCCTGCTCATCGCCGTCGCCGCGTCCATCGCCTCCTTCGCCATCGAGAACGGCGTCGAGCCCTTTGCGCGCGAGCGGCTGAGGGCGCTCGTCTCCGAGGCGCGCGCGGACCTGATCACCTCGGTCGTGTCGGAAGGCACGTTCCAGACGATCGATGACGGGCTCGTCATCCAGATCAGCGAGCGCCTGCCGGACGGGCGCTTCGCCGGCATCTTCCTCGCCGACACGCGCGAGGAAGAGACCGAACTCATCTACTATGCCGAGACGGGCGCGACGATCGAGCTCAATGGCGAGCACGTGCTCGTCATGCAGGACGGCGTCGTCCACCGCCGCAATGCCACCGGCAACGTCTCGATCATCCGCTACCAGTCCTATGCGTTCGATCTCGCCGAATTCGCGCCGGCGACCTCGACGATCACCTACCTGCCGAAGGACCGGACGCTGGGCTTCCTGCTCAACCCCGACCCGGCCGACCCGGTGTTCCAGCAAAAGCCGGCATCCTTCACGGCCGAACTGCATCGGCGGCTGACGGACTGGACCTATCCGCTCGTCTTCGCGCTCATCGGCCTCGCGGTGGCGGGCGATTCCCGCTCGTTCCGCGAATCGCGCATCCATCCGCTCATCACGACGATGCTGATCGCCCTCTTCATTCGCTGGGAGGGGTTTATCGCCGGCAATGCGGCCGGCGACAGTCTGGCTTTCGTGCCGACCATGTATGCGGTTCCGCTGATCTCCATGCTCGTCTGCGTCTGGGTCATCGCGACCAACAAGCGGCTCGAGCTTCCCACCCGCTGGACCGACCGCATGCAGGATTTCTGGACGCAGCGCGCGATGGCGCCGATCCTGCGAAGGCGCGCCAAGGCGGAGGGCGAGCGATGATCGGACGCACGCTCGGCAGCTATTTCATGCGCCGCTATCTGGTGATCACCTTCTGGTTCTTCACCGGCATCTTCGGCCTGATCTTCATCGTCAACTTCACCGAAGTCTCGCGGCGGGTGGGCGATTTGCCGGAGTATTCGCTGTGGTGGGGAATCACCTTCGCGGCGCTGCAGACGCCCTTCATCATGCAGCAGGCGGTGCCCTTCATCGCGCTCGTCTCGGGCATCGCCACGCTGATTTCGCTCAACCGCAAATACGAGCTCGTCGTCGCCCGCGCCGCCGGCATCTCGGCCTGGCAGTTCCTGTTGCCGATCTGCCTCGGCTCCTTGATTTTCGGCCTCGTCGCGGTGCTGGTTCTGAACCCCGTCGCGTCCTTCGGCTATGAGCGCACGCAGTTCCTCGAAGCCGACATACGCGGCGGAAACAGCACGCCTGCGGCCGGCGGCGAAGCGCCGTGGATCAAGCAGCGCGTCGGCGAGATCGAGACCTATATCGGCGCTTCCGGCGTCCTCGACGAAGGGCTCCAGCTCGTCAATCCGACCTTCATCACGGTGGGGCCGGACACGAACGCGATCGAGCGTTTCGACGCCGAACGCGCCTTCCTACGAGATGGCGAATGGCAGCTCCGCAACGCCCGGCGCACGACGCGCGGCAACCCGCCGGAACTGGTGGAAACCGTTTCGATTCGCACCAATCTGACGCCGGAATTCGTGCTGGAACGGTTGGCCAGCCCGGAGACGATCCCGATCTTCGAATTGCCGCGCAAGATCGCCGCGGCGCGCTCCTTCGGACTGCCGGCAAACAATTTCGCCATGCACATGCACTCGATCCTGGCGACGCCGGCGCTGCTGGTCGCGATGACGCTCATCGCTGCAACAGTGTCGATGCGTTTTGCCCGAATGGGGCAGTCGTCGGCCATGATTCTGGGTGGCGTCCTCGCAGGCTTTCTGCTTTATGTCGTGACGGTTCTGGTGAAGGCGTTCGGGAGCGCCGGATTCGTGCCGCCCGTCGCCGCCGCCTGGTTTCCGGTGATCGTCGCGGGCTTCTTCGGGGTGACTTTCTTGTTGTACAGAGAGGACGGTTAGTGAGGGGCGTGCTTTCCGGCCTGAACAGTGCGGTTCGAGCCCGGCGCCTTCTAGGCGCGACGGCGCTCGTCGGCGTGCTCGCCGCAACGGCCTCCATCTTCCCGCTGAACCCCGTCGGCGCGCAGTCCATCGACCTTTCGGCGCAGACCGATCCCGATGCCGACATGCTGCTCGAGGCGGACACGCTGGTCTACGACAACGACCGCAACCGCATCACCGCCGTCGGATCGGTGCAGATCGACTATGCCGGCAACCGCCTCGTCGCCCAGCGCGTCACCTATGACCGCGCGACCTCGCGCCTGATCGCCAGCGGCGGGGTCGAGATCATCGATCCGGACGGGACGCGCTTCCAGGCCGACGAAATCGACGTCACCGATGATTTCGCCGACGCATTCGTGCGCACGCTGCGCGTCGAGACGCCGGACCGCGTCTATTTCGGCGCCGACAGCGCGGAGCGGCGCGGCGGCGCGGTGACGGAGTTCGAGCGCGGCGTCTATACGGCGTGCGAACCCTGCGAGGAAAATCCCGACAAGCCGCCGGTCTGGAACATCAAGGCGCAGAAGATCATCTGGAACGGCGAGACCAAGACGGTGCGCTTCGAGCGCGCGCGGTTCGAGTTCCTCGGCGTGCCGCTCGCATGGGTTCCCGCCTTCGAGATCGCCGACCCGACGGTCGAGCGCAAGAGCGGCTTCCTGTTCCCGTCCTTCGGCAGCTCGGAAAATCTCGGCACCTTCGTCCACGTGCCCTACTATTTCGCGCTGTCGCCGACCTACGACCTGACTGTGACGGCCGGCGGATACACGCAGCAGGGCTTCCTCGCCCAGGCCGAATGGCGCCAGCGCTTCGACAACGGCCAGTACAATCTCAAGATCGCCGGCATCTCGCAGCGCGATCCCGATGCGTTTTCCGCCGGGACGGTCGATTCGCAGGAAACCGGCCGCGGGCTGATCGCGTCGCGCGGCGATTTCGCCATCAACCCGCGCTGGAACTTCGGCTGGGACGTGATGGCCCAGACCGACAAGAATTTCGGCTACACCTACGACATCGAGCAGGCGAACGCCTACGACCAGCTCTCGCAGGTCTATCTGACCGGGCTCGACGGCCGCAATTTCTTCGACCTGCGCGCCTATCACTTCACCAAGCAGGAAAACATCCTCGACTTCGATGCCAACGGCAATCGCAATCTGGGTGCCTCCTCCCCGCTGCAGCCCTTCGTGCTGCCCTCCTTCGACTACGCCCTGACGCCCGACACGCCGATCGCCGGCGGCGAACTGTCGATCGACGTCAACAGCCAGGCCCTATGGCGCGACCGGTTTGACGGGCGCGGCTTCCTGACCCAGTCGTCGGCGCCCACCGGCCGCGGCCTCGACGGCGGCTCGGGACGCGTGACCGCCGAGGCGGAGTGGAAGCGGACCTTCATCACCACCGGCGGCCTTCTGATCACGCCGTCGCTCCACGCGCGGCAGGATGCGATCGGCGTCCATTTCGGCGACAGCGCCCTTTCGTCGACCGGCATCGAGAATGTCGCCAGCTTCCAGGGCGTCTCCACCGACATTCGCTCGGCCTACTACCGCTCGATGGCGACGGCCGGGCTCGAAGCGCGCTGGCCGATCCTGTTCTCCACGTCGAGCTCTACGCATGTGTTCGAGCCGATGGGCCAGGTCTTCGCGCGTCCCGACGAGCCTTACGGCGACACGCTCGGCATTCCGAACGAGGATGCACAGAGCCTCGTCTTCGACGCGACGAACCTCTTCGAACGCGACAAGTTCTCCGGCTATGACCGGATCGAGGGCGGCACGCGCGCCAATCTCGGCATCCGCTACACCGGCGATTTCGGCGGCGGCTGGGGCGCGAATGCGATCGTCGGCCAGTCATACCACCTCGCCGGCACGAACTCCTACGCCTCGCCCGACCTCGTCTATGCAGGCGCCTATTCCGGCCTCGAAAACGACGTTTCGGACTATGTCGGCATGGTCGGGCTGAACACCCCGTTCGGCGTGTCGCTTGCCGCCGGAGCGCGGCTCGACGAGGAGGACCTCGAAGTGCGCCGCACCGACGTCGCGGCCAGCTACACGACGCCGGGCGTCTCGCTCTCGACGCAGTATTCCTTCATCGACGCGCAGCCCAATTACGGCTTTGCCGACGACCGCCACGAAGTGCGCGTCGGCGGCTCGGCGCAGGTGCACGAATACTGGCGCGTGTTCGGCAACGCGACCTTCGACCTCAACACCAGCAACATGGTCCAGCGCGGCATCGGCTTTGCCTATGACGACGACTGTTTCGGGATCAACTTCACGGCATCCGAAACGCGCGGCAACATCGACAACGAGGTTCTCTCGCGCGACTTCGGCGTGACGATCTCGCTGCGGACGCTCGGCGATTTCGGCCGGTCGACCAGCAACGGCACGACCACGTTCTGACCGTGGGCCTCGTTCTCGCCAAGGATCGTTGACATCGTTTTGCCCAAGATGCACTTCAGGGGCTTGCCATTCGCAAGACAAGCTTGCGCCCCTTTTCAGGAGGCTAGACGCATGAAGACATTGCTGCTCTCGGCCAGCATCGCCCTCGCCCTCGGCTTCGCGGCCCTGCCCGACGTGGCCTTCGCGCAGGCGAGCGAAGTGCGCTACATCGTCGACAACACGCCGATCACCAGCTACGAAATCCAGCGACGCGCGGCCTTCCTGCAATTGCAGCGCCGCGGCGGCGGCCAGCAGGCGGCGGCCGAGGAACTGATCGAGCAGGCGCTTCGCCGCAACGAAATCCGGCGCCTCAACATCAACATCTCCGACGACGACGTCGCGCAGGCCTACCAGCGCTTTGCGAGCTCGAACAACATGTCGCCCGCGCAGATGGACCAGGTCATGTCCCAGACCGGCGTGACCAAGCAGCACTTCCTCGAATTCATCCGCTCGCAGATGGGCTGGAGCCAGGCGCTCGGCGCCCGCGCCCGCCACGACGAGGGCGGCCGCGTCAGCGAGCAGGAGGCTGTGCAGCGCATGCTCCAGCAGGGCGGCGAGAAGCCGGTCGCGACCGAATACATGCTGCAGCAGGTCATCTTCGTGGTGCCGGCCGCCGAGCGCGGCGCGCGCCTGGCAACCCGCAAGCGCGAGGCCGAGGCCATGCGCGCGCGCTTCCAGGGCTGCGAATCCACCCGCGAATTCGCCAAGGGGCTGATGGACGTGACCGTGCGCGATCTCGGCCGCGTGCTCGAGCCGCAGCTTCCGCCCGAATGGGCCGATCCGATCAAGTCGATCTCGGCCGGCAACGCCACCGGCGTGCGCGAGACGGAGCGCGGCGTCGAATTCATCGGCATCTGCAGCGCGCGCGAAGTCTCCGACGATACGGTCGCGCAGGCGGTGTTCGAGGCCGAGAATCTCGGCAACAGCGAGGATTCCGACGCGCTCAGCAAGAAATACACGGCCGAGCTGCGCGAACGCGCCCAGATCGTCCAACGCTAGGAAAAGGCCGGCGCGCCGCGTCGCTGAAAGGTCGTCGTGCCGGCACCCCTTGTCATCACCTGCGGCGATCCATCGGGAATTGGCCCGGAGCTGATCCTGAAGGCGTGGGCCACGCGTTGCGAGACGCAGATCGCGCCCTTCGCGGTCATCGCCGATCCTGAACTGCTTGCAAGCCGCGCCCGGCTCGTCGGCATCGACGTGGCGCTGGGGATCGGCATAGGCGATGCCGCGACTTTCGCGGCTGCCCTGCCCGTCATCCCCCTTGCCAATAATTTCGTCGACTGCCCCGGCTCGCCCGCGCGCGAAAACGCCGCCGGTGTCATGGAGGCGATCGAGCGTGCGGTGGAACTGGTCTCCAATGGCGACGCGCGCGGCATGATCACCGCGCCGATCTCCAAGAAGCCGCTCTACGAGGCCGGGTTCCGCTTTCCGGGTCATACCGAGTATCTCGGCCATCTTTCCACCGCGCGCTACGGCCGCCCCGTGCAGCCCGTGATGATGCTGGCCGGGCCCGACCTTCGGGCCGTACCGGTGACCATCCACATTCCGCTTGCCGACGTTTCCGCCGCCCTGACGCGCGAGCTCATCGTCACCACCTGCCGGATCGTCGCAGCCGACCTTGCCTCGCGCTTCGGCATTGCGCGGCCGCGCCTCGCCGTCACCGGGCTCAACCCGCATGCGGGCGAAGGCGGCGCGATGGGGCGCGAGGAGATCGAGACGATCGGGCCCGCCATCGAGGATTTGAACGAGGAGGGCATCGACGCGTTCGGCCCCCTGCCCGCCGACACGATGTTCCATGCCCGCGCGCGGCAGAGCTACGACGCCGCCATCTGCATGTATCACGACCAGGCGCTGATCCCGGCCAAGGCGCTCGCCTTCGACGAGACCGTCAATGTCACGCTCGGCCTGCCCTTCGTGCGCACCTCGCCCGACCACGGCACCGCCTTCGACATCGCGGCCAAAGGCGTCGCGCGGCCCGACAGCCTCATCGCCGCCATCCGCATGGCTGATCGCATGAGCCGTCTAGCATGAGCATCGACGGCCTGCCGCCGCTGCGCGACGTGATCGCGCGGCACGAATTGCGCGCCAAGAAGTCGCTCGGCCAGAACTTCCTGCTCGATTTGAACATCACGTCGAAGGTCGCGCGTGGCGCGGGCGACCTGACGAACGCGACCATCATCGAGGTCGGCCCCGGCCCGGGTGGACTGACGCGCGCGCTGCTTCTCAACGGCGCGCGCCGGGTCATCGCGATCGAGCGCGACGAGCGGTGCCTTGCGGCGCTGGAAGAGGTTTCGGCGCACTATCCGGGCCGGCTCACCGTCATCTCGGGCGATGCTTTGACGACCGATTTCGCCGCTCTGGCCGAAGGCCATGAGGATGTGCGGATCGTCGCCAACCTGCCCTACAATATCGGCACCGAACTCCTCGTCCGCTGGCTCTCGGTCGAGCCCTGGCCGCCCTACTGGAAATCACTGACGCTGATGTTCCAGAAAGAGGTCGCCCAGCGCATCGTCGCGACCCCCGACGACGACGCCTATGGCAGGCTCGCGGTTCTCGCCGGCTGGCGCGCCCATGCCGACATCCTCTTCGACCTGCCGCCGCAGGCCTTCACACCGCCGCCGAAGGTGACGTCTGCCGTCGTGCATCTGGTTCCGCGCGCCGCGCCGTTGCCGGTCGAGGCGGCGAAGCTCTCCAAGGTCACCGAATTCGCCTTCGGCCAGCGCCGCAAGATGCTGCGCCAGAGCCTGAAGCCGCTCGGCGGCGAGACGCTGCTCGCGCGCGTCGGGATCGAGGCGACGCGGCGCGCCGAGACGCTGTCGGTGGCCGAATTCGTGCGGATCGCGCAGGCGATCTGAGCGTCCGTCTTTCCGCTGTCAGATCTTCTCGTCGAGCAGTCCGCCGACGAAGTCGAACAGGCCGGGCCGCCGGTCGCGGCGCAGGCGTTCGGCCTTCACGATCGCCTCGACGGCATGGAAGGCGCGGTCGAGGTCGTCATTGACGACGACGTAGTCATATTCGCGCCAGTGCTCGATCTCGACGCGGGCATTCTTCAGCCGCGCGTCGATGACGTCGGCATTGTCCTCCGCGCGCCGGGTCAGGCGCGAGGCGAGTTCGCGCATCGAGGGCGGCAGGATGAAGATGGAGACGATGTCGCCGCGCATCTTGTCGCGAAGCTGCTGCGCGCCCTGCCAGTCGATGTCGAACAGCATGTCGCGCCCGGCCGCCATCGCCTCTTCGGCGGGCTCGCGGGGCGTGGCGTAGAAATTGCCGTGAACCTCGGCCCATTCGAGCAGCGCATCATTGTCGCGCAGCAGGTCGAATTCGCGCTTGGTGCGGAAATGATAGTGGACGCCGTCGATCTCGCTCGGGCGGCGCGGACGGGTGGTGACGCTGACCGAAAGCTGGAAGCCCTGATCGCTTTCGAGAAGATTGCGCGCGATGGTCGATTTGCCGGCGCCCGACGGCGAGGAAATGACGAGCATCAAGCCGCGTCGGCGGATCGCGACGGACGAAGGTTCGTTCTGCATTGCTACTCCAGATTCTGGACCTGTTCGCGGAACTGGTCGATGACCGCCTTCAGTTCCAGCCCGATCGCGGTGATGGCCGCGGCGTTCGACTTGGAGCACAACGTATTCGATTCCCGGTTAAATTCCTGCGAAAGAAAGTCGAGCCGCCGTCCGACTGCGCCGCCTCCTGACAAAAGCGCGCGCGCCGATGCGATGTGGGTGCGCAGGCGGTCGATCTCCTCGCGGATGTCGGCCTTGGTGGCGAGATAGGCGGCCTCGGCGTTGAGCCGCGCCTCGTCGAGCGGTGCGCCGGTATCGAGCAGGAGCCGGACCTGATCGGCGAGGCGCGCGCGGATCGCGGCCGGATCGCGCGACGGGTCGGCGGCGGCGCGCTCGGTCAGGCTTTCGATGCGGTCGATCTGGCCGAGCATGATCGCCTTCAGCGCCTGTCCTTCCTCGCGCCGCGCCTCGGTCAGCCCGGCAAGGGCCTGGTCGAGGACGGCGAGGATCGCCGCGTCGCGGGCGGTTCGCGCGTCTTCGTCGAGGAGGCTTTCCTGGATCTCGATCACGCCGCGCAGGGCGAGAAGGCCGTCGGCGCGGGCCGGCGCGATGCCGAAATCCTGTTCGAGGCGCTGCGCCAGCGTCGCCAGTTCGACGAGCAGCGTCTCGTTGACCGTGACGGTGGTCGTCGCGCCGGAAATCCGCGCGACGGAGAGGTTGGCGTAGATGTTGCCGCGCTGGAACGTCTTCTGCAGCGCCTGGCGCGCGGGCTGTTCCACGCTCTCATGGCCGGGTGGCAGGCGCAGGCGCGCGTCGAGCCCCTTGCCGTTGACGGATTTCAGCTCCCAGACGATCTGGTCGTCGCCGGCCTGTCCCGATGCACGGGCAAAACCCGTCATGCTTTCGATCGTCATCAAGCCCCCGCTTCGCTCCGGCTATTCGTCTTCAACGACCTCGTCGGCCAACACCGCATCCTCTTCGCTCGGCGCGGCGCCCGATGCCTGCCGCTCGCGCTCGATCTGGCGCCAGCGGGCGACGTTGCGGTTGTGTTCGTCGAGCGTCTGCGCAAAGGCATGGCCGCCGCTGCCGTCGGCGACGAAGTAGAGGTCGTCGGTCTGCGACGGGTTGGCGACCGCCTCCAGCGACGCGCGGCCGGGAATGGCGATCGGCGCGGGCGGCAGGCCGGCGATGCGATAGGTGTTGTAGGGCGTGTCGCTGTCGATGTCGGAGCGGTAGATCGGCCTGTCGGACGGCTTCCCCTCGCCGCCGAAGATTCCATAGAGGAAGGTCGGGTCCGACTGGAGGCGCATGCCCTGGTTCAGCCGGTTGATGAAGACCGACGCGACATGCGGGCGCTCGTCGGCGCGGCCGGTCTCCTTCTCGACGATCGAGGCGAGCGTGACGAACTCCTCGACCGTGTCGATCGGCAGATCGTCGTCGCGGCGCGCCCAGATCTCGTCGATCATGCGCTGCTGGTCGGCCGACAAACGGTCGATCAGTTCCTGTCGGTCCATGCCGCGGGTGAAGCGGATCGTGTCCGCTGCGATCGAACCTTCCGGCGGCATCTCGGACGGCATCTCGCCTTCCAGTTCTTCCATCGCGGCGATGCGCGCGAAGGCCTGGTGCACGGTGAAGCCCTCGGGGATGGTCAGCGCGTGGAGGACCGAGCGGCCGCTCTTCAGGAGTTCCATGATCTCGTACATGGAAGCGCCTGCTTTGACTTCATATTCGCCGGCGCGCAGGTTCGCGTCGCTGCCATAGGCGCGAAGGCCGAGGCGGAAGATGCGCGCGTCGGAAATCAGGCCCTGCCGCTCCAGCGTCGCGGCGATTTCGGAGGTGCCGGTGTTCGGGCGGATGAGGACGGTCTGTGTCGTCGCCGACGGGCCCTCGCCCTCGAACTGCACCTTGCCGTAATAGACCGCCGCGCCGGCCGCCAGCGTCGCGAAGACGATGCAGGACATGACGAAGTTCATGAAGATGACGAACTGGCTGCGCGAGCGGCGCGACCGGCGGGCCGGAGGCGGCGTGCCGGCCTGCGGGCGCAGCGCCTCGCTACCCGATTTCGGCACGATCGGCCGCGATTGCATGGGCGGCTGGGACGGCTGGGGCCCGCCTGCAGGATCAGTGGTCATCTGGCCTCAAGCTTTCGAAATGCAAATGGAATCGCCACGCAGGGTAGCTGCCAATATGGCAAAATCTTTGCGCGGGCGGAACGGCTGGCGGGAGTTGTCAGCCGTTATAGCGCTGGAAGACGAGCGATGCGTTGGTGCCGCCGAAGCCGAAGGAGTTCGACAAAGCGACGTTGATCTCGCGCTCGCGCGGCTTGTGCGGAACGAGATCGATCGCCGTTTCCTTCGACGGATTGTCGAGGTTCAGCGTCGCCGGCGCGATATTGTCGCGTATGGCGAGGATCGAGAAGATCGCCTCGGCCGCGCCGGCTGCGCCGAGCAGGTGGCCGATCGACGACTTGGTCGACGACATCGAGATCTTCGACGCCGCGTCGCCTACCAGGCGCTCGACCGCGCCGAGCTCGATCGTGTCGGCCATGGTCGAGGTGCCGTGCGCGTTGATGTAGTCGACGTCGGACGGCTTCAGCCCGGCGCGCTTCAGCGCCATGGTCATACAGCGGAATGCGCCGTCGCCGTCTTCCGACGGGGCGGTGATGTGATAGGCGTCGCCCGACAGGCCGTAGCCGACGATCTCGGCATAGATCTTGGCGCCGCGCGCCTTGGCGTGTTCGAGTTCTTCCAAAACGACGACGCCGGCGCCCTCGCCCATGACGAAGCCGTCACGGTCCCGGTCATAGGGGCGCGAGGCCTTTTGCGGCGTGTCGTTGAAATCGGTGGAGAGGGCCTTGCAGGCCGAGAAGCCGGCGATGGACAGCCGGGTGATCGGCGATTCCGCGCCGCCGGCCAGCATCACGTCCGCGTCGCCGAAGGCAATCAGGCGGGCCGCGTCGCCGATGGCGTGCGCGCCGGTCGAACAGGCGGTGACGACTGCGTGGTTCGGCCCCTTGAGGCCGTGGCGGATCGACACCTGGCCGGAGACCAGGTTGATGATGTTGCCGGGAATGAAGAAGGGCGAGATGCGGCGGGGGCCGCGCTCGTGGAGGATCAGCGCGTTTTCCGCGATGCCCTCGATGCCGCCGATGCCCGAGCCGATCATGACGCCGGTGGCGTTCTGGTCCTCGGTGCTGGTCGGCTTCCAGCCGGAATCGGCCAGCGCGAGTTCGGCCGCTGCGACGCCGTAGAGAATGAAGTCGCCGACCTTGCGCTGCTCCTTCGGCTCCATGAACGCGTCAGGATCGAAGGCGCCTTCCTGCGACATGTCGCGCGGGATCGGCATGGCGATCTTGCAGGGCAGATCGCTGGTCTCGAACTGGTCGATGGGCCGCGCAGCGCTCTTGCCGGAAAGAAGCTCCTTCCAGCCATGTTCAACACCGACGCCGAATGGCGACAGAAGGCCAAGGCCCGTGACGACGACGCGTCTCATTGCCGGTCCTCCCCAGATATCAAAGCTAGCGGCTGCGCGGCCGATCGGATCAGGCGGTGGCCTTTTCGATGAACTTGACGGCGTCGCCGACCGTCAGGATCGTCTCGGCGGCATCGTCAGGAATCTCGACGCCGAATTCTTCCTCGAAGGCCATGACGAGTTCGACGGTGTCCAGGCTGTCTGCGCCCAGATCGTCGATGAAGCTCGCGCCTTCCGTGACCTTGTCGGCTTCGACGCCCAGGTGCTCGACGACGATCTTCTTGACCCGTTCTGCGGTATCGCTCATTTCGAAAAACCCTCGAGTTTGTTGTTGGGTAAAGGTGTTTGGTCTTCGTTAGCCGCCCGATTGCAGCTAGGCAAGCTCAAAAGATGCCTCCGAAACCTGCGCGGAAAACCGTTTCAAACCGCGCCATTTCGCGGCGGTTGCGGCCCGATTACACGAGTTTCCGGCTGGTTCCAAGGCGAAAGCGCTCGCTTTTCGGTTGAAAAGCGACGTTCTTCGCCCGTCGCATCAGATCATCGCCATGCCGCCATTGACGTGCAGCGTCTGGCCGGTGACGTAGCCGCCGGCGTCCGAGGCGAGGTAGATGACGGCAGCGGCGATGTCCTCGCCCTTGCCCATCTTCTTCATCGGGATCGCGCCCATGATCGCCTCGCGCTGCTTGTCGTTGAGCTTGTCGGTCATGGCCGATTCGATGAAGCCGGGCGCAACGCAATTGACCGTGACGTTGCGCGTCGCGATCTCCTGCGCCAGCGACTTGGAAAAGCCGATCAGCCCGGCCTTGGAGGCGCAGTAGTTGGCCTGGCCCGGATTGCCGGTGACGCCGACGACCGAGGTGATGTTGATGATGCGGCCCGAGCGGCGGCGCATCATGGGGTGCGTCAGTTCGCGCGTCAGGCGGAAGATGGCGCCGAGATTGACGTCGAGGACGGAATCCCAGTCGTCGTCCGACATGCGCACGAACAAGCCGTCGCGGGTGATGCCGGCATTGTTGACGAGGATGTCGACGCCTTCGAGCTCGGCTTCGGCCTTCTTGCCGAGTTCCTTGACGGCGTCGCGGTCCGACAGGTTGGCCGGGAAGATCTTCACGCGCTCGCCGAGTTCGGCCGCCAGCGCCTCGAGCTTCTCGACGCGGGTGCCGTGGATGCCGACGGTCGCGCCGGCCTTGTGCAGCGCGCGGGCGACCGCCTCGCCGATGCCGCCGGTCGCGCCGGTGACGAGGGCCTTCTTTCCAGTCAAATCGAACATGTGGCTTCCTTTCGGATGTATCAGGCCAGATTGGCGAGCGCGGTCTCGACATCCTGCGGCGTCGTGATCGACACCGGGGTCAGGTCGCGGTTGATGCGGCGGGCAAGACCGGAGAGGACCTTGCCGGTGCCGACCTCATAAAGCGTCGTCACGCCGTTGGCGGCGAACCATTCGATGGTCTCGCGCCAGCGCACCTGGCCGGTGACCTGCTCGACCAGGCTGTTGACGATCTCGTTTGGATCGGTGAGCGGCGAGACGGTGACGTTGGCGATGACGGGCACGACCGGCGGCTTCTTTTCGACCTCGCCGAGCGCGACGCGCATCGCGTCCGCCGCTGGCGACATCAGCGCCGAATGGAACGGGGCGGAGACGGGCAGCATCAACGCGCGCTTGGCACCCTTTTCGGTGGCGATGCGGGCGGCTTCAGTCACCGCGTCTTTCGAGCCGGAAATGACGAGCTGGCCGCCGCCATTGTCGTTGGCGATCTGGCAGACACCCTTTGCGGAGGCTTCCTCGCAGGCCGCCTTCACGACGTCCTGCTCCAGCCCGATGATCGCCGCCATGGCGCCCTCGCCGACCGGAACGGCCGCCTGCATGGCGTTGCCGCGCGTGCGCAGGAGACGGGCCGTATCGGCGACCGAGAACATGCCGGCAGCACAGAGCGCGGAATATTCGCCGAGCGAATGGCCGGCCACATAGGCGATTTTCGCTTTCATGTCGAAGCCGCGTGCTTCCATGGCGCGGATCGCGGCCATCGACACGGCCATCAGCGCCGGCTGTGCGTTGGCGGTGAGGGTCAGCTTTTCCTCCGGCCCTTCCCACATGATGGCGGAGAGCTTCTCGCCGAGCGCCGCGTCGACCTCGTCGAAGACCGCGCGCGCCTCGGGGAAGGCGTCGGCGAGGTCCTTGCCCATGCCGACCGACTGGCTGCCCTGTCCGGGGAAGGTGAATGCAATCGCCACGGCGCGTCTCCTCTGGTCGTCGGGTCCTTGTTCGTGGCAAAGCGTGTGGCGCAGGCGGGGCCGCAAAGTCAAGGCTGGCGGCCAAATGGCGTCCCGGCGCCGCCCGAGGATTGCATCGCGGCGAAGATGGTGTATATGAGCCGCACTCTGCCGGTCCTAGCTGGGGGCTGAACGGAGGGCCATGCGCGTTTCTCAATAGAATTGCACATGAATGAAGGCCAGGTGCCTTCGGCCTCCCGTGTCTCCGCTCTCGACCGTCTCGACCACAGCCTTTCTTCCCGCCTCGCGGGTGAGAGAAGTTGATGAGGCTTTTGCCGCTGGCGCCGCGCAGGGAAACGAAGAAAGGCAAAGAACATGGCACTTTACGAACACGTGTTTCTTGCCCGCCAGGACCTCTCCGCGCAGCAGGTCGATGCCCTCGTCGAACAGTACAAGGGTGTCATCGAAGCGCATGAAGGGTCGATCGGCCGGGTCGAGAACTGGGGCCTCAAGTCCCTCACCTACCGCATCAACAAGAACCGCAAGGCCTACTACACCCTGATGGACATCACCGCGCCTGCGGCTGCCATCCAGGAGATGGAACGCCAGATGGGCCTGTCGGAAGACGTCCTGCGCTTCATGACCGTCAAGGTCGAGGCGCATGAGGAAGGCCCGTCCGCGATGATGCAGAAGCGCGACGACCGCGGTGATCGCGGCGACCGTGGCCCGCGCGGCGACCGCTTCGGCGGCGATCGCGACCGTGGCCCGCGTGGCGACCGCGACGATCGTGGTCCCCGTGGCGATCGCGACGATCGCGGCCCGCGCCGTCCGCGCGAAAACCAGGCTGAAGGAGCTGGCGCATAATGGTCGACATCAACCAGATCCCTACGCGCCGGCCGTTCCACCGCCGCCGCAAGACCTGCCCGTTCTCCGGCGCCAACGCTCCGAAGATCGACTACAAGGACGTCAAGCTCCTGCAGCGCTACATTTCCGAGCGCGGCAAAATCGTTCCGTCCCGCATCACGGCCGTCAGCCAGAAGAAGCAGCGCGAACTCGCCAAGGCGATCAAGCGCGCCCGCTTCCTGGGCCTCCTGCCCTACGTCGTGAAGTAAGAATCCTGTCGGAGGCGGTTCACCGCCTCCGACACCCTCCCGGCGTGATCGGCATGCCGGCGAGAGAAGAATTCCGAGTTGGAGCGCATCGCTCCTAACTGCCAACCGGCAGGACAGCGCCCGAAGACGCCACCGACGCGCCTTCTTCCTGTTCCTGCCCGCCGGTCGTCCGGCGAAACGACAAGGAACAGCGACATGCAAGTCATCCTGCTCGAACGCATTTCGAAGCTCGGCCAGATGGGCGAGACCGTGAAGGTCAAGGACGGGTTCGCCCGCAACTTCCTTCTGCCGCAGGGCAAGGCGCTGCGCGCCAACGAAGCCAACAAGAAGAAGTTCGAAGGCCAGCGCTCGCAGCTCGAAGCCCGCAACCTCGAGCGCAAGAACGAAGCCCAGAAGATCGCGGACCAGCTCGACGGCAAGACCTTCGTGGTCGTCCGTTCGGCCGGCGAAACCGGCCAGCTCTACGGTTCGGTCTCGACGCGCGACATCTCCGACATCGTGACCGCCGAAGGCTTCTCGGTCGGCCGCAACCAGGTCGAGCTGAACCAGCCGATCAAGACCATCGGCCTGACCAACGTCGCCATCGCGCTGCACCCGGAAGTCGAAGTGACGATCACGCTCAACATCGCGCGCTCCGCCGATGAAGCCGAGCGCCAGGCCCGTGGCGAGACGCTCGATTCGGCCGAAGCCATCTATGGCGACGACATCAACGAGAACGCCCGCCCCGATGCCTTCTTCGAACCCGACGCCGACTATGACGACGAGGGCGAAGAGGCCGGCGACGAGGGCGAGGAGCGCTAGGCTCACGCCGTTCTCGCGGACTTGCTGGAACGCCCGGACCTCTGGTTCGGGCGTTTCGCGTTTCTGGACCGATCGGCGGACTTCAAATTCCGCTTTTCTTCCCTTACGCTAGAAGGATCGTGTCGAACCTCTTGGTCCTGCGATGTTCTGGTTGCTGAAACGTCTCGGCCGCCGGCTCGTCAGAACCGGAAACCTGCTCGTGACGGATGCGCGTGGCGAGCAACACCGGTTCGGTGACGGCTCGGGAACGCCGCTCCACATCGCGATCCGCACGCGCCTTGCGGAACGCGCCATCTCCCTCAACCCGTCGCTTGCCGTGCCCGAGGCCTACATGGCCGGCGATCTCGACTTCCTCGAAGGCGACCTCATCGACTTCGTGCGCCTCTCCTACGCCAATCTCGACATCGCCTACGCCAAGCTCGCGAGGCTGAAGGCGGCGGAGACGGGACGGCGGCTCGCCAAGCGCGTCCACCAGTGGAACCCGGCGCCGCGCTCGCGCGCCAACGTCAAGCACCACTACGACCTATCGGGCGAGCTCTACCGGCTCTTCCTCGACGAGGACATGCAGTATTCCTGCGCCTATTTCGAGCGGCCGGACATGACGCTGGACGACGCGCAACTTGCCAAGAAGCGACACCTGGCGGCCAAGCTCGCCATGCGGCCGGGCCTGAGCATCCTCGACATCGGCTCGGGCTGGGGCGGGCTCGGCATCTATCTCGCGCAGGAATTCGACGCCGACGTGCTCGGCGTCACCCTGTCGGACGAGCAGCACAAGGTCTCGACCGACCGCGCGCACCGGCTGGGTCTCGACCGGCACGTCCATTTCGAAATCCGCGACTATCGCAGCCTGCAGGAGCGGTTCGACCGGATCGTCTCGGTGGGCATGTTCGAGCATGTCGGCGTCAACCACTATCGCGCCTTCTTCGACACCTGCGCAAAACTGCTGAAACCCGACGGCGTCATGGTGCTCCACGCGATCGGCCGGTCCGGCCCGCCGGCGGCAACCGCGCCCTTCATCCGCAAGCACATCTTCCCCGGCGGCTACATTCCCGCGCTGTCGGAAGTGCTGCCGTCGATCGAGCGGTCGGGGCTGATGGTGACGGATGTCGAAATTCTGCGACTGCACTATGCCGAGACGATCCGGCACTGGCGCGAACGCTTCGCGGCCAACCGCGAGCGCGCCAAGGCGCTCTACGACGAGCGCTTCTGCCGGATGTGGGAGTTCTACCTCGCCGCCTCCGAGGGCGCGTTTCGCTGGCAGGACCTGATGGTGTTCCAGATCCAGATCACAAAGCGCAACGACACGCTGCCGGTGACCCGCGACTACATGGTCCAGACCGAGCGCGTGCTCGCCCACGAATCCGCTCCGCCAAAACAGCGCAGGCGGCGCAAAGCTTAAAACTTTAGCCGCCTGTTGCCGGCTTGCACATGTCAATCACCGATCGTGTTTGGCCGCATCCAGGCTGTGAAGTAATGTTGATCTTGCGATTCGCCGTTGGTCCGTTCGGACAGTCGCGCTAGACACTCGTCACCCAGCCGCGATTCACGTTTCTCGTCCCGTCCGGCGCATCCGACAGGTGGACATGGAATGGCCGAAGCCGCCCGCAAACTCGCAGCCGTCGAGACCCCGCTCTATCGCGAGGCCCCGAACAATATCGAGGCCGAACAGGCCCTCCTCGGCGCGATCCTCGTCAACAACGACGCCTTCTACCGTGTCTCGGACTTCCTGAAGGCGCAGCATTTCCACGAGCCGCTGCACCGCAAGATCTTCGAGGTCGCGGGCGAACTGATCCGGATGGGCAAGATGGCCAATCCGGTGACGCTGAAGACCTTCCTGCCGGCCGAGGAAAAGGTCGGCGAGATGACCGTCTCGCACTATCTCGCCCGGCTCGCCGCCGAGGCCGTCAACGTCATCAACGCCGCCGATTACGGCCGCGCGATCTACGACCTCGCCACGCGCCGAGCGCTGATCACGGTCGGCGAGGACATGGTCAACATCGCCTATGACGCGCCGGTCGACATGTCGCCGGCCGCGCAGATCGAGGACGCGGAGCGGCGCCTCTTCGAACTGGCGGAGACCGGCCGCTACGATGGCGGCTTCGAGAGCTTTTCCGATGCGGTGAAGACCGCGATCGACATGGCGGCGGCCGCCTACCAGCGGGACGGACACCTTTCGGGTGTCTCGTCGGGCCTGCGCGACCTCGACGGCAAGATGGGCGGGCTGCAGCCGTCCGATTTGATCATCCTTGCCGGACGTCCCGGCATGGGCAAGACGTCGCTCGCCACCAACATCGCCTTCAACATCGCCCATGCCTACGAGCCCGAGCCGCAGGCGGACGGTTCGTTCAAGGCGAAGAATGGCGGCGTGATCGGATTCTTCTCGCTGGAAATGTCGGCCGAGCAGCTTGCGACGCGTATCATTTCCGAGCAGGCCGAGGTGCCCTCCTCCAAGATCCGGCGCGGCGACCTGACCGAGGCCGATTTCGAGAAGCTCGTCGGCTGTACGCAGACGCTGCAGAAAATCCCGCTCTTCATCGACGCGACCGGCGGCATCTCGATCGCGCAGCTTTCGGCGCGCGCCCGGCGGCTGAAGCGCCAGCGCGGGCTCGACGTGCTCGTCATCGACTACGTCCAGCTCATGCAGGGCTCGTCGAAGGCGTCGGCGCAGAACCGCGTGCAGGAAATCACCGAGATCACGACCGGGCTGAAGTCGCTCGCCAAGGAACTCAACGTCCCGATCATCGCGCTCTCCCAGCTCTCGCGTCAGGTCGAAAGCCGCGACGACAAGCGGCCGCAGCTTTCCGACCTTCGCGAATCGGGCTCGATCGAGCAGGATGCGGACGTGGTGCTGTTCGTCTATCGCGACGAATACTACCTCAAGAACAAGGAGCCCGAGCGCAACACGCTGGAGCATCAGGAGTGGGAGACGAAGCTGAACGAGGTACGCGGCAAGGCCGAAGTGATCATCGCAAAGCAGCGTCACGGCCCGACAGGCACCGTCTCGCTTTCCTTCGTCGGCGAGTTCACCCGCTTTGCCGACCTCGCCGAGGAGCATCACCTGCCCGAGCGGTTCGAATAGTTGGCGCTCTTCGCAGGGAATCCGGCCGAGATCGATCCGCGCATCTGCGGCGGCCGGCTGTCGATCGACGTCGAGGCGCTGGCGGCGAATTACCGCCTTCTCGCAGCGAAGGCGCGACCTGCGCGCGTCGCCGGTGTCGTCAAGGCGAACGCCTATGGGCTCGGCATCGACGTGGTCGCGCCGGTGCTCTGGGCGGAGGGCTGCCGCGTCTTCTTCGTCGCGCTGCCTCAGGAAGGCATCGCGCTGCGCAAGGTTTTGCCGGACGCCGACATCCACGTTCTCGCGGGCCTGTTCGAGCCGCATGCGGCGCAGGCCTATCGCAAGGCGCGGCTGATCCCGGTCCTCAACGACGAGGCCGACATCTCGCTCTGGGAAGCCTATGGCTGGGACGCGCCGGACGGGCCGCGCCCGTGCGCGCTGCATGTCGACACCGGCATGAACCGGCTCGGGCTGAGCGGCCAACAGGTCACGCGGTTCTTCCACGAGAACAAGCTGACGCGGGCGCTGACGCCGCGGCTCGTCATGAGCCACCTCGCCTCAGCCGACGATCCCGCCTCGCCCGCGAACAAGCGCCAGCTCGAATCATTCCAGTCGGTTGAGCGGCTCTTCAAAGGCGTCGCTTCAAGCCTGGCGAACTCGGCCGGTACGTATCTTTCGGGCGACTACGCGTTCGACCTCGTCCGGCCGGGCATCGCGCTTTATGGCGGCACGCCGCAGGCAGGGCTCGCAAACCCGATGCGGCCGGTCGCCACCGTCGAGGCGCGGATCGTGCAGGTGCGCGAAGCGAAGGCGGGCGAGACGGTCAGCTATGGCGGCACGGTGACGCTGAAACGCGATACGCTGATCGCGGTCGCGGCCGTGGGCTATGCGGATGGCTTGCATCGCGCGCTTTCGGGCTCGGGCGTGCCTTTGCGGGAAGCGCGGAAGGAAGGTGGGCATGGGTTCATCGCCGGGCGGCGCGTGCCGATCCTCGGGCGGGTGACGATGGATCTGACGCTGTTCGACGTGACCGATCTCGGGCCCGGCGCCGTGGGGCATGGGGACTGGATCGAGTTGTTTGGGGCGAATGTTCCGATCGACGAGGCCGCGGGTGCGGCGGGGACGATTGCGTATGAGCTGCTGACCTCGCTCGGGGGGCGGTATTTGCGGCGGGTGGTGCATGGGGAGCGCCATCGATGAAGGTTTGCGCTCGACGTTGCCCCCATCTGTCCTGCCGGACATCTCCCCCGCGAGGGGGGAGATCACGCGGTGTCGGCGCCGAGACTAATCTCCCCCCATGCGGGGGAGATGTCCGGCAGGACAGAGGGGGGCGCCGTAGAGCGGCAACCGGGCAGATTTCGGGAATGTTCTCCAATGGCTAAATCCCGCACCCAGTTCATCTGCCAGAATTGCGGCACCGTTCACACCCGCTGGGCGGGCAAGTGCGATGCCTGCGGCGAGTGGAACACGCTCGTCGAGGAAGGCTCGAATTCCGGCATCGGCGCGGGGCCGGGCTCGCTGCGCTCCTCGCGCAAGGGCAGGATCGTCGCGCTGACGACGCTGTCAGGCGAGATCGAGGAGGCGCCGCGCATCTCGACCGGCATCAGCGAACTCGACCGGGCGACCGGCGGCGGGTTCGTGCGCGGGTCGGCGCTGCTCGTCGGCGGCGATCCGGGCATCGGCAAATCGACGCTGCTGACGCAGGCCGCCGCCGCGCTCGCGCGTCGGGGCCATCGCATCGTCTATGTGTCCGGCGAAGAGGCCGTGGCACAAATCCGGCTGCGCGCGCAAAGGCTGCATGCGGCGGACACGAGCGTGGAACTCGCCGCCGAAACCAATGTCGAGGACATTCTCGCGACGATTTCCGAGGGCAAGCGGCCGGACCTCGTCATTCTCGATTCGATCCAGACGCTTTGGACCGACCTTGCCGATTCCGCGCCCGGCACGGTGACGCAGGTGCGTGCATCCGCGCAGGCGATGATCCGCTACGCCAAGTCGACGGGCTGCGCGATCGTCCTCGTCGGCCACGTGACCAAGGATGGCCAGATCGCGGGGCCGCGCGTGGTCGAGCACATGGTCGACGGCGTCCTCTATTTCGAGGGCGAAGGCGGGCACCACTACCGCATCCTGCGCACGGTGAAGAACCGCTTCGGGCCGACCGACGAAATCGGCGTCTTCGAGATGTCCGACAAGGGGTTGAGGGAAGTCTCCAACCCGTCCGAACTCTTCCTCGGCGAACGCTCGACCAAGGCGCCGGGCGCCGCCGTCTTCGCCGGCATCGAGGGCACGCGGCCGGTGCTGGTGGAGATCCAGGCGCTCGTTGCCCCCTCGCCGCTCGGAACGCCGCGCCGCGCGGTGGTCGGGTGGGACAATTCGCGCCTGTCGATGATCCTGGCTGTGCTCGAGGCGCATTGCGGCGTCAGGTTCGCCCAGCACGACGTCTATCTCAACGTGGCGGGCGGCTATCGCATCTCGGAACCTGCGGCGGACCTTGCGGTCGCGGCGGCGCTCGTTTCCTCGCTCACCGGACTTGCCCTGCCTGCCGATTGCGTCTATTTCGGCGAAATCAGCCTTTCGGGGGCTATCCGGCCTGTCGCGCATGCGCAGCAGCGCCTCAAGGAAGCCGAAAAGCTGGGCTTTGCTCAGGCCGTCATGCCGCAGACGAGCGAGGAGCCGGGCAAGGGTGCAGGCGCGCGATCGACGCAGCTTTCGCAGCTCGCAGACCTCGTCGTGCGCATCGCCGGCAGGCGCAAGCCGCAGGACGACGACCAGGATTAGGAACGAGCCGGCAGGCCAGGCCGCCGGCAGGTGAACGGAGCTTCAATGCCGATTACGCTGCTGGACGGAATTCTCGTCGGCTTCACCCTCGTTTCGGCGATGCTCGCCATGGTCCGCGGTTTCTCGCGCGAAGTGCTGTCGATCGCGTCCTGGGTCGCGGCGGCTGCGGCAGCGTTCTATTTCCACCCGATCCTCGTGCCTTACGTCGCGCCCTATATCGACAATGCGCAGCTCGCGCTCTTTGCGGCAGCGGCCATCGTCTTCTTCATCGCGCTGATCATCGTCACCGTGATCACGATGAAGGTCGCTGATTTCATCATCGACAGTCGCGTCGGCGCGCTCGACCGGACGCTCGGCTTCGTCTACGGCGCCGCGCGCGGCATCCTGGTCGTCGCCGTCGCCTTCCTGTTTTTCTCGTGGCTGGTCGGCTCCAACCAGCCGGGTTGGGTCGCGGAGGCCAAGTCGCGGCCGCTGCTCGAAGGCATCGGCACCTGGCTCGAGGGCGTTCTGCCCGACGACCCCGAAAACTCGCTCATCGACCGGCTCGGCACGAGCGAGGACGAGACACCGCCGCCGGCCGGCAACTAGATGATCGCGGCGCCTTATGGCGCCGTTTCCCTTCGTTCTGAAAGGCGAGACGCCATGGCAGACGCAGACGATACCCCGTTCTCCTCCGGGGCCGACGACCGCTTTCACGACGAATGCGGCGTCTTCGGCATTTTCGGCCGGCAGGACGCGGCGGCCATCGTCACGCTCGGCCTGCACGCGCTCCAGCATCGCGGACAGGAAGCGGCCGGCATCGTCTCCTATGACGGGACGCAGTTTCACGTCGAGCGCCATATCGGCCTGATCGGCGACAGCTTCACGAAGAAGTCGGTCATGGACCGGCTTCAGGGCTCGCGCGCCATCGGCCATACCCGCTACGCGACGACGGGGGGCTCCGGCCTGCGCAACGTCCAGCCCTTCTTCGCCGAACTCGCCGATGGCGGGCTCGCGGTCGCGCATAACGGCAACATCACCAATGCGATGACCGTGCAGCGCCGGCTGCAGAAGGAAGGCTCGATCTTCTCGTCGACCTCCGACACCGAAACCATCCTGCACCTGATCGCGACGTCGAAGGAGCGCGATACGAATTCGCGCTTCATCGACGCCGTGCACCAGCTCGAAGGCGCGTTCTCGCTCGTCGCGCTGACGTCGAAGAAGATGATCGGCTGCCGCGACCCGCTCGGCATCCGCCCGCTGGTGCTCGGCGACCTCGACGGCGCCTACATCTTCGCATCCGAAACCTGCGCGCTGGACATCATGGGCGCGCGTTTCGTCCGCGACCTGAAGCCCGGCGAGATGGTGGTCGTGACCACCAAGGGGCTGGAAAGCTTCTTTCCGTTCGAGCAGGCGAAGCCGCGCTTCTGCGTCTTCGAATATGTCTATTTCGCCCGGCCGGATTCTTCGGTCGAGGGCCGCAACGTCTACGACGTGCGCAAGCAGATCGGCGTCGAACTGGCGCGCGAAAGCCCCGTCGAGGCCGATATCGTCGTGCCGGTGCCCGATTCGGGCACGCCGGCGGCGATCGGGTTCGCGCAGGAGGCGAAGCTGCCGTTCGAGCTCGGCATCATCCGCAACCATTATGTCGGCCGCACCTTCATCCAGCCCTCCGATTCGATCCGCCACATGGGCGTCAAGCTCAAGCACAACGCCAACCGGCGCATGATCGAGGGCAAGCGCGTGGTGCTCGTCGACGATTCCATCGTGCGCGGCACGACCAGCCAGAAGATCGTGCAGATGGTGCGCGATGCGGGCGCGCGCGAAGTCCACATGCGCATCGCCTCGCCGCCGACGCGGGCCTCGTGCTTCTACGGCGTCGACACGCCGGAGACGGCCAAGCTTCTCGCCAGCCGCATGTCGGTGGAGGAGATGGCGGAGTTCATCCGGGTCGATTCGCTCGGCTTCCTGTCGATCGACGGGCTTTATCGCGCGGTGGGCGAGCCTGCCCGCGACAACGAGCAGCCGCAGTTCTGCGACGCCTGCTTCACCACGCAATACCCGACGCGCCTGACCGATCTCGACGGCGTCGACAATGTGCGCACGCTCTCCTTGCTTGCGAACAACGGGCAATAACAGACGGACAAGATGACGGAAAAGCTCGACCTTCAAGGGCGCGTCGCGCTCGTGACCGGCGCCTCGCGCGGCATCGGCTACCATGTCGCCAAGGAGTTGGCCGCGGCCGGCGCACATGTGATCGCGGTCGCCCGAACCGTCGGCGGGCTCGAAGAACTCGACGACGAGATCCAGGCGGCCGGCGGACATGCGACGCTCGTGCCGCTCGACCTGATGGACATGCCCGGCATCGACCGCCTCGGCGGCGCGATCTTCGATCGCTGGGGCAAGCTCGACATCCTCGTCGCCAATGCCGGCATCCTCGGCATCATCGCACCGATCGGCCATGTCGAGGCGAAGGTCTTCGACAAGGTGATGGCGACGAACGTGACCGGCACGTGGCGGCTGATCCGCTCGGTCGACCCGCTCCTGCGGAAATCCGACGCCGGCCGCGCCATCGTCATGACGTCCGACCTCGCCGCCCATCCGCGCGCCTATTGGGGACCGTTCGCCGCCTCGAAGGCTGCCGTCGAGGCAATGGTGCGAAGCTGGGCGCTGGAGACGCAGAAGTCGGCACTGCGCGTCAATCTCGTCGACCCCGGCCCGACGCGCACCGCGCACCGCGCGCTCGCCATGCCCGGCGAAGACCCCAAGACCATCCCGCACCCGTCCGAGATCGCCGCGCGGATCGCGGCGCTGGCTTCGGCGAGCGTCAGCGAAACCGGCAAGGTGTTCGACGTCCGTCAGGATCGCTTCCGCTAGGGAACTGGACCAGTTGCCTGCGGGGGACTGGCCACAGTGGCACAATGGACAGGATTTCGGCCGCGGCCGATCCTTGCGCTTCGCATGCGCGACTCGTTCGCAAGGACGTCGCCATGCCAACGCGAGAGGGGTCCGGCATGTCCGAAGACGATTTCACAATCCATCGCCACGAACCGTCGCTCTACAACGCGGATCTTGCACCGCTGCCGCCGCAGGCACGCAAGTGGGGCTGGTTCGAGATCTTCAACGTCTGGTCGAACGACGTGCAGAGCCTGTTCGGCTACACGCTCGCCGCATCGCTGTTCCTGACCTACGGCCTCAATGGCTGGGCCGTCTTCGCCGCCATCGTTCTCGCCGGCTTCATCGTCATGGTGCTGGTCAACCTGTCAGGGCGTCCGAGCGTGAAATACGGCATTCCCTATCCCGTCCTCGCCCGCGCGTCGATGGGCGTGCGCGGGGCCAATTTTCCGGCCATGATCCGCGGCATCGTCGCGATCTTCTGGTACGGCGTGCAGACCTATTTTGCTTCCACGGCGGTCGCGCTGCTGATCAACGCGATCTTCGGCCTGTCCGGCGGATCGGAATTCCTCGGCATGACCGCGGTCGGCTGGGTCTCCTACGCCATCGTCTGCATCTTCCAGCTCGCCCTGTTCATGCGCGGCATCGATTCCATCGCCGTCTTCCTGAACTGGGCCGGGCCGCTGGTCTATGTCGTCATGATCGTGCTGATGTTCATGATCTGGTACCAGGCCGGCAGCGAACTCCTGCCGGCGGTGAGCACGATCTTCACGGGCACCGGCGACTATGAGGGAACCTCGCTCGGCGCCTTCGTCGCCATCGTCGGCACGATGGTCGCGTATTTCGCGGCGGTCATCATCAATTTCGGCGACTTCTCGCGCTTCGTGAAGACGGAAGGCGCGATGCGGAAGGGCAATCTGATCGGCTTGCCCGGCAATGTCGCATTCTTCTCGATGATCGCCCTCTTCGTCACCGCCGGCACCGTGGTGGTCTTCGGCGAAGCGCTGACCAACCCGGCCGAGATCGTCGAGCGGGTCGACAATCTGTTCCTGACGGTGGTCGCCGCGCTCACTTTCTTCGCGGCGACGGTCGGCATCAATCTCGTCGCGAACTTCATCCCGCCCGCCTACGACCTCGCCAACCTGTCGCCGTCACGGATTTCGTGGCGCACCGGCGGCATCATAACCGCCGTCATCGCATTCTTCATCGGCGCGCTATGGGTATCGGTGATCTCCAATATCGGCATCGCGGCATTCGTCGACACGCTCGGCGCAGTGCTGGCGCCGCTCTACGGCATCCTCGTCGTCGACTACTATCTCGTGCGCCGCCAGAAGCTCGATCTCCAGCAGCTCTTTTCGACCGATCCCGACGGGCTCTACTACTACGACAGCGGCTGGAACACGAAGGCGCTGATCGCCTTCGCCATTGCCGCTATCTTCTCGGTGGCTTCGGTCTGGGTGCCGGCGCTCCAGGCGATGTCCGGATTCGCCTGGCTGTTCGGCGCGGCGATCGGCGGGCTCTTCCACTACCTCCTGATGCGCAATCACGAGGTGCTTCGAACCGCCTGAGGCTCAGGCGGCGGTGACCGTAAGTTCGGGCTTCGTGTTGATGGTCTGGAAGACGACGCAGTAGCGCTCGGTGAGTTTCAGGAGCGCATCGATGCGCTCCTGCGGCTCGTCCGTGTCGAGGTGGAAATTGAGACGGATCGACTGGAAGCCGACCGGCGCGTCCCTGGCGACGCCGAGCGTGCCGCGGAAATCGAGATCGCCCTCGGCCTCGACCCTTGCGTTGCCGAGCCGGAATTCGAGCGCGGTGGCGACGGCCTTCAGCGTAACGCCGGCACAAGCGACCAGCGCTTCGAGCAACATGTCGCCGGAGCAAAGCTCGGCGCCCGAGCCGCCGGTCGCCGGATGAAGCCCGGCCATTTCGAGCGCCCTTCCCGTCTCCACCTTGCAGGCGATCGACTGGTCGTCGAGCGTGCCCTTGGCCTTGAGCGTGACGATGGCGGCCTTGGCGTCGTCCTTGTAGCGTGCCTTGAGCGGCGCCTGCAGGGTCTTCAGTTCCGTCGAATCCATGACTATCTCCTCATATGCGCGCGATGCTAGCTGCCCGTTCGTCATGCCGCCAGCGGAACCCGCCGGCCGGCATCCGGATTGACGTGGACTGCCATTCGGCTACCCTCCGCGCCAACGGCCGACAAGAGCCGCTTGGCCTCGAGAGGTTGGAGGTGCGGCAATGCTCCAGACCGTTTTGATCATCGCCGGTTTCCTGGCGCTATGGGCGGCCTTTGCTGCGTGGCTTTCGCACCGGCAGGGCATTTCGCTGCATCAGGCGCTGCTTTATGCGCCGCTGAAGCTCGCATTCCGGATCGATGATTCGTCGCTGCGCGCGGCGCAGACGCCCGGCCCCGTCATCTACGCGATCTCGCACCAGTCGCGGCTCGACCCGGCGCTGATGCTGTCGGTCCTGCCCAATGACACGCTGCACATTCTCGACGAGCCGTCGGCGCGCGCGATGTGGCTGGAGCCGTGGCGCGAGCTGGCGCGCAGCATCGCCTTCAAGGCGCAGCACGTCTTCGTCAACCGCCGGCTGACCCGCCGCCTCAAGAGCAATGGCCGGCTCGCGGTCTATTTTCCCTTCGACGCCGAACCGGACGTCAAGAGCTTCCGGCTCTACCGCGCGGTCGCCAAGATCGCCGTTTCGGCGGATGCCAAGGTCGTTCCGATCTACATTCGCGGGTCGAGCCACCTGCCCGGCGCCTATGAGCCCGCAGCCAAGACGCCGCGCCAGCTTCTGCCAAAGCTGAAGATCATGGCGCTGCCGGCGCGCACGATCGGCGAACTGGTGGAAGAGGCCGGGCCGGTGGGCGTGACGACCTCGAATGCGCTGTTCGACCGCGTCGCCGAGGCGCGCTTCTTCAGCCAGGGGCGGCCGAAGACGATCTTCCATGCGGTGCGCAGCGCCGCGCTTCTCTACGGCGCCGGCCGCGTGATCGCCGAGGACGTCGCCGGCGACAAGCTGACTTATCGCGCTTTGTTCGCCAGGGCGCGGATGCTGTCGGGCAAGCTGGTCGAGATCGGCACCGGCGGCGACATCGTCGGGCTGCTGCTTCCCAACGCTGCGCAGAGCATGGCGGCGTTCCTGGCGCTGCAATCGGCCGGGCGCGTGGTTGCCATGATGGGCTCGGGCATCGGCCCGCTCGACCTCGTGCGCGACGGCACGATCCGTTTCGTCGTCACCTCGCGCGCCCATGTCGAGAAGGCGCGGCTTGCCGGCGAGATCGAGGCGATTTCGGCCGCCGGTGGACGCGTCGTCTATATCGAGGATCTCGAAGCATCGGTGACGGCTGCCGAGCGGTTCGCCGGCTGGTTCGCCTGGCGCGCGCGGCGCCTGCCCCGCCAGGCCGACGACGCCGCCGTCGTCCTCTTCAAGCAGACGCCGGACGGACAGCGCGGCGTGGTGCTGAGCCATGCGAACCTGATCGCCAATGCCGCGCAGATCGAGGCGCGGCTGGTGCTGTCGCGCAGCGACACGATCCTCTCCGTCCTGCCGCTCCACACGGCGCTCGGGCTGACCGTCGGGCTGATCCTGCCGCTGATGAAGGGCGTGCGCGCCCTTGCCTATCCGTCGCCGCTCCACACACGCCAGATCCCGCAGGTGGCGGCGACGCGGCGGCCGACGATCCTGTTCGCGACCGACGCGCTGCTTTCGGCCTATGGCAAGGCGGCGCAGACTTCGGATTTCGAAAGCCTGCGCCTGATCGTCTCGGGCGGCGAGCGGTTGCGCGCGGCGACGCGCCGGCTATGGGCGGAGCGCTTCGGCAAGACGATCATGGAGGGCTACGGGCTGACGGAGGCCTCGCCCGTCGCAGCGGTGAACTCGATCACGCATGGGCGGCCCGGCACGGTCGGGCGGCTTTTGCCGGGGATGCGGATGCGGCTCGAACCGATCGAGGGCTTCGAACAGGGCGGCCGGCTGCAGATTTCGGGGCCGAACATCGCCATTCGCTATCTCGGCGCGGACGGGCCGCTCGCCGGCGACGGCTGGTTCGATACGGGCGACATCGTTTCGGTCGACCGGGAAGGCTATCTGACCGCGCTCGGGCGCGCGGGGCGCCTTGCCGCGGTCGGCGGCACGACCGTCTCGCTCGCCCTCGTCGAGGAGGCGGCGGAGGCCGTCTGGCCGGAATCGCTTCACGCGGCCGTCGCGCTGAAGGCGGCGGGCAAGGACGACCGGATCGTCCTCGTCACGACCGAAGCCGAAGCGGATCGCGCGGCGCTCGCCCGCCAGTGGAAGCGACTCGGATTCGACGAGGCCGCCCTTCCCGCGACGGTCATCTCGATCCGCTCGATGCCGACCACCGCCAACGGACGGGTGGACCATGTCCGGTTGATGGCGATCTGCGAGGAAGAGCTCGGCCTAAGCAGCGCCGCCTGACTCTTCGCTGGTCGCCTCTGCCGCTTCGCGGTCGGCCCGCTCGGCGCGGCGCGCAAAAGCGCGGACGCTGAAGGGCAGCATGGCGAAGTAGGCCGTGGCGGTCAGCGCCAGCGTCGTCCAGGTGTAGCTGAACAAAAGCGCGACATAGCCGACGATCGCCAGCATCAACGGCAGTACCAGATCACGCCGCACCCGCATGCCGCTCGACTTGCCGGAATAGACCGGTAACTGGCTGACCAGAAGCAGAGCGACGCCGACCGTGAAGGCGGCGGCAAGGAAGCCGAAGGTCTGGTTCACCGGCACGCCGATCAGGCCGAGATAGACCGGCATCAGGACCAGAAGCGCGCCCGCGGGGGCCGGGACGCCGACGAAATAGTCGTTCTGCCAGGCGGGCCGGTCGGGATCGTCGAGCATGACGTTGAAGCGCGCGAGGCGCAGGCAGCAGGCGATGGCGAAGACGAGCGCGGCCGTCCAGCCGACCGCGCCGGCGCTGTCGAGCGCATAGGCGTAAAGCACGAGCGCAGGCGCGACGCCGAAATTCATGATGTCGGCGAGCGAATCCATCTGCGCGCCGAAGGACGAACTCGCCTTCAGCATGCGCGCCAGACGACCGTCGAGCGCGTCGAGGAAGGCGGCAACGAGCACCATCGCCACCGCGATCTCGAACCGGCCCTCGAAAGCGAGGCGGATGCCGGAAAGCCCGGCGCAGATGGCGAGAACGGTGACGAGATTGGGCAGGATGAGGCGCAGCGGGATTTCGCGCAGGCGCGGGCTGCGGCGGCGTCCGTTCGGATCGTAGGGAGCGAAGGGGCCCTTCACGAGACGCGCACCAGCGGCGGGGTGACCGAGGCGTCGAACTCGGCGATGATCGTCTCGCCCGCCACCGCCGTCTGGCCGACATGGACGCGGGTCACCGCCTTGCGCGGCAGGTAGACGTCGAGGCGCGAGCCGAACCGAATGATGCCGAACCGCTCGCCGATGCCAATGTCGCTGTCCGCATCGGCCCAGCAGACGATGCGGCGCGCGACGAGCCCGGCGACCTGCACCACGCCCACCTGCCCGTTCGGGCTTTCGATGACGAGGCCGTTGCGCTCGTTCTCGCTGCTGGCCTTGTCGAGTTCGGCGTTGACGAACTTGCCGGCGCGATACTCGATCTTCGAAATGCGGCCGCGCACGGGGGCGCGGTTCACGTGGCAGTTGAAGACGTTCATGAAGACCGAGATGCGCGTCATCTCCTCGGCGCCGAGGCCGAGTTCACGCGGCGGCACGGCGGGTCCGACGGCCGAGACCATGCCGTCGGCCGGGCTGACGACCAGCTTGTCGTCGACGGGGGTGACGCGCTCGGGATCGCGGAAGAAGTAGGTGCACCAGCCGGTGAGGATCAGGCCGAGCCAGAACAGCGTCGTCGAGAAGATGCCGAGCAGGAGCGTGACGCCCGCGAAGATCGCGATGAACGGATAGCCTTCCCGGTTGATCGGGACGAAAGTGTTCTTGATCGTGGTGACGAGGCTCATGAAATCGCTGCTCTGGTCCGTATGGGAATTGCGTCCTGATTAGACGAACATCCCCCAACCCGCAACGCATCACTCGGCCGGCTGTTCCTCGGCAATCTCCGGCGTGCGGCGGCGGATGACGACGCCGAACTCGTCGTCCTCGCGCGCCTTGCGCAGCTTTTCCTCCGCCTCCGTCGCCTCGCGCTGGCGCGCCCACATTGCCGCATAGAGCCCGTCGGCGCGCAGGAGGTCGGCGTGGCGGCCGCGCTCGGCGATCGTGCCGTCCTTCAGGACGATGATCTCGTCGGCGCCGATGACGGTCGACAGGCGGTGTGCGATGACGATGGTGGTGCGGCCCTTCGAGACGAGGTCGAGCGCGGCCTGGATTTCCTGTTCGGTGTGCGTGTCGAGCGCCGACGTCGCCTCGTCTAGGATCAGGATCGGCGGGGCCTTGAGTATGGTGCGCGCGATCGCCACGCGCTGCTTTTCGCCGCCGGAGAGCTTCAGCCCGCGCTCGCCGACCATCGCCTTGTAGCCGTCCGGCAGGCGCTCGATGAAGGGGCCGATCTGCGCGAGCTCGGCGGCGCGGCGCACCTCGTCCTCGCCGGCCGAGACGCGTCCGTAGCGGATGTTGTAGGCGATGGTGTCGTTGAAGAGCACCGTGTCCTGTGGGACCATGCCGATGGCGGCGCGCAGGCTCTCCTGCGTCACATTTCGTACATCCTGGCCGTCGATGGTGATCGCTCCGGAGCCGATGTCGTAGAAGCGGTAGAGAAGCCTTGAGACGGTCGACTTGCCGGCACCGGACGGGCCGACGATCGCCACCGTCTTGCCGGCCGGCACTTCGAAGGAGACGCCCTTGAGGATCGGGCGGACGGGATCGTAGGCGAAATGCACGTCGTCGAAGCGGACGGTCGCGTCGTTGATGACGAGCGCCTTCGCGCCGGGCCGGTCGGTGACCTCCTGCGGCACGTCGAGAAGGTCGAACATGTTCTCGATGTCGGTCAGGCCCTGGCGGATTTCGCGGTAGATGAAGCCGATGAAATTCAGCGGTACGGACAACTGCATCAGCATGGCGTTGATGAAGACGAAATCGCCGAGCGTGTGGGTGCCGCGCGCGACCTCCCAGGCCGACAGCGCCATGACCAGCGCCATGCCGACGCCGAAGATGACGCCCTGGCCGAAGTTCAGCCAGCCGAGCGAGGTCCAGGTCTTGGTCGCCGCGTCCTCGTAGCGCGCCATCGACTTGTCAAACCGGCCGGCCTCCATCTTCTCGTTGCCGAAATATTTGACCGTCTCGAAGTTCAGGAGCGAATCGATCGCCTTGGTGTTGGCGTCGGTGTCGCTGTCGTTCATCTCGCGGCGGATCTGGATGCGCCAGTCCGACGCCTTGACCGTGAACCAGGTGTACAGCCACACGGTGACCGCGATGATCGCGACGTAGATCCAGCCATAGGCGACGGCGAAGATGATGGCCGTCAGCGCGAATTCGAGGATCGTCGGCACCGTGTTGAGGATGGTGAAGCGGACGATCGATTCGATGCCCTTGGTGCCGCGCTCGATGATGCGCGACAGGCCGCCGGTGCGCCGTTCCAGATGGAAGCGCAGCGACAATTCGTGCATGTGGACGAACGTCTTGTAGGCGAGCTGGCGCACCGCGTGCTGGCCGACCTTGGCGAAAAGCGCGTCGCGCAACTGGTTGAAACCGAGCTGGACGATGCGCACGACATTGTAGGCCAGCACCAGCATGACCGGCGCGACGAGCATTGCCGGGATGATGTCGGGCGCGGAAAACTGGCCGTTCAGCGCGTCCGTCGCCCATTTGAAGAAATAGGGAACGAGGACGAGGATCAGCTTGGCGACGACCAGGAACACGGTCGCCCAGACCACGCGCATCTTCAGGTCCGGCCGGTCGTCGGGCCACATATAGGGCCAAAGATTGACCAGCGTCGCGAAGACGGAGCCGCTTTCGGCCGAGACGGTCTTATTTGCCAATTTGGTCGTCCTGAATATGGGTCGCTGCGGCATGGTTGGCGCAGCAAAGATCGATCAGGCCAGCTACGCCCCGCGACAGGCGCGCCAGCGCCTCGCGGTCGACCTCATAGCGCGAGCGCGGCCGCTCCGGCCTGTAGGTGACGAGCCCCGCCTCTACCAGAATCTTCAGGTGCTGGGAAACGGTGGACTGCGCAAGATGGAGGCTGTCGACGACCTCCTTGCAGCAGCAGGCCGGCCGGGAGGACAGGTGCTTGAGGATGTGGAGACGCGCGGGATGGGCAAGTGCGCCAAGGCGCGCCGCCATCTCGTCGGCAGTGCAGGTTTGATCGGTGTTCATCGTTCATCGTCGATATACGATGGATCGTCGAAAAACAAGGCCGCCTGGATTGCGGCCTTGCGGTTCTACCGGGTCGTTTCGGCCGGAGCGAGCTGGTCGGACACCGTGCTCATATCCGCCTTCTCGCCTTCCTCGGTCTCGTCGGGAACCGAGAAGATCTGGCCCGGCCAGATCATGTCCGGATCGCGGATCTGTTCCTGGTTGGCGAGGTAGATGGTCGAATAGCGCACGCCGCGGCCATAGACGCGCCGGGAAATCCGCCAGAGCGTGTCGCCGCGCCGGATGATGACCGCGCCATCGGCGGCCTCCAGCGGCGCAGCCATCGTTTCCTCGATTGCCGGCGTGGCGGCTGCGACGTCCGCGGGCGCTTCGGGAGCCGCCTCTGCGGAATCTGCTGCCGGGCTTTCCGGCGTCGGCGCCGTTTCCTCGCTCGAGGCCTCGGCGGTTGCGGCCGGGGCTACGGGAGCGGTCGCGTCTTTCGGGGGGCCGGTGTTGCGTGGCCGGAGGGGCGGCGGGGACGCCGCCCCCTCACCGGCCCTCACCGCCCGGACGCCCCCCCCGGCGGGGCTGGGGCGGCCGGCGGGGGCCATGCTCATGGCGGTGCGATGGTCGAGGCGGGTGGCGCCATCCGCGCCCTGCGGAGTGCCGGCGAGCGGATCGCCGCCGGTGCCGTGGATGGTGAGGCCATCCTCGTGTTCCTCGACCCGCGCGCCCGCGAGCGTGAGCGCGGCGGCCATGGTCGCGAGACGGTCGCTCTCCTTGACGCGCAGCTCCTCGAGCCCGCTGGTGCGGGTGGTGCCGGAGGCGAGGGCGGCGGCGACGAACAGCACCGGGAACTCGTCAATCATCGCCGGCGCGATCGCCGGGTCGACCTCGATGCCGGAGAGCGGCGCGTGTCGCACGCGCAGGTCTGCGACCGGTTCGCCGCCGACTTCGCGGGCTGCGATCTCCTCGATGTCGGCGCCCATCTGGCGCAGCACGGCGAGGAGCCCCGCACGGGTCGGGTTGAGGCCGACGTTGAGGATGGTGAGATCGCTTCCCGGCACCAGCGTCGCGGCGACCATGAAGAAGGCGGCCGAGGACGGGTCGCCCGGGACGGTCACGTCCATCGGGTGCAGGTCCGCCTCGCCGTGGATGGCGATCACCGTCTCGCCGTTCTCCTCGCCCACCTCCAGCTTCGCGCCGAAGCCGGTCAGCATCCGCTCGGTGTGGTCGCGGGAGGCCTCCGTCTCGATGACGGTGGTGGCGCCCGGGCTGTTCAGCCCGGCGAGGAGGACGGCGGACTTGATCTGCGCGGAGGCGACCGGCGTCTCGTAGACGATGGGAATGGTCTCACGGGGTCCGCGCAAGGTGAGCGGCACGCGCCCGCCCTCGGCCTCGGACACCACGGTCACCCCCATCTTCACGAGGGGATCGAGGATGCGGCGCATGGGCCGCTTGCGCAGGGACGCGTCGCCGTCGAACGTGGTGGTGACGGGATGGCTGCCGGCCACGCCCATCATCAGGCGGGATCCCGTGCCGGCATTGCCGAAATCGAGCACGGCGGCGGGTTCGCGCAGGCCGCCGACGCCGACGCCCTGCACGCGCCAGAGCCCCTCCCCGTCCCGATGGACCGCGGCGCCCAGCGCGCGGCAGGCGGCGGCCGTGCGCAGCACGTCGTCCCCCTCGAGGAGACCCTCGATCCGCGTCTCGCCGATGGCGAGGAGGCCGAGAATCAGGGAGCGGTGCGAGATGGACTTGTCCCCCGGCGGCCGCACCCGGCCGCTCAGGGCGGAGCCGGCACGGGCGAGGAGGGGAACGGGCTGAGCGGCGCCATGGGACACGGGCGGGGAACCTCCGGGCGGCAGCGCCGCGCGGGCCGCTCGTTACCATGCCCCCGCCCCCGCCGTCGACAGGCTCGGCGCCCCCGCCGGCGCGCCCGCCGCCTTTCCGTTGACAGAGGGAAGCCTGCCGACTAACGGGGCCCCTGGCCGC
>JACVCH010000024.1 GCA_016742175.1 Rhizobiaceae bacterium
GTTCTGATCCGCTCCTATGCGTGGATCGTGCTTCTCGAGCGCAACGGCCTCGTCAACGGGGCGCTGACGGGAAGCGGGCTGACCGAAACGCCGCTGCGCCTCCTCTACACCAACTTCGCCGTGCTCGTTGCCATGACGCACGTCATGCTGCCCTTCATGATCCTGCCGATCGCCACCGCCCTGCGCAGCCTGCCCGCAGACCTGCCAAAGGCCGCCCTTAATTTGGGCGCAAGCCATTTGCGGGTGTTCTTCGCCATCACCCTGCCGCTGAGCCTTCCCGGCGTCTTTGCCGGGTGTCTCATCGTCTTCGTCATGTCGCTCGGCTTCTACGTCACGCCCGCCCTTCTCGGCGGCCCGCGGACGCTGATGATCGCGACGCTGATCGGGCAGCAGGCGCTGGAACTCCTGAACTGGCCGTTCGCCGGCGCGCTGTCGCTCGTCCTTCTCGTCCTGTCGCTGGGCGTGACGATCGCCTTCAAGCGCCTCCTCAAGCTCGATCGGGTGGTTGCCCATGACTAGCGCTGCATCGGGGCGGCTCGGACGCTGGACCCTCTACGGATTGGGAACGCTCATCCTGATTTTCCTCGTCCTTCCGACGCTGATCGTCATCCCGATGTCGTTCAGTCCGGGAAACTATCTTGAGTTCCCGCCGCAGGGCTTCTCCACGCGCTGGTACGTCGCCTACTTCACCGACAGCAGTTGGATCGACGCGACGCTCTTCTCCCTGCAGATCGCGGCGATGACCACGGTTCTCAGCGCCGTCATCGGCACGATGGGCTCCTTCGCGCTGGTGCGCGGCGACGTTCCGGCGCAGGACACGTTGACGGCGATCCTTCTCGCCCCGCTCATCGTTCCGCACGTGATCGTCGCGATCGCCGTCTATTTCCAGTTCGCACCGCTCGGCCTGGTCGGCACCCGTCTCGGCTTCGTCCTGATCCATACCGCGCTCGCCGTGCCCTATGTCGTCCTCGTCGTGACGGCCGCCCTGCAGCGCGTGCCGCCCTCCTACGAGATGGCCGCCCTCAATCTCGGCGCGTCGCGCCTGCGCGCGTTCAGCGCCGTCACGCTGCCGCTGATCGCCCCCGCCATAGCGGCCGGTTCGATCTTCGCCTTCCTCGCCTCCTTCGATGAGACGGTCGTCGCCTTCTTCATCTCCGGCGTCGAGCACAAGACGATCACGCGCAAGATGATGGAGGACATCGAGTTCAACCTCTCGCCCGTCATCGCGGCCGCGTCGACCATCTTCGTCGTCGTCACTGTTCTCGTGATGGCGATCGGCAACAGGACCAAGGACGGCTCCGCCCTGCGGTGAAGCCGAGGACCGCCAGTGCCACAACTGAATCGGTAGCCCCGAAACGACAAAAGCCGCGGACGAGCCGCGGCTTTTTGGCATGTGATAAATGGAGCGGGTGAAGCGATTCGAACGCTCGACCCCAACCTTGGCAAGGTTGTGCTCTACCCCTGAGCTACACCCGCTCGCACCCGGCATCGCCGGGAACGGGGCTTATATGGCCGAACTCGATTGTGATTGCAACAGGGAAATATCGCCGAACCAGCTTTCGCAACGGAGCCTCGGCGACTATGACGACCTGCCCAGATCACCTCATGCGAGCGCCCATGACCAAGACCGCCGACGACCTCTTTGCCATGCTGGCCGAACTCGATATCGAGGTTACGACCGTCGAGCATCCGCCGCTCTTCACCGTCGGGGAATCGCAGTCGCTGCGCGGACAGATTCCGGGCGGGCACACGAAGAACCTCTTTCTCAAGGACAAGAAGGACCGGTTCTTTCTCCTGACGGTCGAGGAGGACGCAGAGGTCGACCTGAAGCAGGTCCACCACGTCATCGGTGCATCGTCCCGCGTCTCGTTCGGCAAGCCGGAGAAGTTGATGGAGTATCTCGGCGTCATCCCCGGCGCGGTGACAGCCTTCGGCGCGATCAACGATGCGGGCGGCGCGGTCACCTTCGTCCTCGATGCCGCCCTGATGGCGCACGAGACGATCAACGCCCATCCGCTCGTCAACACGGCCACCACTTCGATCCGCGCGGATGATCTCGTCACGTTCCTGCGCGCGACCGGACATGAGCCGCTGATCTTGAATGTTTCGGCGGTTTCGCCACATTGACGGCACGCCGCCGCGCCCGCTTTTCTTGAAAGGACAGTTCCCATGCACCGCGATCCCGCCCAGCCCGCCTTCGCCGCCTCGATGGAAGGGGGCGCCGGCCTCGTCGGCTCCCAAGCCGCGCCGGCGGACGGGTTGATCAAGGACACGACGACCGCAAGCTTCGGCACCGACGTCGTGCAGGAATCGCGCAAGCAGCCCGTTCTCGTCGATTTCTGGGCGCCGTGGTGCGGTCCGTGCAAGCAGCTCCAGCCGGCGCTCGAAAAGGTCGTTGCGGCGGCAAAGGGGCGGGTCAAGCTCGTCAAGATGAACATCGACGAGCATCCCTCCATCGCCGGGCAGCTCGGCATCCAGTCGATCCCCGCAGTCATCGCCTTCAAGGACGGCCAGCCGGTGGACGGCTTCATGGGCGCGGTGCCGGAAAGCAAGATCGTCGAGTTCATCGACAAGGTGGCCGGCCCGGGCAATGCCGGTGCTGCGATCGAGGACGCGCTGGCGGCGGCCGGCGAGGCACGCGCGGCGGGCGATCTGCAGGGTGCGGTCGGCATCTATTCGGCCGTCCTCGCCGAGGAGCCCGGCCATCCGCAGGCGAGCGCCGCGCTCGCGACGCTCCTTCTCGACGCGGGTCAGAAGGACGATGCCCTCTCGGTGCTCGAGCAGGTGCCCGCCGACAAGGCGACCCATGCCGACATGGTGGCAGTGAAGGCGCGGCTCGACCTCGACAGCCAGGTCGCCGGCCTCGGCGATCCGGCCGCGCTCGAACAGCGGCTCACTGCTGACCCTGGCGACCACGAGGCACGCTTCGACCTCGCCTTGATCCAGAACGCGCGGGGCGATCGGGCGGCGGCCGTCGATTCGCTCCTCGCCATCGTCAAGGCCGACCGTGAATGGCGCGAGGACGGCGCGCGCGCGCAGCTTCTCAAGTTCTTCGAGGCTTGGGGCATGGCCGATCCGGCGACGCTTTCCGCGCGGCGCAAGCTTTCCTCCGTGCTCTTCTCCTGAGCCTCCCGCCCTTGAGGTTCACGGCCGCTGCACCACATAAACCCGTAACCCGCAGCGGTTTCGGGGCAATGGATGGAGCAGGCCGTGCAGGCGGGTAACGCACGCTATCGCAGCGCAAAGGACATTCCGGACCTCGTGCCGGTCTTTCCGCTGTCCGGTGCGCTGCTCCTGCCCGGCGGGCGCATGCCGCTCAACATCTTCGAGCCGCGCTATCTGGCGATGATCGACGCGATCCTGTCGAAGGGCCGCGTCATCGGCATGATCCAGCCGGCGCTGGACGGCGCCGTGCGCGACGACGGCGAGCCGGAACTGTGCGACGTCGGCTGCCTCGGCCGGCTGACCTCTTTCACCGAGACCGGCGACGGGCGCTACCTGATCTCGATCCAGGGCGTCTGCCGCTTTCGGCTCGACCACGAAGCGCATGTCAAGTCGGCCTACCGCCAGTGCCGCATCCTGCCCTTCGTCACCGATCTCGACGAGGCGTCGGACACGAGCGAACTCGACCGGCCGGCACTCCTGCGTGCCTTCCAGTCCTATCTTCAGGCGAACGACCTCGAGGCCGACTGGGATTCGATCCGCCGGGCCGAGAACCGCTCGCTGGTCAATGCGCTGTCGATGATGGCGCCCTATGGCGCGGCCGAAAAGCAGGCGCTGCTCGAGGCGCCGGACTTGAAGACCCGCGCCGAGACGCTGATCGCGATCACCGAAATGGCGCTCGCCCGCGATGGGGATCTGGGCGGCGGCAGCCTGCAATGACCATCCCCGTGCCGGTCAAGACGCGCGCGACCGATCCGAAGCTCCTGGAGCTTCTCGTCTGCCCGCTGACCAAGGGCAGCCTGACCTATGACGAGGCGCGGCAGGAGCTCGTCTCGCGCTATGCGCGGCTTGCCTATCCCATCCGCGACGGCATCGCGGTCATGCTGCCTTCCGAGGCGCGGACGCTGGACGACGACGAACAACGCTGATTCGCCCGAAGGGGTCGAAATCGGCCGGCAAAGGGTCTATATGGCGCCCATGGGCCGCATCTATAAAACGCGCGCCTGGCACGATCAGCTCTCGCCGTCGCTGGAAGAGTTCGAACTGCTGGCGCTGGAAACCTACGCACATTTGCCGGAAACCTTCAGGCAATTGACGGGCGAGATCGTCATTCTCATTGCCGAATTCCCGACCGACGAGATCATGGACGATCTGGCGCTCGAAACGCCGTTCGACCTGCTAGGCCTCTTCGAGGGCAAAGGCATCGCCGAGCGCTGGAACCCGCAATCGGGCGACGGTCCCAACCGCATCACCCTCTATCGCCGCGCCATTCTCGACTACTGGTCCGAGAACGAGGAAACGCTGGGCGACATCGTCAGCCACGTCCTGATCCACGAGATCGGCCACCATTTCGGCCTGTCGGACGACGACATGGAAAAGATCGAGGAAAACGCGGACTAGTTTCCGACGGCCAAGGACGGTCTTGGAACGGCGGCCTTGCGCGGCCGGTCGACAGGCATCGCCGCTGGCGCTACGGGCTTCGGCCCCTGCTTGACGGATTGCTTCGGCACCGCCGCGCGCTGAACCTTTACCGGCGGTGGCCGCACGGCCTTCTTCTCTGCCGGTCTTTCGATCTTCACCGGCGGCTTCAGCCCGGCATCGTGCAGCCGTCGCGCCGCGTCGTCGCCCAACCAGAGATACGCGCCGCCCGCCAGCGCTGCAGTGAGCGCGCCGGTGACGATCCATTTTCCGCTCTTCGATTTCCTGCGCCGTGCCATGCGGTCATTGTCGCCGCCGACCCTTAAGAGCCGGTTAGAGCAGGCACAAAAAAGGCCCGCCGGGGGAGGAGGTCCGGCGGGCCGATTTCTCGCGACGCGGGAGGAGGTGCGTCGCGCAGGTCGGGGGATCGGGGAGGAGGTCGATCCCGTCGACACCCAATATCTAGGTATTCTGATTTATTTCGGCAATCGAAAAAATCGCATGGAAGCCATGCAAAAACATCCGCGACAATCTGTCAGAGGTGAAATCTCACGCGCCGAGGCGCGATTCGTCGACGGCCTGGACGAACATCGAGCGCGCGAGCTGCGGCGAGGTTTCGCCCCTCACGGCGCTGCGGCAGGCGCGGTTGGCGGCGTGGTACCACTTGCCCCGGGTTGCCGGCCAGGCTTCGGCCAGCGTCTGGGCCGCCTGCATGGCGTCCCGGATTTCGAGCACGCGGTCGCCGGCGCGAAGCACCACCGGTTCTGGAAACTGAACATCCGCCATGACGCCTCCTCGCGTGTTTCACGCTTTATGACAGCCAAATTCTTTCCGTGAAATTAAGTTCCCGTCAAGATGGCGAAAGATTGACGAAATCTTAAAATCCGCTCACCCGCGGTGCCCAGGTGGCCAATGCGGGCACGAATGTGATCAGCAGGAGGACGATCAAATGCGTCAGCAGAAACGGCGGCATTTCGCGCACCAGCCGGCTGACCTTCAGGTCGACGGCCGATGACACGACGAACAGGAGGCTTCCCACCGGCGGCGTGATCAGGCCAATCGTCAGGTTCAGGATGACGACGATGGCGAAATGGGTCGGGTCGATGCCGAGTGTCGTCGCGATCGGCGCCAGGATCGGCACGAGCACCATCACGCCGGGCAGCGGGTCCATGAACAGGCCGAACGCCAGCAGCAGCACGTTGACGGCAAGCAGGAAGACGATCGGCGACAGTTCCATCGCGATGATCGCGGCGGCGAGCGTCTGCGGCACGCTCTGGATGATCAGCACCCAGGCGAAAGCCCGCGCGGCCGCCAGGATCAGGAGGACGGACACGCTGACCAGCGCGGCGCGCAGGATGATTTCCGGCAAGGCGCGGATCTTCAGTGTGCGGTAGACGAACATGCCGCAGAGCAGCGCATAGAAGACCGCGACGACCGAGGCTTCCGTCGGCGTGAAGACGCCGAAGCGGATACCGCCGATGATGATGACGATCAGGAGCAGGGCAGGGATGGCGTGGATGGTCGTGCGGATCATGTCGCGCACCGGCGGGCGCGGCTCGTCGCTCTTGTAGCCGCGCTTGCGGCTGATGACGAAATTGGTCGCGCAGAGCGCCAGAGCGATGATGAGGCCGGGCACGATGCCGGCGACGAAAAGCCCGCCCACCGACACTTCCTGCACCTGCAGCGCATAGATGATCATGATGATCGAGGGCGGGATGATCGGGCCCATCACCGCGGAGGAGGCGGTCAGCGCGCCGGCATAGGCCTTGTCGTAGCCGCTGCGTTCCATCATCCGCGTCATCATCGCGCCGGGTCCGGCGGCGTCGGCCAGTGCCGAGCCGGAAATGCCGGAGAACATTGCCGAGGAGATCACATTGGCATAGCCGAGCCCGCCGCGCAGATGGCCGACGAACTGGGCCGCGAAGCGCAGGAGAACCATCGTCATCGCGCCGCCGGTCATCAGTTCGGCCGCCAGCACGAAGAAGGGTACCGCCATCAGCGGGAAGGAATCGAGCCCCGAGAACATCTCCTTGACGATGACGAGCATCGGATAGGTCGAGCCGAAGGCGACCGCCAGGAAGGCCGAGATCGCCAGCACGAAGGCGATCGGAAAACCGAGGACGAGGAGGATCAGGAAGGAGGAGAAGAGGATCGTTGTCATCGGGTCTCAGCCGCCGGCCGCCGAATTTTCGTCGACGCCGGCGATGCGGTCGAACGAATTGTCGCCGATGAAGCGGCGGGCGATGAGCAAAAGATGGACGGTCATCAGCGCGAAGCCGATCGGCATCGCCGCATAGATGGCCGAAAAGGGGATGCGCGTCGCCGGCGTCATCTGGAAGCGCATGCGCAACGCATAGGAATAGCCGACCCAGATCATCACCGCGAAGAAGATCAAAAGGCCAAGCACGATGACGCCGCGCAAGGCGCGTTGCGGCCTGTCGGGCATGGCGTCGTGGAGGTTGGTGATGGCGACGAGGCCGCCGGTGCGCAAGGCGAGGCCAGCGCCGAGAAACGTCATCCACACCATCAGATAGCGCGCGACTTCCTCGGCCCAGACGATGGAGAAGTTGGTCGTGTAGCGCAGCGAGACATTGGCGAAGACGATCCCCGACATGGCGGCGAGGATCAGGACGAGCGCCCATTTGTTCGCTTCGACGAAGAGGGTTTCGGCGGTTCGCATGCGCTTCCTTCCGGGCAGCGAGAAAGGGCCGGCGAAACCGGCCCTTTCGGTTCGGCAGGCCTTATTCGACGGCGGTGATCTTCTCGATCAGGGCACGGTCGTACTGGCCGTAATACTGCTCGTAGGCGGCGGCGAGAGCTTCCTGGAACTGCGCCTTCTGCTCGTCGGAGAGTTCGCCAACTTCCATGCCGGCGGCGCGCAATTCTTCGACGCCGCTCGCCTCGACCTCGTCGACGAAGCCGCGCATGGCGGTCACGGCCTCGGTCGCGCCCTTGGTGAAGGCGGCCTTGTCCTCGTCCGACATGCCGTTCCAGAGGTCCGGCGACACCAGCAGCATGGCCGGCGAATAGACGTGGCCCGACAGCGTCAAGTGCTTCTGCACTTCGGAAAGCTTGGCCGAGGTGATGACCGAGAGCGGGTTCTCCTGGCCGTCGATCGTGCCCTGCTGTAGCGCGCCGATCACTTCCGGCCACGCCATCGGGGTCGGGGCGGCGCCCAGCGTCTCGAAGGCGGTGATGTGGACCGGGTTTTCCATCGTGCGCAGCTTCAGGCCGGCCATGTCGTCCGGGCCGTCGATCGCGCCGCGATTGTTGGTGATGTGGCGGAAGCCCTGCTCGCCCCAGGCGAGCGCGATCATGCCGGCATCCTCGAATTTGGTCAAAAGCTCGTCCCCGACCTCGCCGTCCATCACGGCGCGGGCGTGTTCGAGATTGCGGAACAGGAAGGGGATGTCGAAGACGCCGGCTTCCGGCACGAAATTCGACAGCGTGCCCGAGGAGACGATCGTCGCCTCGACCGTGCCGATCTGCAGGCCCTCGAGCACTTCGCGCTCGCCGCCGAGGCCGGAGGACGGGAAGTGGGTGAAGGTGTAGCGGCCGTCGGTCTCCGCTTCCACGACCTCCTGCCACTTGTTGGCGGCGACGCCGTAATGCGAATCGACGGCGAGCGCGTAGCCGAGCTTGACTTCGGTCTGCGCCAGCGCCGAGCCGGCGAGAAGCGAGCCGGCGAGAAGTGCGGTCAGGCCCGCAAGGCGGGTCTTGGTCAGGTTCATGTATTCGGTCCTCCCTGTTGGTGGCGCGGCCGTCCGGGCCGCGTCGTTTCTGACATCCGTGCCGCGCGACAAACCTCCCCGCGCGGCCCCATATTCGCTCTAGCTGCCGGCGCGGCGAGCTTCAAAAGGAAAGTCGCCGGTTGCAAGCCTGGGTCAATCGATCTCCGGCACCTGCCGCACCGCGCCCTTGGCCGCACTCGTCGCGAAGGCGGCATAGGCCTTCAGCGCCGGGGTGACGTTGCGCTTGCGCTTCTCGGCCGGCTTCCAGCCGGCCTCGGCCTGCGCCTTGCGGCGTGCGTCGAGTTCGGCATCGTCGACAGCGAGGTGGATGGTGCGGTTCGGGATGTCGATCTCGATCCGGTCGCCCTCGCGCACCAGGCCGATCGTGCCGCCCTCGGCCGCTTCCGGCGAGACGTGCCCGATCGAAAGCCCCGACGTTCCGCCCGAAAAGCGGCCGTCGGTCAGAAGCGCGCATGCCTTTCCGAGGCCCTTCGACTTCAAATAGCTGGTCGGGTAGAGCATTTCCTGCATGCCCGGCCCGCCGCGCGGCCCCTCATAGCGGATCACCACCACGTCACCGGGATTGATCTTGTTCGTCAGGATCGCGTTGACCGTGTCGTCCTGGCTTTCGAAGACGCGGGCGGGACCCGAGAATTTCAGGATCGATTCGTCGACGCCCGCCGTCTTCACGATGCAGCCGTCGAGCGCGACGTTGCCCTTCAGCACCGCGAGGCCGCCATCCTTAGAGAACGGGTGCTGCGCGTCGCGGATGACGCCCTTTTCACGGTCGATGTCGAGTTCGTTCCAGCGCGCGCTCTGGCTGAACGCAACCTGCGTCGGCACGCCGCCGGGCGCGGCGGAGAAGAGCTCGAGCGCGGCCGGATTGTCGGTCACCGCGATGTCCCAGCGATCGATCGCGTCGCCAAGTGTGGCCTCGTGGACGGTCGGCAGGTCGCGCCGGATCAATCCCGCGCGGTCGAGTTCGCCGAGGATCGCCATGATGCCGCCGGCGCGGTGGACGTCCTCCATGTGCACGTCCGACTTCGCCGGCGCGACCTTCGACAGGCACGGCACCTTGCGCGACAGCCGGTCGATGTCGTCCATCGTGAAGTCGATCTCGCCCTCATGCGCGGCGGCGAGGATGTGCAGAACCGTGTTGGTCGAGCCGCCCATGGCGATGTCGAGCGCCATCGCGTTCTCGAACGCGCCCTTCGAGGCGATGTTGCGCGGCAGCGCGGTCGCGTCATCGCTCTCGTAGTAGCGCTTGGCGAGCCCGACGATGCGCTGGCCGGCCTCGAGGAACAGCCGCTTGCGGTCGGCATGGGTGGCGAGCGTCGAGCCGTTGCCGGGCAGCGACAGGCCGAGCGCCTCGGTCAGGCAATTCATCGAGTTCGCGGTGAACATGCCCGAGCACGAGCCGCAGGTCGGGCAGGCCGAGCGCTCGATGACGGCCACGTCCTCATCCGACATCGTGTCGTCGGCAGCGGCCACCATGGCGTCGACGAGGTCGAGCGCGTGGATCTTGCCGTCCGAGAGCTTCACCTTGCCGGCCTCCATCGGCCCGCCGGAAACGAAGATGGTCGGGATGTTGAGGCGCAGCGAGGCCATCAGCATGCCGGGCGTGATCTTGTCGCAGTTGGAGATGCAGACCATGGCGTCGGCGCAGTGCGCGTTGACCATGTACTCGACCGAATCGGCGATGATCTCGCGGCTCGGCAGCGAATAGAGCATGCCGTCATGGCCCATCGCGATGCCGTCGTCGACGGCGATGGTGTTGAACTCCTTGGCGACGCCGCCGGCCGCCTCGATCTCGCGCGCGACGAGCTGGCCGAGATCCTTCAGGTGGACGTGGCCCGGCACGAATTGCGTGAACGAGTTGACCACCGCGATGATCGGCTTGCCGAAATCGGAATCCTTCATGCCCGTCGCGCGCCACAGGCCGCGCGCGCCGGCCATGTTGCGGCCATGGGTGGTGGTTCTGGAACGGTAGGGGGGCATCGGCGTCTCCTCATCGCGCGGCCCGGCAACGAAACATCGCTGCGGCGGCTGCACACGGTCACAATCTTGCGTCGGCGACGTTCATAAAGGCGAACGCGCGCGAGAGCCACCCCGAACGATGCAGGGCGACGACTGGAATTTGGGCAAAAAAGAAGGCCCGTCGGGGGAGGAGGTCCGACGGGCCTGATTTCGTGCGGTGCGGGAGGAGGTGCACCGCAGTCATTGTCTCGGGCCAGGGAGGAGGTTGGCCGTCGACAATCCGAAGATAGGAGCCCACCTCGGATGGTGCAATGCAACAAATTGCATGGCAGCCATGCATTTGCGCCTGCGTCATTCTGGCATCCGTCTCAACACATTGGAAACGCTCACTACCTTTGGGTAGGCCTAGACCGCGCGACAACTGCGAATGAACCATCTCGAGAGCCAACGCTCTCGCCAGGTGCGTTCGCAACGGCAGTGCAGCATAGGGCGGTTCCTCCGACAGACGATGAAATTCCGCAGGAACATTGACCGGCGCTCGGCGGTTAGTCCGTCGAAGCAGGCATGGCGCGTGTCAATCGGGCATGACGGTCAAGGGGAACGAGGCGATTTTCCCGATTTCCCGCCTCGGCCAACGAAACGGCAGACGAGCCTCTAACCCGTCCGCGCCATGCCTGTGCCACCCATCGCCGCGCCCCCGCGCGCGGAACCACGAAAGGCAGCGGATGCAACCGTTACGACTGACCGTCAACGGCACGCCCCATGATCTCGCAATCGATCCTCGGGTGAGCCTCCTCGACCTCCTGCGCGAAAACCTTTCCATGACCGGCTCGAAGAAGGGCTGCGACCACGGCCAGTGCGGCGCCTGCACGGTGATCGTCAACGGGCGGCGGATCAATTCGTGCCTGTCGCTCGCCGTCGCCCATGACGGCGACGAGGTGACGACCATCGAGGGCATGGCGGACGGCGAGGCGCTGTCGCCGCTGCAGGCCGCGTTCGTCAAGCACGACGCGTTCCAGTGCGGCTACTGCACGCCTGGGCAGATCTGTTCGGCGACCGCGCTTCTCGACGAACTGAAGCGCGGTGAGCCGAGTGTGGTGACGAAGGAGGAGGTCGAGCTGATCGACGAGGAAATCCGCGAGCGCATGTCGGGCAACCTCTGCCGTTGCGGCGCTTACAACAACATCGTCGATGCGATTCTCGAAGTCGCGGAGGCGCGGACATGACGCCGTTCAGCTATTCCCGCGTTGCCGACGACAAGGCGGCCGTCGCGGCTGTCAGTGGAGAAAATGCCAAGTTTCTCGGCGGCGGCACCAATCTCGTCGATCTGATGAAGCACGAGATCGAGCGGCCAGAGACGCTGGTCGATGTCTCGCGCCTGCCGCATGAGGAAATCGAGAAGACCAAGGACGGGATTCGCATCGGCGCGGCGGTGACCAACAGCGCGCTCGCGGCCGACCCGGTGGTGCGCGAAAAGTACCCGCTGCTCTCGACCGCGCTTCTGTCCGGCGCGACGCAGCAATTGCGCAACCGGGCTACGACCGGCGGCAATTTCCTCCAGCGCACGCGCTGCCAGTATTTCTACGACACACAGCGTGCCTGCAACAAACGCGAGCCGGGCTCGGGCTGCGACGCGATCGGCGGCCTCAACCGCTTCCACGCAATCCTCGGGGCGAGCGAGAACTGCATCGCCGTCCATCCGTCCGACATGGCGGTGGCGATGGTGACGCTCGGCGCGGACATCGAGACCGTTCTTCCGCAGGGTGGCGTGCGGACGATCCCGGCCGACGCCCTGCACCGCCTGCCGGGCGATACGCCTCATATCGACCACCAGCTCGCGCAGGGCGAGTTGATCACGCATGTCGTGCTGCACAAGGCGCCCGAATTCCAGATGTACCGCAAGGTGCGCGACCGTTCGTCCTACGCTTTTGCCGTGGTCTCCATCGGCATCGCCTTCGATCTGCTCGAAGGCCATTTCCTGAAGATCAGGATCGGGCTCGGCGGCGTCGCGCACAAGCCCTGGCGGGCCGCGCGAGCAGAGGAGGTGCTGGAGGGCAAGGCGCCGTCGCGGGCGCTTTTCGAGAAGGCGGCGGACGCCGAACTCGCCGAGGCGAAAGGGCAGGGCGACAATGATTTCAAGATTCCGCTGATGCGCCGGCTGATCGTCGCCAGCCTCATGGAAATGACCGAAAAGCAGGAGAAGGCGGCATGAGCGAGCACGAGTTCAAGGGCCTCATCGGCCAGCCGCTCGACCGCGTCGAAGGTCCGCTCAAGGTTTCGGGCCGCGCGACCTATGCCGCTGACTGGCGCGGGGACAAGCCGCACCTGATCGGCTTCATCGTGGAATCGCCGGTCGCCAAGGGCCGGATCACTTCGATCGACACCAGGGCGGCCGAAGCGTGCGAAGGGGTGAAGGCCGTCGTGACGCATGAGAATGCGCCGAAGCAGATCCCGTTCGGCGAGCGCGCCAAGGGCGGGCGGTTTGCCCAGTCGCACGCGATGATGCGGACGAACGAGGTGCGCCATCTCGGCTATCCCGTCGCGCTGGTCGTCGCCGACACGCTGGAACAGGCGCGCCATGCGGCCTCGCTGGTCAAGGTGGAGATCGCGGCCGAAGAGGGCGTCTTCGATCCCGAGACGCACGAGGACGAGGCGGTGAAGCCGGACGAACTCGACGGCTCGCCCGAAGTCGACACCGAGACCGGCGATTTCGAGGCGGAATACGAAAAGGCCGCGCACCGGGTGGAAGGCGAGTTCCATACGCCGCACCAGCACGCGGCGGCGATGGAGCCGCATGCGACGGTGGCCGAATGGGACGGCGACAAGCTGACCGTCCACATGTCGATCCAGATCCTCGGCGACGGGCGCAAGGCCTTCGCCAACACGTTCGACATCGACCCGCAGGACGTGCGGATCGTCTCGCCCTATATCGGCGGCGGCTTTGGCTCGAAGCTCGGCGTCCACAACGAGGCGATCCTCGCCGCGCATGGCGCGAAGCTGACGGGAAGGCCGGTTAGGATCGCGCAGCATCGCCGCAACGTCTTTTCCAACGGCCCGAACCGGCCTCCGCATCGCCAGCGGCTGAAACTCGGCGCCGACGCAAATGGCAAGATCGTCGCGATCGACCACGACGTGCTCTCGATCATGGCGCGCGACTATCCCTTCGCCGAGGCAGCCGCCTCGCCAACGCGGGGCAGCTATGCGACCAAGGCGATGCGCACGAAGCACCGTGTCGTCGAGGGTGACATTCCGAAGGCGGATTCGATGCGCGCGCCGGGCGAAGCGGTCGGGACGCTGACCTTCGAGAGCATGATTGACGAGCTGGCGCATTCCTGCGGCGTCGATCCGGTCGAGTTCCGGGTGCGCAACGAGCCGGAAAAGGACCCGCATTCGGGCAAGCCCTTTTCGACGCGCAAGATGCGCCGGTGCCTGCAGGAAGGCGCGGAGAAATTCGGCTGGAAGGGCCCGGTCTCGCGCCGCGAAGGTGACTGGCTGATCGGCCACGGCATGGCGGCGGCGATCCGCCCGAACCTGATGCAGAAGGCCGAGGCCGAAATCGAGCTTTCGACCGATGGTCATGTGACCGTGCGGCTCGACATGACCGATATCGGGACGGGCACCTATACGATCCTGACGCAGATCGCCGCCGAGACGATGGGCGTTGCGCCGGAGTATGTGACGGTGAAGCTCGGAGATACCGACTTTCCCGAGACCTGCGGCTCGGGCGGCTCGTTCGGTGCGGGTTCGACCGGCACCGCGGTCTTCGAAGCCGCCAAGGCGCTGAAGGAGGATCTTCTCAAGCGCGCGGCCAAGGCCGACAGCGAGTGGAAGGGTGCGAATTCGAAGGAGCTGCGGATCGACGGCGCCAACATCGCACTCGGCAATCGCTCGCTGCCGATCGCGCAACTGGGCGACGGGTCTGGCGGAATTTCCGCCAAGGGCGCAGCGAAACCCGGCAAGGAATACAAGACGATGGCGCAGTATTCCTACGGGGCGCAGTTCGCCGAGGTGGCCGTCGATGCCGTGACCGGCGAAATCCGGCTGCGGCGGCTGACGGGCGTTTTCGACGCGGGGCGCATCCTCAACGAAAAGACCGCCCGCTCGCAGCTCATGGGCGGCATGATCTTCGGCATCGGCGCGGCGCTGATGGAGGAAAGCCTGATGGATTTGCGCTATGGCGCGTTCATGAACCGCGATCTCGCCGAGTACCACATCGCGGTCAATCGCGACGTGCCGCGGCTCGACGTGCACATGATCGAGGGCTTCGACGAGAACTCGAATCCGCTCGGCTCCAAGGGCATCGGCGAACTCGGCATCTGCGGCGCTGGACCGGCGATCGCCAATGCCGTCTTCGCGGCGACCGGCCATCGCGTCCGCAAATATCCGATTCACATGGAGGACCTGATGGACGCCCTGCCGCCGATTGGCGGCTGACCGGCATATCCGAACCGACTGTTGCAAAGGCGTCCCATGCGGGGCGCCTTTTGCGCGCGAAGGGCTGACATTCGCGTGAAATTGCGGCCCTGCGGGTTGCTGGCGGGATCATTCCGCCTATAGCTGAGTTTGAAGGCGACTAACATATGTTAAAAAGAGAGTGCCCGGCATGCTGGACACCCCCAAGCGCAATCAGGAACAGGAAGCGGTCGGCGAACTTCGCGTCGTGATGACCGAAGTCGAGCAGGAAGCCGTTCCGGCCTCCCTCACCGCCCTTGCCGAACAACTGGGCGACGCCGTCGCGGCCCGGATGGTCGACGACGTCGAACCGGCTTAAGCCGGGTCGCCGAAGCGGCCGCGGGCAAGGCCGGCGGCGAGCGCCTGCTCGGCACGCTCGTCCGGCAGGGCCTCGTCCGAATCCTGATAGGGATTGTCGTCCTCTTCCTCGAGCGATTCCAGCGGCCGGCCGCCATCGTCGATGTCGAGCGCGTCGAGCGGGATTTCCTCGTTGGCGTTGGCCGGCGTCAGCCCGTCCGGCAGTCCCGTCGAGGCGCCGATGGCCTCGATCGCCGAATTGAGGAGGCTGCGCGCTTCGTCCAGGAGGCTGGCGCGGTCGTCGCCGCCGGATGCCGAAAGCGGGAAAATTATGCGGACTTCCGCGCCATCCTCGTCCCTCAGGCTGACTTCCGCCGCGCCGCGGTCGGTGGCGGCGCGCGAGACGCGGATATCGTCGATCTTCATGGTCGTTCTCCTTGAGCTCAAGGGAAAACGTCCGGTCTGAAGGCCAGTTCCGGAATGAAAGTGGTCAGCCGACGAAGGCGCGCTCGACGACGAAATCGGCCGGCTTGTTGTTGGAGCCTTCTTCCAGACCGTGCGCCTCGACCAGCGCCTTGACGTCCTTCAGCATCGCCATCGAACCGCAGATCATGACGCGATCGGTGGAGCGGTCGAACGGAGCACAGCCGACGATGCGGAAGAGGTCGCCATTCTCGATCAGCGTCGTGATGCGACCCATTTGCGGCGAGGTCTCGCGCGTGGTGGTCGCGACATATCTGACGCGGCCAGCGGTCAGTTCGCCGATCAGCGGATCATCTTGCAGCGAGGCGACGATCTGGTCGCCATAGGCGAGGTCCGCGACGTCGCGGCAGGTGTTGGTGACGACGATCTCGTCGAACTTCTCATAGGTTTCCGGATCGCGCAGCAGGCTCGCCCAAGGCGCAAAGCCGGTGCCGGTCGCGACCATCCAGAGGCGCTTTGCGGGCGTCAGCGCGTCGAGCACCAGCGTGCCCGTCGGCTTCTGCTTCATCAGCACAGTGTCACCGGGCTGGATCTTCTGCAGGTGCTGGGTCAGCGGGCCGTCGGCGACCTTGATCGAATAGAACTCGACCTCCTCATCCCAGGCAGGGCTGGCGATCGAATAGGCGCGAAAGACCGGGCGCTCGGCGTTCGGCAGGCCGATCATGACGAACTCGCCGGAGCGGAAGCGGAAGGCGGCCGGCCGCGTGATGCGGAAGGAGAACAGGCTGTCGGTGTAGTGCGTCACCGAGACGACGCGCTCGGCATAGGTGTTCGCCGGGATCGGGAATTCGGGAGCGTCGTCGGTCGTCACGGCAAGTGCGGCGGTCTGCATGATCATCCTTGAGGCTGGTTCGACTTGGCGCATGCCGCACTCCCGAAACCGGTTCCCACTTTCGGGCGACATGCGCTGCGCTCGGGCGGCTTCGCGGGCAAACGCGTGGCGGGCGCGGACGGTTGACGTTGGAATAGCATTCCGGCCGATGAGGGGTCAATCGGCCGGAAAGGATCGCTTTGCCGCGGATCGCGCAAAGCGCGACCCGTTTGTTTCGCCAAACGGGCGCGGCTTGGAAACCGGCCCGAATCGGGATCAGGCGGCGCGGAACTTCGCGACGATGGTGTCGCCCATCTCGGTGGTCGAGACGGTCTTCATGCCGTCCGACGCGATGTCCTTCGTGCGGATGCCGTCGTCGAGCACCGCCGAGATCGCGGCTTCCAGGCGGTCGGCCTCGGCGATCATCTCGAAGGAATAGCGAAGGCACATGGCGAAGGAGGCGATCATGGCGATCGGGTTGGCGATGCCCTGGCCGGCGATGTCCGGCGCCGAGCCGTGGACGGGCTCGTAGAGCGCCTTGCGCTTGCCGGTCTTGGCGTCCGGCGCGCCGAGCGAGGCGGACGGCAGCATGCCGAGCGAACCGGTCAGCATGGCGGCGACGTCGGACAGCATGTCGCCGAAGAGGTTGTCGGTGACGATGACGTCGAACTGCTTGGGCCAGCGGACGAGCTGCATGCCGCCGGCGTCAGCCAGCATGTGGGTGAGCTTGACGTCGGAATATTTCGCCTTGTGGGTTGCCGTGACGACCTCGTTCCAAAGGACGCCCGACTTCATCACGTTGCGCTTTTCCATCGAGCAGACTTCGTTGCGGCGCGTGCGCGCCAGCTCGAAGGCGACGCCCGAGATGCGCTCGATTTCGAACGTGTCGTAGACCTGCGTGTCGATGGCGCGCTTCTGGCCGTTGCCGAGATCCGTGATCGTCTTCGGCTCGCCGAAATAGACGCCGCCGGTCAGTTCGCGGATGATCAGGATGTCGAGGCCTTCGACCACTTCGGGCTTCAGCGACGAGGATTGCGCCAGCGCCGGATAGCAGATTGCCGGGCGCAGGTTCGCGAAGAGCTGCATGTCCTTGCGCAGGCGCAGGAGGCCGGCCTCGGGGCGCACCTCGTAGGGCACGCCATCCCATTTCGGCCCACCGACGGCGCCGAACAGCACCGCATCGGCCGCCATCGCCTTTGCCATGTCGGCCTCGGAGATCGACTGGCCGTGCGCGTCGTAGGCGCCGCCGCCGACGAGGCCTTCCTCGATCTCGAAGCCGGCGTTCATCTCGTCGTTCATGACCGCGATCAGCTTGCGGACCTCGGCCATGGCCTCGGGGCCGATGCCGTCGCCGGGGAGAAGAAGAAGCTTGCGCGATGCCATGAAGGGTCTCCGAACTTTGCGGGCCGCATGGATGACCATGCGACAGGTTTTCGTCGATGACGCTGATATTGCGCCAGAACCGCCGCGTCCAGCCTTTCCGTCAGCCAGGCGCTGGTCCAGAGGGTCAGGCGCGCGGCGCGACGGGAGCGGGGGCCGGCACTTCTTCCGTCTCGCGGTGGTAGGCGACGACGCGCTCGACTTCGTCCGGATCGCCGAGCACCACGCCGACGCGCTGGTGCAGCGCCGTCGCGTCGATGTCCATGATCCGGGTGCGCCCGTCATAGGCGGCGCCGCCGGCCTGCTCGATCAGGAAGGACATCGGGTTCGCCTCGTACATCAGGCGCAATTTGCCGGGCATCTCGGGCTTACGGGCATCCCACGGATACATGAAGATGCCGCCGCGCTTCAGGATCCGGTGGACGTCGGCCACCATGGAGGCAGTCCAGCGCATGTTGAAGTTCTTGCCCCGCGCGCCGTCCTTGCCGGCGAGGCACTCGTCGACATAGCGGCGCATGGGCGGGGCCCAGTGGCGATAGTTCGACATGTTGATGGCGAATTCGGCATAGCCCTTCGGCAGCTTGATGTTGCCCTGCGTCATGCGCCAGGAGCCCATGTCGCGGTCGAGCGCGAATTCGTAGACGCCGGTGCCGACGGTCAGGACGAGCAGGGTCTGCGGGCCGTAGATGGCGTAGCCGGCGGCAACCTGCGTCGCGCCCTTTTGCAGGAAATCGTGCTCGTCGATCTCGCGGCCTTCCGCACCCGCCGGGGCCTTCAGCACCGAGAAGATGGTGCCGACCGAAATGTCGACGTCGATGTTGGACGAGCCGTCGATCGGATCGAAGAGCAGGAGATATTCGCCGCGCGGGAAACGGTTCGGGATCGCATAGATCGATTCCATCTCCTCCGACGCCATGGCGGCGAGGTGGCCGCCCCATTCATTGGCCTCGAGCAGGATTTCGTTGGCGATGACGTCGAGCTTCTTCTGGACCTCGCCCTGCACGTTCTCGCTGCCGAGGTCGCCCAGCATGCCGCCGAGCGCGCCCTTGTTGACCGAATGGCTGATCGCCTTGCAGGCGCGGGCGACGATCTCGATCAGGAGGCGAAGCTGGCCGGGCAGCGCGTCCTGCTGGCGCTGCTGTTCGACGAGAAAGCGGGTCAGGGTCTGGTTCGTCACGCGTGCGATCCTCGGATTGGAGAGCTTTCGCGACGGTTTAGCCGTTTTTCGTGGCGGAACAAGGAAATCCGCCTTCAGTGGCGGTTTTCACGGTTCAGGCGGGCCGGACGATAACCCGCAGGATGCGCCGCACGAAGGGCGCGACGACGAGGACGGCGGGGAAGGCGACGGCCCAGGACGACATCCAGGCGCGGAACCAGAGCGCGGCGAAGCCGGGCGCATCCACGCCCGCCACCAGCACCGTCGAGATGCCGGTGATGATGAAGGTCATGAAGAAGGTGAGGAACAGGCCGAAGGCGACCGGCTCCAGGCGCTTGGGGACGAAGGGCTCCATGCGCGTGGTCAGGCCCAGGGACGGGTCCCGGCGTAGCTCTTCTCGAAGCCCTCGATCGACGGCGCCTTTTCCATCGTCAGGCCGATATCGTCGAGGCCGTTCAAGAGGCAGTGGCGCTTGAAGGCATCGAGGTCGAACTTGATCATGCCGCCGTCGGGGCCGCGGATCTCGCAGACTTCGAGATCGACGGTCAGCGTCGCGTTGGCGCCGCGCGAGGCGTCGTCGAGGAGCTTGTCCAGGTCCTCCGGGCTGACCGTGATCGGCAGGATGCCGTTCTTGAAGCAGTTGTTGTAGAAGATGTCGGCGAAGGAGGTCGAGATCACGCAGCGGATGCCGAAATCGAGCAGCGCCCACGGGGCATGCTCGCGCGAGGAGCCGCAGCCGAAATTGTCGCCCGCGACGAGGATCTGCGCGTTGCGGTAGGCCGGCTTGTTCAGGACGAAGTCCGGGTTCTCAGACCCGTCCTCGTTGAAGCGCATCTCGGCGAACAGGCCCGACCCGAGGCCGGTGCGCTTGATCGTCTTCAGGTAATCCTTCGGAATGATCATGTCGGTATCGACATTGACGATGGGGAGCGGTGCGGCGACGCCAGTCAGCTTCGTGAACTTTTCCATCTTCCGAAGTCCGTTTCCGTTGCGATTGTTGCGCTTCCTTTACACAAAGCGGGGCGGCAACGCAAAGCCTCTCAGATCACGTTGAGTTCGCGGAACGGGCGGTTTTCGACAATCCGCGAATAGCCGAAGGCGGTGCAGTCGATCGTGCGGTATTCGCCGTGGACGATCCATTCGGCAAGCGCCTTGCCGACCGCCGGCGCCTGCTGCAGGCCGTGGCCGGAAAAGCCGTTGGCGAAGAGGAAGTTCGCGACGTGCGGATGCGGGCCGATGACGGCGTTCTGGTCGAGGCTGTTGTAGTCGTAGTGCCCGGCCCAGGCGCGGCCAGGCTTCAGGGCCTCGAAGGCGGGAATGCGCGTGGCGAGGACCGGCCAGATTATCTCCTCGAAGAGTGGCCAGTCGGGCTCGAAATCGGCGGGGTCGGCCGGGCCGTCCGTCGCGGAATCTTCGGCGCCGCCGGTGATGTAGACCGAGCCTTCCGGCCGGACATAGACGCCGGACGGGTCGACGAGGAGCGGCATATCGTCAAACCGATCCGCGGCCTCGAAGACGAAGACCGAACGCTTGCGCGGCTCGACGGGGAGCGCGAGGCCGGCGAGCGCCGCAAGATTTCCGGCATTGGGACCGGCGGCGTTGATGACGAGGCCGGTCTCGATGGTGGTGCCGTCGGCGAGCGTCACGCCGGAGATGCGGTCGCCGCTGCGGACGATGGCGGTGACTTCGCCCTTCACGAGATCGATGTCGCGGGACTTTAGGGCTGCGCGTAGGAGGCCGAGCAAAGCGTGGGCGTCGAACCAGCCCTCACCGGTCACGCCATAGGCGCCGGCGGCGACGCCGTCCGCCGAGAGCCAGGCGAAGCGGGCTTCGAGTTCTGCCGCTGACAGGAGCGCGATGTCGGCGCCCTCCGCCATCTGCACGCGATGGTTCGCGGCGAGGATGTCGCGGCCCTCCGCGCTGGCGAGGATGAGATAGCCCTTTTCGCGAAAGGCGATGTCGGCCGACGTGCCGAACCGGGCCTGAAGCTCGCGGAAGAACCGGAGCGTGAGGCGCGACAGGCGGATGTTTTCGGGGATCGAGAATTGCTGGCGGATGGAGGCGCAGGAGAGCGTGGTCGCGGCCTGCGCAAAGCTCGTGTCGCGCTCGATGACGGCGATGGTGCCGTGGTAGCCTTCCTCGCGCAGGAAATAGGCGATGGACGCGCCGACGATCGCGCCTCCGACGATGACGATGTCGCGGTGCATGAATGGGTTCCCGTTTGGCAGGAAGGAATCAGGTTCGCACGGTGTGGGCAAGGGTGGTCTGGCGGAATCTGGTGTGGACGCGACTTGCCCTGGTCTTGGCGGAATCTGGGGTTGAGAGGGCGAGGCATGGACCCCTGTGCTTGTCACAGGGGTCCAGGCCTCTTCGTTCGATACTGACGCAAGCATCCGACACTTGCAGCCACCGCCTCGCCGGGCCACAAAGCGGCATGACCATGCGACCCAACCGCCCACGCCGCTCGGTGCTCTATGTGCCTGCCACGAACGCCAAGGCGCTCGCCAAGATCGCGACGCTTGCCTGCGACGCGGTGGTGATCGACCTCGAGGATGCGGTCGCGCTGTCGCAGAAGGTCGGGGCGCGGGAGGCGGCGTGCCGGTTCATCGCTGAACGGGGCGCAGGCGCGAAGGAGACGGTGCTGCGGATCAATGCGCTGTCGAGCGAATGGGGGCGGGACGACCTGCGCGCCGCGCGCGAGGCCTCGCCCGATGCGGTGCTGCTGCCGAAGGTCGACGGGCCGCGCGACATTCTCGACGCCGACAGGCTGCTCGACCGGGGCGACACCGGATGCTGGCTGTGGGCGATGATCGAGACGCCGCGCGCCATGCTCAATCTCGGCGCCATCGCCGAACTCGGTCGGGACAATGCGGCGCGGCTTGCCTGCCTCGTCGCCGGCACCAACGATCTCGTCAAGGACACCGGTATCCTGGCGACGCCGGACCGGCGATACCTGACGCCGTGGCTGATGCAGATGGTGCTTGCGGCGCGCGCGGGTGGGCTCGACGTTCTCGACGGCGTCTCGAACGACTTTCGCGATCTGGACGCGTTCGGCGCCGAGTGCCGCGAGGGCGCGAATATGGGTTTCGACGGCAAGACGCTGATCCATCCCGCGCAGATCGACCCGGCCAATGCGGCGTTTTCGCCGAGCGACGAGGCGGTCGCGGAGGCGCATGCCATCCGCGCTGCCTTCGCCCTGCCGGAAAATCGCGACAGGGGCGTCATTTCGCTTGATGGAAAGATGGTCGAGCGGCTTCATCTGGAACAGGCCGAGCGACTGCTGACGAAAGCTGGACGATAAGGAAAGAAGATGCGGCTTTACCGATTGCTGACGGGACCGGACGATTCGAGCTTCTGCCACAAGGTGTCGAACGCGCTCGCCAAGGGCTGGCACCTCTATGGGTCGCCGACCTATGCCTACGATGCGCAAGCCCAGGCGATGCGCTGCGGGCAGGCGGTGGTCAAGGACGTGCCGGGCGTCGAGTACGATCCGTCAATGAAGCTCGGCGAGCAGTAGCTCGGAGGTGACTTCGAGCGCGCGATCCTCGCGTGCGGCGGTGCCGTGCGGCGGAAGGTGGGCGGCGAGGACGCGGTCGCGCTCGGCGATGAGGTGCGCGATCTCGTCCTCATAGGCGGCGAAGATCGCCGTCAGCCAGCGGTTCACCAGATAGGACGGGCGCGGCATCTGCATGTCGAAGCGGCGGGCGAGCGGGATCGTGCCTTCAGCGTCCAGCCAGTCGTCGCCGACCACCCACTGGTTGACGGTGAAGATGCGCAGGCGTTTTCCGTAAGCATCGACGCCGATGGCGGCGAGGTGATGGATCGGGCCATCGATGCCATTGGGGCGCAGGAAGCAGTGGAAATGGCCGTGCTCGGCCGCGCCCTCTTCCGCCGGGTGGCAGTGGTAGAACCATTGCGCGCCCGAGGCGGGGTCGAAGACGTCGCCTTGCGGATAGTGATCCCAGACAGTCACACCGGCTGCGTCGCGGAAGGTTTCCGTCAGGACATTCTGCCCGCCCTTAGCGAGGATCGCTTCGCAAAAAGCGATCTCGTCGCGCGCGCGGGCTTTCGCGTCGGCCATCACTCCACCACGAGGTCAGGCGCTTCCGCGTTCGGGTCCGGCAGGGGCGTCGGCGGCGGAGGCGGGGGCGCGAGTTGGGATGCTTCTGCCGGTGGTGCGGCGGGTGGCGGAGGTGGTGCGCGCAGGGCTTGCGGGGCGGCGGCCGCGCATGGTGCGGCAGCGGCGCAGGGTGCTTGCGCGGGTGGGGGCGGAGGAGCGGCCAGCGGCGCGCCGGCAGCGCAAGGGGCTGCCGCTGCACATGGAGCTGCCGCCGCGCAGGGCGCTGCGGCGGCGCATGGGGCGGCACCGGATTGCGCCTGCCCGGCGACGGGTGCCGCTGCTCGTTGCACTGGGTGATTGACGTGATCGACGGCGATCGCCGCGGTGGCGGCGGCGAGGGCGGCGCCGAAGAGGACGGTGTTGTGGGCGCTCATTTCCTGGCGAATCCGTCGAGGCCGAAGAGGGGACGGGCCCAGACGCCCACCCATGAGCCGGCGAAGGCGGCGGCGAACCAGAGCCAGCCATGCAGGCTGCCCGAGGCGATGCCGGAAAAGAGTGCGCCGATGTTGCATCCGAAGGAGAGCCGCGCGCCATAGCCCATCAGGATGCCGCCGATCGCGGCCGCCAGCATGGACAGGAACGGCACGGCGACCTTGGGCGCGAACTTGCCGGCGAGGCTGGCGGCAAGGCCGGCGCCGAGGATGATGCCGAAATTCATCACCGAGACGGTGTCGGCGAGGACGGAGGACGAGAGCGCGCGCTGCGGTCCCGGCCAGTTCCAGAACTCCCACGTCTCGACCGGGATGCCGGCGACCTGCGCGGCCTTTGCGCCCCAAAGGCCGAAGCCGAAGGTGACGGACCAGGGGTGGCCGGCGAGAAGCAGCGTCGCAATGTTGAGGAGCGCGAGCAGGATTCCGGCGCCGACGAGCGGCCAAGGGCCGGAGAGAATCCACGTCCAACCGGGCCGGGCCGGGGCGGGCTCGGCTTCGAGATTGCCGTGGACGCGGCGCTCGATCAGGGCGGTGACCAGCGCGACGAGGCCGAGTGCGGCGAGGGTCGCGAGGATCGCCGAGCCGATGCCGATCTCGTTGCCGAGGCTGATGGCGGGCATCGACGGCAGGCCGAGCCACCACGGCAAATGCGCGGTGCCGATGACGGCGCCGACGATGAAGAAGGCGAGGGTGACGAGCATGCGCGAGGACCCGCCGCCGACGGTGAAGAGCGTGCCCGAGCCGCAACCGCCGCCAAGCTGCATGCCGAGGCCGAAGATCGCGGCGCCGACGAGGACGGAGATTCCGACCGGCGCGGTCGCGGGCGCCAGCGCCTGTCCGCCAAGACTGCCGGCGGCCAGAAGCGGGATCATCGCGACTGCCGCGACGGCGATCATCAGCATTTGCGCGCGCATGCCGCGTCCGCGCTTTTCGACCACCATGCGCCGCCAGCCGCCCGTAAACCCGAACGAGGCGTGGTAGAGCGTCGCGCCGAGAAGGCCGCCGAGGACGAAGAGCGAAGCTTGGCGCAGATCGACCAGCCAGGCGATCAGCAGGAAGCCGGCGACGAGCGCGGTCGCCGCGACGAGCATTGGCGCGCGGTCGGGAATGGCGGGTGGCAGGTAGTTCGGGCGGGGAAAGGCGGCGTCGGTCATGATGTCCGGTTGGTCTCGGTCAAAAAGCGAATGCCCGGCGGGGCCGGACATTCGCAATATCTTGGGAGATTAGCGTCGTTTTCCGGCGGCGTCGCCGGGAAATGATTAGCTCAGGTGCCCGACTTGTTCTCGACCGGGCGGCTTTCGTCGACGGTCCATTCGGCCATCGAGCCGTCATACATGGCGGTCTGCTTGTTGCCGAGGACTTCGGACAGGCCGAACCAGGCGATAGAGGCCCAGTGGCCGGTGTTGCAGAAGGCGATGTTCTCCTGGTCCTTGGCGAGGCCGACGGCGGTCGAGAGGGCCTCGACGGTCTCGGGCTTGGCGAAGGTGGCATATTCGGCGCTGTAGAGCTTTGAATGTTCGATGTTGACCGCGCCGGGGATTGTGCCTTCGGTGCGCACGACCGGGCTCTTCGACTTGCCTTCGTACTGCTCGGCCGGGCGGCCGTCGACGAGGGTCACGCCGGCGTCGAGTGCGGCCTGCACTTCCTCGGTCGTCGCGAGGATGTCGTCATTGATCTCGGCGGTGAACTCGGCCGCTTCGGGCGTTGCCGCTTCCGCGACGCGCGGCAGGCCGGCGGCGTCGTACTGGCGCCAGCCGCCGTCGAGGATCGAGACGGCGTCGTGGCCGAGATGCTTGAAGGTCCAGTAGATTCGGGTCGCGCCGCCGAACTCGGACGAATCCGTGCCCCAGGGCACGATGACGACATGGTCGTCATTGTCGATGCCGAGCGAGCCGATCAGCTTGGTGATCTGGTCGAGCGGCGGCAACTGGCCCGGCACGCCGTCGACTTCGGTGCGCCAGCCGGCCGAGGCATAGGGCGCGACGACGGCGTTCTCGATATAGGGCGTCTCGCCGAGATCGGTGCCTTCGATTTCGTCGCGGATGTCGAGCACGACGACGTTCTCGCCGTTGGCATTGGTCTTCAGCCATTCGGCGGTGACGAGCGGGGTCACCTCCGGGGCTTGCGCGAAGGCGGGCGCTGCGGCGCCGAGTGCGAGGGTCATGGCCAGGGCTGCGATGCGCATTGCCGTCTCTCCTGAGAAGGGGGAAATTCTGCACCCAATATAGTGGAGCGGAAGGCCCGGAGAGGGGTATGCAACGTTCATTCTGTCGCTTAGGCGTAGAATTTCAGTCCTGCAAGAACTCCGAAACGAGAACCATTTTCCACGGACGATGAATCAGCGCGGCGGGGCGGAGCTTTCGCGGGCGACCAGTTGGACCGGGAGCACGTCCGAGGCACCGGTCGCGCTGCCGTTCTCGCGGCCCTCCGTAATGAGGGCAAGAAGCTTGCGCGCCGCCGTCTCGCCGATCAGCGCGCGGGGCTGGGCAATGGTGGTGAGCGAGGGGACGAAATGGGCGGCGATCTCGATGTCGTCAAAGCCGACGACCGAGACTTCGTCCGGCACGCGCACGCCCTTGTGGTGCAGTTCGCCGATGAAGCCGCAGGCCATTGCGTCGGAGGCGCAGAAGACAGCCGTCGGGCGGTCGTTCAGGGCCAGCCAGGCATGGGCGGCGGCGGCGCCGGAGGCGAGCGAAAAGTCGCCGTCGAAGAACCAGTCCGGCCGGATCGCAAGTCCGAGTTCGGCGAGCGCGGCACGTGCGCCTTTCGCCCGCGTGATGGTCAGAATGTTGTCGGGCGGGCCCATCAGATGGCCGATGCGCGTATGGCCGAGATCGGCCAGGTGGCGGATGGCGAGCTTTGCGCCTTCCTCATTGTCGATGGTGACGGTCGGGCGCGGGTCGGTGTCGAGCCATTCGCAGGCGAAGACGATGGGCGGGTGGTGGTTCGGCGTGTCGCCGGCCGACAGGACGTCTTCGGGCAAATTGGCGTCGAGCACGATCAGCCCGTCGGCGCGGTTGTTGTGGAGATAGTCGAGAATGCGGTGCTCGGCGTTCGGCGCCTGGCGCGTGTCGGCGATCAGGACGTTGTAGCCCGACGTCGCCATGGCGAAGGTGATGCCCGACAGGATCTGCGAGAAGAACGGATTGGCGAGGTTGGGCACCAGCACGACGATGCCGCCCGCCTGCCGGCGGCGCAGGTTGCGCGCGGCGTGGTTGACGCGATAGCCGGTTTCCTCGATCGCCTTCAGGACGATCGCGCGGGTGTCGGCCGAGACGCGGTCGGGTGCGGACAGCGCACGGCTGACGGTAGCCGTTGACACGCCGGCGGCAGCCGCCACGTCCCTGATTTTGGGAAACCCCTTCATCTTCTCTCCCGCCCTCATGTGAAAGGGCTTGTGCAAGGCTTCGCCGCGCTTGGCAATCGGCGATTTCGGCGGCGCGACGAAAGCTGCTTGTAATCCATTACATTCTCTGTTTTAGTTTCATGCAATCGATTACATCGCTGCAACGCAGCAGTTTTGCGCTGCAATTGCGAAAATCGGCAGACGGGCGTGGAGGCGTCCGGGAGGAGAGGCATGAAGACGATCAAGGGCCCAGCGCTCTTTCTGGCGCAGTTCGCAGGCGACGAAGCGCCGTTCAATTCCTGGGATTCGATCACCAAATGGGCGGCCGACACCGGCTATGCCGGCGTGCAGGTTCCAAGCTGGGACGCGCGCCTGATCGATCTCGACAAGGCAGCGTCCTCCAAGGACTATTGCGACGAGTTCGCGGGCAAGGCGCGCGAGAATGGCGTCGAGGTGACCGAACTTTCGACGCATCTGCAGGGCCAGCTCGTCGCCGTCCACCCGGCCTATGACGAGGGGTTCGACGGCTTCACCGTTCGGGCGATGCGTGGCAACCCCAAGGCGCGGCAGGAATGGGCGGTCGATCAGGTGAAGAAGGCGCTGACGGCGTCGAAGCATCTCGGCATCGGCGCGATGGCGTCGTTCTCCGGCGCGCTCGCCTGGCCCTACATGTATCCGTGGCCGCAGCGCCCGGCGGGTCTGATCGAGACGGCGTTCGACGAACTCGCGCGGCGCTGGAAGCCGATCCTCGACCATGCCGACGAATGCGGCGTCGACGTCTGCTATGAGATTCATCCGGGCGAGGATTTGTTCGACGGCACGACCTTCGAGATGTTTTTGGAGCGCGTCGGCAACCATGCCCGCGCGAACATGCTCTACGACCCGTCGCACTATGTCCTTCAGTGCCTCGACTATCTCGACAGTATCGACATCTATGCCGAGCGCATCCGCATGTTCCACGTGAAGGATGCGGAGTTCAATCCGACCGGCCGACAGGGCGTCTATTCGGGCTTTCAGCCCTGGGTGAACCGCGCCGGCCGCTTCCGCTCGCTCGGCGACGGGCAGGTCGATTTCGGCGCGGTGTTCTCCAAGCTGACGGCGAATGATTTCGACGGCTGGGCGGTGGTCGAATGGGAATGCTGCCTCAAGCACCCCGAGGACGGCGCGCGCGAGGGCGCGGAGTTCGTCAAGAGCCACATCATACGCGTGACGGAAAAGGCGTTCGACGATTTCGCCGATGGCGGCACCGACGAAGCCGCCAACCGGCGCATGCTGGGGCTCGGCGCATAATGGCGATCACGGGAACCTCGGAGAAACGCGCAGGCCCGATCCGGCTCGGCATGGTGGGTGGCGGTAAGGACGCGTTCATCGGCGCGGTGCACCGCATTGCCGCGCGCATCGACGGCGAGTTCCAGCTCGTCGCCGGCGCGCTCTCGTCTACGCCGCAGCGGGCGCTGGAATCCGGCCGCGCGCTCGGGCTCGACGACAAGCGCATCTATGGCTCGTTCCGCGACATGGCCTCGCGCGAGGCGCGGCGCAAGGACGGCATCGAGGCCGTCGCCATCGTCACGCCGAACCACATGCATTTCCCGATCGCGCGCGAATTCCTGAAGCGCGGCATCCACGTCATCTGCGACAAGCCGCTGACCTCGACGCTGGCGGATGCGAAGAAGCTCGCCAGGCTTGCGGGCGAAAGCGATGCGCTGTTCGTGCTGACGCACAACTATACCGGCTACCCAATGGTGCGGCAGGCGCGCGAGATGATCGCCAATGGCGACCTCGGCACGATCCGCGTGGTGCAGGCCGAATATGCGCAGGACTGGCTGACGGAAGCCGCCGAGGAAACTGGCTCCAAGCAGGCGGCGTGGCGCACCGATCCGGCGCAGTCCGGCGCGGGCGGTTCGATCGGCGACATCGGGACCCATGCCTACAATCTCCTGTCCTTCGTGACCGGTTTGAAGACCGAGGAACTCGCGGCCGAACTGCACCGCTTCGTGCCGGGCCGGCGGGTCGACGACAATGCGCATATCATGCTGCGCTTTGCGGGCGGCGCGCGCGGGATGCTCTGGTCGAGCCAGGTCGCGCCGGGCTGCGAGAACGGGCTGAAGCTGCGCGTCTTCGGCGACAAGGGCGGCATCGAATGGTGCCAGGAGGAGCCGAACAAGCTCTGGTTCACGCCCTTCGGTGAACCGAAGCGCCTCATCACCCGAAACGGCGCCGGTGCCGGGGCGGCGGCGGCGCGCGTCAGCCGGATTCCGCCTGGCCACCCGGAAGGCTATCTCGAGGGCTTCGCCAACATCTATGCAGAGGCCGCCCGCGCGATCCGCGCAAAGCAGGCCGGGGAGGCCGTGCCGGCGGACGTGGTCTACCCGACCGTCGAGGACGGCGTCGAGGGTCTGAAATTCATCGACGCCTGCGTTCGTTCGTCGGCAAAGAACGGGAGCTTCGTCAAGCTGTGAGCGGGTCCGCCATCCTCGAAGCGCGCGACGTTTCACGGTCCTTCGGGCCGATCGAGGTGCTGCATGAGGTGGGCATCTCGCTCCATGCCGGCGAGGTTCATGCGCTGATCGGCGAGAACGGTGCCGGCAAGTCGACGATGATGAAGATCCTGTCGGGCTATCTGGCGCCGACCAAGGGCGAACTGCTGCTCGACGGCAAGCCGGTCGCCTTTTCGTCGTCCGAAGACGCCGAAGACCAGGGCGTCATCCTCATCCACCAGGAATTCAACCTCGCCGAGCAACTGAGCGTCGAGGAGAACATCTTTCTCGGTCGGGAACTGAAGCGCGGCTTCTTTCTCGACAAGAAGGCGATGCGGGCGGAAGCTTCAAGGCTTCTGTCCGAACTGGAGACGCGGGTAAGCCCCAATGCCCGCGTCTCCGACATCTCCGTCTCCGACAAGCAGATGGTGGAGATTGCCAAGGCCCTGTCGCGCAATGCCCGCGTTCTGATCATGGACGAGCCGACGGCGGTGCTGACCAATCGCGAGGCGGCGGTGCTGTTTCGCCAGATCGAGCGGCTGAAGGCGGCCGGCACGGCCATCCTCTACACGTCGCACAAACTCGACGAGGTGGCGAAGATCGCCGACCGGATCACCGTCTTCCGCGACGGCGCGCGGGTCGCGGTGGCGGGCGCCGGCGAGATGAGCGAGGACCAGATGGCACAGGCCATGGTGGGCCGCGAACTCTCCAACCTCTTCCCGCCGAAGGCGATTTCGCCCAGCGGCGACGTGGTGCTGTCGGTGAAGAATTTCTCCGTCGAGGACATCGTCCACGACGCCTCGTTCGACTTGAAGCGTGGCGAGATACTCGGCTTTGCCGGGCTCGTCGGCGCGGGGCGGACGGAATTGATGGAAGGGCTGATCGGCGTGCGCGGGGCGCAGGGCGGGGTGGAGGTCGACGGCAAGGATGTCGCGCTCGGTTCGGTCAAGGACGCGCGGCGGGCAGGGATCGTCTACCTGACCGAGGATCGCAAGGGCCGCGGCCTCGTCCTGACGCAGCGCATGCGCGAAAACCTGACGCTGCTCGCGCTCGACCGGTTCGGGCGCTATACGATCGACGCCAAGGCCGAGGACGCGGCGCTGACCAAGGCGATCGCGGAGTTCGACGTGCGCGCGCCCTCGCGCGACATCCGCGTCGGCAACCTTTCGGGCGGCAACCAGCAGAAGCTGCTCCTGGCCAAGACCATGCTCGCCGAGCCGGACATCGTCATCATCGACGAGCCGACGCGCGGCATCGACATCGGCACCAAGCAGCAGATCTACGACTTCATCCAGAAGCTCGCCGCCTCGGGCAAGAGCGTGATCGTCATCTCGTCGGAGATGGCCGAGATCATCGGGCTCTCGCACCGGGTGGTCGTGATGCGCTCGGGCCGCATCACCGGCGTGCTCCAGGCGAAGGAAATCAACGAGGACCAGATCGTGCGCCACGCGATGGGTCTTGAAGGCAGGGCCGCAGCATGACCAGCGAAACCGCATCCGCCGCACCCGCCCGCTCGGGCTTCCGCATCGACTTCCACATCTGGGGGCCGGTGATCGCGCTGATCGCGCTCGTCGCGCTCGGCGCGTTCCTGAACCCGAACTTCCTGTCCTACGGCAACGTCACCAACGTGCTGGCGCGCTCGGCCTTCATCGGCATCATCGCGGTCGGCATGACCTTCGTCATCACGTCGGGCGGGCTCGACCTTTCGGTCGGCTCCATGGCGGCGTTCATCGCCGGCGTCATGATCCTGATCATGAACGCGCTGGTGCCGTCGATGGGCGTCGGCTGGGGCGTCATCCTGATCGGCATGGCGGCGGCGCTCGCCGTCGGGCTCATCGCCGGGCTCGTCAACGGGCTGTTGATCACGCAGGCGCGGATCGAGGCCTTCATCGTCACGCTCGGGACGATGGGCATCTTCCGCTCGCTGATCACCTGGCTTGCAGATGGCGGCACGCTTTCGCTGAATTTCGAGGTCCGCGAACTCTACCGTCCCGTCTATTATGACGGGCTGCTCGGCGTCGCCTGGCCGATCATCGTCTTCGCGCTGGTCGCCATCATAGGCGAGACGATCATGCGCAAGACGCCGTTCGGCCGGCACTGCGCGGCGATCGGCTCCAACGAGCAGGTGGCGCGCTATTCGGCGGTCCATGTCGACCGCGTGCGGCTGATGACCTATGTGCTGCTCGGCATCCTGGTCGGCATCGCCACCATCATGTACGTGCCCCGGCTCGGGTCGGCGTCGAGCTCGACGGGCGTACTGTGGGAACTGGAAGCCATCGCGGCCGTCATCATCGGCGGTACCGTGCTCAAGGGCGGCTTCGGCCGTGTGTGGGGCACCGTCGTCGGCGTCCTCATCCTCAGCCTGATCGACAACATCCTCAATCTCGCGAACCTGGTCAGCCCCTATCTCAACGGGGCGATCCAGGGCGTGATCATCATTTTGGCCGTCGTCCTGCAACGCCAGCGCAAGGCGGAACGGTGACGGGCAAATCCGCTCCACAGCGAGCTAACCAAGGGAGAGAGACCATGAAACTGAAAGCATTGGCCGGCGTATTGGCGCTCGGCGTCGCATTTGCCACCCCGCTCTACGCGCAGGATGCCGAGACGGCCGTGATCGGCGTTTCGATCCCGGCGGCGACGCATGGCTGGGCCGGCGGCATGAACTTCCACGCCCAGGCGACCATCGATTCGCTGGAAGAGCGCTACGAGAATCTCGATTTCGTCCTGTCCACGGCCTCCGATCCGGGCCAGCAGGTCTCCGACATCGAGGACATGATGGCGACGCGCAACATCGACGCGCTGGTCGTCCTACCGTTCGAATCCGAGCCGCTGACCGGCCCCGTCGCGCGGGTCAAGGAAGCCGGCAAGTGGGTCACCGTCGTCGACCGCGGCCTTTCCCAGGAAAACATCGAAAACCTCTACGTCGCCGGCGACAATCCGGGCTTCGGCCGCGTTGCAGGCGAGTTCTTCAAGGAAAAGCTGCCCGAGGGCGGCAACATCATCGTGCTGCGCGGCATCCCGACCACGATCGACAATGAGCGCGTCGAGGCCTTCGAGGCCGCCATCGAGGGCTCGGGCATCGAGATCGTCGGCATGGAGCACGGCAACTGGAACCGCGACGACGCCTTCGAGGTGACGCAGGACCTCCTGTCGCGCAATTCGGACGTCGTGGCCGTCTGGGCTTCGGACGACGACATGGCCGTCGGCGCCATCGAGGCGATCAACCAGGCGGGCCGTGAAGGCGAGATGTGGGTGCTCGGCGGCGCCGGCATGAAGGAGATGATCCAGCGCGTGATGGACGGCGACGAGATGGTTCCGGCCAACGTCACCTATCCGCCGGCGATGATCGGCACGGCGATCGAGCTCACCGCGCTCAACTTCGTCTCCAACGCGCCGGTATCGGGCGATTTCATCATAGGCTCGGTGCTGATCACGCAGGAGAATGCCGAGAACTACTACTTCCCGGATTCGCCCTTCTAACGGTTCGGCGGCGGACCAGAAGCGGCCTCGCGCGAGCGGGGCCGCTTTTTTCGTGCGGCACGCTCAGTTGATGCGCAGCAAAGGCGAGAAGGTCGTCACGATCCAGATCCCTGCGCCGCAGGCTACGAGCAGGAAAGTCAGCATCGGCACCGGTGCGAAATCGCGTGGTGCCTTCGGCATGTCGTCCATGGCAAGCCCCCTTGAATCCCCCGTCGAGCGTCGACCCACATGGTTAACGAAACGTTAAGGGATATCCGCGATCCGGTCACGTCGGCGTGACTCATGGACGCAAGGGGCGCCAATCGGCACCACGGGAGCGTGCAGTCCACAGCCGCGGGTTGATCCTGCGACCCCGCCCTGTATAGGAGCGCGCATCCCAAGAAGCCAGAAAGGTGCCAAAGCGTGGGCGACATGTCGAGCCAGAACGAGCGATTTCCGCTGAAGCCGGTGCCCATCCTTGCCGGGCTTCTCCTCTTCTTCCTCCTGCTTTTCCTTCCCGCTCCCGAAGGTCTTTCGGCCGAGGGGTGGCGCGTCGTCGCGGTGGCGAGCCTGATGATCGTGTGGTGGATCACCGAGGCGATCCCGGTGCCGGCGACCGCGCTCGTGCCGATCGCGCTGTTCCCGGTCACCGGCGCGACCACGGGCGGCGCGGCGACCGCGCCCTATGGCGACCCGATCATCTTCCTGTTCATGGGCGGCTTCATCCTGGCGCTCGCCATGGAGCGGTGGAACCTCCACCGCCGCATCGCGCTCAACATCGTCGCGCGCACCGGCACGCAGCAGGGCCGCATCGTCGCCGGCTTCATGCTCGCCACCGCCTTCGTATCGATGTGGGTGTCGAACACGGCGACCGTCGTCATGATGCTGCCGGTGGCGCTCTCCGTCGTCGGCCTGCTCGCGGACGACGCCGGCGAGGCGAAGTCGAAATTCCCGCTCGCGCTCCTTCTCGGCGTCGCCTATGCGGCTTCGATCGGCGGCGTCGCGACGCTGATCGGCACGCCGCCCAACGCGCTTCTCGCCGGCGCGCTCAACCAGACCTATGGCTACGACATCGGCTTCGGCCGCTGGATGATCATCGGCGTTCCGGTCGCGGTGGTAATGCTGGCCGCAGCATGGCTGTTCCTGACCAAGGTCACGATCCGGCTCGACAAGGGCGAGGTCGAAGGCGCGGCGGAGCTGTTCCGCTCCGAGATCGGCAAGCTCGGCGCGTGGTCGGTGCCGGAAATCCGTGTGGCGATCGTCTTCCTCGTCACCGCCTTCGCCTGGGTGTTCCGCACCATCCTCGACGACTACATCCCCGGGCTCAACGACACATCGATCGCGATCCTCGCGGCGCTGGTGCTGTTCGTGCTGCCGGCCGGCGACGGCAAGGGCGGCGCGCTGATCGAGTGGAAGCACGCGCTGCGCCTCCCCTGGGGCGTGCTGGTGCTGTTCGGCGGGGGACTGAGCCTTGCCGCGGCGGTCGTCTCGACCGGGCTCGACCAGTGGATCGGCGGCCAGGTCGGCACCATCGCCGGCGTGCTGCCGCTGATCGGCATCGTGGTACTGGTGTCGGGCGTGATCCTGCTCCTGACGGAGTTCACCTCGAACACGGCGACGGCGGCGACCTTCCTGCCGCTCGTGGCCGCGCTCGCCATTTCGCTCGGCGAGAACCCGCTGATGCTCGCGGTGCCGGCGGCGCTCGCCGCATCGATGGCGTTCATGCTGCCGGTGGCGACGCCGCCCAACGCGCTCGTCTTCGGCTCGGGCCACGTGACGATCCCACAGATGGCGACACAGGGCCTTTGGCTGAACCTTGCCGCCATCGTCGTGATCTCGACGCTTGGCTATGCGGTGTTGACGAGTTTCTTCGGCGTCGATGTCGGCTCGATACCCGACTGGGCTGCGCGCGCAGAGTAGCAAACAAAAAGGCGCCCGGCAGCGATGCCGGGCCTTCTTCATTCGTCGGCTCAGGCTTCGACCGGCCAGCGCCAGAAATCCGCGCCTTCGTCTGTCAGGTGCCGGTTCAGCACCATCTTGTGGACCTCGTCCGCGCCGTCGACGAGACGGGCCTGACGTGCGTAGCGGTAGATCCACTCGATCGCGGTGTCCTTGGAATAGCCGCGCGCGCCGTTGATCTGCAGCGCCGTGTCGGCGGCTTGGTGAAGGACGTTGGCGACCTGGATCTTGGCCATCGACACTTCCTTGCGGGCAAACGAGCCCTGGTCGAGCGCCCAGGCCGCCTTCATCACGAGAAGCCGCGCGATCTCGATCTTCATGGCCAAGTCGCCCAGCATCAACTGCACGCTTTCGCGGTCGGCGAGGCGCTGGCCGAAGCCTTCGCGGCGGCCGGCATATTCGGTCGCGATCTCGACGCAGCGCTTCGACAGGCCGAGCCAGCGCATGCAGTGCGTCAGCCGTGCCGGCCCGAGGCGGATCTGCGTGACCTTCAGCCCGTCGCCCTCGTTCAGCATGACATCGCGGGCCGGGATTTCGAGGCCGTCGAAGGTGAGTTCGCAATGGCCGCCATGTTCCTCGGGGCCCATGATGTCGATGCGGCGATCGATCCGCCAGCCGGGCTGGTCGCGGTCGAACAGGAAGGCGGTCAGGCCCTTGCGCGGATCGTCCGAGGTGCGCGCCAGCACGATGAAGTGCTGCGCCTCCTCGGCGCCCGTGATGAACCATTTGCGGCCCGAGATCACATAGGTGTCGCCGCGCCTTTCGGCCCTGGTCTGCATCATCGACGGATCGGAACCCGAACCCGGTGCCGGCTCGGTCATGGCGAAGGCGGAGCGCACCTTGCCCTCGACGATAGGCTGTAGCCAGCGCTTCTTCTGGTAGGGCGTGCCGACGGCTTCGAGCACCATCATGTTGCCGTCGTCCGGCGCGGCGGAATTGAAGACGGCGGGGCCGAAGATCGAGCGGTTCATCGCCTCGTAGCAGACCGCCATGCCCATGCGGCCGAGCTCCTGCCCGCCCGTCTCCTTCTTCAACTGCAGGCACCAGAGCCCTTCGGCCTTCGCCTTTTCGCGCACTGCGTCGAGCACGTCGATGCGGATGTTCTCATGCGCGTCGTAATTTGCGCGATCCGCCTCGAGCGGCAGGACATGCGCGTCGACGAAGGCTGCGATGCGGCGGCGATAGTCCTCGATACGGGGGGAGATCGTGAAATCCATCGGAAAACGTCCTTGAAAAAACGAGCGAGCGCTCGATTTATTATCGCAATCGTGCGAGATTGGCAATGCGGGCCGACCCGCGCCATCGGCGCGGTCGATCCCGCTGGTCGAAACCGTCTGGAAGGGCTGGCCGTGTCGCCGGAAAAACGCCTGGCACCTTATGGCGACTATTCGCTCCAAGCCGCCGCCGAACGCATCCTCACGCGCCACCGCGACCATATCCGCACGCAAAAGCCGCATGTCGCCGTCGCGAAGCTTTCGAAGATCCTAGAGGCGACGCTGAAACTATCGAACCGGCAGGGATTCCAGGCGATGTCGCTGCGCGATCTGGCCGAAGCGGCCGGGCTTTCGATGGGCGGGCTCTATTCCTATTTCGACGGCAAGGAGACGCTGCTGGTCATGATCCTTGGCGAGGTGTCGTCGGCGGCCGAGACGCTGCTGGAAGCCGCGCCCGACGATGTCCGCGCCGATCCGGTCGCGCATCTCGAATGGCTGATCGCGATGCACGTCCTGTTGAGCGAGGCGATGCAGCCCTTCTTCGTCTTCGCCTATATGGAGGCGAAATCCTTTCCCGCCCCGGCGCGAAAGCGCGCCATCGCAAGCGAAGCGGCGACGGAGGCGATCTTCGCTAGGGTGCTGGCCGAGGGTGTAGCGCGCGGTGTGTTCAAGGTCGACGATCCGGACTTCGCGGCCGCGCTGATCAAGCCGCTTTTGCAGGACTGGTATGTGAAGCGGCCGAAATACGCCAAGCGAGGCGTGAGCGCGGAGGCCTATGCGGCGGGCGTATCGGATTTCATCCTGAAGGCGCTCGGGGCTCGCTGATGCAGGAAGGGCGGCGCTTGCGCCGCCGCCCTCTCCTTATCGTCAGTTCAGCGACGGATAGTCGACATAGCCCTTCGCGCCGCCGCCATAGAAGGTCTTGCGGTCGGGCTCGTTCAGCGGCGCGTCCTGCTCGAAGCGCTCGACGAGGTCGGGATTGGCGATGAAGAGGCGGCCGAAGGCGACGAGATCGACGCGGCCCTCCGCCACGGCCTTTTCGGCCAGTTCGCGGTCGTAGCCATTGTTGCCGACCCATGCGCCGGTCCCGCCGGCATCGCTATAGGCGGCCTTGAACTGTGCCCAGTCGAAGGGCACGTCGCCCTGGTTGTGGTCGCGCGCCCCGCCCGTCGCGCCCTCGATGACGTGCACATAGGCAAGGCCGTATCGGCCGAGGCCGCTAGCGACGTAGTCGAACAACGGCTGCGGCTGCGGGTCCGACGCGTCGTTCGCCGGCGTCACCGGTGAGAGGCGGATGCCGGTGCGGCCGCCGCCGATCGCGGCCGTGACGGCATCGACGACCTCGAAGAGGAGACGGGCGCGATTCTCGATCGAACCGCCATAGGCGTCGGTGCGCCTGTTGGAGCCGGAGCGCAGGAACTGGTCGATGAGATAGCCATTGGCGGCATGGATTTCGACGCCGTCGAAGCCGGCCTCCTCGACGGCGGCCGTCGCCGCTTTCGCATAGGCGGCGACGATGCCGGGCAGTTCTTCCGTTTCGAGTGCGCGGGGCTCGGACGTATCGGCGAAGCCGCCCGAGCCGTCCTCGGCCACGAGATAGGTCTTGGCGTTGGCCCGGATCGCGGACGGCGCGACCGGCTTTTCGCCGCCGGGCTGCAGCGTCGAATGGCTGATGCGGCCGACATGCCAAAGCTGGACGACGATCTTGCCGCCCTCGGCATGGACGGCGTCGGTCACCTTCTTCCAGGCGGCGAGTTGGTCCGCGCCGTAAAGGCCCGGCACGTCGGCATAGCCCTGGCCCTGATGGGTGATCGCTGTCGCCTCGGTGACGAGGAGACCGGCGGAGGCGCGCTGGCGGTAATAGTCGACGGCCATGTCGGTCGGCACGGCATTCGGCGAGCGATTGCGGGTCAGCGGCGCCATGACGATGCGGTTGGCGACGTCGATGTCGCCGACGCGAACGGGGTCGAAGAGTTTCGACATGAAGTCCTTCTTTCTGCTGGGGAGGTTCAAAGATTGGCGAGCGTGGCGCGAAAGGCGGCGATCGCGGCCTCGTCGCGCTTGTAGAAAACCCACTGGCCAACGCGGCGCGGCGTCACCAGCCCCGCCTTGGAGAGGGCCGCGAGATGGGCGGAGACCGAGGATTGGGACAGGCCGCAGCGCGCGAACTGGCCGGCGCAGACGCCCATTTCCAGCGGGTGGTCCTGACCGGCAAAGTGCTTTTCCGGCTCCTTCAGCCAGGCGAGCATGTCGCGCCGGACCGGATGGGAAAGGGCCTTCAGGATCAAATCGTCATTGGACATCGGCTTCACGCACATATCGGGTTCATCCGATATATGGATCGGCGATTGGCGAATTGAAGGGCTGGACCAAGCAATTTCGTTCACATGGAAAGAATTTGCGTTGCAGTCCGCGACGGCGAGGCGTAGCCAACGCGGCCATGAGCCTGATGCCCGAACTCGCCATCGCCTTCCTCTGCCTTGCCGCCGGCGGCGTCCTCAAGGGCGCGACGGGCGCCGGCGCGCCGGTGCTCGCCGTCCCCGCACTTGCCATGATGTTCGACGTCCGCGTCGCGGTGGTGACGATGCTGGTGCCGAACCTTCTCACCAATGTCTGGCAGGCCTGGCAGTTTCGCGGCGATCGGCTTCCCAACCGCTTCGTCGTGGCCTTCTCGCTGGCCGGCGCGGCAGGCGTGATCGGTGGGACCGTGATGCTGGCGGCGTTCTCGCCGCGCGTGCTGCTGCTGATCGTGGCGATCGCGGTGCTGCTCTATATCGGCGCGCGGCTGGCGCGGCCCGACCTCCTGCTCGGCCGCGAGCTTGCGACGCGGCTGGCGATCCCTGCCGGCGCGGTCGCGGGGGTGCTGCAGGGCTCGGGCGGGCTCTCGGCGCCGGTGTCGCTGACCTTCCTCAACGCCATGGGGCTGACGCGCACGCATTTCATCTCGACCGTGTCGATCTTCTTCGCCGTGATGACGGCCGCGCAGGTGCCGATGATGGGCGCGCTCGGGCTCCTGACCTTTCAGGGGCTGGCGCTTTCCTTCCTGGCGATGTTCCCGATCCTCGCCTTCATGCCGGTCGGCGCGGCGCTGGCGAAGCGGTTTTCGAAGGAGGCCTTCGACCGGGCGATCCTCGCGCTCTTGACCGTTCTCGCCGTCAAGCTGATCTACGATTTCGCGGTCGGCTGACGGGAACGGTTGGAGCTGCGGGCGGGTTGAGAGAGCAAGGAGACCCGCCATGCCCCTGACCGACGCCGACCCGCGCCAGCCGAACGAGCCCGGCCGCGACCTGCCGCCGACGCCCGCCCCGCCTCCCATCGACGAGCCGGAGCCCGACCGCCTGCCGGACGAGACGCCCAACCCGAACCCGGACGAACAGAACGACCCGCCGCTTCATGTCTGACGGCATCGCGGCGACGTTCTTCGACAGGCATCCGGTGGAGGTCGCGCGCGACCTGATCGGCATGGAACTCGTTGCGGGCGATGCCAGCGGGCTGATCGTCGAGACGGAGGCCTACGCCCATGACGATCCCGCCTCGCACAGCTTTCGCGGGCCGACGCCGCGCAATGCGCCGATGTTCGGCGTTCCGGGAACGGCCTATGTCTACCGCTCCTATGGGTTGCACTGGTGCCTCAACGTGGTCTGCACACCGGGCAGCGCCGTGCTGTTGCGGGCGCTTGAGCCTTTGACGGGTATCGAAGCGATGCGCGCGCGGCGCGGGCTGGAAGCGGAGCGGTTGTTGTGCGCGGGGCCGGGACGGCTGGCGCAGGCGCTCGGCGTCGACATCGGCTGGAACGGGAATCCGCTTCATGGCGCGCTGGCGCGCAGGAGCCGGCCCGAACTGGTCGCGGGCCGGCGGATCGGCATTTCCAAGGCGGTGGATCTCGGGTGGCGCTTCGGCGCGGCGGGATCGCCTTATCTCAGCCGGTCGTTCCCGAAATTCTAATCGCCGTCCTTGACCTCGACCTCGGGCCGGTCGCCGCCGCTCGCCTGTTCTTCGTGCCAGACGCCGTCGCGATCCTGGTATTCGATGGCCTCGTCGTCGCCGCCGGGCTGCTGTTCGGCGGCGGCCCGATCAGCCGCGGCCTTGGCGGCGTCGTGGGTGCGGAAGGTCTCGGAGAAGACGTCGCCGAGCTTGTAGGCCCAGCCGCCGTCATGCTCCACCACTTCGTAGACGAGCCTCGTCACGACCTGTCCCCGGCGGCGCGAGGCCGGCGGGCGCCGCGCACGGGGCGGTCACGCATGTCGGACAGGAGTTCCCGCGAGCTGCCCTCGCCGTCGAGCGGGACATACATGCGGTAAAGCGTATAGGCGCCGAGCGCCATGAGCATCATTCGGATCATCGGGACAGTCTCTCCTTCGGGGCAGGCACGCGCAGCGCGCGATCTGCCAGACAACAGCCAGACCCGGCCAGTTGTTCCCCTTCGTCCAGACGGATCAGGGATCGGTGTAGGAACGGACGGAGAGTTCGAGGCCCGACGGCTCTGCATCGAAGAGAAGCGCACCCTTGCGCGTCGAGCCGGCGGGCACGTAGTCGAAGGTGACGTCGCTCTCCTCGCCGCCCTCGGCGGTGCCCCTGAGCGTGACGTCGGCGGCGGTCTTGTCGCCGGCATTGCGAAGCGTCACGCCCACGTGCCAGGCGCCGTCTGCGGCGATGACTTCGTCGACGACCGTCTCGAAGATCGGCGGGCCGTCGGTTTCGGACAATGCGGTGATCGAGAGGTAGCCGATCAGCGCGACGAGGCCGAGCGCGGAGGCGGCGCCGATGATCCACTCGACCGGGTGCGGGTCGCGGTTGACGGGGTAGCGTTCGGTCTCGTCGTCTTCGCTCATTTGCGTCTCACAGGATCAGCCGCGCGGCAGCGGCGCCGACGGCGGCCGGGAAGGCCAGCACGACCACGGCCATGACGACCATCTCGAAGGCGAGGCCGTCGGTGCGGCCGAACACCCAGAGCAGGAACAGCGCGATCAGCGCCGCGATCGCATAGCCGGGCAGGGTAAAGCGCAGGAGCGCGCTCCACCACGGTGTGTCCTCCGACAATTCGCTGCCTCCCTTGAACTCGACGGCGAAGACGAAGCCATGCATCGCCGCGACCGAGATCGCGACGAGCAGGATCGCGTGCCATTCGCTCATCTGGTAGGAAATCAGGATCATCTCCTCGGTCGGCGCCAGGTTGAAGCCGAGGAAGAGCGCGCCCACCGCCATCAGGAAGAGTTCGCCCGCATAGGTCTCCTCGCGGTCGCCGAGTGCGTCGTCGTCGCTGCTGTGCAACTGGCTGCGCGCGAGCAGCGCGCCGATGGCGGCCGGCACCGACTGGATCGCGATCTTGCCGGCGATCTCGTCGCCGGACATGCCGGGCGCAAGGACGCCGAGCGTCGTCAGGACGATGAGGCTGGTCACAGCGGCGATGCCGAAGGCGAAGAACGCGTCCATGGCCGATTCCCGGATCGTCCGGCGATCTTCCAGCCCGATGATGTGCGAGAGACCGACGAGGAGCGGCACGGCGACGGCAAGAAGGATCGCCAGCCGCCACGCCTCCATCGTGTAGGCGAGCTGCCACATTTCCATCGTCATCAGCATGGGCAGCGAAAAGACCAGGGCGCCGCCGATGGCGCGGCCCGTATCGCGCAGGATACCGGGGTTTGGGTGGGTGTCGCCGTTGCTGTCCGTCATGGGCGGATCAGGCCAAACTGTCGCAACGGAAGCTGCGGGCGCGCGTGACCGCTCGCCCGGAAATGGCCTTGGAATCGCCCCGGGAGCCGCAAGCTGTCGTCAAATCCGGCCGTCAGTTCACACCCCCGTGAAAAACGCATCGGTAAAGAACCGATTAACCGGGGTCTTCAAGAAATGTTCCATTCCAAGGCGGCACGAGCCGTGCTGACTGCCTCGATCCTCGCGCTGGGCGCAGGACTTCCCGCACATGCAAACGATGACAAGATCGAGGCATTGCAGACGATCACCGGCTCGGCTTCCTGGTATGGCGGCCAGTTTCACGGGCGCAAGACCGCCAATGGCGAGCGCTACGACATGAACGAACTCACCGCCGCGCACAAGACGCTGCCCTTCGGCACCAAGGTGCGCGTGACCAACGAGCGCAATGGCAGGGCCGTCGTGGTGCGGATCAACGATCGCGGGCCGTTCGTCGGCAAGCGCGTGATCGACCTGTCGCGCGGGGCGGCTCAGGCGGTCGGCATGATCAGCCAGGGCGTCGCCCAGGTGAAGCTCGAAGTCCTCTAGGACTACTGCACCTCGTTCGAGGCGAGCTGCAGCGTACCATCGTCCTCCGGCGTCTCGAACATGCGCTGGACGGTGGTCATGACCAGCCATTCGGCATAGCCGACGGCGGCGAAATTCTGTTCGCTGGCCGCGGCGAAGTCGATCTCCTCGCTCGCATCGGGCAGGAAGTTGGCGCCGACCACGCGCACGTCGCGGCGGGCGTCGGGGATTTCCTGCGCGGTGGTGGAGATCTGGACCACTTCGCGGACCGGCTGCGGCGCAGCGGGGACCGCGAGCGATGCGGCCGAAGCATCGGGGCGCATCGTGGGGATGGGGCCGAGATCAGGAAGGACGACCGCGCCGGCAATTGCGGGCAACGCGATAGCGGAAGCCAGGGCGAGGGCTGCGAGTTTCGCGAGGCGGGTCTTGGTGGTCATCGGTTCGGCTTTCCAATCGCGGCGCTGCCATCTGGCAGTCATCTTCTGGCCGGGAAAACGCCCGACCCATCGCGCGGTTCCGAAGAACTCACAAAGAATTTCGCCCTGACGCATTTCCAGTTCAGCCGGCCTTGCGCGCTGCCTCGCCATGGGCGCGGGCTTCGTCGACATAGAAGTCGAGGCATTCGGGATTGGCCATCGTCTCGCGCGAGATGATCTTCTCGATCGCGTGGCCGAGGAAGAGGCGGCGGATCGGCACTTCCTGCTTCTTGCCCGACAGGGTGCGCGGGATGGCGGGCGCCTCGACGATGCGGTCGGGCACGAAGCGGGGCGACACCGCCTGGCGGATCGCGCCCTTGATCCGCGCCGCGTCGACCGTCTCGCCCGGACGCGGTACGACAAAGAGCAGCATCTCGCTCGGTCGGCCGAGATATTCGAGGTCGATCAGCATGGAATCGAGGATTTCGGGCAGGTCCTCGACGGCGGAATAGATCTCGCTGGTGCCGATGCGAAGGCCGTGCCGGTTGATGGTCGCGTCGGAGCGGCCGTAGATGACGCAGCTTCCGTCCTCGCCGATCGACAGCCAGTCGCCGTGACGCCAGATGCCGGGGAACATGTCGAAATAGGAATCGAGGTAGCGCTTGCCGTCCGGGTCGCCCCAGAGGAACACCGGCATGGACGGGAAGGGCCGCGCGCAGACGAGGTCGCCGACCTCGCCGATGAGGCTTTCGCCGTTCTCGTTCCAGGCTTCGACGCGCGCGCCGAGCTGGCGGCACTGCATCCGGCCCGGCACCAGCGGCAGTTCGCGGTTGCCGGCGATCCAGAGGCCGCAAATGTCGGTGCCGCCGGAAATGTTCGACCACCAGATGCCTGGCCGTCCCATCCGCGCGAAGGCGTCCGTGCCCCAGTTCTGCACCGCTTCGGGCAGCGGCGAGCCGGTGGAGCCGAGCGCGCGCACGGCGGAAAGGTCGCCTTGAGCGCCCGGGTCGACGCCCGCCTTCATGCAATTGCCGAAATAGGCCGCGCCGGCGCCGAACATGGTCACGCGATTGCCGGCGACGAAGCGCCAGAGCGTGCCCCAGTCGGGCGCGTCCTTCGGGCCGCTCGGCGATCCGTCGAAAAGGCAGATCGTGGTGCCGCCGAGAAGGCCGTTGACCTGGCAGTTCCACATGATCCAGCCGGTGCTGGAATACCAGTGGAAGCGCTCACCGAGCGAATTCGGCGCGTAGCTCGGGCCGATGTCGAGATGCTTGAGCGCAGCGTAGACGGCGAGCACGATGCCGCCATGGCTGTGGACCAGCGCCTTCGGCTTGCCGGTCGTGCCGGACGAATAGACGATCCAGAGCGGATGGTCGAAGGGCAGGAATTCCGGCGCGAAGGATGCGGTGCCGGCATCATTGCGGGCGAGCGCGTCGTCCAGCGACAGGTCGAAGGCCAGTTTCGCCGCCGCGTGGCCGATTTGCTTCAGGATCAGCTTCGGCCGGCTCGGCAGCGCCGCGCGGATTTCCTCGATCTCGTTCGAACGGTCCAGCGCGCGGCCGGCATAGAAGACGCCGTCGGCGGCGATCAGCACCTTCGGTTCGATCTGCTGGAAACGATCGATCACCGCGCGCGTGCCCATGTCGGGCGCGCAGACGCTCCAGATCGCGCCGATGGAGGCGGTCGCCAGGAAGGCGACAACGGTATCGGGAATGTTGGGCAGGTAGGCGGCGACGCGGTCGCCCTTGCCGACGCCCATGTCGCGCAGGGTTGCCGCGAGCGAGGCGGTTCGCCGCTTCAGCTCCGCCCAAGACAGTTCGGCGCGGTTGCCGCGCTCGTCCTCGGCGACGATCGCCGGCTGGCCGGCGGCGTCTGCCGCGTCCGCATGGCGGAAGACCTGGTGCGCGTAGTTGAGCGTCGCGCCCGGGAACCAGACGGCGCCGGGCATCCGGTCCTCGGCGAGGACGGCTGAATGCGGCGTCGGGGAGTGGACGCCGTCATGCTCCCAGATCGACTGCCAGAAGGCGTCGAGGTCGTTCGTCGACCATTCCCACATCGCCTGATGGTCGGCAAAGGTCAGGCCGCGCGTCTCCTCCAACCAGTCGCGATAGATGGCCATCAGCGGTCGAAATGGTGCCGTCACGATCGTCCTCCCTGAACGGGGCGGAGCTTACGAAGGCGACCTGGATTTTGCCAGAGCCCCGGGCGAAGGACGCGCCTGAAAATTAGCAATCCGGCGGGAACGATTGCAGCGCTCGAACATTCCTGCCCGTGGGTTCCGCTCGCGCGCGGGACTCTTTACGGAAATGCTTTCGATCAGACGGAGCCAGCGAATGCCGACAGCGGTTGGTGGACTTGACCGATCGTCGGATGCGTCACGCTCGGACCAGTCACGCAGCGAGGTCGTGAACCTCATCCCGGCGCTGCGCGCCTTCGCTCGCACCTTCCATCGCGACGTCGGCGATGCAGACGACCTGGTCCAGGAAACGCTGACCAAGGCGATCGCCAACATCCACCAGTTCCAGCCGGGCACGGCGATGAAATCGTGGCTGTTCACGATCATGCGCAACAGCTTCTATACCAAGATCCGCAAGACCAGCCGCGAGGCGCCGGCACTCGCTGACGACGCCGCCGGCCGGCCGGTCGTGCTCGCCACGCAGGAATGGTCTGCGCGCGGGCACGAGATCCGCGAGGCGCTGGGACGGCTGCCGGAGCAGCAGCGCGAGGTGATCATGCTGATCGGCGTGCTCGGCGTCTCCTACGAGGAGGCCGCCGAGATCTGCGGCTGCGCGATGGGGACGATCAAGAGCCGTCTCAATCGGGCGCGTGCGCGCCTGCTCGACGAGATCGGGGAGACGGATGCGCGCGCATCGGTGGAGGCGGATACCTATCTCCCCTCGACCAGCGCGGCCAAGGCGCCGACCTACGGCTGAAGATTAAAAGCCGGCTTACTTCAGGCTGGGCGCGGCGGCAGCAGCGGCCTCTTGCGCGCGCGGGGCCCCCGTCTTGCGGCCGGGGGCGACCGATTCGAGCCCGAGATAGGCCGGATTGAACTCGGCGACCTCCGCCAGGCCCTGCCAGTCGAGAATCTCGATGCGATAGTTGAGCCAAGCGATGACCCCGTCGCGCCGCAATTCCTTGAGGACCCGGTTGACGTGAACCGGCGACATGCCCAGCACGTCGGCGAGTTCGTTCTGCGTCAACGGCAGATGGAAAGCCGAAGCCTCGCTGCGCCCGACTGCGGCAAGGCGCACCATCAGTTCGCAAAAGAGATGCGCCATCTGGCCCTTGGCCGAGCGGCGGCCCATGGACACCAGCCATTCGCGCTGGATCGCGGCCTCGATCGAGGTCTCGGTCCACAGGAGGAACGTCGCCGCGCGGTCGGCCTCGCAGACGCGTCGCAACTGCTCGTGCTCGATCGTGACGGCCCGGCAGGCGGTCACTGCGACGACGCCGAAGTCCCGGCGCGGCACGAGAAAGCTGGAGAGGTCGAGAAAGTCGCCGGGAACCAGAAGCGTGGTGATCTGGCGACGGCCGGTGGACAGGAGCTTGTAGCGGGCGGCGAGCCCGTCCGTCAGAAGCGTCACGTTGGCCGAGCGGTCGCCCTCGCGCGTCAGGTCCTGATCCTGGCTGAACTGACGATCGCGCAATCCCAATTGCGCGAGGCCGGTAACCGGCTGGCCGTCATGGCCGCGCCGGGCCAATTTCAAAAGAAAAGCATCGAGCAAAATGAGACCCGGCCGCACAGAATCAAGGCTCCTGCGACGTGATTGCGCAGGAAAAGCCTTTCCGCTTTAGCGAAGTCTGATAGGCCCGGCTTTTACATTTGTTAGTCAATACTCAACTATTAGGCAGTTTCCCAAACATAGGCTAAAGTCGTACAGATGAGTGGCGCGTCAGACACAGCGCCGACCACTGTGCCGCCCAGAAAATTGGCGCTTACGGCGAAATCATCCCGTTGTCCGCAAACGAACTTTTTCGTTGCGGCGACGTTTTAGCATCTTGCGATACACGAGCCATTCGGAGACCGACCATGGACGCGCTGATCCGCAAGCTCGAACATTTCACGCAGTTCACCGACGAGGAGCGGCAGGCGCTTGCGAGCTTGTCCGACCTGCCGGTCGTCGTCGGCCCGCGCCAGGACATCATCCGCGAGGGCGACAACCCGACCGGGGTCAACCTCATCGTCGAGGGCTATGCGATCCGCTACAAGGCGCTTCCCGACGGGCGGCGGCAGATTCTCGGCTATTTCGTCTCCGGTGACATCTGCGATCTGCGCGTCTTCGTCTTGAAGCGCATGGACCATTCGATTGCCGCGCTGACGCCGGTCGCGGTGCGGGTCATCTCCGAAAAGCGCATCCTCGAGATGACCGACCGCTATCCGCGGATCATGCGGGCGCTGTGGTGGACGACGCTGGTGGAGGAATCGATCAGCCGCGAATGGCTCCTGAGCATGGGGCAGCGCACCGCGGCCGAGCGCATCGCGCATCTCTTCTGCGAGATCTACTACCGGGCGCGCATCGTCGACCTCGTCGAGGGGCACCGCGTGGCGCTGCCGCTGCGCCAGACGGACCTCGCCGAGATGACCGGGCTGTCGGTCGTCCACGTCAACCGGGTGCTGCAGGACCTGCGCAAGCAGGGGCTCATCACCTTCGACGGGCAGGTGCTGACGATCCTCAGCCCCGAAAAACTCGAGGCGTTCGCACTGTTCGACCCGCTTTATCTCCACATGGACGAGGGCAAGGGGACCGTCACGCGGACGGCGCCCGTCACGGCCCGCGCGGGGTAGTGGCGATTTTGTGGCCGTCACGGAACGAAGGTCACATTCGCGTGTTGTTTCCGCAGCAACTGAAATGCCTGGGAGTTCAACATGCACGGCATCATCTACCTCGTCGGCCTCGTCGTGGTCGTTCTGTTTCTTCTGTCCCTTCTCGGCCTGCGCTAAGCGCCCACTCGGAGACGTTCCATGAATCCTGACTACGGCGCGGCGCCGACGCCGCCCGTCGGTGCGACCGCAATCGCGACCGGCGACGAGAAGTCCTATGTCGACTGGGCCGCGATCATCGGCGGCACGGTCCTTGCCTCGGCCATTTCCTTCGTCCTGCTCGCCTTCGGCTCGGCCCTCGGCCTGACCTTCAGCTCGGCCTATGAGGGCTCGGGCATGTCGCTGGTCGGTTTCGCCATCGCCGCCGCGCTGTGGCTCCTATGGGTGCAGGTCTCGTCCTTCATGGCGGGCGGCTACCTGACGGGGCGCCTTCGCCGCCGCAACTATGACGCGACCGAGGACGAGTCCGACATTCGCGACGGTTCGCACGGCCTGCTTGTCTGGGCGCTCGGCGTGCTCGTCGGTGCTGTCCTGGCCTTCTTCAGTGCATCGGCCGTTCTGGGCTCCGCAACCAACGCCGTCGGCAATGCCGTCGGCGGTGCGGCTTCCGGGGCTGCGACGCTGGTCGAGGAGATCGATCCGAACGCACTTCTGACCGACCGCCTCCTGCGTCCGGGCACCGCCACCGACACCGCCAATGAAGAGCTGCGCTCTGAGGTCGGCCGCATCCTCGTCACCGCCGTCACCGAAGGCGAACTGGCCGAAGCTGACCGGGCCTATCTCGCCAGCGTCGTCGCCGCCCGCACGGGCGTCGAGGAAGCCGAGGCGCAGGCCCGCGTCGACGAGGTCTGGGCCCAGGCGCAGGAACTCGAAGCGACGGCCCGCGAGACCGCCGACCAGGCCCGCCGCGTCGGCATGATCGCCGCCTTCATCACCGCCGCATCGCTGCTGATCTCCGCCGTCGCCGCCTATTTCGGCGCCGTCATGGGTGGCAATCACCGCGACAAGCACACCGTGATTCAAGGCTGGGTCCGTCCCTGGTAAGGGGCGCATCCGCTTTGTGACAGGACGCCGTCCCGGTCCGCCGGGGCGGCGTTTTCTATTCCACGAAGCCGATAAGCCGCCCGGCGAAGAGCACGCCGAGCCAAAGTGTCATGGAAAGCGTCGCCAATCCCCGCCGTGCTTGCGGCGCACGCAGGACGGCGAATAGCGCAGCGTTGAGGCCGGCGATGAACAGCAGCGCCATCTTGGTGCGAAAGGCGGGGTTCGTCGCATAGCTCGTCGCCTGGATCGCGAACATCGGCAGGCCGGTCAGCACCGCGCCGCCGAAGCCGGTCACGGCGAGGCGGCGGAAGATCCGCGTCGCAGCGGCTTCGGGAAGGCCGGCGAACGCTCCGAGGATGCGCAGGTCGAGGAGCAGGACCGAGACGATCAGCGTTCCGATCGACAGGACGTGCAGGCCGTTGACGACCGGATAGGCGTAGAACGACACCTTGAGCGCCTCGATCGGCGCCAGCGTCTCCAGTGCGGCGAGGAACTCCACCCGTCAGGCCGGCGGCAGCCTGCGCGGATAGACGTCGTAGGTCTCGTCGCCGACGACGACGCGCACAGCCTTGAAGACGCGCTCATCGGCGTCGCGCGAGCGGTGGCCGACCACGGTCGCCTCCTCGCCGGTCGCCACGGCGTCTTCGCTGAAGCCCGCGCGCTCTGTTGCGGCAGGCGGCGCGAGTTCGACCGTCCAGACCTCTCCCTCGACTTCGAGCTCGAGGCGCGCATGCGGGTTGCCGACGAAGACGGAGCGCACCGTGCCCGTCAGTTCGGAAAACTCCTCCTCGGCCCATGCCCAGCCATGGTGGGCGAGCGCGGGGACGGCGACGGTCGCGGCGAAGATCATGCCGGCGAGCGCGGCCCTGATTGCGGCGGAACGTTGCATCTCTGTCCTCCTCCTTCGGGTGGCGGTTGCGGCCATGCTAGCCCAGATTGAGGGCTGGTCCATGGGTTGTGCATCACGATGGAGAGAGCGCTTGCCTTGACTCCGCCGCGTTTTTGCGGTCAAAGGCCGCCAGTTTCCGCGACGAGTGACAACTCCGAGCAGCCGACCGGGGCGCTTTTCATCCTTTGAAAAGGCCGATCCCGGAGGTCAACACCCGGCAGCGCAGGGCGCCCCCGGGTGTCGTTCTGCTTTGGGCTGTTGGGTTTCGGTGCGGCACGCATTACCTCTCGCGCGACGACGCACGAGACATGAAGGACGACGGATGTTCGAATCGCTTCAGGAGCGCCTTGGCTCCATCCTGAACGGCCTGACGGGCCGCGGTGCGCTTTCCGAGGCGGATGTCTCGGCGGCGCTGCGCGAGGTTCGCCGTGCGCTGATCGAGGCCGACGTCGCGCTCGAGGTCGTCCGCTCCTTCACCGACAAGGTTCGCGCCAAGGCCGTCGGCGCCGACATCCTGAAGTCGATCAAGCCCGGCCAGATGGTCGTCAAGATCGTCCATGACGAGCTGGTCGAGATGCTGGGCGCGGAAGGCGCGACCATCGATCTCAACGCGCCGACGCCGGTCGTCGTGATGATGGTCGGCCTGCAGGGCTCGGGCAAGACGACGACCTCGGCCAAGATCGCCAAGCGGCTGACGGCGCGCCAGGGCAAGAAGATCCTGATGGCCTCGCTCGACACGCGCCGCCCGGCCGCGCAGGAGCAGTTGCGCCAGCTCGGCGAGCAGACGCAGGTTGCCACACTGCCGATCGTCGCCGGCCAGTCGCCGGTCGATATCGCCCGGCGCGCGGTACAGGCGGCCAAGCTCGGCGGCCATGACGTCGTCATCCTCGACACGGCCGGCCGCACCCATATCGACGAGCCGCTGATGGCGGAGATGGCCGAGATCAAGGCCGTCGCCAAGCCGCACGAAATCCTGCTGGTCGCGGATTCGCTGACCGGCCAGGACGCGGTGAACCTCGCGCAGAATTTCGACGCCAGAGTCGGTATCACCGGCCTCGTCCTGACCCGCATGGACGGCGACGGGCGCGGCGGCGCCGCGCTTTCCATGCGCGCCGTCACCGGCAAGCCTATCAAGCTGATCGGCACCGGCGAAAAGATGGATGCGCTGGAGGAGTTCTATCCCAAGCGCATCGCCGACCGCATCCTCGGCATGGGCGACATCGTCTCGCTCGTCGAGCGCGCATCCGAGACCATCGACGCCGAAAAGGCGCAGGCGATGGCCAGGAAGATGCAGGCCGGCAAGTTCGATCTCGACGACCTCGCCGACCAGCTTCGCCAGATGCAGAAGATGGGCGGCATGGGCGGGATCATGGGCATGATGCCCGGCATGGGCAAGATGAAGGACCAGATCGCGACCGCCGGTTTCGACGACAAGACCTTCGCCCGCCAGATCGCCATCATCCAGTCGATGACCAAGGCCGAGCGTGGCAATCCGGACCTGTTGAAGCACTCGCGCAAGAAGCGCATCGCCGCCGGCTCGGGCACCGACGCTGCGGCGATCAACAAGCTCTTGAAGATGCACCGCCAGATGGCCGACATGATGAAAGCCATGGGCGGCAAGGGCAAGGGCGGCGGCATGATGCGCGGCCTGATGGGCGGCATGGCCTCCAAGATGGGCCTTGGCGGCATGGGCGGTCTCGGTGGCTTGGGGGGCGGCATCCCCGATCTTTCCAAGATGGACCCCAAGCAGCTCGAAGCCCTGCAGAAGCAGGTTCAGGCCTCCGGCCTCGGCAAGGGCATGCCCGGTGGTCTGCCGGGATTGGGCGGCGGCGGATTGCCTGGATTGGGCGGCCTTCCCGGCCTGCCGAAGAAGAAGTGAGGAGACGATGATGCAGGACGACACCCAACGCGCGCGCGACCTCCTCGCCGGCTACCGCGCCTCGATCGACAATATCGACGCGGCGCTGATCCACATGCTTGCAGAGCGCTTCCGCTGCACACAGGCGGTCGGCAAGCTGAAGGCCGAGCACGGCCTGCCGCCGGCCGACCCGGCGCGCGAGAAGACCCAGATCGAACGGCTGCGCCGGCTTGCCGACGATGCCAATCTCGACCCCGATTTCGCGGAGAAGTTTTTGAACTTCATCGTCCGCGAAGTCATCCGCCATCACGAGGCGATCGCCTCTGAGAAACACGAAAACGCATAGATTCAACTTTTCCAGGAGAACTGAAATGGCATTGAAAATCCGCCTCGCCCGCGCCGGCTCCAAGAAGCGCCCCTACTATCACGTCGTCATCGCCGACGTCCGCTCGCCGCGCGACGGCCGCTTCATCGAGCAGGTCGGCTCGTGGAACCCGACGCTGCCGAAGGATGCGGAGCGCGTGAAGCTCAACAATGAGCGTATCCAGCATTGGCTCGACCACGGCGCCCAGCCGACCGACCGCGTGCTGCGCTTCCTCGACCAGGCCGGCATTGTCAAGCGCGAAGCGCGCAACAACCCGAAGAAGGCCGAGCCGGGCCAGAAGGCCCAGGAGCGCGTCGCCGCGCAGAAGAAGGCCGAGGACGACGCCGCCGCCAAGAAGGCCGCCGACGAGGCTGCTGCAGCCGAGGCCGCCAAGGCGCCGGCCGCCGAGGAAGCTTCGGAAGAAGCCGCTTCGTAAGCTTTCGATTCAGCGAACTTCAAGAGCCCCGCCGGTCCTGCCGGCGGGGTTTTTGTTTGCGTGCCTGCCGTGAATTTTTTCGAAATTGCCGCAGCGATGCCTGTCGGCTACGCCTGTCGTCGTTCGTCTTTTCATCAAGCGCGAGGCCAGGACATGCTCTACGCCATTCTTTGCTACAACCACGAAGACACGGTCGGCCAGTGGACCAAGGAGGAGGACGACGCCGTCATGGCGCGCCTCGACGCCGTGCTCCAGCCGGTCGAGCGGTCCGGCAAGCTCGGTCCGGTCGCGCGCCTTTTGCCGACCACGGCCGCCACCACGCTGCGCAAGGCAGGCGGCGAACCGCTCGTCATCGACGGGCCTTTCGCCGAGACGAAAGAGCAGTTCCTCGGCTTCTATCTCGTCGATTTCGACGATCTCGATCAGGCGCTGGCCTTCTCGAAGGATCTGGCCGAAGCCAATCCCGGCGGCGGCTCCTATGAAATCCGCCCGGTCGGCTACATGCGCGACCGCGACAGGGAAAAACACGCTTCATGACCGACGCCCGCGCCCTTGAAACGCTGATTTCCGCCGCCCGCCCGCAGGCGGTCGGTGCGCTCTTGCGCTACTTCCGCGACCTCGAGCGCGCGGAGGAGGCGTTTCAGGAGGCGTGCCTGAGGGCGCTGAAGAACTGGCCGAAGAACGGCGCGCCACGCGATCCGGCCGCCTGGCTGATCTTCGTCGGGCGCAATGTCGGCATCGACGCGGTGCGGCGCGACAAGCGCCTCGTCGCGCTGCCGGACGAGCCCGCGCTGTCGGACCTCGACGATGTCGAGACGCCGCTCGCCGAACGTCTCGACGGCGCCGACTATCGCGACGACATCCTGCGCCTGCTCTTCGTGTGCTCCGACCCGGCGCTGCCGGCCGAGCACCAGGTGGCGCTGGCGCTGCGCATCGTCTCCGGTTTGACCGTGCCGCAGATCGCGCGCGCCTTTCTCGTCTCGGAAACGGCGATGGAGCAGCGGATTACCCGCGCAAAAGCGAAGATCGCGGCATCCGGCCGCCAGTTCGAAACGCCGGACGCCATTGCGCGGTCGAGCCGCGTCGGTGCGGTGGCGGCGATGATCTATCTCGTCTTCAACGAAGGCTATTCATCGCGTCCGGAAGCGGGGCAGGCGGCGACAGTGCTGTGCGAGGAGGCGATCCGGCTCGGCCGGCTGCTCCTGCGGATTTTCCCGACCGAGCCCGAAATCATGGGCCTGCTCGCGCTGATGTTGCTGCAAAGCTCGCGCATGGCCGCGCGCGTCGATGCGCAAGGCGAGATCATCCTTCTCGACGACCAGGACCGCTCGCGCTGGAATGCCAAGACGATCGGCGAGGGGCTGGCGCTGGTCGACAAGGCGTTCCGCCACCGCCAGCCCGGCAGCTACCAGATCCAGGCCGCGATCGCCGCGCTTCACGCCCGCGCGAAAACGGCGGCCGAGACCGACTGGACGGAAATCGAACTTCTCTACCGCATGCTGGAGCGGATCGAGCCGTCTCCAATCGTCACGCTCAACCGCGCCGTGGCGCTGGCAAAGGTGCAGGGCGCGCAGGCCGCGCTCGACCTGATCGAGCCGCTCGGTGACCGGCTTTCCGGCTACTTCAACTATCACGGCCTGCGCGGCGGGCTGCTGCTCGAACTCGAACGCTGCCGCGAGGCGCGCGAGGCGTTCGACCGCGCCATCGCGCTCGCGCGCAACCCGGCCGAAGCCGCCCACATCCGCCGCCATCTCGACCGGATGCAGGCGAAGACCAACTAGTTTTCCGCCTGCGGGCTGTCGGTTCGCGGACCTGCGGATCGTCCTTGGAAAGACATCACGAAGGAGATCACCATGACCGCCGAACCCAAGGCCGAAACCGAACACGAGCTCGTCCTCACCCGCCTTCTCGACGCCCCGCGCGACACGCTCTACCGCTGCTGGACCGACGCCGAGCTCCTGCCGAAATGGTTCGTACCGGCGCCGTGGACGATCGCGAAGACCGAGGTCGATCCGCGTCCCGGCGGCCGGTCCTTCATCGTCATGCGCGATCCGGACGGCAACGAATATCCCAATGACGGCGTCTATCTGGAGGTCGTGCCGAACGAGAAGATCGTCTTCACCGACGCCTACACGGCGGGCTGGGTGCCGTCGCAAAAGCCGTTCTTCACCGGGATCGTCACCTTCGCCGACGAGGGCGGCAAGACGCGCTACACGGCGCGGGCGCGCCACTGGCGGGCGGAAGACAAGGAAGCCCACGAGAAGATGGGCTTCCACGAAGGCTGGGGCGTTTGCGCGGATCAGCTCGAGGCGCTGGCGAAGACACTTTGACCTAAAGCAGCCACTCGATGTCGAAGCGCTTCAGGACGCCGATGACGAGCCGGTCGCGCAGCCCCATGCCGGGCTCGCGCCGGAGCGGGGCCGGTAGGTCGGGACGCTTCCAGACCAGTCCGCGATGCTCGGACAGCGCCACCTCATAGGCGTTCTCCGGCACCACGTCGTCGAAGGCGTCGGCGACGAGGCCGGCCAGAAGCGGCGATTCGATGACGATTCCCATCTCGGTGTTGAGGTCGATCGACCTCGGGTCGAAGTTGAACGAACCGACGAAGAGGCGTTCGCGGTCGACCGCGAAGGTCTTGGCGTGCAGCGTCGAGGCGCCGGCGCGCAGGGCCGAGGCCGAGCCGCTGCCCGAGCCGCGCAGCCGGCTCGACACGCCGAGGCGTCGGCCCTTGCGGCGCTCGCGGCGGGACGGCGCCTGCCGCGCGCCGTCGCACATCTCGAAAAGTCGGACGCCGGCGCGCAGCAATTGCCGCCGATAGGGCGCGTAGCCCGCATGGACCGCGCCGACATCGGTCGCTTCATAGGCGTTGGTCAGGATCGCGACGTCGACGCCGCGCGCCCGCAGCGCCCGAAGATTGGCGACGCCGCGCTTTCCGGGCACGAAATAGCCGGCGATGATGGCCAGTTCGCGCTTCGGCGTGCCGATGGCGTTTTCGAGGAGGCCGGAGAGCCGCGCGTCGCTGCCTTCGCCCTTTTTCAGGTGCCCGAGCGCCTTGCCGGGGTCGTCGTGCAGGAGCGACACCTTCGCCCATTCCATCGGCAGCCGCGCCTCGGCGAGCTGGCGCACGATCTCGAGGTCGCGGACGGCCTTCAGGAAGCGCCGCGCGGTGGGGTCGCGCTCGACGATGGAGCTGCGCCTGCGCAGGCGGCGAAGGCTGCGCGGGCCGACGCGGCGCAGGAGCAGGCGGGCCGGGAAGGAGGAGGCGGCGTTCCAGTAGGCCTCGAACTGCGTCTCGACTTCGTTCACGACCGGGCCGATGGCGAGCACGTCGAGATCGGCGAAGAGCGGGCCGTCGGCGACGCCGAAATATTCGTCGCCGATGTTGCGCCCGCCGATCACGGTCGCCTGTCCGTCGACGGTGAAGCTCTTGTTGTGCATGCGCCGGTTGAGGCGCGGGAAGTCGAAGACGTAGCCGAGCACCTTCGGCCAGCGGACGGGGAAGGGATTGAAGAGCCGCACCTCGATACGCGGATGGCGGTCGAGCGCGAACAGGACCTGGTCGAGACCGTCGATGCCGTTGTCGTCGAGGAGGAGCCGCACGCGCACGCCGCGATCGGCGGCGTCGAGCACCTCCTCGAGGAGCATGGTGCCGGTGCGGTCGCCGCGCCAGATGTAGTATTGCAGGTCGAGCGTCTTTTCGGCCTGACGCGCGAGCGACATGCGCGTGGCGAACGCCTCCGGCCCGTCGGCGAGGAGGTAGACGCCGGAGAGGCCCGGATGGGCTTTGACCGACGGCCGCGTCATGCGCGCGAGCGTCGTCTGGCTGACGTCGGGGGTGGGGCCGGACTTCGGCAGGGTGTGCTGCGGCAGCGTGAAGGCGCGGCGGATGGCGGCGGCCGTGACGAGGGCGGCGCCCAGGGCCAGCAATTTTCCGCTCGCGCGCATTCATTCCTCCGATCGCCGCAGTACAATCGTTCGGCACGCTTCCGGTTCCGGCCGGTCGGGTGGCGAAATATTTCCCGAAGACAATGTCGGGCGGGCACGCAGCCGTTCGTCATCCTGTCGCAACATGATGAAAGAGGAGCAAGATCATGAGCTATGTCGACGGATTCCTGCTTTCCGTTCCGAAGTCCAATCTCGAAACCTACAAGGAGCATGCCCGCGTTTCGGCCGATGTCTGGCTCGAGCACGGCGCCACCGGCTATGTCGAGTGTCTGGCCGACGACGTCCCCTATGGCGAACTCACCTCGTTTCCGCGCGCCGTGCAGGCCAAGGACGACGAGATCGTGGTCTTCGCCTGGGCGACCTATCCCGACAAGGCCAGCCGCGACGCGGTGATGAAGAAGGTGTTCGAGGACCCGCGCATGAAGCCGGCCATGGAGAACATGCAGTTCGACGGCAAGCGCTTCATCTATGGCGGCTTCGACGCGTTCATCGAACGCTGAACCGGAGGACGAAACGATGCCGGACTACAATTATCCCGGCGTGACGCCGCATCTGATGTCGAAGGATGCGGTCGCCGCCATCGAGTTCTACAAGCGCGCGTTCGGCGCCGAGGAACAGGGCGAGCGGATGCTGATGGACGACGGCAAGCGCATCATGCATTGCGAACTGAAGATCAATGGCGGCACGCTGATGATCGCCGACGCGATGCCGGAATACGGCTATCCCTGGGTCGAGCCGCAAGGCACGACGCTGAACATCATCGTCGACGACGCCCGTGCCGTGTGGGACCGGGCGGTGGCGGCGGGCTGCACGGTGAAGATGCCGCTCGAAGTCGCCTTCTGGGGCGATCTCTACGGCCAGTTCAACGACCCGTTCGGGCACAACTGGGCCGTGGTGGGGCCGGCGCCGAAGGGGTGACGAAAGGCCATTGGTCGCGCCCTTCGCAAGACCGCATACGAAAAAGGCCGGGCGCAAACCCGGCCTTTTCATTCAGTTCCAGTCGCGATCAGGCCGCCTGCTTCTTCGGCTGGATCAGGCCGCGCGCGACGAGCAATTCGGCGATCTGGACCGCGTTCAGCGCGGCGCCCTTCCTCAGATTGTCGGAGACGACCCACATGTTGAGGCCGTTCTCGATCGTCTGGTCTTCGCGGATGCGGGAAATGTAGGTCGCGTCCTCGCCGGCCGAATCGAGCGGGGTGACGTAGCCGCCGTCCTCGCGCTTGTCGATGACGAGGCAGCCGGGGGCGTCGCGCAGGATCTCGCGCGCTTCGTCGGCGGTGATCGGGTTCTCGAATTCGATGTTGACCGCCTCGGAATGGCCGATGAAGACCGGCACGCGCACGGCGGTGCAGGTGACCTTAATCTTCGGGTCGAGCATCTTCTTGGTCTCGGCCATCACCTTCCATTCTTCCTTGGTCGAGCCGTCATCCATGAAGACGTCGATGTGGGGGATGACGTTGAAGGCGATGCGCTTGGTGAACTTCTTGGCCTCGACGGGATCGGCGACGAAGACGGCGCGGGTCTGGGTGAAGAGCTCGTCCATGCCTTCCTTGCCGGCGCCGGAAACCGACTGGTAGGTCGAGACCACGATGCGCTTAATCGTCGCCTTGTCGTGCAGCGGCTTCATCGCCACTACGAGCTGGGCCGTCGAGCAGTTGGGGTTGGCGATGATGTTCTTCTTCGCGAAGGCGTCGATCGCGTCCGGGTTCACTTCCGGAACGATCAGCGGCACGTCCTGGTCGTAGCGGAAGGCCGACGAGTTATCGATGACGACGCAGCCCTGGCGGCCGATCTTCGGCGACCATTCCTTCGACACGTTGCCGCCCGCCGACATCAGGCAGATGTCGGTGTCGGAAAAGTCGTATTGCGCAAGGTCGCGCACCTTCAGCGTGCGGTCGCCATAGGAGACTTCCGTGCCCTGGCTGCGGCGCGAGGCGAGCGCCACGATCTCGTCGGCCGGAAAGCCGCGCTCTTCCAGAATGTTCAGCATTTCGCGCCCGACATTGCCGGTGGCGCCTGCGACTGCGATCTTGAAACCCATTTCGTTGATCCTCGATCTCTCCGCGCTTCGACCTTGAGACCGTCCGCCGGCCATGAAGCGGACCCTCTCCCTGGCCAGACCGGGGAGAGAGCGGACGAGGCCAGGCGATCAGACGGTTTTGGTGGTGGTTTTGGAGAGCTTGGTGGCCAGGGTCGAACGGGCGTGCGCGCGCGCCTCGCCGCGCCCGAAGGCACCGAGCGAAGAGGCCATAAATGCCAGGATGAGGCCGCGCATTTTCGAAGTTCCCGTTCGGCGGGGGTTTTACGCGGTTCTGTGGAGGAGTCAATCGGGGGTAGGAGGGGAGTAAGGGAGTAGGGGAATAGGGGAGTAGGCAATAGAAAAAGTGGCGGGCAAGGCAGGACCGGGCTTGCGTCGGCACACCCACATCCAAATACTCCCCTACTCCCCTACTCCCCTACTCCCCTACTCCCCTACTC
>JACVCH010000025.1 GCA_016742175.1 Rhizobiaceae bacterium
GGCCTGGCGTGCTTTTCGGGCAGTTCCGACGGGTGCGGCTCGGGGCAGATCGCGGGCAGCATCGGGCGGGAGGTGCGCACGATCTTGTTGATCGTCTGGATCATGTGGACCGGGATGCGGATCGTGCGGGCCTGATCGGCGATCGAGCGGGTGATCGCCTGGCGGATCCACCAGGTCGCGTAGGTCGAGAACTTGTAGCCGCGGCGATACTCGAACTTGTCGACCGCCTTCATCAGGCCGATATTGCCTTCCTGAATCAAATCAAGGAATTGCAGGCCGCGGTTCGTGTACTTCTTCGCGATCGAGATGACGAGGCGCAAATTGGCCTCGACCATTTCCTTCTTGGCGATGGCCGCTTCGCGCTCGCCCTTCTGGACCTGGTTGACGATCTTGCGGAATTCGAGGATCGAGATCGCGGTCTCGGTGGCGAGGTTCTGGATCTCGGCACGAATGTCGCGGATCGTGTCCTTCTCGTTCTTGGCGAATTCCTTCCAGCCGCGCGCCGAAAGATTGGCGATCGACTTCATCCAGTTCGGATCGAGCTCCGAGCCCTGGTACTGCTGGAGGAAATCCTCGCGGCGCACGCCGTAACTTTCGGCAAGGCGCAGGAGGCGGCCCTCGTTCTGAACGAGGCGCTTGTTGATGTCGTAGAGCTGCTCGACGAGAGATTCGATGCGCGCATTGTTGAGCGACAGCGACTTGACCGCCGTGATCAGCTCGTCCTTGAGCTTCTTGTAGGAACGCTCCTGGCTGGACGAGAGCGCGCCGGTCTGGGCGAGGCGGGCCTCGACCTGCTGGTCCTGGAGCTTGCGCAGCTTCTTGTAGGTGCCGGCGATGACGTCGAGCGTCTCCATGACCTGCGGGCGCAGTTCGGCTTCCATCGCGGCGAGCGACAGGTTGGCCTCGTCCTCGTCGTCTTCTTCCTCTTCGCCGCGCGTGTCGCCGCCGACATTGGTGATGTCGTCGTCCTCGCGGCCGCGCTTCTGCTTGTCGTCGGTCTTGGGCTTGTTGTCTTCCTCGGTGCGCTCGACGATCGGCGCCTGCTTGGCCTCGGGGCCGGCATAGGTCGCCTCGAGGTCGATGATCTCGCGCAGGAGGACCTTGGCCTCGTTGAGCTCGTCGCGCCAGATGATGATGGCCTGGAAGGTCAGCGGGCTTTCGCACAGGCCCGCGATCATCGTCTCGCGGCCGGCCTCGATGCGCTTGGCGATGGCGATCTCGCCCTCGCGCGACAGAAGCTCGACCGAACCCATCTCGCGCAGATACATGCGCACGGGGTCGTCGGTGCGGTCGGTCGGCTCTTTCTTGGTCGTGGTCGCGGCGACGGCGGTGCCGGTCTGCTCGGCGAGCTCGTTGGCGTCTTCCTCGGCGTCGCCTTCCTTCTCGCGATCGCCGTCCTCGGCGTTCTCGTCGTCCTCGACGACGTTGATGCCCATGTCGGACAGCATTGCCATCGTGTCTTCGATCTGCTCGGACGTCACCTCCTCGGAGGGAAGCACGGCGTTGAGCTCGTCCATGGTGACGAAGCCGCGCTTCTTGGCGAGCTTGATCATCTTCTTGACTGCGTCGTCGGAAAGGTCGAGCAGCGGACCGTCGGTCCCGCCTTCGCGCTCGTTCTCGACCTCTTCCTTCTCTTTAGTCGCCATATGTTGTTCTCCAGGCGGCCATCAGGCCATTGGAAGCCTCAGCGGCTCTCGTCACGGACATGGATATAGATGCGCAGAGCGCGCTTTCGACGGCGCATACGCGCGTTCACGTAAATGCGCTGTTAACCCTGGTAGCGAAACCGGCGTGCCCAACCCGCTCAAAACCAGTGTACCGTCCCATCATCCGTCTTCAATGCGGGCAAAGCCGCTCGTTAAAGGTTCGTGGTCGTCCTGATTCCGTCATTCCGGCGGAAGGTCAAGCGGCTGTGACATGATTCGCCGCAAAAAAGCGAATCAATTGCCGGTTCGGCAGCCGGCGGTCCAGCCTTCAGGCCCGGCCCGCCCGGCCCGACTGCACCCCGAAGCCTTCGATCAGCGCCTCGGTGGCCTGCACGTCGCGCAACTGCGACTGCACGTCGACGAGATGACGGTAATTTTCTTCCGTCGGCTCGGTCGCCAGTGCAGTCTCGGCTGCTTTCAACTCCCTATGTAGAGACTGAGCCGCCTGCTGCAAGTATAGGGCCTGATGAAAGGCGTTGCGGGCGTCGTCGAGGGCAGCTTCGGGCAGGGCGGTCCACAGGCCCGCGCCCTTGACCTGCAGGAGCGCGCGTTCCCAGATTTCGGCGATGCCGCAACTCTTCACGTGCGCGACCAGCGTGCCGGCCTTGCCGGTCAGGCCGTGCGCGGCGGCGTCGACGATGCAGGCCTTCAACTGACGCAGTTCGGCGCTGGTGATCGACAGGCGGTCGATGTCGTCGAAGAACTCGTCGACGAGGTCGGGCTGGTGGACGAGGGTGACGAGGATGGACGTCTCGCGCAGCGGCATGGCCGAGGCGGCGCGGCGGACCATCGACGAGCGGGCAAGCGTCTCGGAGACGGCGAAGCGCTGCTTGCCCATCTGGCCGGGCGCACCGGGACGGTTCTGGCCGCCGCCGCCCTTTTCGAAGCGGGGGTTCTGTGGCCGGGTCGCGCCGAAGAAGCGGATGACGCGGTCGCGCATCTCCTGCTGGTAGTGGCGGCGGACGTCCTCGTCCCTGATCTGGAAGGTCAGTTCGCGCAGGCGCTTTTCGAGTTCGGCGCGGCGCTCGGGCGTGTCGAAGGTCGAGCCGCCCGTCTCGCGCTGCCACAGCATGTCGGCGAGCGGACGTGCCTCCGCGACGATGGCGCGGAACGCGTCGGGCCCTTCGGCCTTGACGAGGTCGTCGGGGTCCTGGCCGTTGGGCAGGAGCGCGAAGCGCAGCGTGCGGCCGGCCTGGACGAGGGGCAAAGCGAGGTCGGCGGCGCGGAACGCGGCCTTCATGCCGGCCTGATCGCCGTCGAAGCAGAGCACCGGCTCGCCGGACATGCGCCAGAGGAGTTCGAGCTGGTTTTCGGTGAGCGCCGTGCCGAGCGGGGCGACGGCGTTCTCGACACCGGCCTGCGCCAGCGCGATGACGTCCATGTAGCCCTCGACGGCGATGACAGTGCCACCGCGGGCGACGGATGCGCGGGCGCGGGCGAGATTGTAGAGCACTTGGCCCTTGTGGAAGAGCTCGGTGTCGTTGGAATTCAAATATTTGGCGGGCGCATCGGCGGACATGGCGCGGCCGCCGAAGGCGATGACGCGGCCGCGCGCGTCCTCGATCGGGAACATGATGCGGTCGCGGAAGCGGTCGTAGGAAACCGGGATGTCCGGGCCGTGGACGACGAGGCCGCAGGCTTCGATCTGGCCTTTCTCAACGCCCTTCGACGCAAGATGCTCCTTCAGCGCGTTGCGGCTTTCGGGCGCGTAGCCGAGGCGGAATTTCTGCTGGGTGGGGCCGACGAGGCCACGTTCGCGCAGATAGGCGCGGGCCTTGGCGCCGTCGGCGCCTTGCAACCGGTCCTGGAAGAACTGCGTCGCCATTTCCATGACGTCGGAAAGCGAGGCGCGCTCGCGCTCGCGCTGCTCCTGCTGGACGTCGCGGGCAGGCATGGGCACACCAGCCATGTCGGCGATGCGCTCGACCGCCTCGGGGAAGGCGAGGCCGTCATGCTCGGTCAAAAAGCGGAAATGGTCGCCGGACACGCCGCAGCCGAAGCAGTAGTAGCGGCCCTTCTTGTCCTCGCAATGGAAGGAGGGGGATTTCTCGCCGTGGAAGGGGCAGCACGCCCAGTAGTCGCCGCGCTGGGCATTGGTCTTACGGCGGTCCCACGTCACGCGCGCGCCGATCACCGAGGAGATCGGCACCCGGTCGCGGATCTCGTCGAGGAAGGAAGGGGAAAATCGCATCGGGATTTGGCTCGCTTTGTCCTGCATATAGAGCCGATCCGCGCCCTGCGCGAGACGAATGCGGGATCATGCCCGTGATTCACAAGCGCGGGACGCCGCGACTGGACCATCCGGACGCGCTTGCGTGCCGGTTCGCGCCGTGCGATTCCTGTTAATCGACTAAAGAAAAAGTCGCGGGCAGAACCGCGCGAGAGCAAAGCTGATTTCATGATTTCCTTCTTCACATGCTTCGAGTCGCGCCCGGCCGTCATCCATCCGGAGGTCCGGTCGTGAGCGGGTCGGTCGTTCTTCTCAACCTCGCCGGCGCGGTCGCGCTGCTTCTGTGGGCAACGCGCATGGTGCGCACCGGCGTCGAGCGCGCCTATGGCGAGGTGCTGCGCCGGCGACTGCGGGCCACGCTGTGCAATCCGCTGGCGGGCGTCGTCGCGGGCACCGGGCTTGCGATCGCGCTGCAAAGCGCGACGGCGGTGGCGCTGCTCGTCGGCTCGTTCGTCGGTTCGGGCATCGTCGGCGGCGCTGCGGGGCTCGTCGCCGTGCTCGGCGCCGACCTCGGCTCGGCCATCGTCGTCAAGATGCTGTCCTTCGATCTCAGCCTCCTGGTGCCGATCTGCCTTTTCGTCGGCACGGCGATCTTCCTGGCGACGGAACGGCGCTCCTGGCGCCAGTTCGGCCGCATTCTCGTCGGCGTCGGGCTGCTTCTCCTGTCGCTCAGGCTGATCGGCGAGGCGTCGGAGCCGCTTCGCGAAAGTCGGCTCCTACCGGTGATCGTCGACTTCCTCGCCGCCGATCCGATCACCGCCTTCATCGTCGCGGCGATCATGACGTGGCTCTTCCATTCGAGCGTCGCGGCGATCCTCTTGATCGTGGCGCTCGCTGCGCGCGACCTGATACCGGTCGAACTCGGCATCGTGATGGTGCTGGGCTGCAATCTGGGCGGCGGGCTGATCGCGGCGATGCTGTCGCGCACGATGGCGCCGGCGGGCCGCTCGGTGCCGATCGCCAATCTCGTCCTGCGCGGAATCGGCGCGGTGACGGCGCTGGTCGTCATCGCCTTCGTCCATCCGCCACTCGACCTGCTCGGCAGCGCGCCGGAGGTGCAACTCGTCAACGCGCATATCGCCTTCAACCTGGCGCTGGTGATCGTCGGGCTGCCGCTGGCAGGGATCGTTCACCGGCTGGTGGGCAAGGCGCTGACGGCGATGCAGCCGGTGGAGGTCATCGACCTCGAAGACCAGCCGGTCTCCTCGCTCGACCCGGCCGTGCTCGACAATCCGCCGCTGGCGCTCGGCAATGCCACGCGCGAGGTAATGGCGATCTGCGACACTGTCGAGATCATGCTGACCAATGTGATGGAGCTCTACGAGGAGGCGGACAAGCCGAAGATCGCGGCGCTGACGGCGCTCGACGACCGCGTGGACGAGCGCCATGCGGCGATCAAGCTCTATCTGGCGCGCATCAGCGCCTCGCAGATGAGCGAGGACCAGGCTTTGCGCTACCAGGAATTGCTCGGCGCCTGCGTGAAGCTCGAACAGGTGGGCGACATCATCGTGCGCAACATGCTGGCGCAAGTGAAAAAGAAGCTGGAGCGGAACGTCGCCTTTTCGCCCGACGGCATCGACGAACTGCACGAGATGCACGCGGCGGTGCTCGCCAATGCGCGGCTTGCCTTCAACGTGCTCGTTTCGCGCGACCGGGAGACAGCACGCCAGCTCGTCCATGAAAAGGAGCGGCTGCGCGACCTCGAAAAGCGCTCCAGCCAGCGCCATTTCGATCGGCTGCGGCGCGGGACGGCCGAGAGCGTGGAGACGAGCTCGATCCATCTCGACACGATCCGCGACCTGAAGCAGATCAACTCGCTTCTGGCCTCGATCGCCTATCCGGTGCTCGAAGAACATGGGTTGTTGCGGGACAGCCGGCTAAAAGCCGTCTAGGGCGCCCGAAAAAAGTAGAGCCCGGTCGCTGGAGGACGACCGGGCTCTGATGCCTCTCCCCGCCGGGCCTAGACCCGAGGGGGATGGGGCAGGGAACCTTTTATGTAGGTATCCTACTGCGCCTGTGCCACCGGGGTTACCAGAGGCGTGATGCGACGGATGGCGACGCGACGGTTGCGGCGCTCCTGCTCTTCGGTCTGGACCTTCAGATACTGCTCGCCATAGCCCTGGGTGACCAGGTTTTCCGGCGGAATATCGAAGACGTTCGTCAGAGCGACGGCGACCGCCTCGGCGCGCTGGTCGGACAGCGCCAGATTGGCTTCGTCCGTGCCGACGGCGTCGGTGTGGCCTTCGATCAGGAAGGTCTCGGCCGGGTTCTCCTCGAGCATCCGCGAGATGGCGTTGGCGACGCCTTCAAGACGCGGAATCTCGCTCTCGGGGATCGTGGCCGAGCCGAACTCGAAGGTCAGCGTGTCGAGATCGACGCGGCGGGCGATGTCGCGAACGCGGGCCGAGTACTTGACCTCGTCGATCGAATAGACCTCACGCACCTGCTCGACCGGCGGCTGATCCAGGAACTCGTAGTAGATGTCCGGATCTTCGACGCGGTTCGCCTCGAGAATGTACTGGCTGACGGGGATCGTCAGGCGCAGCGGAGGCAGGTCGAGCGCAGGATCACGCCACTCGCGCGGGCCTTCGTCGACGAAGCGGCGATCGTCGACATAGACGAGCACGTATTCGCGGCCATCCGGCTCGACGCGCGAGCGGCGGATCACGTCGCCGTAGCGGTTGCGGACGGTGATGATCTCGACGCCGTTCGGGCGAACGATGACCTCACGAGTGCGGCCGCGCGGCAGCTCCTCGTAATAGACCTCGTCAGCCTGCCAGGCGAGACGCTCGCGGTCGTCGCTCTGGATGATCGTGGTGTTGTTGAAGTTCACGATGAAGCGGTTGTTGATCTCGCGAACGACTTCGGCACCCTCGCGGCGCGATTCACGCAGGTCGGGACGTGCGTCCAGACGGCGGCCTTCCTCGGCACGCAGAGGCTGGATCTCGATCGGCTCCTCGAGCGCCTGCGCCTCGGCATCGGTCGTCGGAGCCGGTGCGGGCGGCGTTTCGGGTGCAGCCTGCTGCTCGGCCGGTGCGGCACCCTCGGCGGGCGCAGCCTGACCGTCGGCAGGAGCTGCCGCGGGCTCGACCTTCTGCGAATCGAGGATCGGCGCGAGATCGTCGGTCTCTTCGATCGCCTGCTCGGGCGGGATGACCTGAAGGGCCTCGCCGGCTTCCGCGGGCTGTTCCACGGCGCCCTCGACTTCGGCCTCGCCTTCGACGGCGGCGCCGCCTTCGGCAGGAGCCGCGCCTTCTGCGGGAGCCGCGCCTTCGGCAGGGGCTTCCTCAGCCGGAGCCGCGTCAGCGGGAGCCTGGGTGGGAGCAGGCGCTTCCTCGGCGGCCGGAGCCTCCGCGGGAGCCTGTTCGGCAGCCGGCGCTTCGGCCGGAGCCTCTTCGGCGGCGGGGGCTTCCTCAGCCGCTGGTGCTTCCTCAGCAGCCGGTGCTTCCTCGGCGGCGGGCTCTTCAGCGGGCGCTTCTTCAGCCGCAGGGGCTTCCTCGGCAGCCGGCTCTTCAGCGGGTGCTTCTTCGGCTGCCGGAGCCTCTACGGGCGCCTCTTCGGCAGCAGGTTCTTCGGCCGGGGCTTCCTCGGCGGCGGGTTCTTCGGCCGGGGCCTCTTCAGCCGCAGGCGCTTCCTCAGCGGCCGGCTCTTCGGCCGGAGCCTCCTCGGCAGCGGGCGCCTCAGCCGGAGCTTCCTCGGCCGCAGGCTCCTCGGCGGGGGCCTCTTCGGCGGGCGCTTCTTCCTCTACCGGCGCCTCTTCAGCGCCATCCTGAGCTTCCTGCGCTTCGCGCTGCAGGCGCTGCTCTTCCGTCTCTTCTGTCGCCTGGGCGAGGATGACCGGCGCATTGAGCTGCCCATCCTTCTGCAAGGCGTCGAAATCCGTTCGCGCGCCGGCAAGCGGTGCCGCGCCGAGCTGAGCGGTAGCCATGATCAACCCGAGGGCTGTCCCGGCCAGTATCCGCGACTGTCTCTTCATTAGAGTGTGCTCCTGAATTTAGGTCCCAACCCGGCTTCAACAGAAAGACCAGCTTTTTGTTCCGGTTTGGCGGGAAAACAGGCCGTCGGAAGGCCATTTGGCGGCAATGCGGCGGCAAATCGACCGAGATCGCGGACGATCCCGCTTGACCGCGCAGGGGCGCGGGTCCACATCGGCGCGATGTCCGAACCCTTCTGGAAAACCAAGACGCTCGAGGCGATGACCACGCCGGAATGGGAAGCGCTGTGCGACGGCTGCGGCAAGTGCTGCCTGTCGAAGCTGGAGGAGGAGGACACCGGCGACATCTACTGGACGAGCATCGGCTGCCGCCTGTTCGATGCCGGCCAGTGCCGCTGCTCCGACTATCCCGGACGGCTGGCCAAGGTGCCCGACTGCGTCAAGCTGACGCCGGAAAAGGTGCGCACGCTGCCCTGGCTGCCGTCGACCTGCGCCTACCGGCTGGTGGCGAATGGTGAGGATTTGAAATGGTGGCACCATCTCGTCTCGGGTTCGCGCGAGACCGTGCACGAGGCCGGCATCTCGGTGCGCGGCAAGGTGACCGCGCTCGAAACCGACATGGAAAGCGTCGACGATTATTTCGACCACATGCTGGACGAGGAGCCATGAGGCGCTTGCCCGAACCACGGCGCGCGGCCTATCCGCATTGCCTCCAGATCGAACGAAGGAACCACCGATGAGCCAGACCGAAGCCAAAGTCCTGATCGAGCGCTATCTCGAGGCCTTCAATGCCGGCGACAGCGAGGCGATGCTCGACTGCCTCGACGAGGACGTGGCGCACGACATCAACGAGGGCGGCCGCGAAATCGGCAAGGACAAGTTCAAGTGGTTCCTCGGCATGATGGGCCGCCACTACAGGGAAGAGCTGGCCGACATCGTCATCATGACCAACGAGACCGGCAGCCGCGGGGCGGCCGAGTTCACCGTACACGGCGAATATCTCGCCACCGCAGAGGGCCTGCCGGAGGCGAACGGTCAGCGCTATTCGTTGCCGGGCGCGATCCTGTTCGAGATCGATGGCGGCCGCATCTCGCGCGTGACGACCTATTACAACCTCAAGGCCTGGATCGCGGCGGTCTCGAAGGGCTGAGCGCGACATGAACCGTGCATGAATGGCGGGTTTTGAACGTGTTCAGCATGGCTGCGCCATTCTCTCCTGGATCGCTCTTGAGCGAGACGAGATGCCCTGATCCGCATCTGCCACGAGGAGAGACACGATGTTCAAATTCGCAAAGATGGCGGCGCTTTCCGCCCTGATCGGCCTCGGAGCGCTGGCCGCCGCGCCGGCCCAGGCCAATGCTACCAGCCTGCAGTTCCACGGCAATGCCGGTACGGTCACCGTGCAGTGGGGCGGCGGCTACCATCGCGGCGACCGCTGGGACCGCGGCGGGCGGCACCACCGCCGCCAGGCCTGCACGCCCGGCCAGGCTGTCCACAAGGCCGCGCGCATGGGCCTGCGCAATCCGCGCGTCGTCAATGCCAACCGCAACGTGATCCGCGTTGCCGGACGGGCCTGGCGCCACGGCCGCACGGCGATCGTCTTCGCCCGCGCGCCGAACTGCCCGGTTATCCGATAGGCAAGGGCATTCGATAGAACCGCGAGACTGATCCGCGGAAGACGGAAGGCGCCGGACCCAGGCTGGTCCGGCGCCTTTCGCACGTTCGGGCCTATTCGGTGTCGTTGGCCGCGAGCCAGGCTTCGAGCTGCGCGATCTCGCGCTCCTGCGCCTCGATGATCTCCTCTGCGAGCTTGGTCATCTCGGGGTCGTCGCCTTCTTCCAACTGGATGCGCGCCATGTCGATCGCCGCCTGGTGATGCGGGATCATGCCGCGCGCGAAGTCGATGTCGGCATCGCCGGAATATTCCATCGCGGCCATGTCCTCGTGCATCGTGTCCATCGCGGCGCGATAGGCGGCGGTCGACGGGCTGTCGTCGGCGGCTGCGCCCTCACTCATATGTCCGTCATGCGACATCTGCGCCGAAGCGGGGACGGCCGCCAGAGCCATGAGGGCCGAGAGGGCAAGGATCGTGGGCGCTTTCATCGGTCGGGTCTCCTGTATGCGTTCGATTTTTCGAGGATAGGGCTTCCACCAACTGGAAACTCAAACGATTTTTGCAATGCGGCATTAACTGCGTCCCTCAACCCCCCCTTCAGAAAAGCAAACTAAGAATAAATCCATTCAGGCAGCATGGGCGTTGAGGGAGCGAAAGGTGATCGGCCTTCTCAAATCATTTCTGCAGGATCGCGACGGCAACTACGCGATGATGCTGGGCGTATTGCTGGTTCCGCTCGTCGGCGCAGTCGGGCTGACGGTCGATTATACCAATGCGATGAACGTGCGCTCGTCGCTGCAGAACGCGGCGGATTCGGCCGTGCTGTCGCTGGCGCGCGCCCACTACGGCACGCTGAGCGAAGCCGACGCCTACCAGATCGCCACCGACATGCTGGACGTCAATTTCGTCGGTTCCTACAAGAACCTGACGGTCGACCGGGACGGAAACGAGTGGCGCCTCAGCGTCACGGCGGTGGCCGACAATCCCTTCGCGATGTTCAAGGCCGGCAGCACCATCGACATGCAACTCGAATCGCGCGCGGCGTTCAGCGACATGAGCTACGAGATCGCGCTGGTGCTCGACACGACCGGCTCGATGGAAGGCACCAAGCTCGCCAATCTGAAATCGGCGGCGACGACCATGGTGCAGACCATGACGCGCGGCCTGACCGATACGAGCAAGATCAAGTTCTCGCTGGTGCCGTTCTCGACCTTCGTCAATGTCGGGCCGCAGCACGCGCCGACCTTCAATGCGGACGGGACGCTGAAGACGACGGGCGCGAGCTGGCTCGACACATGGGGCCGCAACCCGGTGACGAACGGCGACCTGCCGACCGGTCTCAGTCGCTTCCAACTCTACCATTTGATGGGCAAGAGCTGGCCGGGCTGCGTGGAGACGCGCGATCCCTACAACTTCACCGCCTACGACACGACGCTGGCGCCGATCAGCAGCGATCCGCGGAGCCTCTTCGTGCCGACCTTCCACATCGACGACAGCGACAGCTACAGCGCGCGGCCGAACAACTGGCTGAGTGACAGCCGATATGCCGTCTCGGTCAGTTCAAACGCTTCGTCGACGGCGAAGCGGCTGGCGGTCTATGGCGTGCCCTATGCGAACGGGCAGGTCGGCGATCGCTCGACCTGGCGCAAGCCGACCATCAGCGACGGCGCCTCGCGCTACTATTCCAACTATTCGGAGCCGATGGGCCCCGGATTCTTCTGCGACAGCCAGCCGATCGTGCCGCTGACGACCGATTACAACCAGATCCTCGACGCGATCGACGGGCTGAAGGCGCTCGGCAACACCAACATCTTCGAGGGCATGATGTGGGGCTGGCGCACGCTCGACGACGCCGTGCCCTTCACCGAAGGCCGCCCGCGCAATGCGCGCAACAACGAGAAGATCGTCATCCTTTTGACCGACGGCAACAATGCCTGGAACCGGATGAGCAACATCCGCTACTCGTCCTATTCGAGCTTCGGCTTCCTGGCCGACCAGAGGCTGGTGGCGCGCAACAGCAACGATTCCACCATCATGTCGGCGATGGACACCAAGACGCTGGCGGGCTGCACCAATGCCAAGGCCGACGACATCACGATCTTCACGATCCGGCTCGACCTGCAGGATTCCAACTCGGCAACACTGATGCGCAATTGCGCGACGGATCCGGAGCACTTCTTCGACGTGCCCGATCCCTCGACGCTGCAGTCGACCTTCGAGGAGATCCGGCATCGGATCAACCGGGTACGCATCACGTCATAAATGCGCGGCGATCACCGTGAGGAAGGCGGGGCCGTAGCGGTCGAGCTTGGCTTCGCCGACGCCGGGCACGTCCGCCATTTCGTCGCGCGATCGCGGCCGAGCCGAGGCGAGCTCGATCAGCGTCTTGTCGTGGAAGATCACGTAGGGCGGGACGTTCTGCGCGCGGGCCATCTCCGTGCGTTTCTGCCTCAGCGCCTGGAAAAGGTCGTTGTCGGCTGGCGGAACCGTGGTCGGCGTTGCACCGCGCGCGACCTTCTCGCGCCGCGCGCGGGGCGGGGCGGGGGTGCGCAGCATCAGGGCCGGCCGGTCGCGCAGGAAGTCGCGGCCCGCGGGCGCAATCGACAGGCCGCCATGGCCGGCGAGATCGACGCTGACGAGCCGCAGTGCGATCATCTGGCGCAGGATCGCCCGCCATGTGCGGTTGTCGTGCTCCGTGCCGATGCCGAAGGTCGAGATGCGGTCATGGCCGAACTGGGCGATGCGCTCGTTCTGCACCCCGAGCAGGACGTCGACGACATAGGCCTGGCCGAAGCGCTCGCCGGTCCTGTAGATGCAGGACAGCGCCTTCAGGACGGCGGTCGTGCCGTCGAAGAGCTTCGGCGGCGCGGCGCAGGTGTCGCAATTGCCGCAGGGCGCGCACTGGTCGCCGAAATAGGACAACAGCACCTGCCGGCGGCAGCTTGCCGTCTCGGCGAGCCCCAGGAGCGCGTCGAGGTTCTGGCGCTCGGTGCGCTTGCGTTGGTCGGGCGCGTCCGATTCCTCGATGAAGCGGCTGCGCAGCGCGATGTCTTCGGAGCCGTAGAGCATCAGCGTGTCCGACGGCAGGCCGTCGCGGCCGGCGCGGCCGGTTTCCTGGTAGTAGGCCTCGATGCTGCCGGGCAGATCGAAATGGGCGACGAAGCGCACGTCCGGCTTGTCGATGCCCATGCCGAAGGCGATGGTGGCGACCATGACGACGGCTTCGCCATGCTGGAAGCGCATCTGGTTGGCCTCGCGCGCGGCCTTGTCCATGCCGCCGTGATAGGCGAGCGCGTCGTAGCCCTGATCGCGCAGCCAGGCGGCGGTTTCCTCAGTCTTGCGCTTCGACAGGCAGTAGACGATGCCGCTTTCGCCTTCGTGGCGCTTCAGGAATTCCTTCAACTGCGCGCGCGGATTGTCCTTTTCCTCGATCGCGTAGCGGATGTTGGGACGGTCGAAGCCGGCGATGAAGGCATCGGCTTCGGCGATCGCGAGATGGGAGAGGATTTCCGCGCGGGTCGGCTCGTCGGCCGTCGCGGTGAGCGCCATGCGCGGCGTGCCGGGAAACTGGGAGACGAGCGCGTCGAGCTGGCGATAGGAGGGGCGGAAGTCGTGGCCCCATTGCGACAGGCAGTGCGCCTCGTCGATGGCGACCAGCGACAGTTTCGCGCGGCCGAGCTGGTCCAGAACCTCGCGGCGCAGCAGGGTTTCGGGCGCGACGTAGAGGAGGTCGATTTCTCCGGCGTGGATGTCGCGCCACAGCGCGCGCCGCTCGTCGGGCGGTAGGTCCGAGTTAAGCGCCGCCGCCCTGACGCCCGCCTGACGCAGCGCCGCGACCTGATCGGCCATCAGCGCCAGAAGCGGCGAGACGACGAGCCCCATGCCGGGCCGCACGATGGCGGGAATCTGGTAGCAGAGCGACTTGCCCCCGCCCGTCGGCATCAGCACGAAGGCGTTGTTGCCGGCGATCACATGGTCGACGATCCGCGCCTGCGGCCCGCGGAACGCATCATAGCCGTAGACGGTCTTGAGGATTTCGAGGGCGGTGGCGGTCATCGGAATCTGCATGGCGAATCGGAAAGGGGACCGTCATAGCAGAAGAGGGATCGATGGTGGGCCCGGAGGGACTCGAACCCCCAACCAAGCGGTTATGAGCCGCCGGCTCTAACCATTGAGCTACAGGCCCCACACGGGTGTTGGCATTAGTGGCTTTTGGCCCCCCGCACAAGCTTTGCGGCGCCGCAATGCGCCCATAATCGCCGCCTACGCCTTGAGGCTCGATCCGCATTTTCGGGAGTTCTCCATGCGCCTTCTCGTTTCGACCGCCATTCTCGCGCTCGCCCTGCCGTTCGCCGCACAGGCGCAGGAGGAACGGCCCTTTCCCAAGATCGTCGTTTCCGGCATGGGCGAGGCCGCCGTCGCGCCCGACATGGCGATCGTCAACCTGGCCGTGCTGCGCGAGGCCGAGACGGCGCGCGCGGCGCTCGACGACAACAATGCGGCGATGGCGGACGTGATCGCGGCGATGAAGGAGGCCGGGATCGCGGCGCGGGACCTGCAGACCGCCGGCCTGTCGATCAGCCCGCGCTATGTCTACCCCGAGAACAATGACGGCTCGGAGCAGCCGCGCATCGTCGCGTACCAGGTGACCAACAATCTGACGATCCGCATCCGCGACATCGACAAGGTGGGCGAAATCCTCGACCAGTCGGTCACGCTCGGCGTCAACCAGGGCGGGTCGATCTCCTTCGTCAACGACGATCCTTCCGCCGCCACCGCCGAGGCGCGCCGCAAGGCCGTCGAGGACGCGATGGGGCGTGCGCAGACGCTGGCCGAGGCGGCCGGCGTGACGCTCGGCGACGTCATCGAAATGTCGGAGCGCACCGCGCCGCCGCCGATGCCGATGCAGGAGCGCGCGATGATGCGCATGGCGGCCGCCGATGCGGGCGGCTCGGTTCCCGTCGAGACCGGCGAGAACAGCTATGTCGTCCATGTCGACGTGACGTTCGCCATCGACGGCAGCGAAGCGCCCGAATAGGGCGCGTCAGTTTCCCGGGCGCGGATCGATCGGCGCGACAGTGCCCAGATCGAGATGGCGCTCGAGCGCGGCGGCGCCGGCAAGGAGCCGGGCCTCGCCGCGCGGGCGCGCCGCGATCTGCAGGCCGACCGGCAGGCCCTCCCGCGTGAAGCCGCAGGGCAGCGACAAAGCGGGTCCGGTGGTGAGCGTCACGGCGAAGGCGATGGTCAGCCAGTCGATGTAGGTCTCGAACTTCACGCCGGCGCATTCGGTGACGTAGCGGTTCTCGACCGGGAAGGGCGAGACGATGGTCGCGGGCGTCAGGAGCAGGTCGTACTCCTCGTAGAAGGCGAGGGCGCGGGCGATGATGCCGGCGCGGCGCGCCTCGGCCTTCGCGACGTCGCCGACGGTGAGCGCCAGGCCCTTCTCGATGTTCCAGACGACTTCCGGCTTCAAGAGATCGCGGTGTGTCTCGAGCTTGGCGGCGTGGCCGGTGGCGAAGCTGACGGCGCGCAGCGTCTGGAACGTCTCGCGGGCGTCGGAGAGGTCGGGATGGGCGTCGGTGACCTCGACGCCGAGCTCGGTGAAACGGTACGCAGCCGTGCGGCAGATGTCGGCCACTTCCGGATCGACCGGCGTGATGCCGCCGAGATCGGCGGAGAAGGCGACGCGCTTCGGCAGGGCGCGGCTTTGCGCGGCCTTGCGGTAGCTCGTTCCGTCGCGCGGCAGCGAGATGGGGCTTGCGGGATGCTCGCCGGTCATCGCGTCGAGGAAAAGCGCGACGTCCTCGACGGTGCGGGCCATCGGGCCCTCGACCGAGAGGATGTCGTCGACGAGCATGCCGGCATCGGCGGCGACGCGGCCGGGCGAGGGGCGCAGGCCGACGATGCCGTTGAAGGAGGCGGGATTGCGCAGCGAGCCGCCGAGGTCGGAGCCCTGCGCCAGCCACGCCATGCCGGTGGCGAGCGCGACGGCCGAGCCGCCCGATGAGCCGGCGGCCGAGCGGGAGGTGTTCCACGGATTGAGCGTGGCGCCGAAGACATCGTTGAAGGTGTTCGCGCCGGCGCCGAATTCGGGCGTCGCGGTCTTGGCGTAGACGATGGCGCCCTCGTCCTCCAGATGCGCGACCATGATGTCGGAGCGGGCGGGGACGTGGTTTTCGAAGATGCGCGAGCCGTAGGTCGTGCGCACGCCCTCGACTTCGGTCAAATCCTTGATGGCGACGGGCGCGCCGGCAAGCTGGCCGCGCTCGGCGACGGGGCGTTTCGCCAGCGCGTCGGCATGGGCGCGGGCGCGGTCGAAGGCGAGGGTGGGCAGTGCGTTGACGGCGGGATCGACGACGGCGATCCGCTCCTCCAGCGCGTCGAGCAACTGGCGCGGCGACCATTTCTCGGCGCGCAGGCCGTCGACGATTTCACCGGCGGATTTGCGGATCAGTTCGGACGTCATGCAGGTGCCTCCCGGAATTGCCGTTCCGTGATAGCGGGGCAAGGCAAGCGGTCCAAGGGCCAGACGGCAAAAAGCCCGGCGAAACCGCCGGGCCAGGACATTCAGCCGGATTGGATCAGGCGAAGCGGGCGGCTGCCTGCGCGCGCGTCGCGGAGGGAGAGACGAAGGCCTCGGCGAGTTCGAGGTCGTCATTCGCGATGAGGCGCTTCGGGTCGTCGCCGACGGCGTGGATGACTTCGGGAGGAAGCGCATCCGCGGCGATCGCCGAATCCCAGGCGTTGCGGGCCTCGCGCTCTGCGCGGATCAATGCGGAGAGGGCGAGGATGAGCCGGTCACGATGGTCCATGAGAGAAATAGCCTATGTCTTCTTGTGATCGTCTTTTTTGGGGTCGGCCCTTTGGACGGGCGAACGGAAACGCGGCGAGGCGCTGCGGGTTCCGGCCGGCGGTGTTTCCTGTGAGGAACCTTGTCGGCATCCGGCGCATTCTGCGGGACCGACCAGGAGCTTCTTCCGTGCTCGACACCGCCGCCAAGACCAATGCGCCCGATGAAAGCGACCTGCCGATCGCGCTGCGAAGGCCGGACGACCTTTCCTATGTCAGCGACGCGGAGCCGGGCATCCGGCGCAAGCGGGCCGGCAAGGGCTTTGCGTTCCTGACGCCGGAAGGGGCGAAGCTAACGGACAGACGAGAGATCGCGCGGATCAAGGCGCTGGTCATCCCGCCGGCCTGGACGGATGTGTGGATCTCGCCCGATCCGCTCGGCCACATCCAGGCGACGGGGCGCGACCTGAAGGGGCGCAAGCAGTATCGCTACCATGCGCGCTGGGGCGAATACCGCGACGACGTGAAGTATCAGAGCCTCGTCGATTTCGCTTCGGCGCTGCCGCGGCTGCGCGACCAGATGGAGGCGGACCTGCGCAAGCGGGGACTGCCGCGCGAGAAGGTGCTGGCCTCGATCGTCTGGCTGCTCGACAACACGATGATCCGCGTCGGCAACCCGGCCTATGCGCGCGAGAACAAGAGCTTCGGACTGACGACGCTGCGCGCGCGCCATGTCGAGGTGGAAGGGTCGAAGCTGCGCTTCGCCTTCAAAGGCAAGTCGGGCAAGGAGTGGAACCTGAAGCTCGTCGACAAGCGCATGGCGCGGATCATGAAGGACATTCTGGACCTGCCCGGCCAGCACCTCTTCCAGTATCGCGACGAGGAGGGCGAGCGGCGCATGGTGCGCTCGCAGGACGTCAACGCATACATCCGCGAGGCGACCGGCGAGGATTTTTCCTCCAAGCACTTCCGCACCTGGGGCGGGACGACGAGCGCGGCGGCGCTGTTCTCGACCGTCGAATTGCCGGAGACCAAGACCGAGACGGCGCGCGTGCTCAACGGGCTGATCGACAAGGTGGCGGCGCGGCTCGGTAATACCCGCGCCGTCTGCCGGCGCTGCTACATCCATCCGCGCGTGGTGGATTCGTGGTCGGAAGGACGGCTGGTGGAAGAACTGGCGGAGGCGCGCAAGCGCTATCGCAAGCCCATCGAGGGGCTCGATGAAGAGGAAGCGCTGGTGCTGCGTTGGCTGGAAAATCCGAAATAGTCAGTGCTGGGCGGGGCGGCCGATGGGCAGGTCGATGGTCAGGCGGGTGCCACCGACGCCGTCGCCGTAGACGATCGACGTGTTGAGGCTGGTCGCCATCGCCTTGACGATGCGCGAGCCGAGGCCGGTGCCTTTGGGCTTGCCTTCGCCGTTCCAGCCGATGCCGTCATCCTCGACGCGCAGGATGGCGGAATCGGTGCCGGCGCGGCGGATGTAGACGCGGACCTCGCCCTCCGAATCGCCGGGATAGGCGTATTTGTAGGCGTTGGTGACGAGTTCGGTGACGATCATGCCGATCGACACGGCCTTGTCGGTGGGGACCGTGAGCGGTTCGAGGTCGGCGCGGATGCGCGAGGCGTGGCCGGCGGCCTTCATCGAGGTGTCGAGTTCGGCGATCAGCGTCGAGATGTAGGCGTCGAGGTCGACCATGGTCACGTCGTCGGACGTGTAGAGCCGGCGGTGGAGGCCGGCGATGGCGGAGATGCGCGCCTGCGTCTCGGCGAGCGCGTCTTTGGCCTTGGGTTCGGCGACGGCGGAAGCCTGCATGCGCACGAGCGCGGCAACGAGGGCGAGGGAATTGGCGACGCGGTGGTTAACCTCGGCGAGCAGGATCTCCGCCCGGTCGCGCGCGTCGCGCACGTCCTTTTCGGCGCGTTCCTTCTCGCGCTGCAGCCGCGCCTTCTCGATCGCCTGGTCGATCGCGCTCGACAGGAGGACGAAGAACTCGTCGCCGACGCTTTTCAAGACGTAGTCGGCCGCGCCGGCCTTCAGGGCCTCGACGGCGACCGTCGCCTCGGACGAGCCGGTGACGTAGACGACGGGCGGGGCGACGGGGCGCTTCTTCAGCGCCGCCAGCATGTCGAGACCGGTTCCGGACGCGAGATAATGGTCGAGCACCACCACGTCGATCGGCTGCGCGTCGATCTGCGCCAGGCCGTCGGCAATGTCGCCGCAATGGTCGACGGCAAAGCCCTGGCGCTCGAGGCGCTTCTGGACCAGGCGCGCGAGCGCCGGATCGTCGTCGACATAGAGGACGCGGACGGATTCGGTCATCTCGATCAGGCGGTCTCGGGAACCTGCATCACCGAGAAGAACAGGCCGAGCTGGCGGATCGCGTTGGCGAACCCGTCATAGTCGACCGGCTTGGTGATATAGACGTTGGCGCCGAGATCGTAGCAGCGCTGGATCTCGCGCTGGTCGTCCGTGGTGGTGAGGACGACGACGGGCGAGCGCTTGGTGTGCGTGTTGTTCTTGATCTTTTCGAGGATGTCGACGCCGGTCATGTCCGGCAGGTTGAGGTCGAGCAGGATGAGGAACTGGCGGCGCGCGCTGTCCTCGCCCGAGCCGTCGGTCCCGAACAGATAGTTCAGCGCGGACGTGCCGTCGGTGAAGGGGATGATCTGGTTGCTGACGCCGGCGCGGCGGATGTTCTTCTCGATGAGGCGCGCATGGCCTTCATCATCCTCGATCATGATGATCGTTACTGGCTGTCCGTCGGTCAACTCATGCACTCCTTTGAACCGTGGGAAGTTTTTCCGGCAGCGTCACCCGGAACGTGGTTCCGCGTCCGAACTCGGACTCAAGGGTGATATCGCCGCCAAGGTTCCGAACAAGCGTGCGGACATGGGCGAGGCCGATGCCTTCGCCCGGCCTGTCCTGCGTGCCGGAACGGCGGAAAAGGTCGAATACACGCTGGTGGTCCTGATCGGCGATGCCGCGGCCATTGTCCTTGACGTCGATGACGATCTGGCGGCCGTTCATCTTGCGGGCGGACACGTCGATCTCGATCGGACGGTCCGGCGCGCGATATTTCACCGCATTGTCGAGAAGGTTGCCGACGATCTGTTCCAGCGACAGCCGGTCGGACAGGATCGGCGGGACGGCGACGTCGACCTCGATGCGGCCGTCGCTGTCGGCGACCTGGTGCTGGACCGTATTGGCGTTGGCCTCGATCAGTTCCTTCAGGTCAATCCGCTCCGGCTTCAGCGGGCGGCGGCCGTCGCGCGAAATCTTCAGGATGGCGTTGATCAGCGCGTCCATCTTGCGCGTGGAGGAGCGGATGAAGCCGATCGCCTCGGGCAGGTCTTCCGACGCGGCGAGGCGGGCATCCTTGACCTCCTGCTCGGAGAGCGGCTCGCCATCGGCCAGGACATAGGTCTGGATGGTCTTCATCGTGGCGTCGAGTTCGCTGGTGAAGCCCATGATGTTGACGAGCGGCGCGCGCAGGTCGTGCGTCACGATATAGGCGAAGCGCTGGACTTCCTCGTTGGCGCGGACGAGGTCTTCGGTGCGTTCGGCGATGCGCGCTTCGAGGCCCGTGTTGAGCTCGCGGACGACCTCGCGGGCGGCCATGAGTTCGCGGGTGTAGCGCAGCGCCATCCAGACCGCGGCGCCGACCACCGCCAGAATGACGAGTGCGCCGAGGAAGGTGGTCAGGCGCAGCCAGTTCGCCGTTTCGCGCTGGCGTTCGGCGCCGGCGTCGAGCCGCTCGTCGGCCGCGCGGACGATGGCGGCGAAGAGTTCGCGCGCCTCGTCCATGATCTGCTTGCCGCGATCCGTCCGCACGATCTCGACGGCGGCCTCGACATTGCCCTGGCGGACGAGTTCGATCGTCTCGTCGATCTCGGCGACCTTGAGGTTGATGCCCTGGAGCAGCCGTTCCATCGGCTCGGTCGCCTGCGGATAGGGCAGGAGGATGGTGCGCAGCAGCTCGTAGCGCTCCATGACCGTGCCGCGCGCGGCCTGGTAGGGCTCCAGATAGCGCTCTTCCTGCGTCAGGATGAAGCCGCGCTGGCTGGTCTCTATGTCCTGGAGGGCGCCGCGCAGATCGACCGTCGCCGAGCGCGCGCGGCGGGCTTCGATGACCTCATCGAAATGCGTCTGCGTCTGTTCGACGAGCCAGATGGAGGTGCCGACAATGGCCACCAGCGCGAGCACGCCGATGAGCAGCAGGATCGCGGTCGTCCTGACGAAATTTTTATTTGCAATCGGCATTTATTCTACGGCTCGGCGTCCCACTGCGAGCAATGGCGCATCAAATGCCGAAACGCTACTAGATTTTTTATAGGCGGGCCCTAAGCCCCAATAAAAACGCCCGCTGGCTGAACCAGCGGGCGTTTCGTTCAATCATTTGACAACGATCAGTCGCCGTCGGTCGTCACGTCCACATCCGGGACGTCCACGTCCGGCACGTCGACGTCGGGCGTGTCGATGGTCACATTGACGTCGTCGGCACCGCCGCCACCGCCATTGAAGCCGCCGAGCAGCCAGACGCCGCCGATGATGACGACGACCGCGAGCACCAGAGCCACGGCCCAGCCGCCGCCTCCGCCGCCGCCGCGACCCGTATTGATAACCGTCGGTCCACGATCAGACATGGATGTTTCCTCTCTCTCAATCTGGCTGTGCAATCCGCCTGCGGATCAATCTAAGCGGCGGATGCGATGTCCCTTTTCGCGGTGCAATAATGTGCGAGCCGGCAAATTGGTTCCTGCTAATTGAGCGATCGGTGAGCTTATTTCTCGTCTTCGTCGGAGCGAGCCATCTCCTCGGGATTGTCGGTGGTCGGAGCCGTCAGCGCCTCTTCCCGTTTCGGCTTGCGCTTCCTGCGCGCGTTCGAGGCGGGCAGCTCGTCGGTCGGGCTGTCGGAACTGACGCGGTAGGTGACCTGCGGGAACGGGATTTCAATGTCCCGGCGCTCGAACGCGTCCTTGATGAACTCGTTGTATTTGCGCCCGATGCCGTATTGCGAGCCCGGCAGGGTCTTGATGCGGGCGCGCACGTTGATGGCGGAATCGCCGAAGAGCGTGACGCCCTGGATGTCGAGCGGTTCGAGGATCGCGGTCTTCGCGTCCGTTTCCATCAGCTTGTCGAAAGCGTCCTGCATGGCCGCCTTCACTTCTGAGATGTCGCTGTCATAGGCGACGCCGATCTCGGCCACATGGTAGGAGAAGCCCTTCATCGAATTCGACACCATGTCGACCGAGGAGAACGGGATCAGGTGCAGCGTCCCGTCCAGCGAACGGATCGAGACAGAGCGGATCGTCAGCTTCTCGACGACGCCGGACGTCGCGCCGACGCTGACGACGTCGCCCTCGTTCATGATGTTCTCGAGCTGAATGAAGATGCCGGTGATGATGTCCTGCACGAATTTTTGCGCGCCGAAGCCGATGGCGAGGCCGAGCACGCCGGCGCCGGCCAGGAGCGGGGCGATGTTGATGCCGATCTGCGCCAGCGCCAGCATGACGATGAAGATGGCGAGCGCGATGGTGAAGGCGTTGCGGAAGAGCGAGAGCAGCGTCTTCTCGCGCGCCGTCGGCACCGTGCCGAAGTTCGGGTTGAGGCGGTATTCCACCCAGGACGACATCGCCAGATAGATGAGGAAACCGACGAGCAGGATGATCAGTGCCGAGATGACCGAGCCGGTGACACGCTGGCCGCCCTCGGTCGCGACCCAGCCGAGGAAGTCGACGAGGCCCCAGGCCTGCGCGATGGCGATGGCGACACCGATGAGGGTGACGGTGCGTACCACCTGCATGACGCGCGGCACGAAGGCATGGAGCCGGGTTTCGAGCAGCGGCAGGCGCTGCTTCAGGTCGTCCGGCAGGCGAACGCCGACATGGATGAAGCGCGAGATGAAGGTGATGATGACGACGCCGACGACGACGGCGACGATCGACTGGACCGTCGCGCCCAGCATGAAGGGCAGGGCTTCGGCGGGATTGGCGAGCCAGACGACGAGGATCGCGACGAGATAGGCGATGGCGATCATGTGCCAGTAGGCGCCGAGGAAGGCGAGCGACTTCGACAGGGCATCGTGGCGGCCGTTGTTCGCGCGCCAGGTCATGGCGTTGCGAACGGTGGCCTTGTTCTGCAGCACGATCAGGATGCCGATGACGACGGCCGTCAGCATGGCGAGGACGCGCAGCGCCTGCGCGGCGGTGGGGCTGACGACGTCGGCGAGGACCGGGGCGAAGAACATGAAGGAATAGCCGAGGAGGCCGACGATCCGGGCCGACCAGAAATACCAGTAGGCCGCGGTGGTGTCGCCCATGGGGAGCGGGCGCAAGGCGGGGCCGTGCGGCTCGAAGATCGCGCGCAGGACGACCTTGGTGAGTTCGACGGCGAGGAAGGCGTTGAGCAGCAGCGTCTGGTTGATGCCCATGCGCCCGACCGGGCCGGCCAGGAAATAGAGCGAAATCGCGTAGCCGATCGCCCATGCGGCAGCGACAGCAGCGACATCCACGGCGGCGGCGCCGACGAGACCCATGATCCGCGCGACCCAGCCGCGCCCGGCAATGCGGTTCGAGATGGCTTTTTGGCCCCGGCCGGCGAGGGCGCGCAGGACGAAATAGCTGGCGAAGAGCGCGACGGCGAGGATCGCGACGCTGGTCGCGGTTCGCGTGAGTTCGCCATAGTCGCGGGTCGCGGAAGCCGAGAAGACGGCGCCGACATCGGAGCCAAGCTCGACCACGGTGCTGACCGTCGTCGACACGCCTTCGGCGATGTCGCGGGTGTATTCGGCGACCTGGCGGGCGATGGTGGGATCGGCCGTGCCTTCGGCCGCCTGCGCCTCAGCTTCGGCGGCCCCTTCCGCGCCGCCGGCGGCGCGCAGGCGTTCGATCAGCTCGGTGCGGGTCGTCTCGTTTTCGAGCAGCCGGATGAGGTCGTCGACGCTCGCCGCAGGGGCCTCTTCCGTCGCGGCCGGTTCGGACTGTGCAAATAGCTGGGCGCCGGCGCCCCCGACAGAGAGAAAGAGGGCGAGGAAGGCGCAGGCAAGAAATCGCATGAGATCAGGAGGTCTCGATGATCGGACGGCGGAGAGACCTTAAGCATGGCGGGGCAAATGTGGAGGTCAACCCCGCCGGGCAGATTTAGCGTGTCAGCCCTTCATGCCGCCCTGCGTCAGGCCGCCGACGACGCGCTCCTGGAAGAGGGCGATGATGATCGAGATCGGCACGATGGCGACGACGAGCGCGGCCGAGATGATCGGCCAGGGAAACGAGAACTCGCCTTGGTAGAGCGTGATGCCGACGGGCAGCGTGCGGCTCGACACGCGCGAGGAGAGCGTCAGCGCCAGCAGGAACTCGTCCCACGCATTGACGAAGGCGAGGATGCCGGCGGTGAAGACCCCCGGCGCCGTCAGCGGAATGACGACGTGCCAGAGCGCGCCGAGGCGCGAGCAGCCGTCGATCATCGCTGCGCTTTCGAGGTCCTTCGGGATGTCTTGGAAGAAGGAGATGAGGACCATGGTGCAGACCGGCATGGAGAGCACCGCGTAGGGCAGCACCAGCGCCCACCAGGTGTTGAGCAACCCGACCGTGCGCATGACCTGGAAGAGCGGCACCATCAGCGAGATCAGCGGGAACATCGCAATCGCCATCAGCACCGACAGGATGAGGCCTGGCGCCGGCAGGCGAAGGCGCACGAGCGCATAGGCGGCGAGCGCCGAGACGGTGACGCAGAGCAGCGTCGAGAGCGTCGCGACGGCGACCGAATTCCACATGAAGGTGAGGATGGGCTGGTCGGTGAAGACGCGGGTGTAGTTCTGGAAGGTCAGCGTGTCGGGCAGGATGGTGATCGGCAGGCGCAGGAGCTCGGCCTCAGTCTTGAGCGAGGTGAGCACGATCCAGATCGCCGGCACGAAGCCGTTGACGACCACGACGAGGCCGGCGATCAGCACCATCACGCGGGGGCGGGGGAGGCGCATCATCTCACGCCTCCTGCCGCGGGTCGCGGCGCGTGTAGCGCAGGTAACCGGCAGTCATGACCAGCGAGACGACGAACATCAGCACCGCGAGCGCCGAGCCGTAGCCGAGGTCGAGGAAGTCGATCGTCGTCTTGTGAATGTACATGGCCAGCGTCTCGGTCGAATTGCCCGGGCCGCCATTCGTCATCGCATAGGGGATGTCGAAGGTCTGGATTGCGGTGATGGTGCGGAAGATGGCGGCGACGATGATCGCGGGCCGCAGCATCGGCAAGGTAATCTCGATGAATTGCTGCCATTTCGACGCGCCGTCGATCTCGGCCGCCTCGTAGAGCGATTTCGGGATCGTCTGCAGGCCGGCGAGCAGGATCAGCGCGACGAAGCTCGACGTCTTCCAGATGATGGCGATGCAGATGGCGACGGTGGCGAGGAAGGGATCGGTGAGCCAGGCGAGCTTGGGCAGGCCGACCCACATCAGGATGTTGTTGACGATGCCCTGGTTGAACTCGAAGAACCAGCGGAAGATCAGGCCCGCGAAGACCAGCGGCAGCGCCCAGGGCAGGAGGAGGCCGAGCCGCACCGGCCATTTGATCTTGAAGGGCTGGTTGGCGAGAAGCGCGAGGCCGAGGCCGACGACGATGGCGCCGGGCACGGTGACCGCGATGTAGATGACGGTGTTGAGCGTCGTCTCCCAGAAGCGCGCGTCGGTCAGCGCCTCGCGGTAGTTGTCGAGCCCGACGAAGGGCGTGCCGAGCCAGGGCTCGGTCAGGCTCAATCGCTGCGTGGAGGTGACGAGCAGGCGGCCGATCGGGAAGAGCACGACGGCGAAGAGCAGCAGGAACGCCGGCAGGATCATCAGGAGGCCGAGGTGGCGCTCGGATTTTTCCAGGCGGGATAGGGGGAGGGGTTTGGTGGTGGGTTTTGATTTGGTCGAGTCGAACGTCAGCACGAGGCGCCCCCCTCTGTCCTGCCGGACATCTCCCCCGCGAGGGGGGAGATCACGCGGTGTCGGCGACGAGAATAATCTCCCCCCTTGCGGGGGAGATGGGCGGCAGCCCAGAGGGGGGCGTTCAAGCTCAAGCTCTCAATCCCCCTACTGCATGACCTCGGAAAGCCCCTGCTCGATGGCTTGGAGCGACGCTGCGCCGTCCTGGGTGCCGGCGAGGAAGGCGTTCATGTTGGTGCGGATGACCTCCGAGACGCGCGGATAGGCGGGGCTGACGGGGCGCGAGCGGGCGGTCTCGACGACCGGAAGCGCGTCCTCAAACCACGGATTGGCCTCCAGCACCTCGGCGTCCGTGTAGACCTCGGGGAAGACGGGCATGTGCGAGGCGAGGATCGCCTGCTGCTTGGAGACTTCGGGGCTGGAGAGATACTTGACGAGTTCCACGGCCGCTTCCTTGTTCTCCGAGAATGCGGAGACGGCGAGCTGCCAGCCGCCGATGCAGGTTGCCGGCGTGTCGGCGGTGAAGCCGGGCAGGGTGACGACGCCGACATTGCCCTTGACCTGGCTGTCCTCGTCGTTCTGGACGCGGTTCCAGACATAGCCCCAGTTCATGGCGAAGATGGCGTTGCCGGCCTGGAAATCCTGGCGGATGCGGTCGGTCGGGATTTCGGCGATGTTGGCGGGCAGGACGCCGGCCTCCTTGAAGTCGCCCCAGAGCTCGAAGGGACGTGCGGCCTGTTCGGCCGAGAGCGTGATCGCCCCGCCTTCGCCGCCAAGCTCGCCGCCCGCGCCCCAGTACGGCACGAGATAGGTGCAGACCGTGCCCTCGATCGGCGCGCCGGCGGTGAGGAAGCCGGCAAGGTTCGGATTGCCTTCGGCTTCCTGAATTTTAAGCGCGGCGGCCTTCAGTTCGTCCCAGGTCTTCGGCGGCTCGACGCCGTGCTTTTCGAGAAGGTCGGTGCGGTAATAGAGGAACTGCGAGTCGGCGAAATAGGGCAGCGCCATGACCGCGCCGTCGACGACGTTGGCCTCGCGATAGGCGGGCAGGTAGCGGTCCATGATCGCGTCGCGCTCGTCGCCGAGATATTCGTCGAGCGGCTCCGCCCAGCCGGCGGCCGCCCACTGCGCCGGGCGGATGACGTCGATCAGCACCACGTCGAGCGTCGAATCCTGCGAGGCGAGGACGGTGTTGAGGTACTGCTGCTGCTGCTCGGACGTCGCGCCGCCGACTTCGATCTCGACCGTCACGTCTGGATTCTGCTCCTGATAGGCGTCGAGGATCTGGCGCATCACGTCGGGGCGCTGCTGGCCGCCGGTGAAGATGCGCAGTTCGGTCTGCGCGAAGGCCGAGCCGGCCGACATGGTCATGATCGCGGCGAGCGCGGTTCCGGTAATCAGTCTCGTCATGTCTCTCTCCCTGATGTTGCGGACCCGACGGCGCGGGCCGGAATGCTCTTGATCAAGCGGCGAGGCGGATGGCCTCGCCGGTTTCGGCGTCGAAGAAATGGGCGCGGTCGAGCGCTAGGCCGAGCGTCACATCCTGGCCGTGCTTCAGCCCGGCTTCCGGCGAAAAGCGCCCGGTGAAGCGGGCATCGCCGACGCGAACCGTCGCCTGCGTTTCCGAACCCAGCGGCTCGACCAGCTCGACCTGGCCGGAAACGGGCGTGCGCGACGGGTCGTCATGGCCGAGGGCGACATGTTCGGGGCGCAGGCCGATGACGATGTCGCGGCCGGCGCAGGCGGCGAGGTTCGCACCACGCGGGGTGACGTCCATGCCGGACGGCAGGCGGATCACCTGCGCATCGGCCGAGACGCTGGCGGGCGTCATGTTCATCGGCGGCGCGCCGATGAAGGAGGCGACGAAGCGGTTCGCCGGCCGGTTGTAGACCTCGTCCGGCGTGCCGTATTGCTGGAGATGGCCGTCCTTCATGATCGCGATGCGGTCGGCGAGCGTCATCGCCTCGATCTGGTCGTGGGTGACGTAGACGATGGTGGTGCCGAAGCGCTGGTGCAGTTTCTTGATCTCGACGCGCATCTCGGCGCGAAGCTGGGCGTCGAGATTGGAGAGCGGTTCGTCGAAGAGAAAGACTTTCGGCCGGCGCACGATGGCGCGGCCCATGGCGACGCGCTGGCGCTGGCCGCCGGAGAGCTGGCCGGGGCGGCGCTCAAGCAGGTGCTTGATCTGGAGAATGTCGGCGGCCTCGTGGACCAGCGTCTCGATCTCGGATTTCGACGTGCCGCGCATCCTGAGGCCGAATCCCATATTGTCGTAGACGCTCTTGTGCGGATAGAGCGCGTAATCCTGGAAGACCATGGCGATGTCGCGCTCGCGTGGCGGCATGTCGTTGACGACGGTGCCGTCGATGGCGATCTCGCCGCCGGTGATGCCTTCGAGGCCCGCGATCATGCGCAGGAGCGTGGACTTGCCGCAGCCGGACGGGCCGACGAGAACGACGAACTCGCCGTCGCGCACCGACAGGTCCACGCCATGCAGCACCTCGACGCGGCCATATTGCTTGACCACCTGGCGGATTTCGACGCCTGCCACGTTTGACCTCCCAGCGATCCTCTTGGCGGGACCATAATCTTATCCGGCGCGCCGTAAAGGGCGCGGCTCGACCCGGATCATGCCATGTCTTGTAAAAGATACAAGACCTGTTACCGTTCTCGTCATCACGAGGGTGTTTTCCCTTCCTGCGCCGGGATCGCGGCGCGGTTCAACCTGCCCGAACAGTGCGACACGAGTGCATGAGCGACATCTTCTTCATCGGCATCGCGGTCGTGGACTATGTCTTTTCGGTCGACCGGATGCCGGACCGCGCGGAGAAATACCGGGCCCGCGACATGCAGGTGGTGGGCGGCGGGCTGGCCGCCAATGCGGCCGCGACCGCGGCGCGGCTCGGGCATGAGGCGCACATGATCGGGCGTCTCGGCGACGACGTCGTTGCCGACCAGATCATCGACGGGCTCGCGGCCGAGGGGGTTGACTGCGCCGGGCTGCGGCGCTTTGCGGGGTATCGCTCGCCGCTGTCGTCGGTGTTCGTCGACAAGGCAGGGGAGCGGATGATCGTCAATTACGGCGACTGGTCGATCCCGACGGCGACGGACTGGCTGCCGGACGAATTGCCGGCCGGGACGGGCGCGGTGATGGGCGACATTCGCTGGGAGGAGGGCGCGCGGCACCTCTTCGATCTGGCGCGCGCCGCCGGCCTGCCCGCCGTGCTCGACGTCGATCGGCCGCCCTTCGATGCCAGCCTTCTCGATGCGGCGAGCCATGTCGCGCTGTCGGCGCAGGCGCTGCGCGAGATGACCGGAACGGACGACCCGCGGGAAGGGCTGACGCGGCTTCGCGAGCGGTGTTCCGCGCATCTTTCGGTGACGATCGGCGCGGAGGGGACGCTGTTTTTCGAGGGCGACGCGATTGCGCACGAACCGGCCTTCGCGGTCGAGGTCGTCGACACGCTCGGGGCCGGGGACGTCTGGCACGGCGCGCTGACCGTAGCGCTGGCCGAGGGGTTGGAAACGCGCGCGGCGATCCGCTTCGCCTCGGCGGCGGCGGCGCTGAAATGCACACGGTTCGGCGGGCGTGCGGGCATTCCGACCCGCGCCGAACTCGATCAATTTTTGAATGAAAACGAAGGATCGCAGGCATGACCACACTTTCGGCAGGCAAGCTCTGGGGCCTGCGGCGGCTTGCCGACGAGAAGGGCCGGTTCAAGATGCTGGCGGTCGACCAGCGGCCGCCGATCAAGAATCCGATCAAGGCGATGCGCGGCACGGCTGAAGCGCCCTATGAGGACGTGGCCGGGTTCAAGCTGATGCTGGTGGAGGAATTGCAGGCCGAGACGTCCGCCGTGCTGATGGACCCGCATTTCGCCTTGCCGCGCGGGCTCTCCGTGGCCTCGCCCGCCAAGGGCATGATCGTGACGCTGGAGGATTCGATCTTCCGCGAAACCGAGACGGGGCGGCTTTCGGACGAGATCGACGACTGGTCGGTCGAGAAGATCAAGCGCGCCGGCGGCGACGCGGTGAAGGTGCTCGCCTGGTATCGGCCGGATGCGGATGCGGCCAATTGCCGGGCGCAGGAGGACTTCGCGAAGCGAATCGGCGAAGCCTGCCAAGCCTATGACATTCCCTATCTTTTCGAACTTCTCGTCTATCCGCTGCCGGGCGAAGCGGACCAAACGAAGGGCTATGTCGAGATGGCCGCGAAACAGGCCGACAACGTGCTCGAAAGCGTGCGGCGCTTTGCCGATCCGGCCTTCGGCATCGACATCTTCAAGCTGGAAAGCCCGGTGCCGGCCAAGGGCATTGGCGACGGGACCGACGCGGCGACGCAGAAGCTGTTCGACGAGATGGGCCGGATCGCGGCGCGTCCGTGGGTGATGCTTTCGGCGGGCGCCGGCATGGCGGAATTCGAGGCGGTGTTGAAGCACGCCTATGCCGCCGGTGCGTCGGGCTATCTGGCGGGGCGCGCGATCTGGTCCGAGCCGTTCAAGGCGTTTCCGGACTGGGACGCGATCCGCTTGGGCCTGCGGCAGACGAGCCTGCCCTATGTGAAGCGGATCAACGCGCTGACGGATGTGAGCGCGACGGCCTGGTTCGACACGCCGCTTTATGGCGGCAAGGCGGAAATCGCCCATTCGGACGCCTCGTTCCGGCATTCATACGTCGGCATGGGAGGCGCGTGATGGCGCGGATCGGATTGCTGCCGCTGGCGCGCGCGACCTTCGACGTCGCCTATGCCGAGGAGCTCTACGGCAGGCTGAAGGCGGGGCTTTCGGCGGCCGGGCATGACCTCGTCGGCGGCGAGGCGCTGCTGTTCGACGCGCCGGCGACCGAGGCCGCGCTGGCGGCGATGAAGGGCGAGGCGCTCAATTTGCTGCTCATCGTGCAGGTGACGTTCACCGACGCGACGATGACGGTGAAGATCGCCGAGGAAGCTGACGCGCCGCTCGCGATCTGGTCGTTTCCCGAGCCGAGGACCGGCGGTCGGCTGCGGCTCAATGCGTTTTGCGGGCTCAATCTGGCGGCGCATGCGCTGGGCCTGAACGACGTCAAATTCGGCTGGGTCCATGCCGATCCACTAACGACGGACGTGGGCGCGCTGGCCGGTGATCTTCTTGCCGGGAGGAGGCAGGCGCAGGCGCTGCCTCTGGCGACGGCGGTGGCCGGCGAAGCTGAGCGGGCCGGGGCGCGGGCGCTTCTGGCGCGCATCGCGGGCAGCCGGATCGGGCGGATCGGCGAGCGGCCGGACGGGTTCTTCACCTGCGACTACGATCCCGAACGGCTCGAAAGCCTGGCGGGCGTCTCGGTCGAGCCGATCGCGCTCGATGCGCTGTTCGCGTCCGCGCGCGGTGCTGGCGCGGGGGCCGTCGGCGAAGCGCGCGCGGAGGCCGGCGCGACGCTCGACGATCTCGACAGTGTCGACCAGGACCAGCTCGACCGGTCGCTGCGCCTGCGGGCGGCGCTGGAGGACGTGCGCGCGAAAGGGGGTTATGCGGCCTTCGCGGTGCGCTGCTGGCCGGAAATGTTCACGCAATATGGCGGCGCGGTCTGCGGGCCGGTCGGGATGATGGGCGAGCGGCGCGTGCCGTGCGCCTGCGAGGCGGACGTTCATGGCGCGCTGACGAACCTGTTCCTGCAGGAAATGACCGGCGACGCGGCATTTCTCGTCGATCTCGTCGATCTCGATGCCGAGGACGGCACCGGCGTCGTCTGGCATTGCGGGCAGGCGCCGGTCTCGATGCGCGACGAGACCGTGACGGCCAAGGCGGCGATCCATTCCAACCGCAAGATGCCGCTCCTGTTCGAATTTCCGCTGAAGCCGGGGCGCGTGACCTTCGCGCGGATCAGCCAGGCGCGCGGGCATCCGACGATGGTGATCGCGGGCGGTGAGATGAAACGGCGGCCGCTCGCCTTTTCCGGTACGGCAGGCGTTCTCGCCTTCGATGCGCCGATCGACACCGTGGCGCGGACGATCGTCGGCGCCGGGCTCGAGCATCACTTGAGCCTCGTCTATGGCGACCACCGGCCGGCGCTGCGCGCTCTGGCGGCCGAAATGGGCCTGCCGGTCCTCGAATTCTAAAAGGAAATCCCATGTCGAAACTGCGCTACGCGATCATCGGTTCGGGCATGATGGGGCAGGAGCATATCCGCAACATCATGCTGTTGCCCGACACGGAAATCGTCGCCGTCAGCGATCCCGACGAGGGGATGCGCGAGCGCGCGGCAGCGCTTGCCGGCGGCGCGCGGCAGTTCACCGACCATCGCGCGCTGATGGATGCGGGGCTCGCCGACGTGCTCGTGATCGCCAGTCCGAACCACACGCATCACGACATCCTGCTCGACGTACTGCCGGCGGACCTGCCGATCCTCGTCGAAAAGCCGCTCTGTTCGACGGCGGAGACGAGCCGGCACATCCTCGCCGCGGCGTCCGGTCGCAAGGCGCCGGTCTGGGTGGCGATGGAATATCGCTACATGCCGCCGATCGCGCGGATGATCGAGGAAATCCGCGCCGGGACGATCGGCGAGGCGAAGATGCTGACGATCCGCGAGCACCGCTTTCCGTTCCTGCACAAGGTCGGCCACTGGAACCGTTTTGCGGCGGAGACCGGCGGAACGCTGGTGGAAAAATGCTGCCATTTCTTCGACCTGATGCGGCTCGTCACGCAGTCCGAGCCAGTGCGGGTCTACGCGTCGGGCGCGCAGGACGTGAACCACAAGGACGAGGCCTATGACGGCCGCGCGCCGGACATTCTGGACAATGCCTATGTGATCGCCGATTTCGCCAACGGCATGCGGGCGATGCTTGAACTGTGCATGTTTTCGGAAGGTAGCTGGTTCCAGGAGCACGTGTCGGCGATGGGATCGGCGGGCAAGATCGAGGCCTTCGTGCCGGGACCTGCACGGTTCTGGCCGGGTGCGGGCGAGCGGGCGGCGGAGATCGTCATCTCGCCGCGCGAGCCGAAGAGCCCGCAGCGGCGGGTGATCGAGGTCGACCCCGAAATCCTCGCCGCCGGCGACCATCACGGCTCGACCTTCTACCAGCACCGCCTGTTCCGGCAGATGGTGTTCGACGGCGGGGTGCCGGAGGTGTCGCTCGAAGACGGGCTGCGCTCGGTCGAAATGGGCGCGGCGGCGGAGCTTTCGGCGCGCACGGGGCAGGCGGTGGAGTTCGCGGAAGGCTGGCGCGACCGTCAGGTGGCGTGATCGCTGCGGTCTAGCGCTGCTTGTCCAAGGTGCGGACGTAGGTCTCCAGCACCGCGTTCATGCGGGTCTGGTAGCCTTTGCCCGTCGCCTTGAAGGCATCGAGGACGGACTTCTTCACGCGCAAGGTCACCTGCTGCGTCGTGTCCGGCTCGACCAGCTTCGCGTTCTTCCAGAAGTTCTCGTCCAGTTCGGGAATGTCGCTGGTGTCGATCTGCTCGTCCGGCAGGGCGGCCAGTTGCTCAAGGGTCAATTCCCTGTCGTAGCGCTTCTTCATAGGTGTTCCTCTCAGCGCGTTCAGGGACAACCTTACTTCAAATCCGAAAGATAATGATGCGCTTCCGTCAGACAGCGGGAGATGCGCCATTCGACGATGCGGTCGTCGAGGCCGACGGCGCGGCGGTCGACTTCGAGGAGGGGCATGCCGAAGGGGCAGTCGAGGTGGCGGGCGTCGTGGGCGTCGGCGCCGACGGCTTTCAACCGTTCGACCGCTCGGGCGACGGTGACGCCGTAGCGGGTCGAGTAGAGGCCGTAGACATTGTTCGGGATGGTCTCGAAGCGGTCGAGTTCGGGGAAGAGTTCGGCGGGCAGGACGATGCGCTCGATGATCAGCGGCTTGTCGCCGAGCGTGCGGCGGCGGACGAGCCGCCAGACGGGGTTGCCGGCGGGGATGGCGAGGGCTTCGGCTTCGGCGGCGTTGGCGGTGCCGCTTTCGAGCGACAGGACCGTCGAATCGGGGAATTCGCGGCTGCCCTCGTCGGGCGTCAGCTTGAAGAACTGGAACAGGATGCGCTCGTCGTCATAGGAGGTGACGAAGGTGCCGCGCCCCTGCCGGCGCACGAGCAGATTGTCGAGCGTCATCTCGTGCAGGGCCTTGCGCACCGTGCCCTGGGAGACGTTCAGCTCCTCGGCGATCTGGAACTCGTTCGGGATCGACTGCCCTGCCTGCCAGCGGCCGTCGGCGATGCGCGCGACGAGCAGCGCCTTCACGCGCTTGTAGAGCGGCTGGTAGCCGAGCTTGCCCGTCCGCTCTGCGCGAAAGCGCGCCTCTTCGAAATCGCCGTTCGTTTCGTCCATCCGTGCGCCGGTCACGCGCTTCTCCGCGAAATCGATCTTCGTTTGCCGGCGGCGGGTTGTTTGACGATTGCGCGCCCGGTCTTTTATCTTATACAAGAGCTATCGCCGCGCCGCCAGCGCGGGTTTGAGGTTTCGAGGAGGTCAGGATGGCAATTCCCCATCTGCTCGTTCACGAGCACAAGGACAATGTCGGCGTCGTCGTCGTCGAAGGGCTGACGGCGGGCACGACGATGCTCGGTGTCGTCACGCACGACAATTCCAGCTTCGAGCTGGAGGCGAAGGCGGACGTGCCGATCGGCCACAAGGTCGCGCTGTCGGACATCAAGAGCGGCGACACGGCGATCAAGTATGGCGAGGACATCGGTAAGTTCGTCGCCGACGTCGCCAAGGGCGGCCACGTCCATGTCCACAATCTCAAGACCAAGCGCTGGTAGGAGTCGACCCATGGCATCGAAATACTCCAATCGGACCATCCAGGCCTATCGGCGCGACAATGGCCGCGTCGGCGTGCGCAACCATGTCATCATCCTGCCGGTCGACGACATTTCCAACGCAGCCTGCGAGGCGGTGGCCAACAACATCAAGGGCACGATGGCGCTGCCGCATGCCTATGGCCGGCTGCAGTTCGGCGAGGATCTGGAACTGCATTTCCGCACCATGATCGGCACCGGTGCGAATCCGAACGTCGCCGCCGTCGTTGTCATCGGCATCGAGCCGGGCTGGACGAAAAAGATCGTCGACGGCATCGCCGAGACCGGCAAGCCGGTGGCGGGCTTCTCGATCGAGCAGAACGGTGATCTGAAGACGATCATGGATGCCAGCCGCAAGGCCAAGGAGTTCGTGCACTACGCGACCGAGTTGCAGCGCGAGGAATGTTCGATCTCGGAGCTGTGGGTCTCGACCAAATGCGGCGAGAGCGACACGACGACCGGGCTCGGCTCGTGCCCGACAGTCGGCAACATGTATGACAAGCTCTTGCCGGAAGGCATCTATGGCTGCTTCGGCGAAACGTCGGAGATCACCGGCGCCGAGCACATCGCCAAGGCGCGCGCGATCAATCCGGAGGTCGGCGAGCGCTGGTACAAGATGTGGAAGGCGTATCAGGACGACGTGATCGAGCAGTTCAAGACCGATGACCTCTCCGAAAGCCAGCCGACCAAGGGCAATATCGAGGGCGGTCTGACGACGATCGAGGAAAAGGCGCTCGGCAACCTCGAGAAGATTGGCCGGACGTCGAAATATATCGACATTCTGGAGCCGGCCGAAATGCCGAAATCGGGCAACGGGCTGTACTTCATGGATTCCTCGTCCGCCGCGGCCGAATGCGTGACGCTGATGGCGGCGGGCGGCTATGTGATCCACACATTCCCGACCGGACAGGGCAATGTGATCGGCAATCCGATCGTGCCGGTGATCAAGATCACCGCCAATCCACGCACGGTGCGCACGATGGGCGAGCATGTCGATGTCGACGTGTCGGGCATATTGCGGCGCGAGATGACGATCGACGAGGCGGGCGATGCGCTGATCGACATGATCGTGCGCACGGCGAACGGGCGCAACACGGCCGCCGAGGCACTCGGCCACCGCGAATTCTCGATGACGAAGCTCTATCGCAGCGCGTGATGGTCAGGAATCGGCAACGTCGGGGTAGGCCGGCTGAATGCGCCGGATCACGCGTTCCAACTCGTCGAGATGGTTTTGATGAATGTCCCAGATAATGGCGGGATCGGTGTCGTGGTAGGCGTGCCGCAATATGTTGCCCAACGCTGCGATTTTTCTCCACGGGACGGTTTCGCACGAGGTCTTTACCTCTTCTGGAACATGCCGGGATGCTTCGCTGATGATTTCCAGAAAGCGCTCAGCAGCGGGACGCCTGATCGGATGGTTCTGAAAAGTTTCAAAGGTTTCGCCTTGCACAGCCAGGCGGAGCCCGGCAATGGCCTCCAGAATGTCGATGAGCCGATGGGCAATGCGCCGCGACGATTTCACCCGAACACCGTGACGAGATCGCTACCAATCTCCCGTCTAAATCGCGGCTTCAAACCCTCCCAATCCCGGGTAACGTGGGTCTCGATCCCGAACAGATCCGTCAAATCCAGATGGATGCCGATCAAGTCCATCGGAGCGAAACCGGATTGGGGATCGATGTCGACGAGCAAATCGAGATCGCTGTCCTCGCGGTTGTCGCCGCGGGCGCGCGAACCAAACATGCGCAACCGGCTGACGCCGCGCGCGCGGAGTGTTGGTTCCATCGACTTCAGTCTCAGTATGATTTCGTCACGGTGCATCGATCGGCCAAATATTTTTTTTAAGCGGGACTTTAGCAAATCTGCGCCTGGTTTGCGAATATCGCAAGGATGCCCTGATAATGCCTGACGTAGTCATCAGCGAATTCATGGACGAGGCGGCGGTCGCGCGGCTGACGGCGCGGTTCGACGTGCTCTACGATCCGAAGCTGGTCGACGCGCCGGCGAGACTGGCGGAGGCTGTCGGGTCTGCGCGGGCGCTGATCGTGCGCAACCGGACGCAGGTGCGCGGCGCGCTGCTGGAAAGTGCCGCGAAGCTGGAAGTCGTCGGGCGGCTCGGCGTCGGGCTCGACAATATCGACATGGACGCGTGTTCGGTGCGCGGGATCGCGGTGCATCCGGCGACGGGCGCGAACAACCTCGCGGTCGCCGAATATGTCATCGCCAATGCGATGCTGCTCCTGCGCCGCGCGTATACTTCGAGCGAGGCGGTGGCGGCGGGGGAGTGGCCGCGCCAGAGGATGATGGGGCGCGAGCTTGCCGGCAAGACGCTGGGGCTGATCGGCTTCGGCGCCATTGCGCAGGAAGTCGCGTGGCGGGCGCATGATTACGGCATGAGGCTCGTCGCCTACGATCCGCATCTCGACGCCGGCCATCCCGGCTGGCAGATCGCGCGCAATGTGTCGCTCGACGGGTTGATGGAGTTGTCCGACGTCGTCTCGCTTCACGTGCCGCTGACCGAGGCGACGCGGCACATGATCGACGCCCGGCGGCTCTCGCTGATGAAGCGCGACGCGATCCTGATCAACGCCGCGCGCGGCGGCGTGGTCGACGAGGCGGCGCTGGCCGATGCGCTGCGTGCTGGAACGCTGGGCGGCGCGGCGCTCGACGTATTCGAGACCGAGCCGCTGACGGCGGCGGACGGCGCGAAGTTCAAGGGGCTTTCCAATATCGTCCTGACGCCGCATATCGCGGGGGTGACGGAAGAATCGAATGTGCGCGTCTCCGACATGATCGCGGATCTCGTGATCGCGCATCTGGAGAACAAGGCATGAGCGAACGGGTGCTGACGGCAGGCGCAGCGCATGCGCTGGTCGCCGCCGCGCTGACGGCGTCGGACACGTCGATCGAGAATGCCGATGCGGTCGCGCGGGCGCTGGTCGGGGCCGAACTGGTCGGGCAGGGCGGGCACGGATTGCGGCGCGTGCCGGCTTATGCGGCGCAGGCGCGCGCGGGCAAGGTCAAGGGCCATGCGGTGCCCCGCGCCGAGCGCGTGCGCCCGGGCGCAGTGAAGATCGATGCCGGGTTCGGATTTGCCTATCCGGCACTGGAACTCGCCAGTGCCGAACTTGCCGAAATGGTGCCGGGGCAGGGGATCGCGATGGCCGGCATAAGGCGCTCGCACCATGCCGGTGTCGCGGGGCTCGCGGTGGAGAAACTCGCTGCGCGCGGGCTGGTAGCGCTGCTGTTCGCCAACGCGCCGGCGGCGATGGCGCCGTGGGGCGGGCGTCGGCCGCTCTTCGGAACGGACCCGATCGCCTTTGCCTGCCCGACCGAGGGCGGCGATCCGATCGTCGTCGACGTGTCGCTCTCCAAGGTCGCGCGCGGCAAGATCATGGCAGCGAACCAGAAGGGCGAGACCATTCCCGAGGGCTGGGCGCTCGATGCGGACGGCAATGCGACGACCGACGCCAAGGCGGCGCTGGCCGGCACGATGATCCCGCTGGGCGATGCCAAGGGGACGGCGCTGGCGCTGATGGTCGAGCTTCTGTGCGCCGGGCTGACCGCGGCGAATTACGGCTACGAGCAGACGTCGTTCTTCGACGCGGCGGGCGATCCGCCGGGCACCGGGCAGGCGATCATCGCCATCGATCCGGGCGTCTTCGGGAGCCGTGCACTGGCGCGATTTGCGGAGATGGCGGAGCAGATCACGGGGAGCGACGGCGCGCGCGTGCCGGGGCATCGGCGCATCGCGCTGCGGGCAAAACTGACCGCCGAGGGTATCCCGGTCGATGGGGCGCTGATCGACGAAATCAGCGCGATCGGTGCCGCATGAGCATCGAGGAATTCGGCCGCACCGCGGATGGCGAGACCGTGCGCCGTGTGACCATCGCCGGCGGCGGGCTGACGGTGCATGTGCTGACATGGGGCGCGGTGGTGCAGGATCTGCGCCTTGCCGGCCACGAGCCGCCGCTGGTGCTCGGCTTCGAACGCTTCGAGGACTACCCCGTCCGCTCGCCCTTTTTCGGCGCGATCGCGGGACGCTATGCCAATCGCATCCGTCACGGACGGTTCGACCTCGACGGCCGGACGGTTCAGGTCGATACCAATTTCCTCGGCAAGCATCTCTTGCATGGCGGCATCAAGGGGATCGGCAAGCGGGTCTGGACGATTGCCGAGACGGGCGCGGATTTCGTGCGGCTGACGCTGGCGGATCGTAACGGCGAGATGGGGTTTCCCGGAAATCTCGACATCGAATGCCTCTACCGCGTCGAGGACGGCGCGCTGAAAGTGGGGCTGACGGCGCGCACCGACGCGCCGACGCTCTGCAATCTCGCGCATCACTCCTATTTCAATCTCGACGATGGCGGGACGGGCGACGTGCTCGGCCATCGGTTGACGATCGACGGCGACCGCTATGTGCCGGTCGACGAGGAATGGATACCGACCGGCGGCACGCTCGACGTGGCCGGAACGCCGTTCGATTTTCGCAAGATGCGCGAGATCGCGTGCTCCGAAGACGGCGCGCAGTTCGTCTACGACCACAATTGGTGCCTTGTCGATGGCAGGCGTTCGATGAAGCGAGCGGTTCGGCTCGAAGGGGCACGGTCCGGTGTTGCGATGGAGGTCTGGACGACGGAGCCGGGCGTTCAGTTCTATGCCGGGCACAAGCTTGCCGTCGACGGCGGGCTGGGCGGGCGCAACTATGGCGCATTTGCCGGGCTCTGCCTCGAACCGCAAATCTGGCCGGATGCGCCCAATAATGCGGACTTTCCGCAGGCGGTGCTACGGCCTGACGAGGTCTACGAGCAGGCGACGGAGTATCGGTTTTCGATTTAGCGGTGCATCGGCTTTCGATTTGCATTAGAAGAAGCGAAAACGAAAGCAGACGGCACCCATGTTCCTTCTTCCGCGCCATGCCGAAATCGTGCAACTCGCCAAGGACAGCGGGCGCGTCCTCGTCGACGATCTCGCTGTTCGGTTCGACGTCTCGCCGCAGACGATCCGCAAGGATCTGAACGAGCTCTGCGACAAGCGGCTGCTCGCGCGCATCCATGGCGGGGCGGTGATCCCGTCGGGCATCGAGAACATGGAATACGAGGCGCGGCGGCGGATCGCGGCCGACGAGAAGCAGGGGATCGGCCGTGCGGCGGCGGCGCTGGTTCCCGACAATGCCTCACTCTTCATCAATATCGGCACCACGACCGAGGCCGTCAGCGAGGCGCTGGGCGACCACAAGGGGCTGATGGTCATCACAAACAACATCAACGTCGCCAACCGGATGCGGGTGCAGCCGTCGATCGAAGTGGTGATCGCGGGCGGCGTGGTGCGCGGCTCGGACGGGGGCGTGGTGGGCGAGGCGGCGGTCGACTTCTTTCGCCAGTTTAAGGCCGACTATGCGGTGATTGGCGCCTCGGCGATCGACGAAGATGGGGCGCTGCTCGATTTCGACTTTCGCGAAGTGAAGGTCGCACAGGCGATCATCGCCAATGCGCGGCACGTGATCCTCGTCGCCGATTCGACCAAGTTCGAGCGCACGGCGCCGGTGCGGATCGCGCATCTGTCGCAGGTGTCGAGCTTCGTCACCGACCGCTGCCCGAGCGCGGAGATCAGGCGCGTGTGCAAGGAAGCGGGCGTGCAGTTGGTGGAAACTGCGCGCTAAGGTTCAGCCGGCGCTTGGATTTCGCACGAGTTTCGCTTAGATTTCGTTTGATTTCGAAATCGGATAAATGACGTGCCTGACGAAGCGATCCACGACATCTTCATCATCGGCGGCGGCATCAATGGCTGCGGCATCGCGCGGGACGCCGTCGGGCGCGGCTATTCGGTGTTCCTGGCCGAGATGAACGACCTTGCGAGCGGCACCTCGTCCTGGTCGACCAAGCTGATCCATGGCGGGTTGCGCTATCTCGAGCACTACGAGTTCCGGCTGGTGCGTGAGGCGCTGGAGGAGCGCGAGGTTCTTTGGAAGAACGCGCCGCACATCATCTGGCCCATGCGCTTCGTGCTGCCGCACCACCGGGGCCTGCGCCCGGCCTGGCTCTTGCGGCTCGGGCTGTTCCTCTACGACCATATCGGCGGGCGAAAGCTCTTGCCGAAGACCCGCGTTCTCGACATGAAGTCCGATCCGGCCGGACGGCCGCTGAAGCCGATCTTTTCCAAGGCATTCGAGTATTCGGATTGCGGCGTCGACGATGCGCGTCTGGTCGTGCTCAACGCGCGCGACGCGGCCGACAAGGGCGCGGTGATCCGCACGCGCACCAAGGTCGTTTCGGCAAAACGCGAAGCCGATGTCTGGTCGGTGGAGATCGAGGACCAAACGACGGGCCGGCGCGAGACGGTGCGGGCGCGGCTCCTGGTCAATGCGGGCGGGCCGTGGGTCGACCACGTGCTGGCCGAGACGGTGGGTCGCCGCGACGTTCACAATGTGCGGCTCGTGCAGGGCAGCCATATCGTCGTAAAGAAGAAATTCGACGATCCGCGCGCCTATTTCTTCCAGAATGCGGACGGGCGGATCATCTTCGCCATTCCCTATCACGACGATTTCACCATGATCGGGACGACTGACCAGGACTATCGGGGCGACCCGAAGGACGTCGCGATCAGCGAGGCGGAGACGGATTACCTGATCGCTTCGGCGAGCGAATATTTCGCCGATCCGGTGCGCCGCGAGGACATCGTCTGGACCTTCTCGGGCGTGCGTCCGCTCTATGACGACGGCGCGTCGAAGGCGCAGGAGGCGACGCGCGACTACGTGCTGAAGGCCGACGCGGACGGCGCGCCGCTGATCAACATCTTTGGCGGCAAGATCACCACCTATCGGCGGCTCGCCGAATCCATGCTGGCGAAGATCGAAGGGCTGATCGGCGCCAAGGGGCGGCCGTGGACGAAAAAGGCGACGCTGCCCGGCGGCGATTTCGCGGTCGGCACGTTCGACGAGACCGTTCGCAAGCTACGGGGCGACTTTCCGTTCCTGGCGGAGGCCCATGCGCGGCGGCTGACGCGGCTTTACGGCACGCGGGCGCGTTCGATCCTCGGCTCTGCGGCGTCGCTCGACGATCTCGGCCGCCATTTCGGCGCCGACCTCTACGAGGCCGAGATCTGCTATCTGATGGCGCACGAATGGGCGATGACCGCCGAGGACGTGCTCTGGCGGCGCACCAAGCGCGGGCTGGTGGTGTCGAGGGAAGACGCCGCGCGGCTCGAGACCTTCATGGGCGGGCTCGCGGCGGCGGCCTGACAGACCACAATCGGGGAGGATTTCATGGGCGGGTTCGTTCTCGCGATCGACCAGGGCACGACGTCGAGCCGGGCGATCGTCTTCGACGGCGACATGAAGGTCGTCGGCGTCGGGCAGCAGGAATTCACGCAGCACTTTCCGCAATCGGGCTGGGTCGAGCACGATGCAGACGAGATCTGGGAGAGCGTCGTCGCGGTGGTGAAGACGGCGCTGGGCAAGGCGGGAATCGGCGCGTCCGAAGTGGCGGCGATCGGCATCACCAACCAGCGCGAGACGGTCGTCGTCTGGGACAAGGCGACGGGCAAGCCCATCCACAACGCCATCGTCTGGCAGGATCGGCGCACGGCCGCGATCTGCGACGAGATGAAGGAGAATGGGCTCGCGGAGGTCTTCTCCGCGAAGACGGGTCTGCTGCTCGACCCCTATTTTTCCGGCACGAAGCTCGCCTGGCTGCTCGACAATGTCGACGGCGCGCGCGCCCGGGCCGAGGCCGGCGAGCTTCTTGCCGGCACGATCGACGCCTTCCTGATTTGGAAGCTGACGGGCGGCGGCGCGCACGTCACCGACGCGACCAACGCCTCGCGCACGCTGCTCTTCAACATCGAGACGAATGCGTGGGACGCCGAACTCGGCGAACTTCTCAACGTGCCGCTGTCGATGCTGCCCGAGGTTAAAGACAGCGCGGCCGATTTCGGTGTGACGGAGGCGGCACTGTTCGGCGCGGCGATCCCGATCCTCGGCGTTGCCGGCGACCAGCAGGCGGCGACGATCGGCCAGGCCTGCTTCCAGCCGGGCATGATGAAATCCACCTACGGCACGGGCTGCTTCGCCGTGCTCAACACCGACGAGACGCTGGTGCGCTCGAAGAACCGGCTGCTGACGACCATCGCCTATCGCCTCGACGGGCGGACGACCTATGCGCTGGAAGGCTCGATCTTCGTCGCCGGCGCGGCGGTGCAATGGCTGCGCGACGGGATCAAGGTCATCGGCAAGGCCGAGGAAAGCGGGCGGCTTGCGGCCGAGGCGGACGAGACGCAGCAGGTCTATCTGGTGCCGGCCTTCGTCGGGCTCGGCGCGCCGCACTGGGACGCGGATGCGCGCGGCGCGATCTTCGGCCTGACGCGCAGCACCGGCCCGGCGGAATTTGCCCGCGCCGCGCTCGAATCCGTCGCCTTCCAGACGCGCGATCTGCTCGACGCGATGAAGAAGGACTGGGCGGATGCGAGCGGCCAGACCGTTTTGAGGGTCGATGGCGGCATGGTCGCGTCCGACTGGACGATGCAGCGCCTCGCCGACATCCTCGACGCGCCGGTCGACCGGCCGATAATCCTGGAGACGACGGCGCTGGGGGCCGCGTGGCTGGCCGGGTCGCGCGCGGGCGTGTGGCCGGGGATGGAGGATTTTTCGAAGGCGTGGAAGCTCGATCGCCGGTTCGAGCCGGCGATGGGGGACGCATTGCGCGAGACCAAGCTGGCCGGGTGGCGGGATGCGGTTCGGCGGACGTTGAGCTAGACCTTCGGCGGTTCCAGCGCTGCCAGGCCCGTCGGCGCGAAGATCAAGCCGCATTCGTCGTGGGCGATGTGGGCGGTGATGCCGAAGACTTCGCGCAGGCGCTCGCCCGTCATGATGTCGGCGGGCTTGCCTTCGGCGACGATGCGTCCCCGCGCCATCACCACGAGACGGTCGCACCAGCGGGCGGCCAGTGTCAGGTCGTGGAGCGAGACGAGGATCGCGCGGCGTTGGCCGGCGAGGCGGCGGAAGGCGGCCATCATGGTCATCTGATGCGCGGGATCGAGGCCGGAGACGGGTTCGTCGGCAAGCAGGATCGGCGTCGTCTGCGCCATGGCGCGGGCGGCGAGGACGCGGGCCTGTTCGCCGCCGGAAAGTTCGGTGACGGGTCGGTCCGCCAAGTCTGCGACGTCCATGGCCTGCATGGCGTCGGCGACGATGGCGAGGTCGTTTGGCGACAGCGCGCCGAAGCCGCGCCAGGGACTGCGGCCGAGGCGGACGACGTTTTCGACCGAGAGCGGCCAGGCGATGGCGCGGGCCTGAGGGAGGAACGCGATTTCGCGCGCACGTACGCGATCGCTCATGGCGGCGAGGTCCTGGCCGTCGAGTTCGACGGTGCCGGAGAAGGGCAGGAGGCCGGAGAGGCTGCGCATCAGAGTCGACTTGCCGGCGCCGTTGGGGCCGAGAAGGCCGACAACTTCGCCGGGCTGTAATGACAATGCGACGTCATGAAGGATGGGCCGGCCGGAGAGGCTGACGGAGAGGTTGCGGGCGGTGAGCATCAGAACAGCTCCCGCCGGGCGCGCACGACCAGCCACAGGAAGAACGGCGCGCCGATCAGCGCCGTCAGCACGCCGACATTGAGTTCACGCGTCGGCACGACGAGGCGGGCGGCGATGTCGGCGGCCAGAAGCAGCGCGCCGCCGCCGAGCGCGCTCGGGACGAGAAGGCTCGAAGGCAGGCGGTCGGTGAAGGGGCGCACGAGGTGCGGGACGACGAGGCCGATGAAGCCGATGGCCCCGGCGACCGCCGTGCCCGCGCCAACGGCGAGCGCGGTGCCGAGCACGACCAGCAACCGCGTCGCCGAGAGGCGGATGCCGAGGCTCGAGGCTGCTTCCTCGCCGAGCGACAGCGCGTCGAGCGCGCGGGCGGAGGCGGCGAGCAGCAGCCAGCCGAGCGCCATCAGCGGCAGCGCGAGCCAGACATGGCTCATCGAGCGGTCGCGCAGCGAGCCGAGCAGCCAGAAGATGATCTCGTAGGAGGCGAAGGGGTTGGGCGACAGGTTCAGCACCAGCGAGGTCAGCGCGCCGGTGAGGCTGGTCAGCGCGACGCCGGCGAGGATCAGCGTCAGCGTCGCGCCGTTGCGCGCGGCGATGGCGAGGAGGAGCACGACGGACAGGGCCGCGCCCGCGAGCGCGCCGGCCGGCAGCGCATAGAGCGAGGCGCCGGCAAGCCCTGTGTAGAAGATCGCCACCGCGCCGAAGGATGCAGATGAAGTGACGCCGATGAGGCCGGGCTCGGCGAGCGGGTTGCGCAAGAGGCCCTGCAGAACCGCGCCGGCGAGGCCAAGACTGATGCCGATGGTGAGCGCGAGGAGCGCGCGGGGGAGGCGGATTTCCTGCATGATGATCATGGCTGCCTCGTCGCCGCCGGCGAAGAGGCCGGAAACGCTCGAGCGCAGATCGAGATCGGCCGGGCCGACGAGCAGCGAGACGGCAGTCAGGACGAGGCAGGCAAGGCCGAGGATGGCGTTGAGCATCGCGCCTTCTACCGCGCCGGATCGCAGGAAGCGATCTCTTCGCGCAACTCGGTCAGGGCGCGCACGGCCTCGATGACGAACGGCCCGCCGCAGGCCCAGGCGCCGCGCGGCACGAAGGCGCCGATGCGCGCGGTTTGCAGCGCGCGGAGCGCGGGATGATGCGCGATCTGGTCGGCGAGGGCCGGCGCATCCGCCATCGGCTCGGAGACGATGACGATGTCGGGCTGGTGCGAGACGAGTTCTTCCAGCGGCAGCGGCGTCATGGCCGAATAGCCCAGTTCGGTCGCAAGGTTGGTCAGGCCGGCGGCGTCGATGACGCTGTCGGCGAGCGTGCCTTGGCCGAGCACCACGCCGTTCTGCTCGTATGCGATGGCGGTGGGCTTGGCCGGGCACTGGCGGGCGCGCAGGTCGGCGAGATCGCGCTCATAGGTCGATGCGATGTCTTCGGCCTTGGCGTCCTGCCCGACGAGCGCGCCCATGCGGCGGATCTCGCCGGGGATTGTGTCGACGGACTGGTTGTAGGCGAATTCCTCGACGGCGAAGTCGAGCGTTTCGAGGAGGCTGGTCGTGTTGTGGAGCGAGAAGGTGCCGGTGACGACGAGATCGGGCTTGGCCAGGAACACTTCTTCGGCGCGGCCGCTGTTCTTCGGGTAGGGTGCGGCGTCAGTGTGGAGGAAGGAGAGGGAGGGGTCGAGGGAGAGGTCGGATAGGGACGCGATCTGATCGGGCTCGGCGAGGAGGAGGACGAGCTGGTCGGTGCAGACGTTCATGGACATGATGCGGGGGAGGTCGGCGGCGTGGGCAGTCGTTGATAAGGTGCTGACGAAAACCGCCGACAGCAGCGCCCTACGGCGCCCCCCTCTGCCTTGCCAGCCGCCCTGGCCCGAGCCACGGGTCTCGGCCCGTCCTTCGGACCCCCCGCAAGGGGGGAGATTAATCTCGTCGTCGGCGTGCGTGATCTCCCCCCTCGCGGGGGAGATGTCCGGCAGGACAGAGGGGGGCGCCGTAGGGCGCCGACCGTCCATATCTGCCGGACACCCACGCATCAGAACCTCGACTTGAAGCCGGCGAAGGCGCCGAAGCCGGGCGTGTTGTAGCCGCGGACGGTCTGGTAGTCCTGGTCGAGTAGGTTTTCCGCGCGGACGTAGAACTCGGTGCTTTCGGTGGCCTGGTAGGCCACCTTGGCGTTGACCAGCACGTAGTCGTCGAGTTCGAAACGGGTACCGCTGACTTCATCAACCGCGTCGAGCGCAATTTTTGCGTCGGCCGAGATCGTCCACTTCTCGGCAGGGCGATATGCCGCCGATAGGCCGACCTCGTGGCGGGGAACGCGGACGTTGCGGCTGCCATCGGGACCGCGGGCGGAGGTGTAGGTGTAGCTGCCGCCGAGCGCGAGCCACTCGTTGATGTCGTAGATTACGGAAGCCTCGACGCCGCGTTGCTTCGACGTGCCGTCCGTCTGTTCGTAAGTGAAACCCGTGGCCGCGTTGTTGACGATCAGGTCTTCGATATCGAGGTAGAAGAAGGTGACGTCGAGAAGCGCACGATCGTCCAGGAATCGCTGCTCGACACCGACGTCGAATGAAACGCTGGTTTCCGGCTGAAGGGTCGGGTCGCCGACGGATGGTCCCCCCGCAAATGAGGGCGGGGCGAAGAGTTCGTAGAGGCTTGGAGCCCGGAATCCGGTTCCGAGCGACGAGTGGAGGCGCGTGCCCGTATCGAACTCGTAGGAACCGGTGGTGCGATAGGTCGTGTAGCTGCCAAATTCGGAATGGCTGTCATGGCGAAGGCCGCCGGTAAGCACGAAGCCGGCGACCGGCTCGGCAACGATCTGGCCCCAGACGCCGGTTAGCGAGAAATTATTGTCCGTGTCCGTTCCGAAATTGTCGGTGATGCGGGCATCCTGTCGCTCGTGGTCGGCGCCGTATTGCAGCGTCAGCCAGTCGTTCGCGTCGAATGCGCCCTGATAATCGAACTTGTTGCGCCGGCCCGCATAATCCGCGTCGAAGGGTCCGAATGCCGATTCCGAGCGGATGCGGCGATCGATGTCGAAAGACTGCACCGAAAACTGGTTCCTGAGACGCCCGTCCAATAGATCGACGTTGAAACCGGCGCGTCCCGCCAACTGCTTGCTGAGATTGCGGTTGACGCCGAACGGGTCGTCATTCCGAGGAGATGCGAAATCGTCGTCATACTCCGCTTCCGCATCGATATACAGCAGCGACCCGAACACCGACACCACGTCGTTGACGCGGTACTCGCCCGTGGCGTCGAAGGTGACGTTTTCGTAGCCATCGCGTTCCGTGCCGGCGGCGGCAGCAGAGATGCCGTCGGTGCGAAAGCCGGCGATGTTGATCGCGGCTTTGGCGTCCGCGTTGGCGGCGCGCAGGCCGTAGGAGCCGCGGGCCGTCCCGAACGACCCGCCTTCGCCCTGCAGGAGGTGGGTGACGCCGGGCTCAATGTCGCCCAGCGTCGACAGGCCGATGACGCCGGCGATGGCGTCGGAGCCGTAGAGCGTCGATTGCGAGCCCTTCAAGACCTCGATCGTGTCGATGCCGGACGAGAGGAGGTATTGGTAGGAGGTCTGGACCTGCGGGCTCGTCGGATCGGAGATGTCGATGCCGTTGTAGAGCGTCTTGACGTAGCGGCGGGGCGCGCCGCGCACGGACAGCGAGCCTTCGCCGCCGGGGCCGCCGGGGGTGGAGATGGAGATGCCGGGCAGGCGGTCGAGATAGTCGATGACGAGCGGCTGCGCCTTTTCCTCGATCTCCTCGCGGGAGACCGTCTCGACGCGCGAGCCGGTCTTGGTCGCGTCGGTCGGCGCGCGGTTGGGCGTGACGACAATCTGCGGCAGTTCGGTGAACTGGGCGTGTGCGGGAAGGCTCGCCAGAATGGCGATGGCGGATACGGCGCAGGCCGCGCCGAGAGTGGACATATGCATTCGGTCCCCCGTGCCGGCCGCGTGTCGCGGGCGGCAGCTCGAGCTTTTCAACGATGCTGGGACAAGGAACCGTTGCAGCCCCGAAATCGCCAGCGATGACAGAAGTCACCACTGCGAAACACAGCCCCGGACGCGCCCCGCATCCGGCAAAGGTGACACTCGAGGCAGGTTTCCTGGCTCGCGCTTCGGCGGATCACTCACCTTCCCGGACCATAAGGTCCAGTGGTCGTTCGAATGTCCTCGGCGCTTACAGTTGCGGGGGCAGCCACGGCTCGGACGATCGCTCGTCCTTCCGTATTCCCTCTTAGCCCGCGTCGGACGACGCAAGGCACCTCAAGCTGATGGCATGGGTAGCAGGGCGGGAAAGCCGGCGTCAATCGGGGTTGTCACCAAGTTGTTATCCGGCCGTGCTCGTGTGGCGCGTCCGCAACGAGCGGTGGGGCGACGTAACGTCAATTTTTGTCGCATCAGTGGCGGAAAAGCGCCATCCATGTCGCATTTGCGCGGTTCACCACGGTCGGGGCGGGGCACATTCAGCGCCGAACATCCTGATCCGGCATCGTTTTTGACAATGCCGAACCGATACGGGATGGTAGGGGTTCAGGCAAAAATAATGGGAGATGACAGTCATGAGGTTCTTTAAGAGCGAAGGCGATCGCGTTCCCGCGCATATCGAGAAACTGGCGGAAGAGGCCAAGGCCGGCGATCTGGACCGTCGCGAATTCCTGGCGCTGGCCAGCACGTTCGGCGCCACCACGGCGCTCGCCTATTCGATGCTCGGCATGGCCTTGCCGGGCGAAGCACTGGCCCAGGACGAGGGTGAGCCCGTCACCGGCGGCACGCTGCGCGTCGCCATGTTCGTCAAGGCCAACAAGGATCCGCGCACGGCCGACTGGTCCGAAATCGCCAACGGCATGCGCCAGTCGCTCGAGCCGCTGGTCAAGTACACGCGCGACTTCACCTTCGAGGGCCGGCTCCTCGAAAGCTGGGAAGTCAACGAAGACGCGACCGAGTACCTGCTCAACGTGCGCCAGGGCGTGACCTGGACGAATGGCGACGAATTCAACGCAGACGACGTCATCTACAATTTGACGCGCTGGGCCGACCAGGAGGCCGAAGGCAACTCGATGGCGACGCGCGTCTCCTCGATGATCGACCCGGAGACGAAGAAGCTGCGCGAAGGCGCGATCGAGCGCGTCGACGACTACACGATCAAGCTGACGCTGCCCGAGCCGGACGTGTCCATCATCCCCGGCTTCGCCGACTATCCGGCGCTCATCGTCCACCCGACCTTCGACGAGACCGGCGCGGACTGGGTGGCGAACCCGATCGGCACCGGGCCGTTCGAACTCGTCTCCTATTCGGTCGGCGACCGCATCGTCTTCCAGCGCCGCACGAACGGCGCGTGGTGGGACGGCGAGGCCTATCTCGACGGCATCGAGTTCATCGACTACGGCACCGACCCGGCGGCGATGGTCTCGGCCTTCGAATCGGGCGAAATCCATACCAATTACGAGACGACGTCGGACTATCTCGACATCATGGACGGCCTCGGCCTCGTGCGCTCGGAAGTCATGACCGGCACGACGCTGTGCATCCGCATGAACGTCGACAATGCACCCTATGACGACCAGAACGTGCGCAAGGCCGTGCAGTACGGTGTCGACAACAACGTCATCCTGCAGCTCGGCATCGACAATGCCGGCGTCAAGGCCGACAACTACCACGTCGCGCCGATCCAGCCGGATCACATGGAGATCGCCACGCATGAGCGCGACGTGGAACGCGCCAAGCAGATGATGGAAGAAGCCGGCCAGATGGATTTCGAGCACGAGATCATCTCGGTCGACGAAACCTGGCACCGCAATTCGTGCGATGCCGTCGCCGCGCAGCTTCGCGACGCCGGCTTCAAGGTCAAGCGCACGGTGCTTCCGGGCTCGACCTTCTGGAACGACTGGACGAAATATCCCTTCTCGGCGACGAACTGGAACATGCGCCCGCTCGGCATCCAGGTCATCGCGCTCGCCTACAAGTCCGGCGGAAGCTGGAACGAGACGGCCTACGCGAACGAGGAACTCGACGGGCTGATCGCCCAGGGCCTGGCGATCGGCGATTCGGAAGCGCGCAAGGAAGTCATGGAGAAGATGGAGACGATCATCCAGGATTCCGGCATCATCATCCAGCCCTACTGGCGCACGCTCTACAACCACTCGGTCGAGGCGGTGAAGAACCACGGCATGCACCCGACCTTCGAGATCGATCTCGGCAAGGTGTGGCTGGCCGAAGGCGCCTGATTCGGGCGCGCGACTTGCTACGGGCGGAGGCCGCAAGACGGCCTCCGCCAGACTGCTTCGGGAACATAAAAACAAAACCCCAACCAGAACGGCAGGGGGCTCATGCTGTTATTCATCTTGCGGCGTCTCGGCGTCATGGCACTCACGATGGTCTGCCTGACGCTGGTGGTGTTCTTCCTCGTCAATCTGGAGCCGAACCTGCGGCGCCTGTCGATCAGCCAGATCGACATGCGATCCTCGGACGCGCAGATCGAGCAATGGCTGGTGAACAACGGCTATCGCGAGCCGTTCTTCGTGCGCTACGGCCAGTGGCTCGGCGTGGTGCAGAAACAGCCGGCGACGAACGATGCGGGCGAGCCGCAGCCGCGATTCAGCTATTGCTCTGGCCCGATGGAGCCGGGCTATTCGGGCATCATCCAGGGAGACTGGGGCTGCTCGACGAAGTTTCGCACGGAGGTTCAGGCGAAGCTCTTTCCGGCGCTGGCGGCGACGGGCAAGCTGATGTTCTGGGTGATGGTGACGATGGTGCCCATCGCGCTTTTGATGGGCATTCTCGCGGGAATGCGGGAGGGGACGCGGACGGACCGAAGTCTCTCGGTCGCCGCGATCACCACGACGGCGACGCCCGAATATGTCTCCGGCGTCATCTTCACCGTGATCTTCGCCTCCTGGCTCGGCTGGCTGAACGGGTCGGCGGCGAGCGCGACCAACCAGGGCATCACCTTCAACAATTTCACCCTGCCGGTGATGACGATGGCGATCTACGGCATCGGCTACATCGCCCGCATGACGCGCGCCTCGATGGTCGAGGTGATGACGCAGCAATATATCCGCACGGCGCGGCTGAAGGGGCTCGGCTTTTCGACCGTCGTCGTCAAGCACGCGCTGCGCAACGCGCTGATCGCGCCGTTCACGGTGATCATGCTGCAGTTTCCGTGGCTCTTGACCGGCGTCGTCATCGTGGAGGTGATGTTCCGCTACCAGGGCTTCGGCTTCACGCTGGTGGAGGCGGCGGGCAACAACGACATCGACATGCTTCTCGGCTGCTCGCTCGTCTCGGTCTTCGTGGTCTTGTTCACGCAGCTCATCTCCGACGTCGGCTACGCCTATCTCAATCCGCGCATCCGCGTTCAGTAGGGGGAGACGCGCATGCAGCTCGAATATCTGAGCGCCTTCCAGATTTTCACCGGCGTCCTCGCCCGGTTCTGGCCGGTGTGGGTCGCGCTCTTCATCGTCATGGGCGCGAGCTTCTCGTTCCGCAAGCGGCTCGGGCTCTACGGCGAGCTCTTCGGCAATCCGGTCGGCGTCGTCGGCGTCGCCATCTGCTATTTCTGGCTGTTCACGGCGATCTTCGCCGGCACCATCGCGCCGTTCGATCCGCTCGGCCAGATGCTGATGATGAAGGACGCGCTGCCCGGCGCGATCGAGACGGAATCGGGCCAGGCCTATCTGTTCGGCGGCGACCGGCTGGCGCGCGACATCTTCTCGCGCACCATCTACGGCAGCCAGATCGTGCTCCTGATCGCGCCGGCGGCGACGGGCTTCGCACTGATGGTGGGAACGACGCTCGGCCTTCCGGCGGGCTATTATGGCGGGCGGATCGACTCGATCCTCTCCTTCCTCGCCAATCTCGTCCTCGCCTTCCCGGTGATCCTGCTTTTCTACCTGCTGGTGACCCCCGGCATCATGGAAACGCCGATTCCCTACGCGATGGCGGGGCTGTTTTTCCTGTTCCCGATCATCTTCTTCGCCACGCTCTTCTACACGCGCAACAAGCACCGGCCGGGGCTGCTCGCGATCCAGCTCGGGCTGACCTTCGTGATCGGCGGGTGGATCTATGCGGGGCTGGTGTTCGACGCCGATCCGCTGGGCCTGATCCGCATCTCGCCGAACGAGCTCAACATCTTCGTCGCCGTGGTGTTCGCGTCGAGCCCCGGCGTGTTCCGCATCGTGCGCGGGCTCGTGATGGACATCAAGACGCGCGACTACGTGGCGGCGGCGCAGACGCGCGGCGAGACGCCCTGGTACATCATGCTGTGGGAAGTGCTGCCCAATGCGCGCGGGCCGCTGATCGTCGATGCGTGCCTGCGCATCGGCTATACGACGATCCTGCTCGGCACGCTCGGCTATTTCGGCCTCGGCCTTTCGCCCGAAAGCCCCGACTGGGGCACGGCGATCAAGGATGCGAGCCGCTTGCTGCGCGCCTATGCGCATCCCGCGCTTCCGCCGGTCATTGCGCTGATGAGTTTTGTTCTGGGGCTCAATTTGCTGGCGGATGCGCTGCGCGAGCAGTCGTTGAAGGATTGACGTGATGCAGGCTCGACGCGTCATCCCGGAAGCCGGCCGCAGCGAAGCGAGGATCGGCTATCCGGGATCCATTCCGTTGCATCTCCACCGATCTCACGGAATGGATCCCGGGTCGCGCTCCGCTTCGCTTCGCTTCGCGCGGGCGGGATGACGACCGCGCGCACACTGACCGACATGGATCGGAGATTGCCATGAACGAGACCGTCAAATCCTCCGCCGTCGAGGGCGCGGCGCCGATCCTGGAGATCGAGAACCTGTCCATCTCCTTCTTCACCAAGCGCGGGGAAATCCCGGCGGTGATGGACTTTTCCTGCTCGGTCATGCCGGGCGAGGCGATGGGGATCGTTGGGGAATCGGGGTGCGGCAAGTCGACGGTGTCGCTGGGCATCATGCGCGACCTTTCCAATGTCGGGAAGATCGTCGGCGGGCGGATCAAGTTCCAGGGCCGCGACATGGGCGACATGTCGGATGACGAGCTGCGCGCCATCCGCGGCAATAAGATCGCGATGATCTACCAGGAGCCGATGGCGAGCCTGAACCCGGCGATGAAGGTCGGCAAGCAGTTGATGGAAGTACCGATCATCCACGAGAAGGTTTCCAAGAAGGAGGCCTACGACCGCGCGTTCGACATGCTCACCGCGGTGCGGCTGCCGGACCCGGCGCGCATCATGGAGTCCTATCCGCACCAGCTTTCGGGCGGCCAGCAGCAGCGCATCGTCATCGCCATGGCGCTTTTGTCGAAGCCCGCGTTGCTCCTCCTCGACGAGCCGACCACGGCGCTCGACGTGACGGTGGAGGCGGGGATCGTCCAGCTCGTGAAGGATCTCGGCAAGCGCTTCGGCACTTCGATGATCTTCGTGTCGCACAATCTCGGGCTGATCCTCGAGACCTGCGACCGGATCACGGTGATGTATTCGGGCGAGGCGGTGGAGACGGGCTCGATCCGCGACGTTTTCGACCACATGCGCCATCCCTATACGCAAGGGCTGTTCCGCTCGATCCCGCTGCCGGGCGCCGACAAGAATTCGCGGCCGCTGATCGCCATTCCCGGCCAGTTGCCGCTGCCGCACGAGCGGCCGAAGGGCTGCAATTTCGGCCCGCGCTGCCACCATTTCGTGGAGGGCGTGTGCAACGCCGCCGAAATCCCGATGGTGATGGTGGAGGGGCATGAAGGGCATTTGAGCCGCTGCGTGCGGTTCGACCAGATCGACTGGGCGGCGCTGCCGGAAGGCGCGAAGACGCAGAAGGAAGCGGTGAAGCCCGGCGCGCCGGTGCTGCGGATCGAGAAGCTGAAGAAGCATTACGAGGTTGCGGCCAACGCCATCTTCGGCGGCGGCGACACGCGCACCGTGAAGGCCAACGAGCAGATCAGCTTCGAGGCGCGCGAGAGCGAGACGGTCGCGATCGTCGGCGAAAGCGGCTGCGGGAAGTCGACGCTGGCCAAGGTGCTGCTCGGGCTGGAGACGGCGACCGACGGCACCGTGACGCTCGACAACAAGCCGATCGGCGACACCGGCATCGAGGGCCGCGACACCGAAACGATCTCGTCGATCCAGATGGTGTTCCAAAACCCGTTCGACACGCTCAATCCGAGCCATTCGGTCGGCGCACAGATCATCCGCACGCTGGAGAAATTCAAGGTCGGCGAGAACACGGCCGAGCGCAGGCAGCGCATGTTCGAACTGCTCGACCTCGTGAAGCTGCCGCGTGCGTTCGCCACGCGCATGCCGCGCCAGCTTTCGGGCGGGCAGAAACAGCGCATCGGCGTCGCGCGCGCCTTTGCCGGCAATGCGCGGGTGGTGGTGGCCGACGAGCCGGTGTCGGCGCTCGACGTCTCGGTGCAGGCGGCTGTGACCGAACTCCTGATGGACATCCAGCGCAAGAACAAGACGACGATGCTGTTCATCAGCCACGACCTGTCCGTCGTGCGCTATCTCGCGGACCGCGTCGTCGTCATGTATCTCGGCCATATCGTGGAGCAGGGGACGACCGACCAAATCTTCGCGCCCCCTTACCACCCCTATACCGAGGCGCTTTTGTCGGCGATTCCGATCGCCGACACGTCGGTCGTGAAGAAGCACATCGTGCTTGAGGGCGACATTCCCTCGGCGATGAACCCGCCTTCGGGCTGCCCGTTCCAGACGCGCTGCAACTACAAGCACCTGGTGCCGGGCAACAAATGCGAGACCGAGCTGCCGCCGCTGCGCGAACTGGGCGGTGGGCACAAGAGCCTCTGCTGGCTGGGCGACGCGGAACTGGCGAAGATGGAACCAGTGATCAGCTTCGACGGCAACAAGGACGCCGATGCCGCCAGCCTGCCGCCGACGGCGGACGCACCGCGCGGCCATGTGCAGGACGCCGGGGAACACCCGGTCGACGATGGCGTGCCGGGCGGTGAGCCGCCAGTCGTGGCGTCGAAGGCGATGACGGCGGTGCCGGGCGACTCCGCGCCGGAAAAATCGCTGACGGAAGCGGGTGAGGGACGGTCTGCGGCAAGCGCCGAGGTGAAGCCCGGCCTCGCCGCCACCGCGAAGGAAGAAGCCGAGGCGGCGGGGTCGATGCCAAAGCCCAGCCGGCCCATCGACGTGGCGGCTTCGCCCGAGGAAGCGCGCCGCGCCATCGGTGCGCGGCCGGTGGGTGGCAACGACAAGGCTTGATCCGGACCCTGATCTGGATTGTCGAAAGAGCGGCATAAAATGTCGCTCTTTTCTCCTTGGCTGATCGATGTGCGCATGAACAGCCGCAATCGGCTTAATTCGATGTCGCATTTCTTCTAGCGCAACGTCCCGCTGCTTTGCACATTGGCGGCATGACACAGCCGCGCCGCCGCCGTTCTGCCGACCGTGCCCGCCGCTCCGAGGATGCGGGCATCGCGCAATTGCCGCGCCACGCGGTGCGCAATCCCTATCCGCCGATGGCGCTGCTCTCGGACGACCAGATCGAGGCGATCCACGACGCCTCGATGCACATTCTCGAGAATTTCGGCGTCGAGATCATGAGCGCGCGGGCGCGCTCGATCTTCGCGGCGGCTGGGGCGGACGTCGATCATGCGAGCGGGCTCGTCCGGCTCGACCGGGGGCTCGTGCTGGACGCGGTCGCCAAAGCGCCGTCGTCGTTTCACCTGACGCCGCGCAATTTGGCGAACCGGCTGACGATCGGCGGCGATGCGATCAATTTCACGCTCGTCGCCGGCCCGCCCAACGTCCACGACATGGAGCGCGGGCGGCGGTCGGGCAACTATGCCGATTATTGCGATCTCGTGCGGCTGGCGCAGCATTTCAACTGCATCCACATGCTCGGCAACCAGGTTTGCGCGCCGATCGAACTGCCGGCCAATTCGCGCCATCTCGACACCTATCGCGCCAACCTGACGCTGACCGACAAGGCGTTCCACGTTTCGGCGATCGGCGCGGGGCGGGCGCTGGACGGCGTGAAGATGGCGGCGATCGCGCGCGGGCTGACGCTCGACGAGATGCGCGACGACCCGTCGGTGACGACGATCATCTCGGTCAACTCGCCGCGCCGCTTCGACGGCGACATGCTGGACGGCATGATCGCGATGTCGGAGCACGGCCAGTCGGTCTGCGTGACGCCGTTCACGCTGATGGGCGCGATGAGCCCGGTGACGCTGGCCGGCGCGCTGGCGCAGCAGAATGCCGAGGCGCTGGCCGGCATCGCGTTGACGCAGCTCGTGCGGCCGGGCGCGCCGGCGATCTATGGCGCGTTCACCTCGAACGTCGACATGAAGTCGGGCGCCCCGGCCTTCGGCACGCCTGAGAACACGAAGGCGAACATCGCCTCGGGGCAGCTCGCGCGAAGGTACGGGTTGCCGTACCGGACGACGCCGGGCTCGGCCTCCAACGCGGCCGACGCGCAGGGCGCCTACGAAACCTCGATGGCGCTGTGGGGCGCGATCCTCGGTCACGGCAATCTCGTCTACCACGCGGCCGGCTGGCAGGAGGGCGGGCTGACGGCGAGCTTCGAGAAGTTCGTCATCGACGTCGAGATGATCCAGCACATGATGGAGTTCCTGCAGCCGATTGCGGTTGACGAGGGGGAACTCGCGCTCGACGCGCTCGGCCGGGTGCCGACGGGTGGGCACTTCTTCGGCGATGCCCACACGCTGGAGCGCTACTCCACCGCGTTCTACCAGCCGATCCTGTCCAACTGGCAGAATTTCGAGAGCTGGGAGGAGGCGGGCGGGTTCGACGCGACGCACCGCGCGACGGCTGTGTGGAAGAAGGCGCTGGAGGAGTATGTCGAGCCGGTGATGGATGCGGGGGTTCGGGAAGAGCTCGATGATTATGTGGCGAAGCGGCGCGAGGAGATCGGGGGCGGGGAGCCTTGATTTTCGCTGATCGATTGAAGTCGGCGCTTTACGACGCCCCCCTCTGTCCTGCCGGACATCTCCCCCGCGAGGGGGGAGATTATTCTCGTCGCCGACACCGCGTGATCTCCCCCCATGCGGGGGAGATGTCCGGCAGGACAGAGGGGGGCGCGAAGGAACGCAGCCATTGGC
>JACVCH010000003.1 GCA_016742175.1 Rhizobiaceae bacterium
CGGCTGCTCCGCGAGGGCGAGCCGGTGTGCGCGTTCCCGGAGGCGGGGGTGTCGCACAGCTACACGATCCGGGCGCTGATGCCGGGGGTCGCGGCGCTCGCGCGCGAGACCGGCGTGCCGGTCGTGCCGGTGGCGGTGTGGGGGCAGCAGCGGCTGTGGCCGCTGCGGCGGCACCTGGAGGAGCGGGCGCGGCTGCTTCTCGGACGTGTGCACCGCAACGATCTGGTCATCATCACCCGTCCCTGACCACGGTCGCCTCGACAACGACTTAACTGAAACTCGGTTTATTCTGAAAAACATGGTTTTTTCAGTGACTTACGCTCGGCGTCACCTTCACGGCGCAGCCGTCCTCCCTCTCGCCTTTCGACTTTCGTTGCGCTAGGAATTGCGAAAGCGATTGTCTCGGAGGAACGCATGGCGACGGCGGCTCGGAAGAGTGGAGGGGCGGCGTCCGCCCGCGGCGGCGCGAAAGCCCCCGCGCGGAAGGCCTCGGCGGTGGCGAACACCCCGGCTTTCACCAAGGACGAGGAACTCTTCGCCTACCGTGAGATGCTGCTCATCCGCCGCTTCGAGGAGAAGTCCGGCCAGATGTACGGCATGGGTCTCATCGGCGGGTTCTGCCACCTCTATATCGGCCAAGAGGCCGTGGTGGTCGGCATGCAGATGGCCTCGAAGACCGGGGATCAGGTGATCACAGGATACCGTGATCACGGGCACATGCTGGTCACCGGCATGGACCCGAAGGGCGTCCTGGCCGAGCTCACCGGCCGCCGTGGAGGCTACTCCAAGGGCAAGGGCGGCTCGATGCACATGTTCTCGAAAGAGAAGGAGTTCTACGGCGGCCACGGCATCGTCGGGGCTCAGGTCTCCCTGGGGACCGGCATCGCTTTCGCCAACCGCTACCGCGGCTCGGATCAGGTCTGCCTCACCTATTTCGGTGACGGCGCGGCCAACCAGGGCCAGGTCTACGAGAGCTTCAACATGGCGGCGCTGTGGAAGCTGCCGTCCATCTACATCATCGAGAACAACCGCTACGCCATGGGCACGTCGGTCGCCCGCGCCTCGGCGCAGACCGATTTCTCGCAGCGCGGCGCATCCTTCAACATCCCCGGCATCCAGGTCGACGGCATGGATGTGCGCGCGGTCAAGGCTGCCGGCGACATGGCGGTCGAATGGGCGCGTGCGGGCAACGGCCCGATGATCCTCGAGATGCAGACCTACCGCTATCGCGGCCATTCGATGTCGGACCCGGCGAAATATCGCTCCAAGGACGAAGTGCAGAAGATGCGCTCCGAGCACGACCCGATCGAGCAGGTGAAGGCGCGCCTGATCGAGAAGAAGTGGGCGAGCGAGGACGAGCTCAAGGCCATCGACAAGGAGGTTCGCGAGATCGTCGCCGATTCGGCGGAGTTCGCGCAGAACGATCCGGAGCCGGATGCGTCCGAGCTCTACACCGACATTCTTCTTTGAGGAGCGCGCTCCATGCCGATTGAAATTTTGATGCCCGCGCTCTCGCCGACCATGGAAGAGGGCAACTTGGCCAAGTGGCTGAAAAACGAGGGCGACAAGGTCGTCGCCGGCGATGTGATCGCCGAGATCGAGACCGACAAGGCGACGATGGAAGTCGAAGCCGTCGATGAAGGCACGATCGGCAAGATCCTAATCGCGGCCGGCACGGAGGGCGTGAAAGTCAACACGCCGATCGCCGTCCTGCTCGAGGAAGGCGAAAGCGCCGACGATGTCGGCAAGGCATCGAAGTCCGCCACATCTTCCGACGAACCCGATCAGACCGCTGATGCAGCCGGCGGCAAGGACAAGCAGGCAACGGAGGAGCCTTCGGCGAAGAAGGACGGCGCTTCCGTCCCCGCCGCGCCGAAGGCCGAGATCGCCGCCGATCCGGACATTCCGGCAGGCACCGAAATGGTGCCGACGACCGTCCGCGAAGCGCTCCGCGACGCGATGGCCGAGGAAATGCGCCGCGACGAGAACGTCTTCATCATGGGCGAGGAAGTCGCCGAGTATCAGGGCGCCTACAAGATCACGCAGGGGCTTCTGCAGGAATTCGGCGCCAGGCGCGTCGTCGACACGCCGATCACCGAGCACGGCTTTGCCGGTGTCGGCGTCGGCGCGGCGATGGCCGGGCTGAAGCCGATCGTCGAGTTCATGACCTTCAATTTCGCCATGCAGGCGATCGACCATCTCGTCAATTCGGCCGCCAAGACGCTCTACATGGCCGGCGGCCAGATGGGCGCGCCGATCGTCTTCCGCGGCCCGAACGGCGCCGCCGCCCGCGTCGGCGCCCAGCACTCCCAGTGCTACGCCGCCTGGTACGGCCACATTCCGGGCCTCAAGGTCGTCATGCCCTATACGGCCGCCGACGCGAAGGGGCTCCTCAAGGCCGCGATCCGCGATCCGAACCCCGTCGTCTTCCTCGAAAACGAAATCCTCTACGGCCAGACCTTCGATGTGCCGAAGATGGACGATTTTGTCCTCCCGATCGGCAAGGCCCGCGTTCACAAGACCGGCAAGGACGCCACCATCGTCTCCTTCGGCATCGGCATGACCTACGCGGTCAAGGCCGCCGAGGAACTGGCGGGCGAGGGGATCGACGTTGAGATCATCGATTTGCGCACCATCCGCCCGATCGACCTCGATACGGTGGTCGAGAGCGTCAAGAAGACCAACCGCCTCGTCACGGTCGAGGAAGGCTTCCCGCAATCCTCCGTCGGCGAGCATGTCGCAAGCCAGGTGATGCAGCGCGCCTTCGACCATCTCGACGCGCCGATCATCACCGTCGCCGGCAAGGACGTGCCGATGCCCTACGCGGCCAATCTCGAAAAGCTCGCTCTGCCGAGCGTCGCCGAGGTCGTCGAGGCCGTGAAGGCCGTCACCTACAAGGCCTGAGGGAGAGCGGACCATGCCGATCAACATCACGATGCCCGCGCTCTCGCCGACGATGGAGGAGGGCAATCTGGCCAAATGGCTGGTCAAGGAGGGCGACAAGGTCGCGCCCGGCGACGTCATCGCCGAGATCGAGACCGACAAGGCGACGATGGAAGTCGAGGCTGTCGACGAGGGGACGGTCGCGAAGATCGTCGTCCCCGCCGGCACCGAGGGCGTCAAGGTCAACGCGCTGATCGCGGTGCTCGCGGAAGAGGGCGAGGATGCGGGTGCTGCTGCCAAGGCAGACGCGCCAAAAGCGGAAGCGAAGCCGCAAAAGGCTGCCGAGCCTGCGCCGGCTGAGAAGCCGAAACAGCCGGAAGCCAAGGCCGAAGCGCCGGCAGCGCCCGTCGCCCCGCAGAAATCAACCGGCGGCGAGCGCACCTTCGCCTCGCCGCTCGCCCGCCGTCTCGCCAAGGATGCCGGGCTGGACCTTTCCGCCGTCACCGGCTCGGGCCCGCATGGCCGCGTGGTGAAGGCGGACGTCGAGGCAGCCTCGAAGGGCGGCGTCGCGAAGGCGGCTCCAGCCGACAAGGCTGCGCCTGCCGCCGCGCCGGTCAAAGGCATGTCGGACGATGCGATCCTCAAGCTCTTCGAGGAAGGCTCCTACGAGATCGTCCCGCACGACAACATGCGCAAGACCATCGCGCGCCGCCTCGTCGAGGCGAAGTCGACCGTTCCACATTTCTACCTGACGCTCGATTGCGAGATCGACGCGCTGCTCGCGCTGCGCAAGCAGATCAACGATGCCGCGCCCGTGAAGAAGACCGAAAAGGGCGAGGCGCCGGCCTACAAGCTTTCCGTCAACGACCTCGTCATCAAGGCGATGGCGATGGCGCTCGTCGCCGTGCCGGATGCCAACGTCTCCTGGTCGGAAGGCGGGATGCTGAAGCACAAGCATGCCGATGTCGGCGTCGCGGTATCGATCCCCGGCGGCCTCATCACCCCGATCATCCGCAAGGCCGACCAGAAGTCGCTCTCCGCCATCTCCAACGAGATGAAGGACATGGCCGCCCGCGCGCGCAACAAGAAGCTGAAGCCGGAAGAATACCAAGGCGGCACGACGGCCGTCTCCAATCTCGGCATGTTCGGCATCAAGGACTTCGCCGCCGTCATCAACCCGCCGCACGCGACGATCCTCGCAGTCGGCGCGGGCGAGGAGCGGGCAGTCGTCAAGAACGGCGAGATCAAGGTTGCGAACGTCATGTCGGTAACGCTTTCGACCGACCATCGCGCGGTGGATGGGGCGTTGGGCGCCGAACTTCTGGCGGCGTTCAAGCGCCTGATCGAGAACCCGATGGGGATGCTGGTCTAGGAAGTACGCCAATGTTTGCGTTCCGTCACGCCCCCCTCTGGCCTGCCGGCCATCTCCCCCGCAAGGGGGGAGATCACGCGCGTCACTTGTTCTGCAAGACCGTTGACGGGTTGCGCAGGGCGACGACGAGACTGATCTCCCCCCTTGCGGGGGAGATGCCCGGCAGGGCAGAGGGGGGCGCGACGGGACTCGACGCATCCGAACGAACGCCATCATGAAAACCATCCTCTGCTACGGCGATTCCATCACCTGGGGCTCCGACGCCGAGACCGGCGGACGGCATGACTTCGCCGACCGCTGGCCGAACGTTCTGCAGGCGGCGCTCGGCCCGGAGATCCAGGTCATCGCCGAGGGCCTGCGCGGCCGTACCACCGCCTTCGACGAGCATCTGGCCGATTGCGACCGCAACGGCGCGCGCATCCTGCCGACCGTGCTCTACACGCACGCGCCGATCGATCTCGTCATCATCCTGCTCGGCTCGAACGACATGAAGCCCGCCATCGCCGGCACGGCGCTCGCTGCGATGCAGGGGATGCGCCGGCTGGTGGAACTGGTGAAGTTCAACGCCATGCGCGACGGCCAGTCGGAGCCGCCGGCGGTGCTGATCGTCGCGCCGCCGCCGCTTTGCGAGACGGCCAACACCGAATACAGCGCCATGTTCGCCGGCGGCGTCGAGCAGTCGCGCATGCTGGCGAGTTTCTACGCGGACCTTGCCGACGAATGGGGCTGCGGTTTCTTCGATGCCGGTTCGGTCGCCGAAACGACGCCGGTCGACGGCGTTCACCTCGATGCGGAAAACACGCGCGCCATCGGACGGGGGCTGGAGCCCATCGTCCGCATGATGCTTGGAATCTAGGAGCCTGCCATGGCGGATACCGACTACGACGTCATCATCATCGGCTCAGGCCCGGGCGGCTACGTCACCGCCGTGCGCTCGGCGCAGCTCGGCTTCAGGACGGCCATCGTCGAGCGCGAGCATCTGGGCGGCATCTGCCTCAACTGGGGCTGCATCCCGACCAAGGCGCTGCTGCGCTCGGCGGAGATCAAGCACTATGCCGAGCACGCCAAGAATTACGGCCTGTCGATCTCCGGCGAGGTGAAGGCCGACGTCAAGGCCGTCGTCGAGCGCTCACGCGGCGTCTCGGCGCGGCTGAATGGCGGCGTCGGTTTCCTGATGAAGAAGAACAAGGTCGACGTGATCTGGGGCGAGGCGAAGCTCGCCAAGGGCGGCAAAATCGTCGTCTCCAAATCGTCGAAGAAGCCGATGGAGCCGCAGCACCCCGCGCCCAAGGGCACCAAGGGCGAGGGCACCTATTCGGCCAAGCACGTCATCGTCGCCACCGGCGCGCGCCCTCGCGTGCTGCCGGGGATCGAGCCGGACGGCAAGCTGATCTGGACCTATTTCGAGGCCATGGTCCCGCAGGACATGCCGAAATCGCTGATCGTCATGGGCTCGGGCGCGATCGGCATCGAATTCGCATCTTTCTACCGCACGATGGGCGCTGAGGTGACGGTCGTCGAGCTCCTGCCGCAGATCATGCCGGTCGAGGATGCCGAGATTTCGAAGCTGGCGCAAAAGCAGCTCGAGAAGCAGGGCATGAAGTTCCTGCTCGACGCAAAAGTGACGAAGATCGAGAAATCGGCCGGTTCGGTCACCGCCCATGTCGAGACCAAAGATGGCAAGACGCAGAAGATCACCGCCGACCGCCTGATCTCGGCTGTCGGCGTCCAGGGCAATGTCGAAAGCCTCGGGCTCGAAGAAGTCGGCGTGAAGATCGAGCGCGGCACGGTCGTCGTCGACGGCTACGGCAAAACCAATGTCGACGGCATCTACGCCATCGGCGACGTCGCCGGCGCGCCGATGCTGGCCCACAAGGCCGAGCATGAAGGCGTCATCTGCATCGAGAAGATCGCCGGCGTAAGGGGCGTCCATGCGCTCGACAAGGGCAAGATTCCCGGCTGCACTTATTGCCACCCGCAGGTCGCATCCGTCGGGCTGACCGAAGCGAAGGCCAAGGAAGCCGGACGTGACATCCGCGTCGGCCGCTTCTCGTTCGCCGCCAACGGAAAGGCCATCGCACTCGGCGAAGACCAAGGCCTGATCAAGACCATCTTCGACAAGAAGACCGGAGAGCTTCTCGGCGCCCACATGGTCGGCGCGGAAGTGACCGAACTGATCCAGGGTTTCGTCGTCGCGATGAACCTCGAAACGACCGAGGAAGAGCTGATGCACACCGTCTTCCCACACCCCACTTTGTCGGAGATGATGAAGGAGAGCGTCCTCGACGCCTATGGCCGTGCATTGAACGCCTAAATTAGCAGTTTCAAACGATTCGCCCGGAACCGGTGCGCCATTTCCGCGTTTCTCCGGCAGACTGATCCCGCAATAGGAGAGTGGAATGGATCTGAACGGTATGGGCCTGCTGGGCGCAATCATCGTGGGCGGCATTGCCGGCTGGCTCGCCGAACAGTTCATGAAGTCCAACATGGGCATCTTCATGAACGTCATTCTCGGCATCATCGGTGCCGCGTTCCTCAACTTCCTGCTGAGCGTTCTCGGCATCTACACCGGCACCGGCATCCTGATCTACCTGATCGTCGGCTTCATCGGCGCCTGCCTGCTCATCGCGATCGCGAGGGCGATACGCCGATAAGCGGCACTCCATCCATTTTCTGCAAGGCCGCCATGCTTCATGGCGGCCTTACATTTTTGTGGCGAAATCCCTATAGAACAAGGTGACGACAACCGGCGAAACCGCTCCGGAGCATTTATGGTCACCGTACTCGACACCACGCTCAACCGCCCGCGCCCGCGCCACCCGGAAAAGGCCCACCGGCCCGACCAGGAAGTGCTGCGCAAGCCCGAATGGATCAGGGTCAAGGCGCCGGTGTCGAAGGGCTATCTCGAAACGCGCGAGATCGTGAAGTCGAACAAGCTCGTGACCGTTTGCGAGGAAGCCGGCTGCCCGAATATCGGCGAGTGTTGGGACAAGAAGCACGCCACCTTCATGATCATGGGCGAGATCTGCACCCGCGCCTGCGCCTTCTGCAACGTCGCGACCGGCATCCCGATGCCGCTGGACGCGCAGGAGCCCGCAAGCGTCGGCCGCGCCGTCGCGCAGATGGGGCTCAACCACGTCGTCATCACCTCGGTCGACCGTGACGACTTGGCCGATGGCGGCGCGCAGCATTTCGCCGAGGTCATCCACGCGATCCGCGCCGCCGCACCCGGCACGACGATCGAAATCCTGACGCCCGACTTCCTGCGCAAGAAGGGCGCGCTGGAGATCGTGGTCGCGGCTCGACCCGACGTCTTCAACCACAATCTGGAGACCGTGCCGTCCAACTACCTGACGGTGCGTCCCGGCGCGCGCTATTTCCATTCGATCCGGCTGCTCCAGCAGGTCAAGGAACTCGACCCGACCATCTTCACCAAATCCGGCATCATGGTCGGCCTCGGCGAGGAGCGGAACGAAGTCCTCCAGTTGATGGACGACCTGCGCTCGGCCGATGTCGACTTCATCACCATCGGCCAGTACCTCGCGCCGTCGAAGAAGCACCACGCGGTCAAGAAGTTCGTGACGCCGGAGGAGTTCAAGTCCTTCGAGACGGTCGCCTATTCCAAGGGCTTCCTGATGGTCGCCTCGAGCCCGCTGACGCGGTCCTCGCACCATGCCGGCGACGATTTCGCCCGCCTGAAGGCGGCGCGCGCCGCAAAGCTCGCTGCCGCCTGACCATGCCGAAATACGAGACCACGCGGCGGGTTCGCCACAGCCCCGAGCAGATGTTCGCGCTCGTCGCCGATGTGGAGAAGTATCCGCAGTTCCTGCCGATGTGCGAGGCCTTGTCGGTGCGCTCGAAGAAGGAGCGCCACGGCCTGACGATGCTGATTGCCGACATGACGGTGGGCTACAAGGCGCTGCGCGAGACCTTCACCAGCAATGTCGTGTTGAAGCCCGCCGAGAACGTCATCGACGTCTCCTATGTCGACGGTCCATTCCGCTATCTCGACAATCGCTGGCATTTCGAGGCGACGGAGGATGGCGGCACGGCCGTCCACTTTTTCATCGACTACGAGTTCAAGAGCCGCATTCTGGGCGCGATGATGGGCGCGATGTTCGACCGCGCCTTCCGCATGTTTGCCGAAGCCTTCGAAAAGCGCGCCGACGAGATCTACGCGGCTCCCTCAGCTTAACGCCGAAATCCCCATCACCAGCGCCGTCCGCACGGTTTCGGAGCGGATATGGTCGCGCCCGCCATCCTCGAATTGGCGCTTTTCGACCCGCGTCGGATGGCCCTTGCGCGCGATGGCGAACCAGACGAGGCCGACCGGCTTTTCCGCGCTGCCGCCGTCCGGGCCGGCGATGCCGGTGACGGCGAGCGTGATCCCCGCGCGCGACTTCTTCAGCGCGCCTTCAGCCATCTCGCGCGCCGTTTCCGCCGACACCGCGCCATGCGCCTCCAGCGTCTCGGCCTTGACGCCCAGCATCTTCTGCTTGGCCTCGTTGGAATAGGTCACGAAACCGCAATCGATCATCGACGACGCGCCGGGAATGTCGGTCAGGAGCGCGATGATCTGCCCGCCGGTGCAGGATTCGGCGGTAGCCGCCAGCGCGCCCTGGCGCTTGCAGGCGTCAAGAAAGTCCTGGGCGAGTTCGGGCAGCACACTCATCATTCCGGCAACACTCCTGGATAGGCGACGGTCGCGGTGGCGATGGCGGCGATGCCTTCGCCCCGGCCGACGAAACCGAGTTTCTCGTTCGTCGTCGCCTTGATCGAAACCCGGTCGGGCGTAATGCCGAGCATGGCGACGAGCGCATCCGTCATTGCCTGCCTAAATGGACCAATCCGTGGCGCTTCGCAAATCAGGGTGATGTCGGCATTGGCGATCCGGCCCTTGCGCGCCCGCACGATCCGCGCCGCCTCCTCGACGAAGATGCGCGAGGCCGCGCCTTTCCATTGCGGATCGGAGGGCGGAAAATGTGTGCCGATATCGCCCGCGCCGCAGGTCGCCAGAAGCGCGTCGGTCAGCGCGTGGAGCCCGACATCGGCGTCCGAATGGCCGGAAAGCTTCCGCTCATAGGGGATCGAAACGCCGCACAGCACGACAGCATCGCCCGGCTCGAATGAGTGGACGTCATAGCCATTGCCGGTGCGGATATCGGGAAACATCGTGACGTCGGTCCTCAGCTTGGTGTCGGCATTGGCGATGTCGCGCGCCCAGGTCAGTTTGACGTTGTCGGGCGACCCTTCGACGAGCCGCACGGGAAGGTGCGCCCACTCGGCGATGGCCGCATCGTCGGTGAAGTGGTCACGGCCTTCGGCTGCGGCGCGGGCATGGGCGGCATAAAAGGCCGCAAAGGGAAAGCCCTGTGGCGTCTGCGCCCCGAAAAGCCCGATACGAGAAACTGTTCGCGCGACAATACCGTCCGGCGTAGCTTCCTTCAGCGTGTCCGAGACGGGCAGGGACGGCAGGCTGCCTGCCTCACCATCTATCCCCGCGATCACCCGCGAGACGAGCCCGGCGTCCACGAAGGGCCGCACGCCGTCATGGACGAGAACCGCATTCGGCGGATCGCCGGCAAGCGCCTGCATGGCGTTCCACGTCGACGCCTGCCGCGTCGTCCCGCCCGTCACCGTAATCAAGCGCTCAGCAAGCGCGCCGACGGCATCTCGGAACAGCCGCTCGTCATCCTCGTGGATCGCGACGACGACGGTCCCGATCTGCGGATGCCCCAGAAACGTCTCAAGCGTATGGGCGAGGATGGCCTTGCCGCCGATCCGGCGATACTGCTTCGGCCCTTCGTGCGGATCGCCGGCCCGTTCGCCGCGGCCGGCGGCGACGATGATGGCTGCAACTTTCGGCTTTTGCATTCTGGTCTCCGGCTTGGCGAGCACACATATCAGCGCATGGCAGAAATGCCAGACTGTGTGCATGCGGCAGTTGCGGCGGGAAAAGAACATGGCTATCAGTTGAGCAAGAAGATGAGTGTGCCGGGTTTTTGTGCATGACTGAAATCTGCGTTCTGGCGACGCCGCTCGATATCGGCACTGTCAGCGTTCCCAACCGGGTGTTCCTGGCGCCGCTCTCCGGCGTTACGGACGAGCCGATGCGCCGCCGTGCGCTTCGGCATGGCGCAGGCATGGTCGTTTCCGAAATGGTCGCCAGTGGCGAGCTGGCACGCGGCCGCGCCGAATCCGAGCGCCGCATCCGCCGTCCCGATGTAGCGACCCACGTCGTCCAACTCGCCGGCCGCGACGCCCACTGGATGGCCGAAGGCGCGCGGATCGCGGCAGGCGAGGGCGCCGACATCATCGACATCAACATGGGCTGCCCGGCCAAGAAGGTCACCGGCGGCTATTGCGGCTCGGCGCTGATGCGCGAGCCCGATCACGCGCTGTCGTTGATCGAGGCGGTCCTCGGCGCCGTCGACGTGCCGGTCACGGTCAAGATGCGCCTCGGCTGGGATGCCGAAAGCCTCAACGCGCCGTCCATCGCCGCGCGGGCGGTCGCCGCAGGCGTTCGCTTGATCACCGTCCATGGCCGCACGCGCGAGCAGTTCTACAAGGGCGAGGCCGACTGGAAGGCCATCCGCGCGGTGAAGGATGCGATCTCCGTCCCGCTCGTCGTCAATGGCGATATCGTCGACATAGCGACGGCGCGGCGCGCGCTGGCGCTCTCCGGCGCCGATGCCGTCATGGTCGGGCGCGGCCACTACGGCGCACCATGGGCCGGCGCGCGGATCGTCGAGGCCGTCGGCGGTCCTGCCGCCAACGAGGTTCCCGGCGATGACGATCTCGCCGACTACGTCGTCGCCCATTACGAGGACATGCTGGCGCTCTACGGAACCGGGCAGGGGCTGCGCCACGCGCGCAAGCATCTCGGCTGGTATCTCGACCGTCACGCGCCGCACACCGATTCCGCGCTAAGGACAGCCATCATGACCGGGCTCGACCCGCGCGCCGTCATCGCAAGTCTGCGCGACGCATTCGCCGCGCCCACGCTGGCGGTCGCCGCATGAGCCAGACCGCGATCAACTCCGCAGCGCTCATCCTCAACGCGATCCGCCATCCGGTCATCATGGTGGATTCGGACGGCCGCATCGTCTTTGCAAATGCCGATGCCGAGGACTTCTTCCGCTCGAGCGCCTCGCTCCTGTCGCGCGATCCGATCGAGCGTTTCGTCCCCTTCGGCAGCCCGCTGATCACCCTTATCAACCAGGTCCGCGAGCGCCGTGCGCCGTTCAACGAATACCGCGTCGACATTTCCTCGCCGCGTCTCGGCACCGACAGGCTGGTCGACCTCCACGCCTCGCCGATCGCCGAGATCCCCGGCGCCGTCGTCGTCATGTTCCAGGAACGGTCGATGGCCGACAAGATCGACCGCCAGATGACGCATCGCGGCGCCGCGCGCTCGGTGACCGGCCTTGCCGCCATGCTGGCGCACGAGATCAAGAACCCGCTTTCGGGCATTCGCGGCGCAGCGCAATTGCTGGAAACCGCCGTCGGTGACGAGGATCGCGCGCTCACGCGCCTGATCCAGGACGAGACCGATCGCATCGTCTCGCTGGTCGACCGCATGGAAATCTTCTCCGACGAGCGGCCAATCGACCGCCACCCCGTCAACATCCACGTCGTCCTCGACCACGTGAAGGCGATCGCGCGCAACGGGTTTGCGAGCCGCGTCAGGATCGTTGAGGACTACGATCCGTCGCTTCCGCCGGTCTTCGCGAATCGCGACCAGTTGATCCAGGTCTTCCTAAATCTGGTGAAGAACGCAGCAGAAGCCCTTGGAAACGAACCATCCGGCGAGATCACGCTGTCGACAGCGTTCCGGCCGGGCATGCGCATCGCTGTGCCGGGCACGCAGGACCGTATCTCGCTGCCGCTGGAGTTCTGCGTCCACGACAACGGCCCCGGCGTCAAGGAAGACATCCGGCCGATCCTGTTCGACCCCTTCATCTCCACCAAGCAGAACGGGTCCGGCCTCGGCCTCGCGCTGGTCGCCAAGATCGTCGGCGAGCATGGCGGCGTCATCGAATGCGATTCGACCGGCCGCGGCACGACTTTCCGCATCCTGATGCCGACCTGGAGAGAGCCGAGGGGCGGCGCCGAACGCGACTACCAGGAGTTCACGACATGACCGTTCGCGGCAACATCCTCGTCGCCGACGACGATGCGGCGATCCGCACCGTTCTCAATCAGGCTCTGTCCCGCGTCGGGCACGAGGTCCGCGTCACCTCCAACGCGTCGACGCTCTGGCGCTGGATCGCGGCGGGCGAGGGCGACCTCGTCATCACCGACGTGGTAATGCCGGACGAGAACGCGTTCGATATGCTGCCGCGTATCAAGAAGGCACGGCCGGACCTGCCGGTCGTCGTCATGAGCGCGCAGAACACGTTCATGACCGCGATCCGCGCCTCGGAGACCGGCGCCTACGAATATCTGCCGAAGCCGTTCGACCTCACCGAACTCTTGCAGATCGTCAATCGCGCGCTGGCCGAGCCGAAACGCATCAAGAGCGACGTGCGCAGCGAGGATCAGCCCGAATCGATGCCGCTTGTCGGCCGCTCGGCCGCCATGCAGGACATCTACCGCATGCTCGCGCGTATGATGCAGACGGATCTGACCGTCATGATCTCGGGCGAATCGGGCACCGGCAAGGAACTGGTCGCCCGCGCGCTCCATGAATATGGCCGCCGCCGCAACGGCCCCTTCGTCGCCATCAACATGGCCGCGATCCCGCGCGACCTGATCGAATCGGAGCTTTTCGGCCACGAGAAAGGCGCCTTCACCGGCGCGCAGAACCGCTCGTCCGGCCGGTTCGAGCAGGCCGAGGGCGGCACGCTCTTCCTCGACGAGATCGGCGACATGCCGATGGAAGCGCAGACGCGTCTCCTGCGCGTGCTCCAGCAGGGCGAATACACGACCGTCGGCGGCCGCACGCCGATCCGCACCGACGTGCGCATCGTCGCGGCGACCAACAAGGATCTGCGCACCCTCATCAACCAGGGCCTCTTCCGCGAGGATCTCTTCTACCGCCTGAACGTCGTGCCGCTGCGCCTGCCGCCGCTGCGCGAGCGCTCGGAGGATGTGCCCGACCTCGTCCGCCACTTCTTCAAGCAGGCCGAGAGCGAGGGCCTGCCGACCAAGCGCATCGCACCCGCCGGCATCGACCTGATGAAGCGCTATCCCTGGCCGGGCAATGTGCGCGAACTCGAAAACCTCGTTCGCCGCCTGTCGGCCCTTTATCCGCAGGACGACATCGCCGCCGAGATCATCGAGAGCGAACTTCAGACCGCTCAGGCCAATGACGGGACGGCAGTCGGTCCGAATGGCGAGCAACTGACCATCTCGCAAGCGGTCGAATTGCATCTGCAGCGCTACTTTTCGGGTTTCGGCACCGAGCTGCCGCCGCCGGGTCTCTATCATCGCATCCTGACCGAAGTGGAATATCCGCTGGTGCTGGCATCCATGACGGCGACACGCGGCAACCAGATCAAGGCGGCCGAACTTCTCGGCCTCAACCGCAACACGCTGCGCAAGAAGATCCGCGAGCTCGGCGTCAACGTCTACCGCGGCGCTAAGGGACAAACCGGAAGCTGACCTTCTGTCATCGCCAAAAATGTTGCACAATGGCCACAATGCGATGCATAGAGTCGTCGCTTACCGGGCACATTGAGCACGATGACGATACAGACGACCGCACCCGAGGGCGCATTGCTGGGAACCGAAGGCCGCGCCGTCGAGGGGCGCCGGCTTGGTCTGTTGCCCGGCATCGTCGCCGTCGTCTGCGCGCTGATCGCCGCCGCTGTGTCCTTCGCGATCCTGCTCGGCCTGACGCCGGTCGCGCCGAACACGTCGAACACGCTGATCCTGATCGGCGTGAATACCGGCTTCATTCTCCTGCTTCTCGGCCTGATCGCCTTCGAGATCATCCGCATCTACCAGGCGCGCCGCCGCGGCAAGGCCGCTTCCCGCCTTCACGTGCGCATCGTCGCGATGTTCTCGCTGGTCGCTGCCATTCCGGCGATCCTCGTCGCCATCGTCGCCTCGGTCACGCTCGACCTCGGGCTCGACCGCTGGTTCGAGCTGCGCACCCGCGCCATCGTCTCGTCCTCGCTGTCGATCGCCGAAGCCTATGTGCAGGAGAATTCGCGCAGCCTTCAGGGCACGACGCTGTCGATGGCATTCGATCTCGACCAGGCCCGCTCGCTCTACAGCCTCGACCGCACCGGTTTTCGCCAGTTGATGAGCAATCACGTCCGCGGGCGCGCGCTCGCCCATGCTGCGCTGATTCGCTCCGATGGCTCGCTGATCATCGAGGCCGAGACGCCGGCCGGCATTCCGATGCCCGACGCCCCGCCCGAAGCGCTGCGCGCGGCTGCCGACGGCCAGCCGGTGCTGATCGAGCCGCGTTTTCGCAATGTCGTCGGCGCGATCATCCGCCTGCAGCAGATCGACGATGCCTATCTCTTCACGGTTCGCGAACTCGATCCCGAGGTGATCCGCGCGCGCCAGATCGTGCGCGCCAACACCGACGAATATCGCGGCCTCGAGCAGAACCGCATGACGACGCAGCTCGCCTTCGCCATCCTCTATCTCGGCGTCACGCTGATCGTCGTGCTGGCGGCGATCTGGACGGGCATCGCGGTCGCCGACCGGATCGTCCGGCCGATCCGCCAATTGATCGGCGCGGCGGACGAGGTCGCCAGCGGCAATCTCGACGTCTCCGTACCCGTCAAGCAGACCGATGGCGATGTCGGCGCGCTGGGGCTCACCTTCAACGAAATGATCCGGCAGTTGAAGACGCAGCGCAACCAGCTCGTCCGCGCCAAGGACGTGATGGACGAGCGCCGCCGATTCTCCGAAGCCGTGCTTTCGGGCGTTTCGGCAGGTGTCATCGGCGTCGGGCCGCGCGGCGAGATCGCCATCGTCAACCGCTCCGTCGAAAAGATGCTGTCCGTGTCGGCGAAATCGCTCGTCGGCCAGCGCCTCGTCGACATCCTGCCGCAGATCGGCGGCGTCCTGGAAAAAGGCCGCGAACTCGACCGGCCCGTCTATCGCGAGCAGATCGCCTTCTTCCGCAACGGGGCGGAGCGCACCTTCAACGTCCAGATCACGACCGAGCGCAGCTCGGCGCGCGGCGGCGGGCGTTCCTATGTGGTGACGGTCGACGACATCACCGACCTCGTCCAGGCGCAGCGCTCCTCGGCCTGGGCCGACGTTGCCCGCCGCATCGCGCACGAGATCAAGAACCCGCTGACGCCGATCCAGCTCTCCGCCGAGCGCATCCGCCGCCGCTACGGCAAGGTCATCACCGAGGACCGCGAGGTCTTCGACCAGTGCACGGAGACGATCATCCGCCAGGTCGGCGATATCGGCCGCATGGTCGACGAATTCTCCTCCTTCGCGCGCATGCCGAAGCCCGACATGCAGAATGTCGACCTGCGCGAGCCGCTGCGCGAGGCGTCCTTCCTCATCGAGGTCAGCCGCGCGGACATCGAATTCAAGCGCGATTTCGGGCACGAACCGCTGATGGGCCGCTTCGACAGCCGTCTCCTGGCGCAGGCCTTCGGCAACATCGTCAAGAATGCGTCCGAAGCGATCGAGCAGGTGTCGGATCGCCCCGGCGCGATCCTCGTGCGCGCCCGCCGCGCGGGTTCAAACGCCGTCGTCGAGGTCATCGACAACGGCAAGGGACTGCCGAAGGAGAATCGCCAAAGGCTGCTCGAGCCCTACATGACCACGCGGGAGAAGGGCACCGGCCTTGGCCTTGCGATCGTCAAGAAGATCGTCGAGGACCATGGCGGCACGCTGCAGCTTCTCGACGCTCCCGCCAGTTTCCACGGCGGCGTCGGCGCCCTGGTGCGGATGGTATTCCCCCTCGGGGAGAAACAAGAGGCGGCGGCATCGACCGCGCCCGAGACGGAAGAGGTGACAGATGGCGTCTGATATTCTGATTGTCGATGACGAGGAGGATATCCGCGAACTCGTGTCCGGCATCCTCTCCGACGAAGGCCACGAGACGCGCACCGCCTTCGACAGCGACAGCGCGCTCGCCTCGATCGCCGACCGCGTTCCGCGTCTCGTCTTCCTCGACATCTGGCTGCAGGGCTCGAAGATGGACGGGCTCGAACTGCTCGACGCCATCAAGACCATGCACCCCGACCTGCCGGTGGTGATGATCTCGGGCCACGGCACCATCGAGACCGCCGTCTCCGCGATCCGCAAGGGCGCCTACGACTTCATCGAAAAGCCCTTCAAGGCCGACCGGCTGGTTCTGATCGCCGAGCGCGCCCTCGAAACCTCCAAGCTGCGCCGCGAGGTCTCGGACCTGAAGAAGCGCTCCGGCGACAGTTTCGACCTGATCGGCACCTCCACCGCGATGGCGCAGCTTCGCCAGACGATCGACCGCGTCTCGCCCACCAACAGCCGCATCATGATCATCGGCCCGTCGGGCTCCGGCAAGGAACTCGTCGCCCGCGCCATCCATGGCGCTTCGGCGCGCAAGGCGGGGCCGTTCGTCGCCGTCAATTCCGCCGCGATCACGCCGGAGCGCATGGAGATCGAGCTCTTCGGCACCGAGGCGAACGGCGCCGAGCGCAAGGTCGGCGCGCTGGAGCAGGCCCATGGCGGCATCCTCTATCTCGACGAAGTCGCCGACATGCCGCGCGAGACGCAGGCGAAGATCCTGCGCGTCCTCGTCGATCAGCAGTTCGAGCGCGTCGGGGGCACCAAGCGCGTCAAGGTCGACGTCCGCATCATCTCCTCGACGGCGTACAACCTGGAAGACCTGATCGCACAGGGCCGTTTCCGGCAGGACCTCTACCACCGCCTCGCCGTCGTCCCCGTCATGGTGCCGCCGCTCGCCGAGCGGCGCGACGACATCCCGTTCCTGGTCGATCATTTCATGCGCCAGACGGCGCAGCAGGCCGGCATCCGCATGCGCCGCATCGGCAACGACGCGATGGCCGTCCTCCAGGCGCACAACTGGCCGGGCAATTTGCGCCAGTTGAAGAACAACATCGAGCGGCTGATGATCCTGTCGCGCGACGGCGAGGACGACAAGCCCATCACGGCCGACCTGCTGCCGTCCGAAATCGGCGACGTGATGCCGCGCACGCCGACCCAGTCGGATCAGCACATCATGGCGCTGCCGCTGCGCGAGGCGCGCGAATTGTTCGAGAAGGAATACCTCCTCGCCCAGATCAACCGCTTCGGCGGCAACATCTCGCGCACGGCGGAATTCATCGGCATGGAGCGCTCGGCGCTTCATCGAAAATTGAAGTCTCTCGGCGTTTGATGCCGGCCTGACGGGCCGGGAAGGGGGCACACTGACATGACACGAGCGGACTTCACATGCGCGTAATCATCTGCGGCGCGGGGCAGGTGGGCTACGGCATCGCCGAGCGCCTTTCGGCCGAACACAACGATGTCTCGGTCATCGACACCTCGGCGGAACTCATCCAGTCGGTGCGCGACAATCTCGACGCGCGCGGCTTCGTCGGCCATGGCTCGCATCCGGACATGCTGGCGGCCGCCGGCGCCGAGGAAGCCGACATGATCATCGCGGTGACCTTGTATGACGAGGTCAACATGACCGCGTGCCAGGTCGCGCATTCGCTCTTCAACGTGCCGACCAAGATCGCCCGCATCCGCGCGCAGTCCTATCTGCAGCCGCACTACATGGACCTGTTCTCGCGCGATCACCTGCCGATCGACGTCATCATCTCGCCCGAGCTCGAGGTCGGCGAAATGGTGCTGCGGCGCATCGCGCTGCCGGGCGCCACCGACGTCGTGCGCTTTGCCGACAACAAGATCGCCATGGTCGCGATCGAGTGCATGGAAGACTGCCCGGTCATCAACACGCCGCTCTCGCAGTTGACAGATCTCTTCCCCGACCTGCCGTCGACCGTCGTCGGCGTCTCGCGCGAGGGCCGGCTCTTCATCCCGCATTCGGCCGACCAACTCGTCGCCGGCGACCTCGCCTATGTCGTCACGACCAAGGACCAGGTCCGCCGCACGCTCAGCCTTTTCGGCCATGAGGAGCAGGAGGCGACGCGCATCGTGATCGCCGGCGGCGGCAATATCGGCCTCTACGTCGCCCGCACCATCGAGCTTCGGCAAAGCCGCACCAAGGTCAAGATCATCGAAGCCTCGCGCCGCCGCGCCGTCGCCATCGCCGACGAACTGCGCCGGACGGTGGTGCTGAACGGCAGCGCCCTCGACCAGAAGCTCCTGCAGGAAGCCGACATCGCCGACGCGGATCTGATGGTCGCGGTGACGAATGACGACCAGGTCAACATCCTCTCTTCGGTTCTCGCCAAGCAGCTCGGCTGCAAGTCGAACCTCGTCCTCATCAACAACCCGACCTACCACGATTTCACCGACATGCTCGGCATCGACGCGCATGTGAACCCGCGCACGGTCACGATCTCACGCGTGCTCCAGCATGTGCGCCGCGGTCGCATCCGCGCCGTCCATTCCATCCAGCGCGGCGCGGCCGAAATCATCGAGGCCGAGGCGCTGGAGACCTCGCCGCTGGTCGGCCCGGAACTGCGCGAACTGGAGCTGCCGGACGGAATGCGCCTCGGCGCGATCTACCGCAATGGCGAAGTGCTGAAGCCCTCTGGCACAATGCGCATCAAGCCGAAGGACCGTATCGTCATGTTCGCCATGGCAAAGGCCGTGAAGCAGGTCGAACAGCTCTTCCGCGTCAGTCTCGAATTCTTTTAGGAACCTCCGATGCCGAAAATCGCCTATGTCAACGGACGCTACCTGCCGCACCGCGATGCCGCCGTCCATGTCGAGGATCGCGGCTACCAGTTCGCCGACGGCGTCTACGAGGTCTGCGAGGTGGCGCGCGGCTATATCATCGACATGACGCCGCATCTCGACCGGCTCGACAGGTCGCTCCGCGAACTCAAGATCGGCTGGCCGATGTCGCGCTCGTCCTTGCAGACCGTCATGCGCGAGGTCGTCTCGCGCAACGGCGTGGTCAACGGCCTCGTCTATCTGCAGGTCACGCGCGGCGTCGCGCCCCGCGACCACGTCTTCCCGGCCGCCCACACGCGCCCCTCGCTCGTCATCACCGCCAAAAAGTCGAGCCCGCAGGCCGCCACCAAGCGCGCCGAGACCGGCATCAAGGTCATCACCGTTCCGGAAAACCGCTGGGAGCGCGTCGACATCAAGTCGGTCGGCCTCCTGCCCAATGTCCTCGCGCGCCAGAAGGCGAAGGAAGCGGGCGCGCAGGAAGCCTGGTTCGTCGATCCCGACGGCACCGTCAAGGAAGGCGCGGCGACCAATGCCTGGATCGTCACCAAGGACGGCAGGCTCGTCACGCGCCCGGCCGAATCCGGCATCCTCAAGGGCATCACCCGCGCGACCGTGATGCGCGTTGCCGAAACGCTCGGCCTCGAAGTCGAGGAACGCGGCTTCACCGTCGACGAGGCGAAGCGCGCGCGTGAAGCCTTCATCACGGCGGCCACGACGCTCGTCATGCCGGTCGTCGAAATCGACGGCCAGACCGTCGCCAACGGCCACCCGGGCTCCACGGCACTTTCGCTGCGCCGCGCCTTTTTTGACGTTGCGGAGAAAAGTGCGGCCTGATAACCACTTGGCGGGGCCGGGATTTTTCAAGTCGACGGGCTTTTCAGGCCAGTTGTGCGTTCGGAAAGAGCCGATTATCTTGGCACTTGAGCACTTCCGCATTCGGGTGGGCAGAGCCTGGATGCGTGGTTGTTCAGCCATCAATAACGATATGCTTCAGCGCATCGGCGAAAGAAAAAAACAATGGCGGAACGTACGCAAAATCTCCAGGACCTGTTCCTCAACTCCGTACGCAAGAGCAAGAATCCCCTCACGATCTTCCTGATCAACGGCGTCAAGCTGACGGGTGTCGTGACCTCGTTCGACAATTTCTGTGTGCTCCTGCGCCGCGACGGGCATTCGCAGCTCGTCTACAAGCACGCCATTTCGACCATCATGCCGAGCCAGCCGGTGCAGATGTTCGAAGGCGAAGAGAACGGCCGGGACGGCTGATTGACCGCACCTGAAAACGAAGGGCGCAAGCCGCGCCGCGCACACGGCCCCGTGGACGACGGGACGATGGCGCCGCCGACGCGGGCCGTCGTCATCGTGCCCGTGCTCACCAAGGCGCCGCGCGGGCAGGAGGACGAGCGCATCGCCGCCGCCCTCATGCAGCGCAGCCCCGAGGCGCGCCTCGAAGAGGCCGTCGGCCTCGCGCTCGCCATCGAACTCGACATCGCCGATCGACTGATCGTGACCATCGCGGACCCCAAGCCCGCGACGCTCATCGGCAGCGGCAAGGTCGAGGAGATCGGCGAAGCGGTGAAGGCGCTCGAAGCCGATCTCGTCGTCGTCGACCACCCGCTGACGCCGGTGCAGCAGCGCAATCTCGAAAAGGCGTGGAACGCCAAGGTGCTCGACCGCACCGGCATCATCCTCGAAATCTTCGGCCGGCGTGCGCGCACCAAGGAAGGCGTGTTGCAGGTCGACCTGGCGCATCTCAACTACCAGCGCGGCCGCCTCGTGCGCTCCTGGACCCACCTCGAGCGCCAGCGCGGCGGCGCCGGCTTCCTCGGCGGCCCGGGCGAAACGCAGATCGAGGCCGATCGGCGGATGCTGCAGGAAAAGATCACGCGGCTGAAGCGCGAGCTCGAAACCGTGCGCCGCACGCGCGACCTTCACCGCGCCAAGCGCCGCAAGGTGCCGTATCCGATCGTCGCCATCGTCGGCTACACCAATGCCGGCAAGTCGACGCTCTTCAACCGGCTGACCGGCTCCGAGGTGCTGGCCGAGGACATGCTCTTCGCCACGCTCGACCCGACGCTGCGGCGCGTGCGCCTGCCGCATGGCAGCATCGTCATCCTGTCCGACACGGTCGGCTTCATCTCCGACCTGCCCACCCATCTCGTCGCCGCCTTCCGCGCCACGCTGGAAGAGGTGGTCGAGGCCGATCTCGTCCTCCATGTGCGCGACATCTCCGATCCCGACACCGCCGCGCAGGCGGCCGACGTCGTGCGCATCCTCGCCGATCTCGGCGTCGAGGCGGGCGACAGCCGCCATGTCCTCGAAGTCTGGAACAAGATCGACCTGCTCGACGAGCAGGCGCGCCAGAACCTGCCGCGCGAACAGGCCGACGAAGGCCCGATCCTGATTTCGGCGATCACGGGCGAGGGGGTGGACCACCTGCTCGACGTCGTCGAATCGCGCATCGCAGGCGCGCTCGACGAAGCCGACTTCGTCTTCGGCCCGCAGGATGGACCCGCCATCGACTGGGTTTACCGCAACGGCGCGGTCATTGCCCGGGAAGACCGCGAAGACGGCACGGTTGCGCTCACTGTCCGCGCTCCGTCCGCCATCATCGGCGAAATCGCCAAGCGGCGGAAATCAGCAAAAGACTAGATCAGGCGCGCTTCGCCGCCTGCCAGTGGTCTTCCATCTCGTCGAGCGTTGCGGCGTCGAGGCTGCTTCCATTGGCGTTCAGCGCCCGCTCGACATGGTGGAAGCGCTTGCGGAACTTGTCGTTCGTCCCGCGCAGCGCGTCTTCCGCGTCGATGCCGAGATGGCGGCCGAGATTGACCAGCGCGAAGAGCACGTCGCCGAACTCGTCCTTGATCGCAGCGGTCTCGCCCGCATCGAGCGCGACGCGCAGTTCGTCCACTTCCTCGGAAATCTTGTCGAGGATCGGCCCCGGCTCCTTCCAGTCGAACCCGACCTTCGCCGCGCGCTCCTGCAACTTCAGGGCACGCGTCAGTGCGGCGTGGCCGACGGGTACGTCGTCGAGATAGCCGTGCTCGGCGGCCGTGATGCCGCGCGCCTCGCGCTCCGCCTTCTTCTCGACCCGCTCCTCCGCCTTGATCTTCTCCCACATGCCCTTGGCAAGCTTGGCGCCGCGAACGGCGTCCGGGCCGAAGACGTGCGGATGGCGGCGGATCATCTTCTTCGTGATCGCCTCGACCACGTCGCCGAAGGCGAACGCACCCTGTTCCTCGGCCATGCGCGAATGGAACACGACCTGCAAAAGGAGATCGCCCAGTTCGTCGCGAAGGTCGGAAAGGTCGCCGCGCTCGATCGCGTCGGCCACCTCATAGGCTTCCTCGATCGTGTAGGGCGCGATCGACGCGAAATCCTGCTCGACATCCCACGGACAGCCGGTCTGCGGGTCGCGCAGCGCGGTCATGATCTCGATCAGGCGGGAAATGTCGCGGGACGGCTGCATGGCGTGTCGGTCTCCTGGAGACAGTTTGATAGCGCATGCACCGCCCATGAAAAAGGCCGCAGTCGCGCTTGGCGGCTGCGGCCTCGTTTCGGCTCAGCGGCGCCTTACTTCAGGCGGCCGCTCGCATGGGCAAGCATCGTATAGACCTTGCCGGTGTCGGAGGTCAGGTAGGTCTGCGACATCATGTTGTCGCGGTCGTTCTTCGCCACGTCCGAGAGCAGCTTCTCGAAATCCTGGCAGTACCGGTCGACCGCGCCGCGGAACTCGCCGTCATTCTGGTACTTGCGGCGGATGTCGTCGAAGGTCTGCTGGCCCTTCAGCGTGTAGAGGCGGCGCGTGAAGACGTTACGCTCGCCCTTGCGGTAGCGATCCCACAGCTCGACCGAAGCCTCGTGGTCGATCGCACGGGCGATATCCACCGACAAAGAGTTGAGCGATTCGACCATCTGCAGCGGCGAGCGCTGCGGCTGGACCGGCTTCGGCGCGGGCGCCTCGTCCTTGGATGCGCCGCGCAGCAGCGCGCCGACCCAGCTTCCGCCGGCCTGCTGGCCCTGCGGAGCCGCAGGCTCGGCCAGCGATCCGCGCAACTGCGTGGCGGCCTGCGGCGCGGCGACGGGTGCAGCCGGACGCGGGGCAGGCGCCGCCTGGCGCTCGATGCGGGCCGGGGAGACGTCGAAGGTGCGGCCGGACTTGGAGACGATCTCCGAAAGCTCCTTCAGCGCCTTGATCTGCTCGGAAACCGCCTTGCGCATCGCGCTCGTCGATTCCTTCGTCTCCTCGGGCAGTTGCATCACGCCCTTCTTCAGTTCCGCGCGCGTCTGGTCGAGTTCGGTTCGGATCGTGCCGGCCGTCTTGCGGATTTCGTCGGTCGCATCGGCAAAGCGCTTCGTCGCGCTTTCGACGACCTCGGAAATGGCCGTGCGGATCTGTTCCGTCGAGGTTTTCGTGCGGCCTTCGGCGCCTTCCAGCGCCTTGCCGATCACGCCCTCGAAGGACCGCATGACGCGTTCGATCTCTTCCGACTTCTTGACGAGGCCGGCGGCTAGCGTCTCGAGCGCCGTCTGGCGGTCGTCGAGCGAGGTCGCCAGCGTCGACTGCGCCGCGTTCAGGAGATCGCGCGCATTGGTCAGCATCTTGCCGTGGTCCTCGAAGCGCGCGGCGATGCCGGAAACGTCGCGCAGCGTCGTCGAAGACAGTTCCGACAATTTGCCGGCCTGCGCCTCGATGATGCGGGCCGACGAGGCGAAGGAACGTGCGGCCTTTTCGGTCGTCTCGGCAAACTGCTCCGTGGTGCCGGCAAGCTTCTCGTCGACGCCGCCGAGATTGGCCGAGGCCGTCTCGACGAGTTCGCCGAGGCGGGCATTCGATGCCGACAGACGGCCGATCAGCCCGTCGACGCCGCGCGTTAGGTCGCCCTGGACGCGCTCGACGGCCGAGACCGTCTCGCTCGTCTTGGCATCGAGAGCCGACACCAGCGCAGTGTTGCCGGTCTGAAGCCGCTCGGCAGCCGCCTGCGTGATCTCTTCGAGATTGCGCTGCAGGTCCGTGCTGCTTTCGGTGAAGCGGTCGACCAGCGGACGCGCCGTCTCGTCGAGAATGCGGGCAATCTCGGACGAACGCGCGGCCAGCATGGCATTGAGCTGGCGGGTCTTCTCGTCGAGCCTGTCGGACGCGCCTTCGGTGCTCTCGTCGATGTGGCGGTTCATCGCCGCGAACGTCTCGGCGATCGCATTGGCGCGCTCGACGAGTTCGGATTCGACGCGCGCGACCTGTTCGGCCAGGCGGTCGCCGACGGTGGCCGCGCCATGCGTCAGACGCTCCTCGGCGGAAGCCACCTGGCTCTCGATGCGCGAGGTCAAGAGGCTGGTGCGATCGGCGAGCGCCTGGTCGGCCGCGGCCAGCGCTTCGGCGATGGCGCCCGCGCGGGCGTCGAGTTCGGCCGAGGTCTGGTGCGTGCGCGCCATGATGCGCTGCTCGGCCATGTCGAAGGTGCGCGCGAGTTCGTTGGCGCGCTCCTGAAGGCGCTCGTCCGAACCGTCGAGCACACTGGCGATCTCGCCGGCACGGGCCGACAGAGCGGCCTGCGTCTCATCGAGGCGCACGACGATCTGGCGGTCGGCGTCGGCGAAGACGTTCGACAGGTCGCCGGCGCGCGCCGTGAGCGTGTTCGCCGCCGCATCGGTGCGCGAAAGGAGGGCGTTGCCCGCCTCGTCGAACCGGCCGACGACATCGTCCGCGCGCCCTTCGAGCACGCGGGCGGCATCTTCCGTACGCGTTGCCAGCGACTGGCCGGCCTCGTCGAAGCGGGAGACGACTTCGTCGGCGCGCGAAAGCAGGCTGACGCGGATTTCGTCGGCCTTGCCGGCGAGGTTGCGGTCGGCCTCCTCGACGATCTGCGCGAAATCGCCGGCGCGGGCGGAAAGCGACTGCGCCGCATCGTCGACGCGCAAGGTCAGGCTGCGCTCGGCCGTCTCGAAGGCGGCGACGACGTCGCCGGCCCTGTCGCTGAGCGCCGCCGCGCGCTCTTCGGCGCGGGCCGCAAGCGATTCGTCGGCCTCGGCGAAGCGGTCGACCATTTCGGCCGCTCGCGAGAACAAGGTCTGCGTGCGCTCGTCGAAGCGGTCGGCCAGCGCCCGGTCGGTGTCCTCGAAGCGCGAAGCGATTTCGTCGGCGCGCGCGGTCATGAGTGCGGCGCGTTCCTCGATGCGGCCCGCGATCTGGCGGTCGCTGTCATCGAGGCGGGCGGCGATCTCGTCGGCCTTGGCGCCCAGGGTCGCCGCCGTGCGCTCGACACGGTCGGCGATCTTCTGGTCGACGTCGATGAAGGTCTGCCCGGCCTGTTCGCCCATCGCCGCGGTCGCTTCGAGCACCTTGTCGCGCAACGAGCCGGCAACCACCACGGCGCTGCTTTCGAGCGCGCCGCGCACATTGTCGACGCCGATCTTCAGCGCGCGCTCCATCGTCTGGGTGCGCTCCTCGATGACGCCCGTCTGGCGCCCGAACGCATCCTCGATCCGCGCGACGTCGCTGGCGATCGCGTCGGTGATCAGCGAACGGCGCTCGCCGAGCGCCTCGATGTGGCGCGTGAAGGCCTGCTCGACCTTGTCCATGTCGATGTCGATCGTGGCCGCAAGCTCGTTCTGCTTTTCGGCGAAGAGGTCGATCTGGCGCAGGAAGGTCTCGTCGATCCGGCCCATGTCAGCGGCAATCGCGCCGGTGAGTTCGTCCTGCCGCGCCGCGAGCGTCGCGATGTGGCGGGCGAAGACCTCCTCGACCTTCTGCGCATCGCCGGCAATGGCGCCGGAGAGTTCCGACTGGCGGTCGCCGAGCTGGCGCGCGAGCTGGCCGAACAGTTCGCCGAAGCGCTCGGCACCGCGGTGAACCGCGTTCTCCATCTCCGACTGGCGCAGCGAGATCGCCTCGATCTGTCGCGCAAATGTTTCATCCATGCGCGCGACGTCGCTGTCGATGCGCGCGCCGAATTCGCCCTGCCGCGCGGTGAGCGCGTCGAACTGGCGGTCGAAGGCCGCCGAGATCCGCTCCATGTCGGCGTCGATCGCCGCCGAAAGGCCCGACTGGCGCTCGGCAAGACGCTCGATCTGCCGGTCGAAGGCCGTATCGATGTTCGAGACCTCGCTGCCGATGGCCGCCTGCAATTCGCCCTGGCGGGTGCCCAGCGTCTCGATGCCGCGCAGGATGAGGTCGTCCATGCGCTCGGCATCGGCGGCGATGGCGGCGGAGAGCTCGGCCTGGCGCTCGGCCATGCGGTCGATCTGGTTGGCGAAGGCGTCCTCGACGCGCGCGGTGCCGGAGGACAGCGCCGTCGTCAGGTCGGATTCGCGCTCGGCGATCGTGCGGACATGCTGCGAGACGGCGTCGTCGAGCCCGCGACGCGTCGCGTCGAGCAGGTCCATGTCGTCCTTGAGCGCGATGGCGAGGCGTTCGCGGCCTTCCACGAGCCCGGAGATCTGGCGTTCGATCGCGACGTCCATGTCGCGCTGCGTGTCGGCAAGGCGCACGATGTCGTCATTGAGCGCGTTGGTGAGGAGCGAGCGGCCTTCGGCCATGCGCTCCACATGGCTGGTGATGGCGTCGTCCATCGCTTGGCGCGTCTCGGCGAGGCGCTGCAGGTCGTCGTCGAGGGCGGCGCTGATGAGGTTGCGGCTTTCGCCGAGCTTGACGGTGAAGTCCGCCGAACGCTCGTCCAGCATCGCCGAGGTCGAGGCGACGAGGTCCGTGAAGTCGGCGCCGATCCGCGCCTTCGTCTCGTCGAGCAGCACGTTGACCTGCTGCTTGCCGTCCGTGAAGGTCTGCGCGATCTCCTTGGTGCGGTCGATCAGCGTGTCGTTGATCTGCTTGGCGCGCGCTTCGAGCGCAGCGTTGAGCTTCTGGGTGCCGGTGTCGAGCGCCTGTGCGCGCGTTTCGAACTGGGAGAGGAGCGACTGGCCGCGTTGCTCGAGCGTGCGCTCGATGCCGCGAAGGCGGGTGTCGAACTCGTCGGAAAGCGAGCGGGCGGAGCTGCCGAGCAGCGAGATCATGCCAGTGGTGCGGTCGTCGAGCATCTGCGACAGCGCGCGGGTGGCGTGGTCGGTCGCATCCGTCAGCGAGGCGATGCGCGTGTCGAGCAGGCTCGCCATCGCGTCGCCGGAGGTCGAGATGCGGTCGGAAATGGTGTCGATGCGCAGGTCGAGCGCGTCGCTGAGCGACGTGCCGCTCTGGTTCATGCGCTCGATCAGCGAGGCGCCGCTGTCGGCGATCGTGCCGGACAACTGGCCGGACACGTCGACGATATTCTGGCGGATGACGTCGCTGGCAGCCGACAATTCGTCCTTCAGCGTCTCGTGCGCGCCGGCGATCGAGGCGCGGACGCGCTCGGCATGGCTGACCACCGCCTCGCGCTCGCTGCCGAGCCCGTCGACCAGCGCGCGGATGCGCGTCTCGTTTTCCGAATAGGCGCGCTCAAGTTCGTTGACCTCGGTATGGACGAGCGTCTCGAGTTCGACAGCGCGGGCAAGCGTGCGCTCGATGCCTTCGCCCATGGCCTGCACTTCGCGGCGCACGGCCTGGCCGACCATCATCACGCGATCGGTCGCGATATGCTCCGGCTCGGCGAGGCGGAAGGCGACTTCCGTCATGGATTGAGCGGCATAGCGCATTTCCTGCGCGCGGCGGATCATCACCGCAAAGCCCCAGAACAGGATGACCGGCACGATGATGCCGAGCGCCAGACCGAGCGCGTAGGGCGCGGCGATGAATTCCGCGATCGAGCCGATCTGCCAGATCTGCGGCGAGAAGAGGAGGTGGCCGACGAGAAGGCCGGATGCGGCCCACACGACCGACAGCAGCGCGACGACCCAGTAGACGGTGCTCGGCACCGGCTTGGAAATGCTCTGGACGAAGGACTTGTAGTCCTTCTGGCGGTCGTCGTTTGCGGCGGCGAAAGCGGAGGGGCGGGCGGAGGCCTGCGCTTCGACGGGTTGGAGGTCGGCGATGCGGGTGGGGCCGTCATTGGCGGCCTTGGTGAGCGCGACGGGAGCAGCGGCCGCGGCAGCCGGAGCAATCGTGTCGGCAGGCGCGGCATCGCCGTCGCTCGATTCGATGTCGCGATTTTCCATCGCGAGCTCTTCGGCGGCCTGCGAAATCTGCGCCTCGAAATCTTCCATCGATGCGGCGATGTCGAGACTCTCATCTTCCGGCGCTTCCGGCTCGTCGTCATCCATGACGAGTTCGATATCGAGAGCGTCTTCGAGCTCCTTTTCGATATCGGTGTCGAGTTCCTTGTTTGTCGCCGGTTTCATCGCCATGCCGCACTACCCTATACTATCCGCAGCGGGTCACCGTATTCGGCTTGAAACCACCCGCCAGTTGAGGCCCAATTCGCCCATTTCGTATCGTATCGGCACAGAGCCGGGATGGGAACTCGCAATTCCGGGCATGTGTAAAACTTTAAACATAAGGTTAACGCGGCTCAACGCAGATGAAAGATTCCTTGGCCCAGCGCCGCGAATGCCACCGGCCGCGTTAACCGACCGTCCATTCCCGGCACGCAGCATCCAGAAATGACACACTTCGACGATTCGCGATCGGCATTGATCGACGAGGCCCATCTCGACCGGCAGACCATGGGCGATGCGCGCCTTGCCGCCGAGCTTCTGGGCATGTTCGTGCTGCAGCTCGACGCCGCATCGCAGGAGATCGCCGACGCATCCCCGCAAAGGCGCATCGCGCTCGCCCATTCGCTGAAGGGAACGGCACGTTCGCTCGGCATCGGGCCGGTTGCCGATTGCGCGGTTGCGCTCGAATCACAATCGGCGCCCGAACCGGAGACCCTTGAGCGTATGGCGCATCTCGCGCTCCTCTTGAGGGATGAGGTCGACCGGCGCAATGCGCAGCCGGGTTGACACCCGGTTTCCAGCCATTATGTCATCGCCGCAACCCGCGCCGCCAGATACCGGCAATGGACGCGCCACCTTCCGACAGGTTTTTCAATGACCCAGCTCACCTTTGTCGCCTTCGACGGCACGCGCTTCGACGTGGAAGCGGAAAACGGCTCGACCGTGATGGAAAACGCCATCAAGGCCGGCGTGCCGGGCATAGAGGCCGAATGCGGCGGCGCCTGCGCCTGCGCGACATGCCACGTCTATGTCGACGAAGAATGGTCGCCGGCCGTCGGCGAACCGCAGGCGATGGAAGAGGACATGCTCGATTTCGCCTATGACGTGCGCCCGACCTCGCGCCTGTCCTGCCAGATCCGCGTCTCCGACGCGCTCGACGGCCTCACCGTCCACGTGCCCGAACGTCAGGGCTGACGCCCGGCCTCGATCTGCTGCAGGCGGTACTCCAGAAGACGCAGCATCCGGCTTTCGAAATTGATGCTCTCGACATTGTCGTAGCGCGCCTGTTCAGCGTCGTGTTCGGCCAGCAGGCGCTTGCTGATGCCCTCCGCCGTCGCCGCCGCATCCTGACAGGACGCCGCATTGCGCACGCCCAGCAGCGTCTGCTCCATGCGCTGCGCATAGGTGCGGGCGATCACGATGTGACCTTCCTCGTGGCGCTTGATGTCGGCCGACAGCGTGTCCCACATCAGCGCCGTGTCGATCTCCGCAACACGGCGGTTGCGCCAGCGCGGCAGGTAGACTTCCGCCGAAATGCGCACGTCAGCCTCGGTGACGCTGCAGCGTTGGCCAGCCTCCTGGTAGCCGATGCGCGTCTTGAACTCCATGCGCGTCGCGCCCGGATGCCGGTTGCCGGTGGAGCCGAGTTGCGGCCCGCGCCGTTGCAACTCGGTCTCGATCTCGCCCAGCGTCTGCCCACCGATGGAGAAGTAGCTGTAGGAGCGCGACACCTGCGCAGCGTCGGCGACGAGCGTCGTCGCGAGAATGGCGATACCGCCCGCCAGCATGTGCTTCATGGTCGTCTCCTCAGGCTTATTCATGCGGCCCGCACGGGCGAGGCGCAATGACGGGCGCGCGAATTCGCCATCACGATTGCACGCAAAACTGAAGAATTGCTGCCCAAGGCACGAAATTCGTTGATCTGGTGCACTTCGCCGTTTCATAGCGATACCATGTCGACCGATCCCTTTTCAGAACGCATCTGGCTGCTGGCCCATGGCCGCGCGCTGACGCTCGGCCCCCGCGCGGTCATCATGGGCATCCTGAACGTGACGCCGGACTCCTTCTCCGACGGTGGCCGCTTCGACACGCTCGACCGTGCCCTCCGTCAGGCTGAAGAGATGACGGCTGCAGGCGCCGCGATCATCGACGTCGGCGGCGAATCCACGCGTCCGGGGGCCGAACCCGTCTCGGCGGCCGAGGAGCAGGACCGCGTCCTCCCGGTCATCGAGGCGCTATCACGGCGTAGCGACATGATCCTCTCGGTCGACACCTATCGTGCCGAGACCGCGCGCCTCGCCGTCGAAGCGGGCGCCCACATCGTCAACGACGTCTGGGGGCTCCAGAAGGAAAGGGCGGTCGCGGACATCGCGGCGACGACCGGCGCCGGCCTCGTCATCATGCACACCGGTCGCGAGCGCGAGAAGCTTGCCGACCCGATCGCGGACCAGTTCCATTTCCTGCGCCGCTCGCTGGAGATCGCAGCGGAAGCCGGCGTCGCGGAAGACCGCATCATCCTCGATCCGGGCTTCGGCTTCGCCAAGGATGCAAGCGAAAACATCGCGTTGGTCGCCCGATTTACGCAATTGCACGAGCTTTGCCATCCTTGGCTCGTCGGCACCTCGCGCAAGCGCTTCCTCGGCGAGATCACCGGCCGCGAGGCGCCCGAGCGCGGCGTCGGTACAGCGGCAACGAGCGTCGCATTGCGACTTGCCGGTGCCGCCATTTTTCGTGTTCATGATGTCGCGATCAACGCCGACGCGCTAAAGGTCGCCGACGCGATCCTGGCGCGGCACGCCTGACGGGAGTTTTCTTCGACCATGTACACGATCCGACTGAAGAACTGCGCGTTCTTCGCCCGCCATGGCGTCTTCGTCGAAGAGGAAACGCTCGGCCAGCGCTTCTACATCGACGCCGAGCTGACGATCGAACCGGAAGGCTCGCTCGACAGCGATTCCATCGAGGGCACGGTCGACTACGGCGCCGCCTTCGTCGAGATCGAGCGCGTCGTCACCGGCGCGCGCCGCTTCCTGATCGAAAAGCTCGCCGTCGACGTCGCCAAGGCGCTCTGCGCGCGCTTTCCGCAGGTGACCACGGCTTCGATTACCGTGCGCAAGCCGAGTGCGCCGGTTCCCGGCGTGCTCGATTTCGTCGAGGTCAATATTGTCTGGCCGCAATAGGGTGCGGGCTTGTCTCGGCCTCGGCGGCAATCTCGGCGATCCGCAGGCGGCGATGGTCGCCGCGCTCGGCATTCTAGATACCCATGACGACATCACCGTCACCCGCGTCTCCTCGCTCTATCGCACCCCGCCCTGGGGTCTCGTGGACCAGCCCGATTTCCTGAACGCGGTCGCCGAGGTCGAAACGAGCCTTGTCCCGCGCCAACTCCTCGACGCCTGTCTCGCCGCCGAGCGTGCCCTGAAGCGCGTGCGCAACGAACGCTGGGGTCCGCGCGCGATCGATCTCGACGTGCTGGTCTACGCCGACCGTTCGATCCACGAGGACGGACTGACGATCCCGCATCCGCGCATCGCCGAGCGTGCTTTCGTGCTCGTGCCGCTTCTGGAGATCGCGCCGGGCCTCGCCATCGGCGACAAACCGCTGGCCGAAGCGCTGGCGAAGCTCGACACAGGCGGCATCGATCGGCTCGACCTGCCGTCGGATTGGTGGCGCGGCGAGCGCTAGGACGAAGCCGCCTTTTCCTTTTCCTGCGCGATGATTGCAGCCGTTTCCTCGCTCAGCGCCTGACCCGTCCGACGCGGCGTCGCCAGCGGGGTCGGCGTCGGCACATTGCCGCGCAACAGATCGTTGCCGGCATAGATGCCGCCTGACACCTGCAGATCGAGCCGCGCGGCGTCGCGCACGCGCACTTCCTGCATGATCTCCTCGACCTCTTCGTCGTCCAACCCCATCGTCCGCAACGATTGCGCCCCGAACTGGAACGCCGATTCGACCGTCTCGCGGATCTGGTAGTCGACGCCGGTATTGATCAGCGAGATCGCCGAACCGCGGTCGAAGGCGCGGGCGAGGACCGGCAGCAGCGGATACTCGCCCTTGATCAGCTCGGCGATACGCAATGCCGCCTCCGGCTTGTCGACGCAGATCATCACCGCTTCCACACGGCCGACGCCGGCGGCATGCAGGATGTCGAGCCGCGTCCCGTCGCCGAAATAGACCTTGAAGCCGAAATCGCTCGCCGCCTGGATCATCTCGACGTCGTTGTCGATGATCGAGACGTCGATGCCGCGCAGCAGAAGCGGCTGGCTGGCGATCTGGCCGAAGCGCCCGAAGCCGATGACGAGGACGCTGCCCTCCAGCCCGTCGGCGACGTCCACGCCGTCGGTGGAAAGCGCCTGGTCCGGCATCAACCGCCGCAGCGCCATGATGATAAACGGCGTCAGGATCATCGACAGGATGACGTTGGCGGTGAAGATCGCGTTGAGCGACTGGTCGATGACGCCGACCGAGGCCGCCGTCGCGAAGAGCACGAAGGCGAATTCGCCGCCCTGCGCCATCAGTCCCGCCCGCTCCAGCGCCTCGCCATGCGGCGTACGCAGCAGCCGTGCGATGACGTAGATGCCGGCGCCCTTCAGCGCCATGTAGACGACGACGAGCCCGGCGACGAGCGCAGCGTTCTGCCCGATGACGGTCAGGTCGAGCGCCATGCCGACGCCGAGGAAGAAGAGCCCGAGCAGGATGCCGCGAAACGGCTCGATGTCGGCCTCGAGCTGGTGGCGGAACGTGCTTTCGGAAAGGAGCACTCCGGCAAGAAAAGCGCCCATCGCCATCGACAGCCCGCTCATCTGCATCAACAGCGCCGACCCGAGCACGACGAGCAACGCCGCCGCCGTCATCACCTCGCGCGCTTCGGCCTGCGCCAAGATGCGGAAAAGCGGGTTGAGAAGATAACGCCCGACGAGCACCAGCGCGGCGATCGCCGCCAGCGCGATCGCGATCGCGACCGTGCGCGAGGCGGCATCCGCATCCTCGCCGCCCGGCGCCAGGAAGGCGACGAGCGCGAGCAGCGGCACGATGGCAATGTCTTCCAGAAGCAGGATCGAGACGATCCGCTGCCCCTTCGGCGTCGAGAGTTCGCCCTCTTCGTTGAGAAGCTGGAAGACGATCGCCGTCGAGGTGAGGACGAAGCCCATGCCGGCGACGAAGGCGACGAGCGGCGAAAAGCCGAACGCGATGCCGGCGCCCGTCAAGAGCGCGCCGCACACCGCGACCTGCAAGACGCCGAGCCCGAGAATCTCGCGCCGCAGGCCCCACAGCCGCGACGGCTGCATTTCCAGCCCGATGACGAACAGGAACATGACCACGCCGAGTTCGGCGACATGGATGATCGCCTGCGGGTCGGAGAAGAGGCCGATGCCGAACGGGCCGATGGCGACGCCGGCGGCCAGATAGCCGAGCACCGAATCGAGGCCGAACCGCTTGAAGAGCGGCACCGCGACGACGCCCGCGCCCAGAAGCGCGACGACCGGAATGAGATCGACCCCATGGGCTGCTTCGCCGGCCATGACGCGCTCCTGAAATGCAAAAGGACCGGACGATGAGGCCCGGTCCTTCGCGATCTTGTCAAGCGTTCAGCAGCGCAGATCCGGCAGGTCAGCGATTGGCGACCGAACCGACCGAGCCCCTGTCGACGCGCTTCAGGTTCATGCCGATCACCGGCACCATCTGCTCGTCGACCAGCACGGATACGGTCACCGTCATGGTGTTGTCGTCGGGCAGGCGGGCGAGCATCGCACCGTTGAGCTGGTTGCGGTTGAGCGTCAGCGTGACCTTGCGGCCATCCACCTTGCCGCCCACCACGTCGAGGCCGGTGCCGTCGGAGCCGTCCATGAACGAGCCGCGATAGCCCGCGCGGCCCTGGTGCTCGACGCTCGCCTGCATCTTCTGGGTGAACAGGCCGACGCGGCAGCCGCCGTCGAGCGACATGCCGACCTTTTCGCCCGGCGTCGCGCCGGTGAAGTTGCAGACGAACTTGGTGCCCTTGTACTTGCCGGCGACGATCTCGCCGGGGCCGGACCACGAGCCTTCCACGGAGGAAAAGAACTTCCGGTCCTTTTCCGACGCCGTCGCGGGCGCGGCAAGGCCGATCACGGTTGCGGCCGTGGCCGCCAGGACGGAAGAGGCGAGGCGTAGGACGGTCATCGAACGGGCACCTGTGAACGTGGCGTGGCTCGGCAAAGCTTGGCCGCGAATGGTTAATGATTTGGACGACGAAGCAGCAATGCGCCCGACAATGAGTCAGCTTCGCGGCGTGCGCAAGCCTATTGTTGCGGCGCCTGCGTTTCGCGTCCGCGCCGTGTCGCAAAAGACGCAAGGCTGGCGATGAAGTCGGCGACGCTCGGCCGTTTGACCGCGTGGAAGGGCAGGGGCCGCACCACTTCCATCGCCGCAAGGCCGACGCGCACGGTCATCACCCCGTTGACGACGCCTTCGCCGAGCTTGGCCGAAAGCCTTGCGGCAAGGCCCTGGCCGACGACCTGGTGCACGAACTCGTCGCCGACGGCCATCACGCCGGTGACGGCGAGATGCGCCAGCACGTTTCGCACCAGCCGGAAATAGCCGAGCGTTCCGGGCCGCGCGCCGTAGAGTTCGGCCAGCCTTCGGATCAGCCGTCCCGATTCGAACAGGATGTAGGCGACATCCACCAGCGCGCGCGGGCTCACCGCCGTCACCACGCTGACGCGCTTGGCCGCATCGAGGATCATGCGTTTGGCCTCGGCGTCGAGCGGCGCGACGAGTTCGGACTCGGCAAGGCGCACGAGGTCCGGCCCGTCCATCACGTCGTCGCGCAGCGCATCGAGGTGCGCGCGCCCCGCCGCCGTCTCGGGTCTGGCCGCCAGGTGTACTTTCAGCTTGTCGACGAACGAGCGCGCCTCGACGAGCCGTCCGTCGCGCAGCACGCGCTCGCATTCCGTGCGAAGCCGCGTCACCGATTGCAGCCGCGCCAGCGCCACCGCCTCGCGGATCAGGATCGCGACGAGCGCAAGCGCGGCGACCGCGGCAAGGCCGATGCCGATGAAGCCGAGCGCCTCGGATCGCGCGAAGAGATCGGTGATGACCCGCTCCGCCCAAAGCCCGACGGCGAAGCTGACGAGCAGCCCCAACGCGCCCGCGAAGATGCGCCCGAGCCGCCATCCGCGCCGACGCCGCGGCAGGGCGGGCGGCGGCGCCTCGGCATCGACTGCCTCAAAGACGTCGATCTCGGCTTCCTCGATCCGTTCGAGATCGCGGCCCGAAAGCGCCCGCGGCTCGCGCGGCGGCGCAACCGCGGTGGGCGCCGACTTTGCGCCCGGCACGGCGAAGGACTGGGGTTCGCGCTCGCGGGTCATGCCAGCTTGTCTCCGATCAGGAACTGGAAGGCGCGGTCGAGCCGGATATGCGGCAGCGAGAGCGTCACGCCCTCGGCCGTGCGCTCCAGTTTCGGTGGGCGGAACCGCACGAACCGGATCGGTGCACGGGTGCCGCTTTCCTCCAGCGCAACCTTCGGATCGCGCGGCAAGTCGCCGGGAAATATCGCCGTTTCGGTTGCGCCATCGAACGTGTCGCGGCCGATCGTTTCGCCGTCGAGCGGCGTTCCGATGATGACGGGCAGCGTGTCCCCGTTCTCGCGCACCGTGCCCTCGCGCGTCGCCCGCACGGCGGCCATCGCCAGCACCTCGATCTCGGCCCCGCTCGCGCTCGCGCGCGAAATCGCCCGGTCGGCGAGCCGTCGCACGATCGCCTCCAGCCGGTCATGGCTCTCGTGATGCAGGTGGTCAGCCTTGGTCGCTGCGATCAGGATGCGGTCGATCCGGCGCAGGAAGAGGTCGGTCAGGATGTTGCGCGCGCCGGGACGAAAGCAGGACAGGATTTCCGTCAGCGCGCGTTCGAGGTCGGCGACGGCCGCAGGTCCGGCATTCAGCGCCTGCAACGCATCGATCAGAACGATCTGCCGGTCGAGCTTGGCGACATGGTCGCGAAAGAACGGCCGCACGACATGCGATTTGTACGCCTCGTAGCGCCGCGCCATCATCGCGTGGAGCGAGCCGGAAGCGGGCCTTGCGTCACCGAGGCCGGGCAGCGGCGAGAAGGTCAGCGCCGGCGAGCCTTCGAGGTCGCCCGGCATCAGGAACCGGCCGGGCGGCAGGGTCGACAGCGCACTGCGGTCGTCCTTGCCGGCCTTGAGATAGCGCGTGAACGCCTCCGCCAGCCGCCGCGCCGTCATCTCGTCGGCCTCGGCCGCCGGATCGATGGTCGCGGCCAGATCGCGCCATTCGCGCGACAGGCCCGCGCGCACCGGCAGTTCGGCGAGCGCCACCGCATCGCGCGAAAATTCCTCGTAGCTCTTCGACAGGAGCGGCAAATCGAGCAGCCACTCGCCGGGATAGTCGACGATGTCGAGCGACAGCCGGCCGGGCGAGAACATCCGGCCCCAGCCGGAGGCGGATTCATAGTCGATCGTCAGCCGCAGTTCGGAGATCGCGCGGGTTGAATCCGGCCAGACGCGCTCCCCGACGAGGGCGGCGACATGGTCCTCGTACTGGAAGCGCGGAACCGCATCGTCCGGCTGGTGCTCCAGATAGCTCTTCGCGATCCGGCCCGATTTCATCGCCTCGAACATCGGCAGGCGTCCGCCATGCAGCATATTGTGGACGAGCGAGGTGATGAAGACCGTCTTGCCGGCGCGCGAAAGCCCCGTCACGCCGACGCGCAGCGACGGCGACAGAATGCCAGCGGTGCGGCCGGCGAAGGTTTCGAGTGCGAGACGGGCTTCGTCGCCCAGGGTGGTCTGCGATGCCAAATGCGAAGTCCCAAGCTGCCTGTCTGGTGACGAGATAGGTGCGCCCGCGCCTCAACAACAGGGGCAGCGCCTATTTCACGCCGGCCGGCGTCCAGAAGAGTTCGAGCGTGCCGGCGCCCGGTTCGGCTGCGGAAAGCGCGCCGTCGAAGGCGATGACCGCAAGGCCGCAGGTCGGAAAGCCGGCTTTGAGCGAAGCCGCGTCGCTGCCGACCAGTGCTGTCGCCAGATCCTCCATCACCGGATTGTGCCCGACGATCATCAGGTCGCCATCGCCGGCTTGGCCATGCGCGATGTCGAGCGCCTGGACGGCGGTCGCCTCGTAGAGACTGTCGAGAAAGGCGACGTCTTCGGCCGGTATCAGGTCGCCGAGGGCGGCGACGGTCTCGCGGGTGCGCTGCGACGAGGATGCCGCGATCCGCGCCGGCCGTCGGCCGTTTTCCCGCAGGTAGGTGCCGAGCCGTCCAGCGTCGGCGACGCCGGATGCATCGAGCGAACGGTCGAAGTCGCGCTGCCCCGGCTCGGCCCAGCGCGCCTTGGCATGGCGCAGGAGATAAAGTCGCGGCATCGGGTCCCCCAGTCGCTCGTCCGCCTGTGCCTAGCTTTCCGGCTCATCCGGCACAAGCCTTCGTGTCTTGCGTTGCTGCCTCCCGGCAAGCTGACAAATGCGTGAAAAGCCAGTTCTTAGTGCTTGTATGGGCCAAGCCCCCCGAATATATAGGCGCCGGATTGCTTCTGTGGGGTGAGTCTGATGAGCAAGGCTATCGAGTCCGACTATATGCCATCCGAAGATGAGCCGTTCATGAACGAACGGCAGAAATCATACTTCCGGACCAAGCTCGTTTCTTGGAAGAACGACATTCTTCGTGAAGCGCGCGAGACGCTGGACATCCTGCAGCGCGAGAACGCCAACCACCCCGATCTCGCCGACCGCGCGTCGTCCGAAACGGATCGTGCGATCGAGCTTCGCGCCCGCGACCGGCAGCGCAAGCTGATCTCCAAGATCGATGCCGCGCTGCAGCGCATCGACGAGGGCACCTACGGCTATTGCGAGGAGACCGGCGAGCCGATCTCCCTGAAGCGCCTCGACGCCCGCCCCATCGCGACTCTCTCGATCGAGGCGCAGGAACGCCACGAGCGCCGCGAGAAGGTCTACCGCGACGAGTAGCGGTCAGCGCCGCTCCCGCGGCGCTTCGTTCAGCAGGCGATCCATCTCGTCCTCGATCGACGGCTCACGGCGCTGCGGTGCATCCGTCGTCTGGAAATCCCGTTCGAATTCGGAAACCATGGCCTCGTCGACGGTCGGCTCGCTGGCAGCGACGCGCTCGGCGACTGCCGGTTCCGTGCGCGGCTCGACGCGCGGCACAGCCGAGGGCGGCACCGGCGCATAGGCGGGCTGCGGTGCAGGCGCCGGGGAGGGCGCCGGCGCGACGGGCTGGCGACGCTCGGCGGCCGGCGGCTCGACGGGGCGGCGAACCGGCGCCGGGCTCGGCTCGCGGTGATCGACGACGGGCGACGAGGCGACAGCGGGTTCGGCTCGCACCGGCTCGACATGACGCTCCGCGACGGGCGCAGCCGTCGCCGGCTGCGCGGCGCTGCGTCCCGGACCGGTGATGTTCTGCTCGATCACGATGTCGGTCGGCCCGCCGATCATGATCAGGTGCTCCACCTCGTCGCGGCGCACCAGCACCAGCCGGCGCTGCGTGTCGACTTCGGCCGCGTCCATCACCGCCAGCCGGGATCGGTAGCTGCCGGACGAGGAGAACGAGCCGCCCGAGACCTTGCGGACGATCTTGACGAGCAGCATGACGACGCCCAGCGCGACGAGCGCGACCAGCGTCCACATGATCGCATTGGCATAGCCCGGTCCCGCAATATCCTCAAACCAAGTCGGCATGTTCGCTCTCCACTCCTGAATGCTGCATAAGCAGTCGCTAAACCCCGCAACGCATCAGGCGTCAAGCGGTTGCGTCGAGACTGGAACGAGGCTTTCCGCGCCGCCCCCGCGTCCTTGCGGCTTCGCGCCGCGATGATGTATGCCGGTGTCATCTCGAATGATCCGATCGGTTGGGGGACCGCCTTGATGGCGCAGAAGAATGGCGGCGAGCTCAATCCGGCGCCGATCGTGGACCAGGATGTCCGCCTGTCGACCCTGTCGCGGCTGATCGGCTTCATCATCGCGCTCGTCATCTGCGCCGTCGTGCTCATCGTCTTCAACGACCTGCTGAGCCCGAACACGCTTCTGGGCCTTCTCGGCGTCCTCGCCATGATCGGCGTCGGCTTCCTGTTCGCCGCCGCCATCGGCTTCGTGCATCTGGCAGGCCGCTCCACCTCCGACAGCCTGTCGCGCGCGCTGATCGACAGTTCGGCCGAGGGCACCGTCGTCACCGACGCCAAGGGCCGTATCCTCTATGCGAACCGCGCCTATGCCGACCTGACCGGCGCCACGTCGCCGGAGGAAACGCGCACCATCGAGGCGCTTCTCGCCGACAGCCCGGAAGCCGCGCAGGTCATCTACAAGCTCGCGACCGCGATCCGCGACGGTCGCAACGCCGACGGCGAGTTCCGCCTGCCGCGTCCGCTGCGCGCCGGCGGGGAAGGCGGCGCGCGCTGGTATCGCGCCTCGGCCCGCACCTTCCGCATCCCCGAAATGCGCCAGCCGGCAGCCCTGTGGACGCTGGTCGACATCTCGCAGGAGCGCGCCGAGCAGGAGCGCTTCTTCCTCGATCTGCAAAAGGCAATCGACCATCTCGACCATGCGCCCGCCGGCTTCTTCGCGTCGGATGCCTCCGGCCGCCTGACCTATCTCAACGCCACGCTCGCCGACTGGCTCGGCATCGACCTCGCCAACTTCGTACCCGGCTCCATCCGCCTCGCGCAGATCGTTGCCGGCGACGGCATGGCGCTGCTCTCCTCGGTTAAGGCCGAACCCGGCTCGACGCGCGACGCGGTCGTCGATCTCGATTTGATGGCGGTCTCCGGCGCGGCGATCCCCGTGCGCATCATGCACCGGGTGGCCAGTTCGCGCGACGGTGTCGCCGGCACCAGCCGCACCATCGTCCTCAACCGCGCCGAAGGCACCGACTCGTCCGCCGAACTGCGCGCCTCCGAAATCCGCTTCACGCGCTTCTTCAATTCGACGCCGATGGCGATTGCCGGCATCGACGGCGAAGGCCGCATCCTGCGCACCAACGCGCCCTTCCTGTCGCTCTTTTCCAGCGTCGTCGACCGCGACGCGATCGACGGCCGCGCGCCGCTCGCCCGCGTCATCCACGCGCGCAACCAGGACGCGTTCCGCGCCGCGCTCGAAGCCGCCAAGCAGGGCCAGGCCGACATCGCGCCGATCGACACCGTCCTTCCGGGCAACGAGGAGCGCTACCTGCGCTTCTACGTCAACGCCGTCGCCGATGCCGGCGGCGAGGACGGCGCCGAGGAAGCCGCGATCGTCTATGCCGTCGAGACCACCGAGCAGAAGGCGCTCGAAGGCCAGATGGCGCAGAGCCAGAAGATGCAGGCCGTCGGCCAGCTCGCCGGCGGCATCGCGCATGATTTCAACAACGTGCTCACCGCCATCATCATGGCGTCCGACCTTCTCCTGACGAGCCACCGTCCGTCGGACCCGTCCTTCGCCGACATCATGAACATCAAGCAGAACGCCAACCGCGCGGCCTCTCTGGTGCGCCAGCTTCTTGCCTTCTCGCGCAAGCAGACGCTGCGCCCGGAAGTGCTGAACCTCACTGACGTCCTCGCCGATCTGCGCATGCTGCTCGTCCGCCTCGTCGGCAAGGACATCCAGCTTTCCGTCGAGCATGGCCGCGACCTGTGGCCCGTCAAGGCCGATATCGGCCAGTTCGAGCAGGTCGTGGTCAACCTCGCGGTCAACGCGCGCGACGCGATGCCCGAGGGCGGCATGCTCGCGGTGCGCACGCGCAACGTCCAGGCCGCCGATTGCGCCGCCTTCGGCTACCGCGAACTCGCGCCGGCCGACTACGTGATGGTCGAGGTCGAGGATTCGGGCACCGGGATTCCGCCCGAAGTCATCTCGAAGATCTTCGAGCCCTTCTTCACCACCAAGGAAGTCGGCAAGGGCACCGGCCTCGGCCTCTCGATGGTCTACGGCATCATCAAGCAGACCGGCGGCTACATCTACTGCGACTCGGAGGAGGGCACCGGCACCATTTTCCGCATCTTCCTGCCGCGCCATGTCGCGACCAGGAGCGAGGCGGCGGCCGCAGAGGCCGCGGCCGAGCAGGCGCCCGCGGCAAAGCAGAACGGCGCGGCCAAGGATCTCTCCGGTACCGCGACCGTCCTTCTGGTGGAGGACGAGGATGCCGTGCGCATGGGCGGCGTCAGGGCGCTCTCGTCGCGCGGCTACACCGTCCACGAAGCCTCCTCGGGCGTCGAGGCGCTCGAAATCTTCCACGAACTCGAAGGCAAGGTCGACATCGTCGTCTCCGACGTCGTCATGCCCGAAATGGACGGGCCGACGCTGCTCGGCGAATTGTTGAAGATCCAGCCCGACATCAAGTTCGTCTTCGTGTCGGGCTATGCCGAGGACGCCTTCGCCCGGAACCTGCCGGCGGAGGCGAAATTCGGTTTCCTGCCCAAGCCCTTCTCGCTCAAGCAACTCGCCACCGTGGTCAAGGACATGCTCGACCAGCCGTAGGGCTATTCGGGCATCTTCACCGTCACCTCGATCGATTCGTACCAGGCCGCCACGTCGGCGATCTGCTCGTCGGTCAAATCCTTGACGACGACCGTCATCATCGCGTTCTCGCGCTTGCCGTCCTTGAACGCCTTGAGCTGCGTCGAAAGATAGCCCGCGCTTTCGCCGGCAAGGTTGGGCGCGATCGGCAGTTTTGCGATCCCGTCGATGCCGTGGCAGGCCTGGCAACGCGCCGCGACCTTGCGCCCCGCCGCCGGATCGGCGGCCAGCGCGCCGGTCGCCAAGATGCCGAGCGCGCCGGCGATCAGAATTGCAGTCTTCATGGATGCTCCTGGAAATCCGTGCGTCCGAACCTCCCGGGTGCGATTGCCCGGGAGGTCGCGGTGCCCTTGGTCAGTTGTCGTAGGAAATGCGGTAGATCGCGCCGACGAGGTCGTCGGAAACGAGGATCGAGCCGTCGCGCAACTGCGCCACGTCGACGGGCCGGCCGAGATATTCGCCGTTCTCGTCGAGCCAGCCTTCGGCGAAGACTTCCGTCTCACCCGCGCTGCCGTCCTCGTTGACGGCGGTGAACATCACCAGCGCGCCGACGGGTTCGGTCCGGTTCCACGAGCCGTGCTGGGCGGAGAAGATGCCGCCGCGATACTTCTCGGGGAACTGGTTGCCCGAATAGAAGGTCATGCCGAGATCGGCCGCATGCGCCGTCATCTCGACAGCGGGCGCGATCACGCCGGCCGGCGGTTCTTCGCTTTTGTATTCATTGGTGCGGATTGAGCCGCCGCCGAACCAGGGGAAGCCGAAATGCTGGCCGGCCTCGGTCTGCCGGTTGAGTTCGCCGGGCGGAATGTCGTCGCCCATGCCGTCGACCTGGTTGTCGGTGAACCACAATTCGCCGTTGGCCGGGTTGAAGTCGTGGCCGACCGAGTTGCGCACGCCGTGCGTATAGACCTCGCGGCCCTTGCCGTCCTGGCCGACGCGGATGATGCCGCCGATGCCCTCGCGCTCGTAGAGTTCCTTCTTCTCGGGCGGCGGCACGTTGAAGGGCTGGCCGAGCGAGATGTAGAGCTTGCCGTCCGGCCCAACGCGGCAGACGCGCGCGGTGTGGTTGTAGGAAACCTCCGATTCCGGCACCAGCGTCTCCATCACCTTGAAGGCGGCGACGTCGGGGCTCTCATAGAAGAATTCGGCGGCGGGGTAGGAGAGAACGCGGTTCTGCTCGGCGATGTAGAGCACGCCCTCCGGCGAGAAGCAGGGCCCGTTGGGGATCGCCATCGCGAGCGAGGGCGCGAAGTCCTTGACCTCGTCGGCCACGCGGTCCTTGTCGCGGTCGGTCACGGCCCAGACCTTGGTCTTGCGCGTGCCCACGAAGGTGACGATGCCCTGCGGGCCGACGGCCATGTGCCGTGCATCCGGCACGATCGCGTAGAGCTCGATCTTGAAGCCGCTCGGCACCCGCACCTTCTCGAGAATGCGGCCGATGGCCTCGGCCTTCTCGCCGCCCTGTTCGATGACCTCGAACTCGCTCGTTCCCGTCGTCTGGAAATTGCTGAGCCGCTCGAGGTTGGAATCCTGCGTCTGTGCAAAGGCAAAGGTCGATGTGCTCACCGTCAGCATCGCTGCGGCGAGCAGTCTTGTTTTATTCATGGCTTCCTCCCAGAATTACCTTACGGGAGGAAGATCAGACCCGGCGGATCAACAGTGGTGGTAGCCGGCTACTACACGAAAATTATGCCGCCTCGTGCCGCAGCGCTTCCAGTTCCGCGTCCTGCGGGCGGTGGCCGCGCAGATAGAGCGCGCATGTCGTCCGCAGCATGGAGGCGAAATTCGGGATCTCGCCATTGATCTCGATCGCCTCGTCATAGAGCTTCGACAGGAACTTCGGCGTCGACAGGCCTTGGCTCAACGCGATCTCGTCCAGCAGCAGCCAGAACGTGGCCTCCAGTTGAATGCTGGTCGAATGGCCGCCGATCCGCACCGAGCGGTTGACCGGCCGATAGCCCTCCGGATCTTGTCCGGCAAACACCCTGCACATGGCATCATCCTCCGCGACATTGTTTTTCTTAGTTGTCCAAACCCAACGTAGCGAGCGCGCCGACCCGCAATTTTTCCAGTTTCCGGGAAGGTCGGTGCGAGAGCAAGTCGTACTTTAGCACGGCGATTCTCCGTCCGCTTCATCCGTAGTAGCCCGCTGCCACCACACCCCGTCCGGAGGGACCATAATCCTATCCACAGCAACGATGCGGAGGCCGATTTGGCGAAGGCAATCCATTCGATGATCCGGGTTCTGGAGGAGAAGCGGTCGATCGATTTCTACAGGACGGCCTTCGGGCTCGACATTGCCGACCGGCTCGATTTCGAGACGTTCACGCTCGTCTATCTGCGCAATGCGGATGCCGATTTCGAGGTCGAGCTGACGATCAACAAGGGCCGGACGGACCCCTACGATCTCGGCGACGGCTACGGCCACATCGCCTTTTGCGTCGCCGATCTCGACGCCGAGCATGCCCGCTTCAAGGCGAGCGATCTCGCCCCGCGCGACATCGTCGAGTTCAAGAACGAGGGGCAGCTCATCGCCCGTTTCTTCTTCGTCGCCGATCCCGACGGATACAAGATCGAGGTGCTGCAACGACACGGACGTTTCAAGTGATCTGAGGGGCCGCGCGGGGAGGCGGGGCCCGAGCCAGTCAATCGCGCCACGCGCGACCAGCAAGCCAGGGAGGAAACCATGGTTACAGTCTATCAAAGAGAGCCCGCTCTTTCGCGGCGGGCATTGCTGAAGGGCAGCGGCGCCGCCCTCGTCCTCGTCGTGACGGGCAGCGCCGTCATCAGTCCGCAGCAGGCCTGGGGCATGGAGCCCGCGGCCCTGAAGCCGGAGACAATGGCGACGCTCGTCCAGATGGCGCGCGACGTCTATCCGCACGATCATGTCGCCGAGCGCTTCTACGCCATCGCCATGAAGGACCACGACACCAAGGCCGGCAGCGACGCGGCCCACAAGGAGCTGATCGAAGCCGGCATTGCCGATCTCGACCAGCGCGCGGGCGAGGGCGGCTATCGCGGCGTCGGCTGGGAGGAGGACCGCGTAAAGCTGCTCCAGGCCGTCGAGACGACCCCCTTCTTCCAGGCGGTGCGCGGCGGGATGGTGGTCGGCCTCTACAACCAGAAGGAACTGTGGCCGCTGTTTGGCTACGAGGGCGAGTCGTTCTCGCAGGGCGGGTATCTGACCCGCGGCTTCGACGACATCGAGTGGCTCTGACCCGCTCGCCCCGACCATTCAGCCATCGACAGGTTTCCGGGAGGATATCATGCCTGCTCCTTATGCACTTACCGACGACTCCGTCGTCGTCATCATCGGTTCGGGCGCCGGCGGCGGAACGCTGGCCAACGAACTCGCCCAGAAGGGCGTCGACGTGGTCGTGCTCGAAGCCGGACCGCGCATCGAATACGAGGACTTCATCAACGACGAGTGGGACAGTTTCGGTCAGCTCGCCTGGCTCGACAACCGCACCACGTCGGGCGACTGGCGCGTCTCGAAGGACTTTCCAAACCTGCCGGCCTGGATCGTCAAGGCCGTCGGCGGCACGACGACCCATTGGGCCGGCGCTTCGCTGCGCTTCCAGGAGCACGAGTTCAAGACGCTGACGAATTACGGCCCGGTCGAAGGCGCCAACCTCCTCGACTGGCCGATCACGCTCGCCGATCTCGAGCCCTATTACGCCAGGGCCGAGGACAAGATGGGCGTCACCCGCACCAACGGGATCGAAGGCCTGCCGGGCAACAACAACTTCAAGATCCTGAAGGCCGGCGCCGACAAGCTCGGCTACACGGAATGCCACACCGGCAACATGGCCATCAATTCCGACTTCCGCGACGACCGCATGGGCTGCCAGCAGACCGGCTTCTGCTTCCAGGGCTGCAAATGGGGCGCGAAATGGTCGACGCTCTACACCGAAATCCCCAAGGGCGAGGCGACCGGCAAACTGGAGGTCCGCCCCGACAGCCATGTCGTCAAGATCGAGCACGACGATTCGGGCAAGGTGACCGGCGTCGTCTATGCCGACAAGGACGGCAATCTGCAGGAACAGAAGGCCCGCATCGTCGCCGTCGCCGGCAATTCCATCGAAAGCCCGCGCCTGCTTCTCAACTCGGCCTCGTCGAAGTATCCGGACGGGCTCGCCAACTCCTCGGGCCAGGTGGGCAAAAATTACATGCGCCACACGACCGGCTCGGTCTATGCCGTCTTCGACCAGCCGGTCCACTTCTACCGCGGCACGACCATGGCCGGCATCATCCGCGACGAAGCCCGGCACGATCCCTCGCGCGGCTTCGTCGGCGGCTACGAGCTCGAAACGCTGGCGCTCGGCCTGCCCTTCATGGCCGCCTTCCTCAATCCGGGCGGCTGGGGCCGCTCCTTCACCTCGGCGCTCGACAAATACGATCACATGGCCGGCATGTGGATCGTCGGCGAGGACATGCCGCAGGAGAACAACCGGATCACGCTCCATGCCGAGTTGAAGGACAAATACGGCATGCCGGTCCCGGACGTGGCCTTCACCGACCACCCCAACGACACCGCCATGCGCGACCACGCCTACAAGCAGGGTACGGCGCTATACGCAGCGGTGGGCGCGACCCGCTCCTTCCCGACCCCGCCCTATCCCTCGACCCACAATCTGGGCACGAACCGGATGAGCGAGAAGCCGGAAGACGGCGTCGTCAACCAGTGGGGCCAGACGCACGACATACCGAACCTGTTCGTCTCCGACGGCAGCCAGTTCACGACCGGCGGAGCCGAGAATCCCACGCTGACGATCGTCACGCTCGCGATCCGTCAGGCCGAGCACATCGCAAAGGAAATGTCGTCGGGCGCGATCTGATCCCATCATCCCCCGCGGACTCGGGCGATATCGCATGTCGATATCGCCCTTTTTTTGTGCAAAAAACACACTCTTTCGCAAGCGCACACGATTTCATCAGACTCCTAAATCGGCTGCGCAGATAATCCGCAACATCTGTCCTGTCGACTGATCCGCCTCCGCCGCAACTCTTGCGCTACACGCGCCAAGTGCTTGAATCGAAACCGATACATGGAGGCATCTCAACAACGCCCTTCGCTTGGCATGCCGGTTGCAACCAATATTGCGGTGCAAACAAGAATGCCATTGGAGGCAATCATGAGGGGAATTCGTCAAACGCTAGCCGCGGCCGTCGCCGGCGGTCTTCTGATGTCGGCTGCCGCCGCGCAGGACGGGCCGATCAAGGTCGGCGTCCTCCATTCGCTGTCGGGCACGATGGCGATCTCGGAGACGACCTTGAAGGACGTCATGCTGATGCTCATCGAGGAGCAGAACAAGAAGGGCGGGCTCCTCGGCCGCCAGCTCGAGCCGGTCGTCATCGACATCGCGTCCGACTGGCCGCTCGCCGCGGAAAAGGCGCGCGAGATGTACGAGGTCAACGGCGTCGACGCCGTCTTCGGCTGCTGGACCTCGGTCTGCCGCAAGTCGGTCCTGCCGGTCTTCGAGGAACTGAACGGCCTGCTGTTCTACCCCGTCCAGTATGAGGGCGAGGAAAGCCAGCGCAACGTCTTCTACACCGGCGCCTCGCCGAACCAGCAGGCAATCCCCGCCGTCGACTACCTGATGAACGACGAAGGCGTCGAGCGCTGGGTGCTGGCCGGCACCGACTATGTCTACCCGCAGACCACCAACAAGATCCTCGAGGCCTATCTCAAGGACAAGGGCGTGGCCGCGGAAGACATCATGATCAACTACACGCCGTTCGGTCATTCGGACTGGCAGACGATCGTGTCCGACATCAAGGCCTTCGGCTCGTCGGGCAAGAAGACCGCCGTCGTCTCGACCATCAATGGCGACGCCAACGTTCCGTTCTACCGCGAACTCGGCAATCAGGGTGTCGCCGCCGAGGACATCCCGGTCGTCGCCTTCTCGGTCGGCGAAGAGGAACTCGCCGGCCTCGACACCGCGCCGCTCGTCGGCCACCTCGCCGCATGGAACTACTTCATGTCGGTCGACACGCCGGAGAACGCCGAGTTCATCGAGACCTGGCACGCCTTCATCGGCGATGAGGAACGCGTCACCAACGACCCGATGGAAGCCCACTATATCGGCTTCAACATGTGGGTCGCGGCGGTCGAGAAGGCCGGCTCCACCGAAGCCGACGCCGTCATCGACGCCATCGTCGGCGTCGAGGTCCCGAACCTCACCGGCGGCACGGCGGTCATGCTGCCCAACCACCACGTCACCAAGCCGGTCCTGATCGGCGAAATCCAGGACGACGGCCAGTTCGACGTCGTTTGGGAAACCGAAGACCTCGTCCCCGGCGACGCCTGGTCCGACTTCCTGCCCGAATCGGCCGTGCTCGAAGCCGACTGGACCGACCCGGTCAACTGCGGAAACTTCAATACGGAGACGGAGACGTGCGGCGGCGCCCAGGCTGCGGCGAACTGATCGTTCCGCATCATCGAGAGGCCCACTCGTTCGGCCTCTCGCCATCCCCGCAGATCACCGGTTCCGCTGATGCCCTACGTTGCCCCCCTCTGGCCTGCCGGCCATCTCCCCCGCAAGGGGGGAGATCAGCTAGTCGCACACCTCGACGCCCGCCATCTCCGCCAGTGCCACGGAAATCGGCTGGTTGCGCACGTCGACGCGCGTGATCTCCCCCCTCGCGGGGGAGATGGCCGGCAGGCCAGAGGGGGGCGCGCCAAAGAACTGCGTCTTCAGTTTCTGCGTTGGTTGTTTGCGATCCTCCTCGCACTCACGACGCTCCCCGCATCCGCCCAATCCCTCGAAAACCTCGCCAGCCTGCTCCCCGAAGGCAACTTCTCCGACCGCGCCCAAACCGTCGCCGCCATCGCCGCAACCGGCGACCCCCGCGCCGTCCCGCTCCTCGAAGCGCTCGCCGCCGGCGACCTCAACGTCGTCGAATCCACCGGCCAGATCGTCACGCTCTCCGGCCGCGGTGATCCGCTCGAAGCCACCGACGCTATAACCGGCGACTCCATCGGCGAAATTGCCAAGGCGTCCGTCGAGCGCATCCGCGTCAACAATTCGCTCCGCCGCGCCGTGCGCACCGCCATCGGCCAGCTCACCTTGATGAGTCCCGACGCGAATACCCGCATGACGGCAGCCCGCGCCATGTTCCAGGCCGGCGATCCCGTCAATGTCGAGCTCCTCGACGAGGCGATCGCGGAGGAGCAGAACCCTGCCGTCCTGCAGGTCATGCGGGAGGCCCGCGCGGTCGCGATCCTGCGCGCCGACGCCGAACCCGCCGATTTCGCCGAAGCCGTCGACACGATCGCGGCGCGCGGTGACCGGCAGGCGCTCGGCATCCTTCAGGCCGCGCTTTCCAGCGCCGATGCCGACGTCACGCCCACGATCGAGCAGGGCATCGCGGACATCCAGAGCCGCCTCGCGCTGCTCGATGTCGGCCAGAACGTCTGGTACGGCGTCTCGCTCGGCGCCGTGCTGCTCCTCGCCGCCATCGGCCTTGCCATCACCTTCGGCGTCATGGGCGTCATCAACATGGCGCATGGCGAGATGGTCATGCTCGGCGCCTACACGACCTTCCTCGTCCAGAATTTCATCCGCGCATCCTTCCCGGACCTTTTCGACTGGTCGCTCGCCTTCGCCCTTCCGGCCGCCTTCCTCGTCACCGGACTGATCGGCGTCGCCATCGAGCGCGGCGTCATCCGGTTTCTCTATGGCCGTCCGCTGGAAACGCTGCTCGCCACCTGGGGCCTGTCGCTGATCATCCAGCAATCGGTCCGCACCATCTTCGGCGCATCGAACCGCGAAGTCGGCAATCCGGGTTGGATGTCCGGCTCCTTCGACTTCTACGGCATCGCCATCACCTGGAACCGGTTCTTCATCGTGATCTTCGCGCTCATCGTGTTCGCCGCCCTCCTGCTGGTCCTCAAGCGCACCGCCCTCGGCCTCCAGATGCGCGCGGTGACGCAAAACCGCCGCATGGCCTCGTCCATGGGCATCCGCACGCCATGGGTCGACGCGATGACCTTCGGCCTCGGCTCCGGCATCGCCGGTCTGGCGGGCGTGGCGCTCTCGCAGATCGACAACGTCTCGCCCAATCTGGGGCAGGGCTACATCATCGACAGTTTCATGGTCGTGGTCTTCGGCGGCGTCGGAAATCTCTGGGGCACGCTCGTCGGCGCGCTGACGCTCGGCGTCCTGAACAAGTTCCTCGAGCCTTATGCCGGCGCGGTGCTCGCCAAGATCCTGCTCCTCGTCTTCATCATCCTGTTCATCCAGAAGCGCCCGCGCGGCCTCTTCGCGCAAAAGGGAAGGGCGGTGGAAGCATGATCACGCAATTCTTTTACCGCGCACTCGGCGCGAAGCTCTACTGGGTCGTCGGCCTGCTCCTCCTCGCCGCCATCCTAGTCCCCGCGTCGAACCTCCTGCTTCCCGTCGGCCATCCGCTGCGCGTGCCGAACTACATGGTCGCGCTGATGGGCAAGTATCTGACCTACGCGATGCTCGCCATGGCGCTCGATCTCGTCTGGGGCTATGTCGGCATCCTCTCGCTCGGCCACGGCGCGTTCTTCGCGCTCGGCGGCTATGCGATGGGCATGTATCTGATGCGCCAGATCGGTTCGCGCGGGGTCTACGGCAACGCCGAATTGCCCGATTTCATGGTGTTCCTGAACTGGTCGGAACTGCCCTGGTACTGGTGGGGCTCCGACAACTTCTGGTTCGCCATTCTGATGGTCATGGTCGTGCCCGGCCTGCTCGCCTTCGTCTTCGGCTGGTTCGCCTTCCGCAGCCGCGTTACCGGCGTCTATCTGTCGATCATCACGCAGGCCGTGACCTACGCCTTGATGCTCGCCTTCTTCCGCAACGACATGGGCTTCGGCGGCAATAACGGGCTGACCGATTTCCGCGAGATCGTCGGCTATTCGATCCAGGCGCCCGGCACGCGCGCCGCGCTCTTCGCCGCGACGGCCGTGGCCCTTGCGCTCTCCTTCGTCATCTGCAGCGCGATCACGAGGTCCAAGCTCGGCAAGATCATGGTCGCGGTGCGCGATGCCGAAAGCCGCACCCGCTTCATCGGCTACCGGCCCGAATATGTGAAGCTCTTCGCCTTCGTCGTCTCCGCCATCATCGCCGGCATCGCGGGCGCGCTCTACGTGCCGCAGGTCGGCATCATCAATCCCGGCGAGTTCGCCCCGGCGAATTCGATCGAGATCGTCGTCTGGGCCGCCGTCGGCGGGCGCGGCACGCTGGTCGGGCCGATCATCGGCGCGATCCTCGTCAACTACGCCAAAACCTGGTTCACCGCCGCCTATCCCGACCTCTGGCTCTTCGCGCTCGGCGGCCTTTTTGTGGCCGTCACGCTGTTCCTGCCCAAGGGCATCGTTGGCACGATCGGTGGGTATCTCTCCGATCGCCGCGAGGCAAAGGCTGCCCGCGCCACCGAGGCGCCGCCGCCGGACCTGCCGGTCATCCGCCCCGAAAAACCGCCGGTGCGCCGTACCCCTCACGCCGCCAGCCCGCAACCGGCCGAGTGAAAATCATGTCGAAGTCCAACACGATCCTCTATCTCGACGCCGTCTCCGTCTCCTTCGACGGCTTCCGCGCCATCAACAATCTCTCCCTCGTGCTCGACAAGGGCGAAATGCGCGCGATCATCGGTCCGAACGGCGCCGGCAAGACCACGATGATGGACATCATCACCGGCAAGACCCGACCCGACAGCGGCGAGGTCTTCTTCGATGGCGAGATCGACCTGACGCGCCACGACGAGGCCGACATCGCCATCATGGGCATTGGCCGCAAGTTCCAGAAGCCGACCGTCTTCGAAAGCCATTCGGTCGAGGACAATCTGCTCCTGGCGCTTAAAGGCCCGCGCTCGATCTTCCCGACCCTTTTCTGGCGCGAAACCGCCGAGGCGAAGCGCAAGCTCGACGACATCCTCGAAACCGTGCGCCTCTCCGCCCGCCGCAACGACCTCGCGGCGAACCTCTCCCACGGCCAGAAGCAGTGGCTCGAAATCGGCATGCTGCTGGCGCAGGACCCCAAGCTCCTTCTCGTCGACGAACCGGTCGCCGGCATGACCGACGCCGAAACCGAGGAAACCGCACGCCTCCTGCGCGACATCGCCCGCACGCATTCCGTCATCGTCGTCGAGCACGATATGCACTTCGTCCGCGAACTCGGCGTCAAGGTCACCTGCCTGCACGAAGGCTCGGTCCTCTCCGAAGGCTCCCTCGACCACGTCAGCGCCGACCCCCGCGTGGTCGAAGTGTATCTGGGGAGGTGAGGGGATATTGATCTTCAGAACAGTCCGTCATCCGACCCCCACTCCGTCACGGCTGCGCCGCGACACCTCTCCCCCGAACGACGGGGCAGAGGAAGCGCCGGCCGCAACGCAGCGCGCTTTTCCTCTCCCCCTCTCAGGGGGAGAGGTGGCCCGAAGGGCCGGAGTGGGGGTGGTTCCCGCATGGAGCACTGCCAAATGCTGACCATCACCGACGCCACCCTCCACTACGGCGCCGCCCAAGCGCTGCGCGGCGTCTCGCTCGCCGCCCAGCCTGCCCGCATCACCTGCGTCCTCGGGCGCAACGGCGTCGGCAAGACCAGCCTGATGCGCGCCATCGTCGGCCACCACCGTCTCTCGACCGGCCAGATCTCTTTCGAGGGGAAGGTGCTCGACCGGAGCGCGCCATCAGAGCGCGCCCGGTCGGGCATCGCATTCGTGCCGCAGGGCCGCGAGATCTTTCCGCTGCTGACCGTGCGCGAAAACCTCGAGACCGGCTACGCGCCGCTGAAGCGCGCGGACCGCAACATCCCGGATCATGTTTTCGAGCTGTTCCCGGTACTGAAGGACATGCTCGGCCGACGGGGCGGCGATCTTTCGGGCGGCCAGCAGCAGCAGCTCGCCATCGGCCGTGCGCTGGTCCTGCGGCCGAAACTCCTCGTCCTCGACGAGCCCACTGAAGGCATTCAGCCCTCGATCATCAAGGATATCGGCCGCGCGATCCGCTACCTCCGCGATTCCGCCGGCATCGCCGTGCTCCTCGTCGAGCAGTATCTCGATTTCTGCCGCGAGCTTGCCGACGACATCCACGTCATGGATCGCGGCCGGGTCGTCCATTCGGGCGAGGCGCATGATCTGGACGATCCAGAGGTGCGCCGCTTCCTCACCGTCTGACGCCCCTGAAGCCACAGCGCTGCAACCTTCGTCCGGCCAATGGCGTTTTTGGCCGGCGAGGGCTTGCGGCGTTTGCGCCTTCGTCCTACCCAACCAACCAGCCCGAGAGGCTCATCCGCTTCGCCCGACATCCTCAAGCTCCATTCGAACACCCATGGAGGCGCCGATGATTGCCAACGACAACGAGACCGGCGGCAGCGAAGAGGTTCGGCCCGAGATCTACAACGAAGACGGCGCGATCCGGCAGGACTTCATCGCTCGCATCACCGATGCGATCGAAAGCCAGGATGCCGACACGCTGAAGAGCGAAGTCTCCGTCCTCCACCAGTCCGAGATCGGCGATCTTCTCGAAGCGCTGCCGGCAGAGGCGCGCCGCAGCCTCGTCGTGCTCATGGGCGACGAGTTCGATTTCACCGCGCTGACCGAGGTCGACGAGGCGATCCGCCTTGACATCGTCGAGCACCTGCCCAACGCGCAGATCGCGCAGGCCGTCCAGGAACTCGATTCGGACGACGCGGTCTACATTCTGGAAGACCTCGACCGCGAGGATCAGGACGAGATCCTCGAACAGCTTCCGTTCACCGAGCGGATCAGGCTGCGGCGTTCGCTCGACTATCCCGAAGAAACCGCCGGCCGGCGCATGCAGACCGAGTTCGTCGCCGTGCCGCCCTTCTGGACGGTCGGCCAGACGATCGACTACATGCGCGAGGACCGGAACCTGCCGGACACGTTCCACCAGATCTTCGTCGTCGATCCGACCTTCCGCCTGATGGGCTCCGTCGACCTCGACCGCATCCTGCGTTCCCAGCGCACGGTCAGGATCGAAGACGTGATGCACGAGACGCGTCACGCGATCCCGGCTACGATGGACCAGGAAGAAGCCGCGCAGGAATTCGAGCAGTACGATCTCCTCTCCGCCGCCGTCGTCGACGAGAACGAGCGCCTCGTCGGCGTCCTCACCATCGACGACGTCGTCGACGTCATCCAGGAGGAGGCCGAGGAAGATCTCCTGCGCATGGGCGGCGTCGGCGACGAGGAACTGTCGGATTCCGTGCGCACCACCTCGCGCTCGCGCGTGCCATGGCTGCTGATCAACCTCGTCATGGCCTTCCTCGCCGCCTCGGTCATCGGCCTTTTCGACGCCACCATCCAGGAGATCGTCGCGCTCGCGATCCTGATGCCGATCGTCGCCGGCATGGGCGGCAACGCCGCCTCGCAGACCATGACCGTCACCGTGCGCGCGCTCGCGACGCGCGACCTCGACATCTACAATGCCGGCCGCATCATCCGCCGCGAAATGGGCGTCGGGCTGATCAACGGCGTCCTGTTCGCCGTGCTCGTGGGCGGCATCGCCGCCTTCTGGTTTTCGACCGACATCGGCCTCGTCATCGCCACCGCGATGCTGATCAACCTCTTCACCGCCGCCGTCGCGGGCATACTCGTGCCGCTGCTGCTCGACAAGGTCGGCGCCGACCCCGCCGTCGCCTCGGCCGTGTTCGTCACCACCATCACCGACGTCGTCGGCTTCTTCGCCTTCCTCGGCCTCGCGACGTGGTGGTTCGGGCTGCTCTAGGCACCTTGCGCGCGTGTCGGTCAGCCGGCTTGATTGACTTTTACGTAAGTGTCGTGGCAATCTTCTCCCGGTTCCAAGTGCTTGATCGGATAGGCGGATGCGGGAATTCTACACGATCACCGAACTCACGCGGGAGTTCGGCGTATCGACCCGCACCTTGCGGTTCTACGAGGATGAAGGGCTGGTCCTTCCGGTGCGGCGCGGCCGCACGCGCCTCTTCCGCCCCGCCGACCGTCACCTCATCAAGCAGATCATGCGCGGCAAGCGCCTCGGCTTCTCGATCAACGAAATCCGCGAGATCATCCAGATGTATCGCGAACCGCCGGGCGAGGTCGGCCAGTTGAAGCTGATGATCAAGCGCATCGAGGAAAAGCGCGAAGACCTGCGCCAGAAGCGCCGCGACCTCGAGGAAACGCTGTCGGAGCTTGACGGCGCCGAGGAAGCCTGCGTCGAGCGCCTCGCCGAGCTCGGCGTCAATACGTAATCAAAACCACCTGCGAACCCGCTTCGCGTAATCACGGTAGGCCTTGCCGAAACGCCGGTCGAGATGCCGCTCTTCCGGTCGGATCGCGACGAGGCTGATCGCGATTCCCGCCGCGAAGCCGGCAAGAATGAACCACGCATTATGCGTGACGAGCGCGAGCCCGATGAGGATCGTCACGCCGCCCAGATAGATCGGATTGCGGCTGATCGCGAACGGCCCGTCGGTCACGAGGCGCTGCGCCGCGTGAGTCGGCGCGACCGGGGTGCCGACCTTGCGAAACCGCGTCACGGCGAGGACGGCAAGCGTCGCGCCGCCGACGACGATCAGCGCGCCGACGCCGGCAAGAAACTCCCCGAACGGCCCGCGTAGCCATGGCAGCGGCACGAACGTGCCGAGAATGATGGCGAGCGCCGCCATCGAAACGACGATGACCGGCGGCCAGGGAAAGCGCATCGGCGGTTGATCGATCGTCGTCATTCGGCCTCTCCCGGCAGCTCCATGTCGGTCGCGATCGAGCATTGCGTAGCGATTTCGGTCAGCCACGCCGTCGCGTCTTCGCTCGGCGCGCCAGTATAAATCTCGCCGGCCCGCGCGTCGCCATCGATTTCAGCGACGACGCAGCCGCAATAGGCCGCGCAGAACGCTGCGTCGCGCGTCTCGACGCACTGCGCCTCGCAGGCGCGCTGGAACCCGACGCGCGGCTCCTCGGCCTGAGGCGGCACGACCAGCGAGGCGAGGAAGATCACCCCGATGAGCACCGGCTGGTGCAGGAGATAGACGGCAAGGCTGTGCTGCCCGGCAAACTGCAGCGGCCGCGTCCAGCCGGGCAGAGGCTTGCCCGCCGCCCGCTCCGTCCAGCCCGAGTTCCGCACGATTTTCGCCGCCGCCATGCCGAGCAGAACGGCGCCGAACCACGGGAACAGCGGCACGAAATCGTTGGAGCGCGGATTGACCGCCGCCAGCCCCGTCCAGGCGAGCGCCATGCCGTTGAAGACATCGCTGCGCCACAGCGCCGGCAGCGCGATCACGCCGATCGCGATCGCCGCAATGGCAAGAGCGGGCAGCCGCAGGAAGAACAGCCCGACAAGGCTCGCCAGCGCGATATGGTGCAGGATGCCGAAGAAGATGAAGGCGTCCGGCGTCGCGAAATAGGTGACGAGCGTGATCGCCGCTGCGGCGCCACCCACCTGCGTCATTCGCCACCAGAAGGGCCGCCAGCGCACGCCGCGCACATGCGCGAGCAACAGGCTGAACCCGACGAGGAACAGAAACGACGAGGCGATCGACCGCGCGAAGAGCCGCCACCCGCCGACCGCCGTCATGCCCGGCGTCGCATAGCCGAAGAATTCGAGGTCCCACGCGAAATGATAGATCGCCATCGCGATCAATGCGCCCCCGCGCGCGGCGTCGATCAGTTCGATGCGGGATTTGTTTTTGGGTGGGCTGTGCACTAGTTCGGTCATTGAAGAATCTCGGTGTTACAAGTCGGTAGCATGAAATCGACTGGCACGGCCAAGCATAAGGACGGACGAAGAAGTGCACAAAATCGAAGCGAACGGCGCGCGCATCCCGGCCCTCGGTCTCGGCACCTGGACCTTGAAAGGCGAAGACTGCGCCGATCTCGTCGCCCACGCGCTCGACATCGGCTACCGCCATCTCGACACCGCAGCCAGCTACGGCAACGAGGCGGATGTGGGCGAGGGACTGCGTCGCTCGGGCCTCGCGCGCGACGAAATCTTCGTCACCACCAAGGTCTGGTGGACCGATCTCGCGCCCGCCGATTTCCGCCGCTCGGCTGAAGAGAGCCTAGAAAGGCTGAAGCTCGATCAGGTCGACCTCCTGCTCATCCACTGGCCCAACCCGAAGGTCCCGCTCGCCGAGACGATTGAGGCGCTGAACCGCGCCCGGGCAGACGGCCTTGCCCGCCATGTCGGCGTCTCCAATTTCCCGACCGCGCTCCTCGCCGAAGCGCTCGCGCTTTCCGATGCGCCGCTCGTCGCAAATCAGGTCGAGCATCACCCCTATCTCGACCAGTCGAAGGTCCACGCCGCCTGCCGCAAGGCGGGAATGGCGATGACCTCCTACTGCCCGCTGGCGCGCGGCGGCGACCTGTTCGCCGAGCCGGCCGTCGCCGCTGCGGCGAAGGCGCATGGCAAGACACCGGGCCAGGTCGTCCTGCGCTGGCACGTCCAGCAGGACGGCGTCGTCGCCATCCCGCGCACGACGCGCAAGGAACGCCTTGCCGAAAACATCGACATCTTCGACTTCGCGCTCACCGATGCCGAAATGGCCGCCATCTCCGCGCTCGGCGCGAAGAATGCCCGCATCTGCGACTTCGACTTCTCGCCGCAATGGGACGCCGTCTGAGCCGGCGCCGGCCCGCTCTTTGGTCCAGACGAAATTGCGTCACGCCATGACGGTTTCCTCATAACCGGACGGTCTGCGCCGCCGCATAGCTCGTCTTCCATCAGGGAGGCAGCGAATGGTCGCGCAGGTCCGTCATCCGATCTGGCTTCCGGCAGCGCGCGCGCCCGGCGCACGCACCTTCGCGATCCTGTTCACGCTGGAATCCTTCGCCCGCGCGTCGGTCGCCAGCGTCATTCCGATCCAGGCCTACGAGCTCCTGCGCAGCGAGCAGGCCGTCTCGCTGACCTATACGCTCGTCGCGCTTCTCGGCCTGTCGGCGACGATCCTGATGCCGCTGGCGATCCAGCGCTTTGCGCGCCGCCGCGTCTATACGGCTGGCGTGCTGCTCCTCGGCCTCGGCTCGCTCTGCCTCGTGACCGGAACGCTCGCCGGCCAGCTCGGCGGCATGCTCGCGCGCGTCATCGGCGCGTCGGCGCTGTCGATCACGCTCAACCTCTACATCATGGACCACATCCGCAAGACGCAGTTCATCCAGTCGGAATCCCTGCGCATGGCCTGGTCCACCATCGCCTGGATGTGCGGCCCGACGCTCGGCGTCACGCTCTACGCGCAGTTCGGCCTCTGGGCGGCGCATGGCGCCGTCGCGCTGTTCGCGGCCGTGCTGCTCTGCTTCTTCTGGTATTTCCGCCTGTCCGACAACGCCGCCATCCGCCCCGGCAAGACGAAACCGGCCAATCCGCTCGCCAATATCGGCCGCTTCGTCGCCCAGCCGCGGCTGCGGCTCGCCTGGTTCATCGCCTTCGGCCGCTCCTGCTTCTGGACGAGCTTCTTCGTCTACGTGCCGCTCCTGATGGTCGTCACGGGGCAGGGAAGCCTTGCCGGCGGCCTGATCGTCTCGGCCGGCAACGCGCTTCTCTTCACGGCGCTCTTCTGGGGCTGGCTCGGGGGCCGGTTCGGCGCGCGCCGCACCATGGCCGTGGCGTTCGCCGGCATGGCGGCGGGGCTGACAATCGCGGCGATCGCGGGCGAAGCCTCGCCCTGGGTCGCCGGCGCCTTCCTGCTCGTCACGGCCTTCTTCGGCGTCGCGCTCGACGCGCTCGGCTCCGTCGTCTTCATGCGTGCCGTGCGCACCCACGAGCGCGCTCAGATGACGGCGGTCTACCGCACCTATCTCGACCTGTCGGAGCTGATGCCGCCGCTGGTCTATTCCATCGTGCTCATCTTCTTCGGTCTCGGCGGCGTCTTCGCCTCGCTCGCGATCCTGATGGGCGTCTGCGCGGTGGCGACGTGGCACTATCTGCCACGTCGCATCTGATCACCTTCCGCGGATGCGCGGATCGAGCGCGTCGCGAATGCCATCGCCGATATAGTTCACCGAAAGCACCGTCAGCGAGATCGCCAGTCCCGGCCAGATGACGCGCGACGGGTTGATCTGCATGAAGTTGACGCCGTCGAAGAGCAGCCGCCCCCAGGTCGGATAGTCGGACGGGAAGCCGAGCCCGAGAAAGCTCAGCGCCGATTCGGTGATGATCGCGGTTGCGATGCCGAGCGTCGCCGACACCATGATCGGCGAGAGCACGTTGGGCAGGATGTGCCGCGTGATCACCCGCCGCTCGCGCGTGCCGATGCTCTTGGCTGCCAGCACGAACTCCTGCTCCTTCACCGAAAGCACGGCGCCGCGCACGATGCGCGCCGTCTGCATCCAGCTCGTGATGCCGATCACGAACACGATCAGCATGAAGATGCCGGTCTCCGGCCCGAAGGAGCGCCGCAACGTGTCGCGGAAGAGCATGATGATGACGAGCAGCAGCGGCAGCAGCGGCAGCGCTAGGAAGAGGTCCGTCAGCCGCATCAGCGGCCCTTCCAGCTTCTTGAAATAGCCCGCCATCACGCCGATCGTGGTGCCGAGCAGAAGCGACAGCATCATCGCCGTCACCCCGACCGAGAGCGACGTGCGCCCGCCGGCGAGAATCTGCGCGAAGGTGTCGCGGCCCAGATTGTCGGTCCCCATCGGATGGGCAAACGAAATGCCCGCATTGCGCTCGCGCACGTTCAGCGCCGAGGGGTCGATGCCGTGGATGGAGGGGCCGAAGACCACCAGGAAGATGATCGTCAGGAACACGATCGCGCCGATCACGCCGCCCTTGTGCTGGCGGAACTGGCGCCAGACGTCGGCGGTCAGCGTGCGCTGCTTGCGCGGCTCGGCGGCGACGGGCGAGCCCGGCGCGGGCGGGATGACCTTCTCGGGCGCCATGGAAACCTGATCAGTCATAGCGAATCCTCGGGTCCAGAATGCCGTAAAGGATGTCGGCGATCAGGTTGCACAGGATGATGAGCACCGCGAAGATGAAGGTCAGCGTCTGGACGAGCGGAATGTCCGCGCCCTGGATCGCGATGATCAGGAGCTGGCCGAGACCGTTCACACGGAAGATCTGCTCGGTGATGATGGCGCCGGAGAAGATCGTCGGGATGCCGAGCGCGATGACGGTGACGACAGGGATCAGGCTGTTGCGCAGCACGTGGACGAGAAGGACGACCTTCTCCTTCATGCCCTTGGCGCGCGCGGTGCGCACGTAGTCTTGGTTGAGGTTGTCGAGCATCGACGCGCGCACGAAACGGCTGAGCTGCGCCGCGTTGTAGAGCGCCAGCACCATCACCGGCAGCACCATCTGGCGCACCTGCACCCAGAAGCTGTCCCAGTCCGTGACGCGGTGCGTGGTGTCGTAGATCGAGGGAAACCAGCCCAGATAGACGGAGAAGACGACGATCAGCACCACGCCTGTGAAGAAGGTCGGGACCGAAAAGCCGACCATCGAGACGAAGGTGCCGATCTGGTCGAACCAGGAATACTGGCGGTAGGCCGAGATGATGCCGACCGGCAGCGCGATCAGGATGCCGACGACATAGGACATGCCGACGACCCAGAGCGTCTGCGGCAGGCGCTCGACGATCAGGTCCACCACCGGGCTGCGCGTCGCCCAGGAGCGGATGCGTACGCGCTCGGCCGAATTGCCGATCTCGATGCCGAAGGCCTGCTGGATGAAATTGAGCGGCTCGGCGATGAAGAACTGCTGCAGCCACTTCAGGTAGCGGATGTGGAACGGCTCGCCGAGGCCGAGCGACATGCGGATCTGCTCGCGCACTTCCGGCGGGATCGTCAGCGGCAGGTTGCCGGTCGGATCGTTGGGCGCCAGGTCGAGCAGCGCGAAGATGATGAAGCTGATGACGAACAATGTCGGCACCGCGAACATCAGGCGCCTCAGCGTGTAGTGAAACATATGACCGAACTCCGGCCGTCGCGGTCAGCCGCGCGGCTTTGCCCCATGCCCGCGAACGGGCATCCGCATGGGTCACATGCGAATGCCCAGTCGTTAAGGTTTACTCAGCGCGGGTCCAGTCGGCCGCGTTCCACAGTTCCGAGTCCCACGAATTCATCAGGACGCCGTTCAGCGTCGTCGACTTCGCGGAAACGTCGCCACGGTGGACGAGCGGCAGATGCGCACCCTCATTGGTGAGGATGTCGTTCATCTGGATGGCGAGGGCCTGGCGCTCCTCGAGCGGGGCGGTCTCGCCCATCTTCTTGACCAGCGCGTCATATTCCTCCGAGCAGAAGCGGGGAATATTGGCGCCGAGCCAGCCGTTCTGCGGCTTCGGAGCGTCGTCGCAGAGCCATTCGGCCATGTATTTCTCAGGGTCGGTCCCGTCGAAATTGTTGGTGTACATCAGAACGTCCGCATAGAACTTCTGGAACGTGTCCGGGCTTGCCGGGTCGCCGCCGAAGAACACGGCCGCATCGACGTTGCGAAGTTCGGACTCGACGCCGATCTGCTGCCACATGTCCTTGACCAGCGCCTGCGTCGCCTGACGCACGGAGTTGGTCGAGGTCGAGTAGAGGATCGACAGGCGAACGCCGTCCTTCTCGCGAATGCCGTCGCCGCCCGGCATCCAGCCGGCTTCGTCGAGCAGGCGGTTGGCCTCCTCGATGTCCTGCGTCAGGCACCAGTCGACGTTCTTCGAGGCATAGGCTTCCGGCGCCGGCAGGATGTTGCAGGTCGGACGGCCCGTCTCGCCGTAGCCGGCTTCGACGATCAGTTCGCGGTCGAGCGCGATGGACAGCGCGCGGCGAACGGCCGGGTCGGAGAGGAACGGATGCGGTCCCGCCTCGACGGTCGAACGGTCGTCGCCCTTGTCCGGGCTCGGATCGGTCATGTTGAGGTTGATGCGCTCGACCGACGTGCCGAACGACGAGATGAGTTCGCCGCGGCCGGCCGCTTCCATCTGCGCCAGGATTTCCGGCTCCACCTGCAGGTTCCAGGCATAGTCGAACTCGCCGGTCTCCATGACCGCACGGGCAGCCGACGCCGCGTCGCCACCGCCCTTCAGCGTCACCGTGGCGAAGGCGGGCTTGGCCGCATCGCGGTAGTTCGGGTTGGCTTCGAGCTCGATCACGTCGTTGGCGGCAAAGCGCGTGACGACGAACGGACCGGTGCCGATCGGGCCGAAATTGGCCTCGGTGCATTCCGGCGCCCTGGCGCCCACGCAGTCGGCGAACTGCGCCTTCTGGATGATCGGCGACTGTGCGCCGACGAAGGGGCCGTAGGGATAGGGCTTCGGGATCGAGAAGTTGACCTTGACGGTGCGCTCGTCGACCGCTTCGACGCTCTCCACGTCGGTGAAGTTCGCGACCTGCTGGCACCCGCCGTCTTCGGCCATGCAGTATTCGGCCGTGAACTTGACGTCTTCCGCCGTCACCGGCGTTCCGTCCGACCACATCAGGCCTTCGGAAATGACCCAGGTGATGGATTTCAGGTCTTCGGCGACGCCGCCATTTTCGACCGTCGGGATTTCATCGACGAGGGCAGGGACCATTTCGCCCTTCTCGTTGAACTTAGCCAGCGGCTCGATGACCAGCGAGGAGCCTTCGACATCCTTGGTGCCGCCCGAAAGGAACGGATTGAGGATCGAGACCGCCTGCCAGTAGAGGATGTTGAGATGGCCGTCGCTTCCGCGCTCGGCCTGGGCAGCGCCAGCCGTCATGGCAATGGCCGCTGCCGTTCCGGTCAGGAACGTCGTCAGTTTCTTCATTGCAATTCCCCTTGCGATATTATTGGTTTTGCCAGGTTTTTCGCATCCGCTTTGGCTCCCATCCGCCACGGTGCGACACTCAGATTCCTACGTCGCCTTCGACGGTTCTCCTCCTTCGACTCGATGACATGCAGCAAAGCGGCCCGGCTGCACCTCGCGCCAGGCCGGTTCCTCGACCCGGCAGCGGTCGAAGACCTCCGGGCAGCGTGTGCAGAAGCGGCATCCGGCCGGCGGGTTCGCCGGGTCGGGAATGTCGCCCGTCAGGATGATGCGGCGCCGGCTCGCCTCGACCTTCGGGTCGGGCACCGGCACGGCCGACAGGAGCGCCTTCGTGTAGGGGTGCTTCGGGTCGGCGAAGAGGGATTCGACATCCGCCAGTTCCACGATCTTGCCGAGATACATGACGGCGACCCGGTCGGCGATGTGCTTGACCATCGAAAGGTCGTGGCTGATGAAAAGGTAGGTCAGGCCGAGCTTGGCCTGCAGATCCTCGAGCAGGTTGACCACCTGCGCCTGGATCGAGACGTCCAGTGCCGCGATCGGCTCGTCGCAGACAATGAATTCCGGATCGAGCGCGAGAGCCCGCGCGATGCCGATGCGCTGGCGCTGGCCGCCGGAAAATTCGTGCGGATAGCGGTTGACGTAATCGGGGTTGAGGCCGACCGCATCCAGCAGTTCGCGCACCCGCGCCTTGCGTCCCTTGGCGTCCATCACCCCATGCTCGACCAGCGGCTCGGCGATGATCGCGCCGACCGTCATGCGCGGGTTGAGCGAGGCCTGCGGGTCCTGGAAGATCATCTGCATGCGCGGCCGCTGCCTTCGCAGCGCGTCACCCTCCAGCGAGGCGATGTCGGTGCCGTCGAACACGATCTTCCCGTCGCTGGCGCGGTAGAGCCGCAGCAGCGCCCGCCCGGTCGTCGACTTGCCGCAGCCGGATTCGCCGACGAGCCCCAGCGTCTCGCCTTTCTTGATCTCGAAGGTCAGCCCGTCCACCGCCCGCACCGCGCCAGCCTTGCGCCGGAAGATGCCCTTGTGAACCGGAAAATGAACCTTGAGATTGTCGATCGAGACCAGCGTCTCGTCGCTCGGAACGTGGTGCGTCGGCCGTGCCATCGCGGTTTCAAGCGACATCGCGCGGGCCTCCGGTTTCTGGGTCCCACCAGCACGCCGCGCGATGGTCGCCGTCAACGGTGATCAGCGGCGGGTTCTGCCTCAGGCACTTGTCGAACACATGCTTGCAACGCGCCGAGAACGGACAGAAATCCGGCTGCTTTAGCAAAAGCGGCGGTTGCCCGGCGATCGAGCGCAGCTTCTCATGCGCCTCGTGCCGGCCGGGCAAGGAATCGAGCAGCGCGCGCGTATAGGGATGCTGCGGATCGTCGAAGAGCTCGTCCACCGCCGCATGCTCGACGATCTGCCCGCCATACATGACGACGATCCGGTCCGCGATGCCGGCGGCGACGCCAAGGTCGTGCGTGATCCAGATGATCGCCATGCCGAGCTTCTGGCGCAGTTCCTTGATCAGTTCGAGGATCTGCGCCTGCACGGTCACGTCGAGCGCCGTCGTCGGCTCGTCCGCGATCAGCACCTTCGGATCGCAGGCCAGCGCGATGGCGATGACGACGCGCTGGCGCATGCCGCCGGAGAACTGGTGCGGATAATCGTCGATGCGCTGGCCGGCGGCGGGAATGCCGACGAGCTCCAGAAGCTCAATCGCGCGCTTGCGCGCCTGCTTCTTCGACAGCCCCATATGCTCGCGCAGCGGCTCCATGATCTGGTAGCCGACGGTGAACACCGGGTTGAGCGAGGTCATCGGGTCCTGGAAGACGAACCCGATACGCGAGCCGCGCACCTGGCGGATCTGCGATGCCTTCAGCTTGACGAGATCCTGGCCCTGGAAATTGACCCGTCCGGACGCGATCTCGGCCGGCGGCATCGGCAGGAGCTGCATCAGCGACATCATCGCCACGCTCTTGCCCGAGCCGCTCTCGCCGACCACGGCGAGCAGTTCGCCTTCATCCAGGTGGAAGCTGATGCCGTTGACGGCGTGGACCACACCGTCCTGGGTGTGGAAGTGCGTCCGCAAATCGCTGACTTCGAGGACCTGGCTTATCGTATCTACTCACGAAACGGGCTGCGGCGGGCAGCGGCTGCGGGCAATCGAAAAGTCGTCTTGCCCGCATGTGAGCATCGCGGCCCGCGCATTTCAAGCCGGTAATTGAGCAATTTCTCCAGTTGCGCGCGTTTTGACCAACTGCGCTTTTTTATCAGACGGTTACGGGCTGTCTTACACGTTCTTTCCCGCCGAAGACGCGCAGATAGCGCTCGATTTCGGCCGGATCGCCGGTCGCCTTTTCCGGATTGTCGGAAAGCTTGACGGCCGGCCGGCCGTTGACCGACGTCACCTTGCAGACCAGCGAGATCGCCTTCAGCGCCTCGTTGCGCTCGGGCGCGCAGTCGTGAAAATCATTGGTCAGGTTGGTGCCCCAGCCGAACGCCATGCGCACGCGGCCGCGAAAATGCAGGTACGCCCGTTCGATCGTGTCGACGTCGAGGCCGTCGGAAAAGATGATCAGCCGTTCCTGCGGATCGATGCCATGCTCCTTCCACCAGCGGATGATGCGCTCGCCGCCCTCGATCGCCGGCGCGCTGTCGGGCCGGAACCCCGTCCACTGGCCGACCCAGTCCGGCGCCTCGCGCAGGAAGGCTTCGGTGCCGAAGGCGTCGGGCAGCACGATCAGGAGGTTGCCGCCGTAATAGCTCTGCCAGTCCTGCAGCACGCGATAGGGCGCGGTCTTCAGTTCGGCATCGGAGTTCGCCATCGCCGCCAGCACCATCGGCAGTTCATGCGCGTTGGTGCCGAGCGCTTCGAGGTCGGTGTCCATCGCCAAGAGCACGTTCGACGTGCCGGTGAAGGAGGGGCCGATTCCTTCCTTCAAGGCTTCCACGCACCAGCGCTGCCACAGATGCGAATGCCGCCGCCGCGTGCCGAAATCGGAGATGCGCAGGTCCGGATAGGCGCGCAGCCGCTCCACCTTTTCCCACACCCGCGCCTTGGCACGCGCATAGGTCACGTCGAGCGCAAATCGGCCCATCGATTTCAGCGCCGCGCGCGAGCGCAACTCGTTGATGATCGCGAGCGCCGGGATTTCCCACATCGTCGTGTCGTGCCAGCGGCCGTGGAAGGTCAGCTCGAACTGCCCGTCCTTGCGCGTCAGCTCGTATTCCGGCAACCGGAAATCGGCCAGCCAGCGCAGGAAGTCGTGCCGGAAGATCTGGCTCTTGCCATAGAAGGTGTTACCGCCGAGCCAGATCATCTCCTTCTTGGAAAAGCGAAGCGAGCGCGCATGGTCGAGCTGCGCGCGCAGTTCGCCCTCGTCGATCTCGTCGGCGAGGCGCACGGATTTCGTCCGGTTGATCAGCGTGAAGGTCGCATCGACATCCGGATAAACGCCCCGGATCATCTGCAGCATCAGGAGCTTGTAGAAGTCCGTGTCGAGCAGGCTGCGGATGATGGGATCGAGCTTCCAGGTGTGGTTGTAGACCCGGCGCGCGATGTCGGTCTTGATCATGATGCGTGTCTTCTTCCCTCAGCGCCTTTCGCGCTCCAACGGGAAGGCCAGCACGAAAGCTGGCCAAACTCAAGTTACCCCTTTTGGCCCAGATGCCGGTGCGCGGCATAAAGCGAGATCGCGGCCGCGTTCGACACGTTGAGCGAGCGGATCGCGCCGGGCATGTCGAGCCGGGCGAGAGCGGAAACGGTCTCGCGCGTCTTCTGGCGCAGCCCCTTGCCCTCGGCGCCGAGAACGAGGGCGATGCGCTCCCCGGCAAACGCCTCTTCCAGCACCGCCGGCCCGTCCGAATCGAGGCCAACCGTCTGGAAGCCGAGTTCGGCGAGTTCGCCGAGCGCATCGGCGAGGTTTCGCACCTCGATATGTTCGATATGCTCCAGCGCGCCCGAGGCCGATTTCGCCAGAACGCCCGATTCCTGCGGGCTGTGCCGTCCGGTCGTGACCAGCGCGCCGGCCGAGAACGCGACCGCCGAACGCATGATCGCGCCGACATTGTGCGGGTCGGTCACCTGGTCGAGCACCAGGAGCAGCCGCGTCTCCTTCAGGTCGGCGAGCCGCTTCGGCTTCAGCGGCATCACTTCCGCGAGCGCGCCCTGGTGGACCGCGTCGGAGCCGACGAGCTTGTCGATCTCGCGCGGCTCGACGATCTCGGCCGGGTAGGGCAGGTCGAGCGGCTCGGAGAGATCCAGCCGCGCCAGCGCGTTGCGCGTCACCAGGAGCCGCCGGATCGTGCGCCGCGGATTGTCCAGCGCCGCGCGAACCGTGTGGATGCCGTAGAGCCGCACGGAGCCGTCCTCGGGCTGCGCGCCGGCCTCGATCGGCGCCCGCGCCCGGAAGACCGGACCGCCGGCCTTCTCGTCGCGAAACTTGCGGCGCAGCTTTGCGTAATGGGTGTCCCGCGCCGTGCCGGCGGGAGGCGTCTTCTTGTCGCTCATGGCTCTCTATAGCGAGCGCGACGGGCCTTGGACATGGGGCGACGCAAGGTCATGGCGAAATTCTGGACAATTGGCGCGGCCGCGGTTGACAGCATTTCGCGCTGCCGCCATAAGGCCCATCGCGGATTTGGCTTGGATTTCGGTTCCGGCAAGGTCTGCAAGCCAAGCCTCGTTGCACGGCTCCGATGTGGTCTGACGGAGGGGTGTCCGAGTGGTTAAAGGAGACGGACTGTAAATCCGTTCGCTATGCGTACGCTGGTTCGAATCCAGCCCCCTCCACCACCGGCCCACATCGCAAGTTGTACCTCGCAAGAGGCGGGTATAGCTCAATGGTAGAGCAGCAGCCTTCCAAGCTGAATACGCGGGTTCGATTCCCGCTACCCGCTCCAGCGATCCAGGAAAATCCAAGCTCGACCGATGGACACCAGCGCACAGTTTTCTTCCGTGCCGCCGATATCTACGCGCGCGCCGGCGTTCGGCCTTGCGACGGACGGCTGGAGAAATAGGCGAATGCGGCGATCGCCAGGAAGACGGGGATGCCGAGTTCCAGCACTTCCTCGAAAATGACCGACGGCGCCTGCAGGGAAGGCGCTAGCGTGATGCCGAGATCGGCCAGCTTGCGCACGCTGCCGTCGAGCGTCTTCGAAATGACGGCGCAGGCGCCGGCGGCGCCGATCGCTATGGCGACGACGTCGAACCGGCGAAGGCCCTCCAAGAACGCCCGTCCGTGCAGCTTGATCGTCCGATAGGCAGCGAAGCCGACGAACAGCAGAACCGCGACCGCCAGCAGCTTTTCGCCAAGCGGCACCTCCGGCGAGACGTAGAACGACGTCTTGGTGATCGTCATCGTCGTCAGCTTGGTGTGAAAATCGAGTTCGCGCAGGCAAAGCAGGATCGGGATCGCGATCAGATGCCATCGCGATGCGAGCAGGGCGGGATGCGACTCGCGCACGATCGTGGTCGAGACGATCAGGTAGAACGCCGCCGAAAAGACCTGCAGCGCGCCGCCTTCGCTGACATATTCGTCATGGATCTGTTCACCGATCCACAGCGGCAAAAGGGCAAGCAGCACGACGCACGCCGTTGCCAGCGCGATGTAGCCGAAATAGCGATTTGGGTTGCGAATATCCGAGCTGCCGACCCAGTTCGTGGTTGCCAATGGCCTGATTCCCGTCACATCGCGCATTCGCGCACGCCAAACGGCCTATCAGACTCGCAGTTGAATAGTCGACATATTTGTTCAGCTTCCCCGCCCGTGTTGCGGGAAAGCGGCTACTGCGTGGCCCGCGTCTTGGCGTCGAGCTCGGCCAGTTGAACGTCGACGGCGTCGAGCGCGCGCAGGAGGCGCAGGCGCAGCGTGCGGAACTGGCTTGCCGCATCCGCCTGGTGCTCGTTGATTACCAGATTGAGCGCGCGGGTGACGAGCAGGTCGATCGGCACGCCGCAAAAGCGCTGTTCACGAAATTGCGCGTCCAGCACTTCGTCCTCGATTCCGTCGGGGCAGGGATAAACGACGCCATCCGGATGGCAGAGCGTCGAGATCGTCAATTCCGAGAAGACCGCCTTCTGCAGCGCCGCGCGACAAACGCGGTAGCTCTCACTGGTTCCGGAACTGTTGTGGAGGCCAAGCTGCGAGAGCGACCCGCCCGGGATCGTCTGCAGATCGGCAACCCATGTCGTCACATTTTCGGTCGGCCGCGCCATCGGTCTGTTCCGCAATGCGTTGGACTGCTCGCCGACTATCGAGTGCCGGTTGCGCAAGAGCAAGAGCGGAGTTACCGAATAGCGCCCGTCGCGATCACTTTTGGTGTCGCAAGGGGCCGCCGGCGCTGTCGGCATGCGCGCGCAGCGTCGGACCGGGGCGATCCGGCTGCGCGGCGACGACGCAGCCGTCCTGAATCTTGATCCAGGCGGAGTTGTTCAGCACCATGCCGCAGCGCGCGAGTTGCGGCGCGCAGGGAATGTCGAGGCAGACGACCTGTCCCTGGCCGAAGACGAGCCCGTTCGCATGGCATGTCGGGCCCGCGGCGGCCTGCGGATCGGCAGCGGCGCCAACCGTCATGGCTGCGATGAGAAGGGTCTCGAACATGCCGCATCATAGCACGCTACCTGACGCTGCGTCACCTCACGCCGCCTGGGCAAGGTCCATGTCGAGATCGATCACCACCGGCACGTGGTCGGACGGCTTTTCCCACGCCCGGACATGCTTCTCGATGCCGGACGAGCGCAGCCGCGCGGCAGCTTCCGGCGACAGCATCTGGAAATCGATGCGGATGCCATTGTTCTTTTGCCAGGCGCCCGCTTGGTAGTCCCAGAAGGAATAGGCGTCGCGCGCATCGGAAACTGCGCGGAAGGCGTCGACGAAGCCGAGATTTTCGAGCCGTCGTAAAGCCTGTCTGGATTCGGGCTGGAAAAGCGCGTCGCCCAACCAGTTCTCGGGATAGCGTGCGTCATGCGGCTCGGGAATGACGTTGTAGTCGCCGGCGAGCACCAGCGGTTCCTCGAGCGCCAGCCGCGCCTGCGCCCAGCGCTCCAGCCGGTCCATCCAGCCGAGCTTGTAGGGAAATTTTTCCGTGCCGACCGGATTGCCGTTCGGCAGGTAGAGCGAGACGACCCTGAGCGCACCCTTGTCGGTCGAGAACACGCCCTCGATGAACCGCGCCTGCAAATCCTCGTTGTCGCCGGCGAGCCCGCGATTGACTTCGTCGAAGCGCAGCCTGGAGAGGATCGCTACGCCGTTGAACCCCTTCTGGCCGTGCGTCTCGACATGATAGCCGAGCGCCTCGATCTCCATTCGGGGAAAATTCTCGTCGACCGACTTGATCTCCTGCAGGCAGGCGATGTCGGGCTGGCTCTCGTTCAGCCAGTGCAATAGGTTGTCGATCCGCGCCTTGACGCCGTTGATGTTCCAGGTCGCGATCTTCATTCAGATGGCAAAGCTCGTGCCGCAGCCGCAGGAGGCGACGGCGTTCGGATTGCGGATCTGGAAGGATTGACCCATCAGGTCGTCGACGAAATCGATCACCGATCCGCCCATGTAGACGAGCGAGATCTCATCGATCAGAACCTTGGCGCCGTCGCGTTCGATGACGACATCGTCGTCGTTCTGGCTGTCGACGAGATCGAACGTGTAGGAAAAGCCCGAACAGCCGCCGCCCTCGACCGCGACGCGCAGCGCCGTCTTGCCCGGCTCGTCGCGCAGGATCGCCGCCACGCGGGCGATCGCGGCATCGCTCACTTCGACGGATTTCATGTCGGTCTTGGCGTCCATGCCCATGGCGTCACCTTGCGTTCGCATTCGCACCATAGGTATGAAGCCGGCGGGGACAAGTCAACGAAGCGGCAACGGGTGACGGCAGGTGAACACGAGCGAGATCGGTTTCGGCTACCGGCCGCGCGCAGCCTATGCGTCCGACCCGGCGCAAACGCGCGGTCGTCTCGTGCCGGAACCGGAAAGCGCGACGCGCACGCCGTTCCAGCGCGACCGCGACCGCATCATCCACTCCACCGCCTTCCGCCGCCTCAAGCACAAGACGCAGGTCTTCATCGCCCATGAGGGCGACCACTTCCGCACCCGGCTGACCCACTCCATCGAGGTCGCCCAGATCGCCCGCGCCCTGGCGCGCGCGCTTCGCCTCGACGAGGACCTTGCCGAAGCCGTCGCGCTCGTCCACGATTTCGGCCACACGCCCTTCGGCCACACCGGCGAGGACGCGCTCGACGAGAAGATGCGGCCGTGGGGCGGCTTCGACCACAATGCGCAGTCGCTCAGGATCGTCACCGAACTCGAGCGCCGCTACGCCGATTTCGACGGGCTCAACCTCTCCTGGGAAACGCTCGAAGGCCTCGTCAAGCACAACGGCCCGCTGACCGGCGACATCCCGCCGGCGATCCTGGCCTACAATGCCCGCCACGACCTCGAACTCGACCGCCACGCCGGCCTCGAAGCGCAGGCGGCCGCCATCGCCGACGACATCGCCTACGACACCCACGACATCGACGACGGCCTGCGCGCCGGGCTGATCTCGCTCGACATGCTGGAGGACGTGCCGCTCTGCGCGCAAATCCTCGCCGGCGTGCGCAGCCGGTATCCCGCGCTCGATCCCGTTCGCACCGCGCATGAGTTGATGCGCCGCCAGATCACATTGATGGTCGAGGACGTCATCGCGACCGCCGCCGCCAATCTCGAACGGCTCGCCCCGCGCTCGGTCGCCGACGTGCACAGCGCCGGCATCACCCTCGTCACCTTCTCGGACCGGATGCGCAAGTCCGAATCCGAGCTGAAATCGTTCCTCTACAGCCACTTGTACCGCCATCCTCAGGTGATGAACGTCCGCGCCTCCGCCGACGCCATCGTCCGCGATCTCTTCGACCGCTACATGGCCGACGACGCCGCGCTCCCCGACGACTGGCGCGAGCGCCTGCCCCTGCTCGACGCGGCCGCCCGGGCCCGCCACGTCGCCGATTACCTGGCCGGCATGACCGACACTTACGCCGTGCGCGAACACCGCCGCCTGTTTGACCGCACCCCCGATTTGGGCTAGGGCCGCGCCCATGCTGCGCCGGGGTTGCGCGCGCCTTCCAGAATCTGACGAGATTGGCCTTCGATGAACATCTTCGCCGAATTCAACGCACGCATCGCAAGGATCGTGCAGAGCTTCGACCTGCAGACGGAGACGGGCACAGTCGATCTTTCGCGCGTGACCGTCGAGCCGCCCCGCGATCCGAGCCATGGCGATCTCGCGACCAACGCCGCGATGGTGCTGGCCAAGCCCGCGAAGACCAACCCCCGCGCGCTCGCCGAGCGACTTGCCGAGGCGCTGAAGGCCGAGCCGGACGTCGCCGCCGTCGACGTCGCCGGCCCCGGCTTCGTCAATTTGCGCCTGAACGACGCCTTCTGGCAGGCCCGTCTCGGCGAAATCCTCGATGCGCGCACCGACTACGGCCGCTCCACCGTCGGTGCCGGGCGCAAGGTCAACGTCGAATACGTCTCGGCCAACCCGACCGGCCCGATGCATGTCGGCCACTGCCGCGGCGCCGTCGTCGGCGATGCGCTTGCCAATCTGCTCGCCTTCGCCGGGCATGACGTGACGAAGGAATACTACATCAACGACGCCGGCGCGCAGATCGACGTGCTCGCCCAGTCGGTGATGGTGCGCTACCGCGAGGCGCTCGGCGAACGGATCGGCGAAATCCCCGCCGGCCTCTATCCGGGCGACTATCTCGTCCCGGTCGGCCAGGCGCTGGCGAAGGAGTTCGGTCACAAGCTTCTCGAAATGCCGTCCGACGAAGCGCTCTCCCTCGTCAAGGACCGCACGATCGACGCCATGATGGCGATGATCCGCGAGGATCTCGCCGCGCTCAACGTCCACCACGACGTCTTCTTCTCCGAACGCAGCCTCCATGGCGCGGGCGGCGGCGCGATCCTGTCGGCGATCAACGACCTGACGCTGAAGGGCCATGTCTACAAGGGCAAGCTGCCGCCGCCGAAGGGCCAATTGCCGGACGATTGGGAAGACCGCGAGCAGACGCTCTTCAAGTCGACCGCCGTCGGCGACGACATCGACCGTCCGCTGATGAAGTCGGACGGCCAGTTCACCTATTTCGCCGCCGACGTCGCCTACATGAAGGACAAGTACCGGCGCGGCTTCGAGGAGCTCGTCTTCATCCTCGGCGCCGATCATGGCGGCTACGTCAAGCGGCTGGAAGCGCTCGCCAAGGCGCTCGCCGGCGACAGGCTCGAGGTCACGGTGCTCCTGTGCCAACTCGTCAAGCTCTTCCGCGACGGCGAGCCCGTGCGCATGTCCAAGCGGGCAGGGGAGTTCGTCACCCTGCGCGACGTGGTCGACGAGGTCGGCCGCGACGCGATCCGCTTCATGATGCTCTACCGCAAGAATTCCGAACCGCTCGATTTCGACTTCGCCAAGGTCACCGAGCAGTCGAAGGACAATCCGGTCTTCTACGTGCAATACGCCTCGGCGCGCTGCCATTCGGTCTTCCGGCAGGCCAAGGAACAGCTCGGAACGGACTGGATCGACGAGGCCGCGATGAAGCAGGCCGCGCATCGCCTGACCGACGAGGGCGAACTGGCCGTCATCCGCAAGCTGGTCGAATATCCCCGGCTGATCGAGGCCGCCGCCCTTGCCCAGGAGCCGCATCGGCTGGCATTCTATCTCTATGACCTTGCAAGCACCTTCCACGGCCATTGGAACCGCGGGACGGACAACAATGACTTACGCTTTATTAAGGTTAACGATCCAGAATTGACGCGTGCCAGGCTCGGAATGGTGCAGGCGGTGTCCAACGTTCTTTCGTCGGGGCTCGCGCTGGTCGGGGCGGATGCTCCCGCCGAAATGCGCTGATTGCCTCAAGGGAAAGTGTCACCTTTTGCCCACATTGCCTTGGTAGCGGCCAAGATCCATTGAGACGTCGCCGGCGTCCGACCGAGTGCGAGTGCGGGAAAAAGCATGGCAGACAATCCTTTCAAGCGCCCCGACGAGTCCGGTTTTCTGGACAACGACCCCTTTGCCGAGCTGATGCGCATGGCCGAAGCGCCGCGCCCCGCGGCGCAGGAGCCGGCCTTCACGGCAAACGAGAATTTCGACATCGACCTCGAGCGCGAGTTGCTCGGCGATTTCGACGAGCCCGAGCCGGCGGCCGCCGCGCCCGAACCATCGTACGAAGAGCCGGCCTTTGCCGAGCCCGAGCTTGAAGAGGCCGCCGATGAGGCGTCGCTCGACGATCTCGACATGGCGTTCGAACTCGACATGTCGGACGAGGGGCCGCATCTGCCGCTCTCCGCCGCCGACGCGCCGGTGCAAGAGATCGCCTTCGAAGCAGAAGACGACGTCCCCGAGGATTTCGACGCCCGCTCGCATGCGCTCTTTGCCTCCGTGCCCGAAATCGCCGACGAACCGGAAAGCGCTGCGGAACAGGTCGTGGCCGATCCGGCGACCGACGATTTCGACCAGGCTTTCGCCGATTTCGACCTCTCCGACGACCTGCAGGCGGAGATCGCCGCCGAGCCGCAGCTCGTCGCCGATCCGATCTCCTTCGACGAGCTGAGGGACGAGCGCGAGCAGTTTCCCGAGCCGACATCGCACCATTTCGAAGCCGAGGAGCCGCAGGCCGAAACCTTCTCGGACGACGATCTCGATTTCGCGTTCGATGCCGAGATGGAGATAGCCGACGAGATGGCTGCCGAACCGGTCGCCGTGGCAGGCGACGAGTGGCGCTCGGATGAGCCGGCCCCTCATGTCGAACATGGCTGGGTGCAGGACAATCGTCCCGTCGAAGACGCCGCGAAAGCCGCGCCGACATTTTCCCATGACGACGTCCTGCAGGCCGGCCCCGCCGCCGATCATGAATTGCAGTCCGAATACGCGCAGGAACCGGAAGCGGCGCACGATGCCGCACCGAACCTTGCATGGACGCCGCTCTCACTGCAGCCGGAAGGCCCCGTCGAATCCGTCTCGGCGCATGTCGAACCGCAATTGCGCCGCGAAGTCGCCGATGACGACGACGTCCTCAACGACATCGAAAGCTGGCTGAGCGCCGACGCCGAGCCGGAAGCCCCGGCAGCGGCCCCTGCGCCGGTCTTCGCCAGGTCGGTCTTCACGGCCGCCGAGCCGGCGCCCGTCGCCGTCGCGCCGGCAATTCCGGCGCACCCCGTCGAACCCGCGACGCTCAGCCTGGAAGACGAACTCAGCGCATTGCTGGGCGACGATGAAGCTCCGCAGGCACCGATGCGCGAAGAGCCCGCCGATTGGCACCAGCCGTCCCGCTACGAGCCCGAAGCTGCGCAGCCGGTCGTCGCCGACGCGCCGGCAGCGGAAAGCGACGAGATCGATTTCGCGCTCGATTTCGAGTTCGACGAGCCGGATCTGGAACAGGACTACGCTCCCGAGGCGGCCGCGCCGCAGGATGCGGACGACTATGCCTGGGACGATCGCCAGGACCCCGCCGCCTTCCAGGTCGAAGCGACCGATGCGGACGATTTCGACCCGATCATGGCGCATCCGGCCACCGGCACGCTCGTCGAGGAACCCGTCGCCCCGAAGAAGACCGGTCCGCTGGCGATGCTGGCCGCGCTCGCGCCGGCCGCGATGGCCCGTTTCGGCGGGGGAGAGCGGTCGAGCGCCGCGCGCCCTGTCGAAGTGGCCCCGCCGGCGACGCCGCTCTTCGGCATGGCCCGCGCCAACCGCCCGGTCGCGCCGGAAATCGAGACCGTCGATGTCGAGGACCAGCCGGTCGCGCTTGCAGACGACCTCGACATTCCCGAACTGGCCCAGCCGGAGGAAGTCACTCCGCTCTTCTCGCCGGACGACCTGGAAGCCGAGCTCGACGTCGCGTTCGGCAGCCTCGCGACGGAGGAAGAGCCGACCGCCCCGCAGCCGCCCGCGACAGCGCCCGCCGATCCGGCACAGGCACCGCTACAGGGCTATTTGGTCGATGGTGACTACGCCTATACGCCCGAACAGCCCGCGGCCTCCGGCGCGCGTCCGTTCGGCGACGTCGATTTCGACTACGACCCGGATGCCGAAGCCTTCGAGGTCCAGCAGCCCGCGCCCAAGGACGGGATGCGCCGCAAATACTTCATTCTCGGCGGCGTTGCCGCTGTCGCCATCCTCGGCGGCCTTGGCTATTTCGCCGCCGGCGGACCGATCGGCAGCGGCGCTCCCGCAATCGTCCGGGCCGATCCCGAGCCGGTTCGCGTGCGTCCCGAAAATCGCGGCGGCGCCACCGTTCCCAACCAGAACAGCCAGGCCTACCGCCGCGCGACTGGCGCGACGGGCGAGCCCGGCGGCGGTCAGGAACAGCTCGTCACCTCGGCCGAGGAGCCGATGGACGTGCGCGCCGCCGTCACCCCGTCCGAGCCGATGAACGATTTCCCGCTGGTCGGCATGGAAGAGATTCCGATGCTCGACGAGGCCGAGGCGACCGAAATGCTTGCTTCGGTGAAGAGCGACGAGCGTCTCGGCAGCGTCGAGGACATCATCGAGGAAGACGCGATCGAGATCGCGCCGCGCCGCGTGCGCACCATGGTCGTCCGGCCGGACGGCACGCTCGTCCCGCGCGACGAGGTTCCCGCCGCCGCGACCCGCGAGGAACTCGAGGCGACGACGATCGCGGCCGCCGCCGGGCAGGGCACCGCCGTGCCGCTGGTGCAGGACGCGCAGCCGATCGGCACCATCGTCCCGCAAGGCGAAGTCCAGGGCGGCGATCCGGTGATGCCGGACACGGTCGGCGTCGTGCCGTCGCGTCCGCAGGCTTCAGCCCCGCCCGCCGCGCAGCCGGCACCGGTTCAAGTCGCCACCACCGCGCCCGCATCGCAGGCGCCCGTCGCGCAAAGCGCCTCCGCGGCGCCGGCCGTCGGCGAGTGGTCGATGCAGATCGCCTCGCAGCCGACCGCCGAAGGCGCGCAGAGCGCCTATCAGGATCTCGCCCGCCGCTACGGCTCGGTGCTCGAAGGCAAGGGCGTCAACATCGTCCGCGCCGACATCGAGGGCATGGGCACCTTCTACCGTGTGCGCATTCCCGCCGCGACGCGCGACGAGGCCATCAACCTTTGCGAAAGCTTCAAGGGCGCCGGCGGCAACTGCTTCGTCTCGCGGTAGATTTCCAAGGCCGGGCCCATCGCCCGGCCTTCTGCATCAGGGCCGATTGACGGCCGCAAACTCCATGCCATGGTTGAAACATGACCGATTCGAAAGCCCTCATCCTGGGTGCCTCGGGCACCGCTCTGACGCCGCAGGAACGCGCCTTCTTCAAGGGTGAAGCGCCATGGGCGTTCATCCTGTTCGCGCGCAACCTGTCCGAGCCGGAGCAGATTCGCGACCTCGTCGCCGAACTGCGCGATTGCGTCGGCCGTCCCGATGCCGCGGTCTTCATCGACCAGGAAGGCGGGCGCGTCCAGCGCCTGCGCCCGCCGCTCGCCGGCCACTATCCGCCGGCGAACATTCTGGGCCGCATTTATGCCTCCGACCCGCAGGCCGGCATCCGCGCCTCCTGGCTGATGTCGCGGCTCCACGCGCTCGACCTGATGCAGTACGGCATCAACGCCGATTGCCTGCCGGTCCTCGACGTTCCGATCGAAGGCGCGCACGACGTCATCGGCGACCGCGCCTATGCGCGCGATCCGCAGGCCGTCGCGGTCCTCGGCAAGGCGGCGGCGGACGGGCTTCTGGCCGGCGGCGTCATGCCGGTCATCAAGCACATCCCCGGCCACGGCCGCGCCTTCTCCGACAGCCACCATGCGCTCCCCGTCGTGGATGCATCGCTGCAAGAGCTGCGCAATCATGACTTCCTGCCCTTCAAGGCGCTGAAGGACGCACCGGCCGCGATGACGGCGCACGTGGTCTACACAGCCATCGACGCCGAGAACCCGGCGACGACGTCGCCCCGCGCGATCGGCGAGTTCATCCGCGGCGAGATCGGCTTCGACGGCCTCCTGATGAGCGACGACCTCTCCATGAAGGCGCTTTCTGGGGATTTCGCCACCCGCACGCGCTCTTCGCTTGCCGCCGGCTGCGACGTCGTTCTTCACTGCAATGGCGTGATGGACGAAATGGCGCCGGTCGCCGCCGCTGCGCCCGTTCTTTCGGGAGAGGCGAAGAAGCGCGCGGAACGCGCCATGGCGGCCATCGCCAATGGCCGCGTCGACGACAGGATTGCACTGCGCCGCGAGTTCGAGGATTTGATCGCGGCCTAGAAGGATTGGGATTGGCCAAGGATACGCCCGCCGTCGCCTCGACGCTCCCCCTGGAGGAATTCTGGGACGAGAACGGTCGCGCCGCGTCGGACCCGGCGCTCGTCGTCGATGTCGACGGTTTTGAAGGCCCGCTCGATCTCCTGCTCCACCTTGCGCGCAGCCAGAAGGTCGATCTCACCCGCATTTCGGTGCTCGCCCTTGCCGAGCAGTACCTGACCTTCATCGAGCGCGCGCGCCATCTGCGCATCGAGCTTGCGGCCGACTATCTCGTCATGGCCGCCTGGCTCGCCTTCCTGAAGTCCAAGCTCCTGATTCCACATAAGAAATCCGACGAAGGCCAAAGCGGCGACGAACTCGCCGCCGTCCTGCAATTTCGCCTGCGCCGGCTCGAAGCCATGCGCGACGCCGGCAATCGCTTGATGAACCGCGACCATCTTGGCCGCGAAATCTTCGCCCGCGGCATGCCCGAACCGATCGCGATTCGCCGCGAAAACACCTACACCGCCTCGCTCTACGACCTCCTCACCGCCTACGCCTCCCAGCGCCAGCGCGCTGCGGTGACCAATGTGCGAATCGCCAAGCGCGGCGTCTGGTCGCTGAAGGACGCGCGCGAACTCCTGACGCGGCTGATGGGAAGCTTCACCGAGTGGACCGCCCTCGACCGCTTCCTGATCGACTACGTCGTCTCGCCGGAGGAGCGGGCGAGCGCGATCGCGAGCTCGTTTGCCGCGACGCTCGAACTCGTCCGCGAGGGGCAGTTCCAGGTTCGTCAGGACGGCGCCTTCGCGCCCCTTTATCTGAAGTCGAGAAGCGCCTGAGATGGACCAGAACACCGGAAAAATCATCGCATTCTCGGGACAAACGAGCTCGAAATCGCCCGATTCGGAGCTTTTTGAAGCCATTCGGATGGCCGAAGCGCTCATTTTCGCCTCGTCCGAGCCGGTTTCAGCCCGTCATTTGAAGGATAAACTCCCAAATGACGTCGATGTCGCAACCGTCCTGACCGAACTCCAGAAGCTCTATTCGTCGCGCGGCGTGAACCTGATCCGGGTCGGCGAGGGGTGGGCGTTCCGCACCGCGTCGGACCTTTCCTTCCTCCTCGCCCGCGACCAGGTCCAGCAGAAGAAACTCTCCCGCGCCGCCCTCGAAGTCCTTGCCATCATCGCCTATCACCAGCCGGTCACCCGCGCCGAAATGGAGGATATCCGCGGCGTCGAGACCGCCAAGGGAACGCTCGACACGCTCTTGGAAACCGGCTGGGTGCGCATGCGCGGCCGCCGCAAGACGCCGGGCCGGCCGGTCACCTACGGCACCAGCGAAGCCTTCCTCGACCATTTCGGCTTGAGCGAAATCCGCGATCTCCCGGGCATGGACGAGTTGCGCGGAGCAGGGCTCCTGTCGGCGCGGCTGCCGGCCAATCTCCACATTCCGCAACCGCCCGCCGACCCCGGTCTTTACGGCGAGGACGAGGAGCCGCTGACCGACATCGATCTGGAAGAACTCGGCCTGTTGACACCCAGGGTCGAGGATGATTGACCCGGAGCGCCGCGGGTCGCGGCGTCGGAGGTCGCGTGGCTGAAACGATCGAACGCAGGCAGGACGGACGCGTCACGACCGCGGGCGTGGCGTTTGCGTCCCGGCTCGCCTTCGAGAACATTTCCCATTCCTTCAATTCGCACGCCGAGACCCTGCGCAACGTCTCGCTTTCGGCCGAACCGGGCGAGGTGCTTTGCCTGCTCGGCCCGTCCGGCTCGGGCAAGACGACGCTGCTGCGCATAGCGGCCGGCATCGAGACGCAGAAGAGCGGCCGCGTTCTCCTGAACGACCGCGAGATTTCCGGCCCGAACGTCTTCGTTCCGCCCGAAAACCGCTCGATCGGCCTCGTTTTCCAGGATTTCGCACTGTTTCCGCATCTGACCATCCTCGAAAACGTCAGGTTCGGGCTGACCGCCCTGTCGCGCGACGAGGCGAGGCGCGAGGCGCTGATCTCGCTCGAACGCGTCGGCCTCGAAACATATGCCGATGCCTATCCGCATGTGCTCTCGGGCGGCGAGCAGCAGCGCGTCGCGCTCGCCCGCGCCATCGCGCCGCGGCCGGGCGTCCTGTTGATGGACGAGCCGTTCTCCGGCCTCGATTCGCGGCTGAAGGACCAGGTGCGCGCCGAGACGCTCGGCATCCTGCGCCAGAGCCGATCCACCGCCGTCGTCGTCACGCATGATGCCGAGGAGGCGATGCGGATGGGTGACCGGATCGCGCTTTTGAAGGACGGCGAACTCGTCCAGACCGGCACGGCGGAAGAGCTCTTCAACGCGCCCGTCAGCCTTTTCGCGGCCGGGTTTTTCTCCGAACTGAATATTTTCGAAGGCCGCGCGTTATCGGGCCGGGTGGAAACACCCATCGGCATTTTTGACGCAAACGGCGTGCAGGATGGCCAGGCCGTCTCGGTTGCGACGCGGCTTTCCGCATTCGATGTGTCGGAAAGCGTTGGCGAAATCCCGGCGCGGGTGATATCACGCCGTTTCCTTGGGGTGGTGGAACTGTTGGAACTCGCGGTTCAGGGGGCAGAGCGACACGTACGGGCACGCATCCGCTGCGGCGCGTTGGCCCGGTCGAGCCGGGACGTCTGGCTAAACGTCAGAAAGTCTGATGTTCTCGTGTTTGAAAGCCGTTCCGAAAACGCATAAGTCAAGAACGAACGAATGTTCGAAAGAGAGTGATCATGGGTAGCTTCTCGATTTGGCACTGGCTCATCGTGCTCGTCGTCGTCCTCCTCCTGTTCGGCCGGGGCAAGATTCCCGAGCTGATGGGCGACATGGCGAAGGGCATCAAGAGCTTCAAGAAGGGCATGGCCGACGACGAAGACGTCGGGACCAAGACGCTCGATCACCGTGCCGACGAGCCGATGGCCCCCACCGGCAAGGACAAGGTCGGAAAGACGTCGTCCTGATCGCGAGAAGGCCGCAACGCCTGACGCGGACATGAATGATGATCGATCTTAGCTGGTCCGAAATCCTCGTCATCGCGATCGTCCTGATCGTGGTCGTGGGTCCAAAGGATTTGCCCCGCCTTCTGCGCTCCTTCGGCAAGACCATGTCGACGGTGCGCACCATGGCGGGCGACTTCCGCAAGCAGTTCGACGAGGCGATCAAGGAAGCCGAACTCGAGGATCTGAAGTCGCTCGCCGATGACGCGCGCAAGCTCAATCCGGCCTCCGAGATCAAGAAGGCGCTGAACCCGATGGAGCAGGCGGCCAAGGACGTTCGCGCCGGGCTCGACAAGGCGATGAAGCCGGCAACGCCCATCTCCGCCGAGAAACCCGCCTCGACGCCGCAGCCGGCGGAGCCGAAAAAGACGGGCGCGACCGCCTTGCCCGAGGCGATGACGAAAGCGCCGGTGAAGGCCGCACGGCCGGCAAAGGCTCCGGCCGCCAAGACCGCTGCCAAGGGCAATGGCGCAGCCGCGCCTGTGAAGGCTGCAGCGGCAAAGCCCGCCGCCGCAAAGGCGAAGCCGGCGGCGAAAGCAGCCAAGACGAGCACGGCCAAGGCGAAGGCAGACAAGTGACCAAGAATGACGACGACATCGAGTCGAGCTCCGCGCCGCTGCTCGATCACCTGATCGAACTGCGCTCCCGGCTGATCCGGGCGCTGATCGGCTTCTTCGTCGCCTTCCTGCTCTGCTTCTTCTTCGCCCGCGAGCTGTTCAATCTCCTGGTGATTCCCTTTCAGTGGGCGACCGAGTGGGCCGGGCTCGACCCGAACAGCGTTGACCTGATCTACACGGCGCCGCAGGAGTTCTTCTTCACCCAGATCAAGCTGGGCATGTTCGGCGGCATGGTGCTGGCCTTTCCGCTGATCGCCAACCAGATCTACAAGTTCGTCGCGCCGGGCCTCTACAAGAACGAGCGCGCGGCCTTCCTGCCGTTCCTGGTCGCCTCGCCGATCCTGTTCCTGATGGGTGCGGCGCTGGTCTATTTCTTCTTCACGCCGATGGTGATGTGGTTCTTCCTGTCGATGCAGCAGGTGGGTCCCGACCAGGAAATCCAGATCTCGCTGCTGCCGCGCGTTTCGGAATATCTCAGCCTCATCATGACGCTGATCTTCGCGTTCGGCCTGGTGTTCCAGCTTCCCGTCGTGACGACGCTGATGGCGCGGGTGGGCATGGTCACGGCCGCCGGGCTGGCCGACAAGCGCAAGTACATGATCGTCGCCGCCTTCGTCGTCGCAGCCGTCATCACGCCGCCCGATCCGGTCAGCCAGATCGGTCTTGCGCTGCCTACGATCCTTCTCTACGAGGTCTCCATCTGGATTGCCCGCAGGCTCGAACGCAATCGCGAACGGGAGCGCATCGCCCGCGAGGAAGCGGAGGCTGCGTCTTCCGAGGTCTAGGCGCCAGCCGGACCTGCCATCGTTCGGTCGCGGCAGTCCCTGAAATATCACCGGGACGCTCTGCCAATGCTCGACATCAAATGGATTCGCGAAAAGCCTGAAGCGCTTTCCGCCGCTCTCGTGAAGCGCGGCTGGTCGAAGGACGAGGCCGCCGCCAAGGTCGAGGAAATCATCGGCCATGACGAGGCGCGCCGCGCCCATCTCGTCGCGCTGCAGGAAAAGCAGGAGCGCCGCAACGCCGCCTCCAAGGAGATCGGCAATGCGATGCGCTCGGGCGACATGGAGCTTGCCGAGCGGCTGAAGGCCGAAGTGGCCGACATCAAGGCCTTCGTCCAGAACGGCGAGGCGACGGAGCGCGATCTCGACCGCGCCATGAGCGACGCGCTCGCGGTCCTGCCCAACATCCCGCTCGACGACGTTCCGCTCGGCAAGGACGAGAACGACAATGTCGAGGTGCGCCGGATCGGCGAGCCGAAGCCGAAGACCAACTGGACGCGCGAGCATTTCGAGATCGGCGAGGCGCTCGGCGAAATGGATTTCGAGCGCGCGGCGAAGCTTTCGGGCTCGCGCTTCACGGTGCTCTCGGGCCAGATCGCACGGCTGGAACGCGCGCTCGGCCAGTTCATGCTCGACCTGCATACGGGCGAGCACGGCTACACCGAGATGCAGGTGCCGTTGCTGGTGCGCGACGAGGCGCTGTTCGGCACCAACCAGCTTCCGAAGTTCGAGGAAGATTTGTTCTTCGCCAGGCACGGCGAGGGCAGGCTCGGCCTGATCCCCACGGCCGAAGTCTCGCTCACCAACATGGTGCGCGAGGAGATCGTCGCGAACGATCGCCTGCCGCTGCGCATGACGGCGCTGACGCCTTGCTTCCGCTCGGAAGCGGGCTCGGCCGGGCGCGACACGCGCGGCATGCTGCGCCAGCACCAATTCTACAAGGTCGAGCTCGTCTCGATCACGGCTCCGGACGAATCGATCGCCGAGCACGAGCGGATGACGGCCTGCGCCGAGGAGGTGCTGAAGCGCCTCGACCTGCCGTTCCGCACGGTGACGCTCTGCACCGGCGACATGGGCTTCGGCGCGCGCAAGACCTACGACATCGAGGTCTGGCTGCCCGGCCAGAACGCCTATCGCGAGATTTCGTCCTGCTCGGTGTGCGGCGACTTCCAGGCGCGGCGCATGAATGCGCGCTTCCGCAAGGCGGACGGCAAGGGTACGGGCTTCGTCCACACGCTGAACGGTTCGGGCACGGCGGTCGGCCGCGCGCTGATCGCGGTGATGGAAAACTACCAGAACGAGGACGGCAGCGTCACCGTCCCGCAAGCCTTGCGGTCCTATATGGGCGGGCTGGAAAAGATCGGCGTCAGATAGGAGAAGTCACCTTGCGCATTCTGCTCACCAATGACGACGGCATTCATGCCGAAGGATTGCAGGTTCTGGAGCGGATCGCGCGGGAACTCTCCGACGACGTGTGGGTGGTGGCACCGGAGACCGACCAGTCGGGCTTCGCGCACTCGCTGTCGCTGTCCGAGCCGCTGAGGATGCGCAAGATTTCCGACCGGCACTTCGCCGTGCGGGGCACGCCGACTGACTGCGTCATCATGGGCGTGCGCGAAATCCTGCCCGAACCGCCGGACCTCGTGCTTTCCGGCGTCAATTCCGGCTCCAACGTCGCCGACGACGTGACTTATTCGGGCACGGTCGCGGGCGCGATGGAAGGCACGCTCCTCGGCATCCCGTCGATCGCGCTCAGCCAGGGCTACAACGTGACCGAGGAAGGCCGCACGCTGCACTGGGAGACGGCCGAAACGCACGCGCCGGCCATCCTGCGCCGCATGCTCGACGCCTCCATTCCGGCCGGCATCTTCCTCAACATCAACTTCCCGAACTGCCCGCCCGGCGAGGTCAAGGGCTCGGCCGTCACCGGCCAGGGCAAGCGCGTGCACGGCCTCTGGCTCGACAAGCGCCGCGACGGGCGCGGATTTCCCTATTACTGGCTGCGATTCGGCCGCGAGCCGTCGGAGATTCGCGAGGGCACCGACATTGCGGCGCTGCGCGACAACTACATCTCCGTCACGCCGCTGCATCTCGACCTGACGGCCAACGAGGTCAAGGACCAGCTCAGAAAGGCGCTGCAGTGATGACGGACACGGTCGAGCGCGAAGGCTTTGCCGCATTTCTCCTGCGCGCCCGCGCGCTCGGCCTGACGGGGCGCGACCTGATCGCGGCGATCGAGGCGACGCCGAGGCAGGGCTTCGTGCCGAGCCAGTGGCAGGCCGATGCCTGGTCGCGCCGGCCGCTGCCGATCGAATGCGGCGAGGTCATCGAAGGCATCGATTTGCAGGCCCAGTGCCTTGCCGCGCTCAACGTCCAGGCGGGGCACCGGGTCTGCGAGATCGGCACCGGATCGGGCTATACGGCCGCCGTCCTCGGCCGCGTCGCGGGCAGGGTGCTCTCGCTGGAGCGCTACAGGACGCTGTCCGAACAGGCGCAGGCGCGAATCGAGCAGCTCGGGCTGCAGAACGTCTTCGTGCGCCATGCGGACGGGCTCGCCGGCGTCGGCTCGGAAGGGCCGTTCGACCGCATCATCGCCTGGTGTGCCTTCGACGCGCTGCCGCGCCATTTCGTCGACCAGTTGTCGAGCAACGGCACCATGATCGCCGCCATCGGCCCGGCCGAGGACGAGCAGGCGCTGGCGCGGCTGACCAAGGTCGGCAGCCGCTTCGAGCGCGAGGACATCGGCCGCGTGCGCTTCCAGCCGATCGTCAGGGGCGTGGCCGCGGTCATCTGATTTCCGCTGATTTGCCATGAATATGCCGTCGAATTTAACCGGCCAGTAAGATTAACGCGCTTTAATCGAGATCAGTTGGTTTCGAGTAATTGCGGGTTCTGCCATGTGCTTCGGCCTTTCTCATCAGACGCGACGGATTCTCCTGCGCAGCGCCGCGATCGCGGTGGTTGGCGGCCTGGCTGCCGGTTGCAGCTCGAACGTCCAGCGCTTCCAGGATTCACTCTTCACCGGCTCGTCGAGCAGCACGGCCGCGGTCGCGCCCGTCTCGCAGCCCTATCCGGGTAACCAGCAGGTCGCCGGCGTCGACCAGACCTATACCGGGTCGGTTGCTGCGGGCGGCCAGCGCGGCGCGCCGGTGCCGTCCGCGACCGTCGGCAGCGGCCAGCCCGTCTACGCGGCGCAGCCGCAGCAGCCGGTCTACCAGCAGTCGCAGCCGGTCTACGCGAACCAGGGCGTCGCCGCTTCGCCGGTCGGACGCGCGACGCTCGCGCCGCCTTCGGGTTCGCAGATGGCCGCCGCCCCGCAGGTGAACCAGCCGGCGCCGATCCAGCCCGCGTCGAACGCGCTGCCGTCACCTTCGCAGCCCCAGCCGCAGCAGCCGAACCAGGCGCAGGTCGCCGTCCTGCCGCAGACGCCGAAGGTCGGCGACGCCGGCCAGATGCAGCAGCCGCAGGCCACTCCCGCGCCGGGCGCGTCGGGCGGTTCCAGCTACACGGTCGTCTCCGGCGACACGCTTTCGGCGATCTCGCGCCGCACCGGCGTTTCCGCCGACGCCATCAAGCGCGCCAACAACCTCGACAGCGGCCTGATCCGCATCGGCCAGACGCTGACCATTCCGGGCGGCTCGGCCCAGGCGACGACGCAGGTCGCGAGCGCCGCGCCGAAGCCCGATCCGGTCGTCACCAACGGCACCGTCGCGCCACAGAAGCCGGCCGAGACCTCGCAGCCGCAGGCAGCGGCCTACGCTCCGTCCTCCTCGGCGCAGCAGTCGGTCGAAGCGGCGGTCAAGGACGGCGCGGCCGTCGCGCCCGACTCGACCGGCGTCGGCAAGATGCGCTGGCCCGTCCGCGGCCGGGTGATCTCGAATTTCGGCTCCGCCCAGAGCGGCGACGGCATCGACATCTCGGTTCCGCAGGGGACCCCGGTGATGGCGGCCGAGAACGGCGTCGTCATCTATGCCGGCGACGGCCTCAAGGAATTCGGCAACACAGTGCTGGTGCGCCACGACAACGGCCTCGTCACCGTCTACGGGCATGCGAGCGACCTGAAGGTGGCGCGCGGCGAGAAGGTGACGCGCGGCCAGCAGATCGCGACCTCGGGCATGAGCGGCAATGCCGACGCCCCGAAGCTGCGCTTCGAGGTCCGCAAGGACTCCGCGCCGGTCAATCCGGCAGGCTATCTCGAATAGGCAGGCAATGATTTGGCCACATTTGTGCGGTGCGAGGGTCTCGCGCCTCGCCGCACAGCGTGGCTGGCGTTCGACGCTGCCTGTTTAGTTCTCCAGTCCAGGATTGCGTCTGCCCGTCCCGCTTGCGGGGCGGGCAATTTCCGCTTGGGCTATAAACGGCGGCCGAGCTGGCCGGCAAGGTCCTGGATGAACTGCCAGGCGACCCGTCCCGAGCGCGCACCGCGCGTCGTCGACCATTCGAGCGCCGAATGGTGCAGCTCCTCGGGCGGGACGTCGAGCGCGAAATGCGCCGCGTAACCGTCGATCATCTCCAGATACTCGTCCTGCGAGCATTTGTGAAAGCCGAGCCACAGGCCGAATCGATCGGAGAGCGACACCTTCTCCTCGACCGCCTCGGACGGATTGATCGCCGTCGAGCGCTCGTTGTCGATCATGTCGCGCGGCAGGAGGTGGCGCCGGTTGGAGGTGGCGTAGAAGACGACATTGTCCGGCCGCCCCTCGACGCCGCCTTCCAGCGCCGCCTTCAGCGACTTGTAGGACGTGTCGTCGTGGTCGAAGGAAAGGTCGTCGCAAAACAGGATGAAACGGTAGGGCGTGTCCTTCAGGAGGCCGAGCAGGCGGGGGAGGGTGTCGATGTCCTCGCGGTGGATCTCGATGAGCTTCAGGCCGGGATGATCGAGGGCGGCTTCCGCCTGCGCCGCCTTGACGAGCGAGGACTTGCCCATGCCACGCGCGCCCCACAGGAGGACGTTGTTGGCGGCGTGGCCGGCCGCGAACCGCCGGGTGTTCTCGACCAGGATGTCCCGCACCCGGTCGACGCCCTTGATCAGCCCGATATCGACGCGGCTGACCCGGGTGACCGGATCGAGCGCGAGCTCGTCGGCATTCCAGACGAAGCACTCGGCCGCGTCGAATTCGGGCCGGGTCGGCCGGCGCGGGCCCATGCGGTCGAGGGCGTCTGCAAGGCGGTCGAGGCGCTTCATCAGTTCGGCGACGTCGGGGCGATCCAAGTTCCAGTTCCTCCGGCTTTTCATCCGCTGCGGCTCTATCACGCAGCCGCGCGGGCGCAAAGCGGTGTAACGGGCGGCAACAAGAGTTGCATTGATGGCCTCAGCGACTATATTCGCGCCGATTTCACGGGACCGCCGCATGCGGTCCCTTTGCGTATTCTCACCAGGAGCAAACGATGTTCGTGACCCCCGCATATGCGCAGGCAGCCGGCGGCGCCCCCGACATTTTCGTCAGCATTTTGCCCTTCCTCTTGATCTTCGTGATCATGTATTTTCTGATCATCCGCCCGCAGCGGACGCAGATGAAGAAGCGCACGGAAATGCTCACGTCCATTCGCCGCGGCGACACCGTCGTCACCGGCGGCGGCCTGATCGGCAAGGTCACCAAGGTGATCGACGACAACGAGCTCGAGATCGATCTCGGCAACGGCGTCAAGGTGACGTCGCTGCGCGCGATGATCGCGGACGTCCGCGTCAAGGGCGAGCCGGTCGCCAACCAGAACGCCAAGAAGTAGTCGCAATTGGGGGCCACGACCCGGTGATGGCCCCCGGGGCAGCGGCTTTCCAGCCGGCTTGCCTCGATTGAGCTGACAAGCTTATTGCGTGGCGCGGGGCGCAGCCGCCCCGCCACAAACCGCCCGTTACGAGGCCCAATGCTTTACTTTTCCCGCTGGAAGACGATCTCGATCTGGTTCGTGGTTCTGCTCGGCGTCATCTTCGCCCTGCCGAACCTCGCCTCGCAGTCCACGCTGGACGCGCTGCCCGACTGGTTGCCGAAGAAGCAGATGACGCTCGGCCTCGACCTGCAGGGCGGCTCGCACATGCTGCTGCAGATCGACCGGCAGGATCTGGCGGAAGACCGCATCGCGACGGTGCGTGACGACGTGCGCACCTCGCTGCGCGATGCGGGCATCGGCTATACCGGCCTGACGGAAAGCGGCAGCACGGTCCAGGTCCGCGTCCGCGACGAAGCGCAGATCGCGGCCGCCCGCACGGCGCTCGAAGCCTTGGCGCAGCCCGTCTCGTCCGGCCTATTCGGCACCGGCGTCGTCACCGAGGTCAATCTGGCCGAGACGGAACCCGGCCTCTTCCGCCTGTCGCTCAGCGAGGACGGCCTTGCCTATCGCCTGAATTCCGCACTCAACCAGTCGATCGAGGTCGTTGGCCGGCGCGTCAACGAACTCGGCACGACCGAGCCGATCATCCAGCGCCAGGGCGAGGACCGCATCCTCGTGCAGGTTCCCGGCCTGCAGGACCCCGAGCGCCTGAAGGAAATCCTCGGCCAGACGGCGCAGCTCACCTTCCAGATGGTCGACGTCACCAATGACGTCCAGGACGCGATCGACGGCCGTCCGCCGGCCGGAACGCGCGTTCTCTATTCGACCGACGAGCCGCGCGTTCCCTATCTCATCGAGAACCGCGTCATCGTCTCGGGCGAAAACCTCGTCGACGCCCAGGCGACGTTCGACCAGCGCACCAACGAGCCGGTCGTCTCGTTCCGCTTCGACAATCAGGGCGCGACGCGCTTCGGCCAGGCGACGCAGCAGAATGTCGGCCGTCCATTCGCGATCATCCTCGACGACGAGGTGATCTCGGCACCGCGCATCAACGAGCCGATTCTCGGCGGTTCCGGCCAGATTTCCGGCAGCTTCACGGTGCAGGGCGCGAACGACCTCGCGGTCCTGCTGCGCGCCGGCGCCTTGCCCGCCGACCTGACGATCATCGAGGAGCGCACCGTCGGCCCGAGCCTCGGCCAGGATTCGATCGAGGCCGGCCAGTTCGCCTCGATCCTCGCCGCGATCCTCGTCCTCGGCTTCATGGTCGTCGCCTATGGCAAGCTCGGCATCATCGCCAACATCGCGCTGATCGCGAACGTCGCGATGATCATCGCGATCCTGTCGATGATCGGCGCGACGCTGACGCTGCCCGGCATCGCCGGCATCGTGCTGACGATGGGCATGGCTGTCGATTCGAACGTCATCATCTTCGAGCGCGTGCGCGAGGAACGCCGGCAGGGCCGGTCGCTCGTCCAGTCGCTCGATTCGGGCTTCCAGCGCGCGCTTGCGACGGTCGTCGACGCCAATCTGACGACCTTCATCGCCGCCGCGATCCTGTTCTTCCTGGGCTCCGGCCCGGTGCGCGGCTTCGCCGTGACGCTTGCCATCGGCATCATCACCACCGTCTTCACGGCCTACACGCTGACGCGCTGGCTCATCTCGTGGTGGCTGCGCCGCCAGCGGCCGACCGAAATGCCGGGCGGCGCCGTCGGCTACATTCCGTACGATACGACCATCCCGTTCATGAAGTACCGGAACTGGGGCTTTGCGATCTCCGGCGCGCTGACGATCGCCGCCGCCGCCCTGTTCTTCACCGTCAACATGAATTACGGCATCGATTTCCGGGGCGGCTCGTCGATCGAGGTGCAATCGCGCGAGGGGCCTGCCGATGCGGGCGACGTGCGCGGGCGGCTGACCGATCTCAATCTCGGCGAAGTCCAGGTGCAGGAATTCGGCAGCCCGAACGAACTCCTGATCCGCATCGGCACGCAGGACGCCGAAAGCGACACTGCGGAGCAGGCGGCCGTCCAGCAGGTGCGCAGCGTCCTCGAGGACGACTACGAATTCCGCCGCGTCGAGATCGTCGGCCCGACCATTTCCAGCGAACTCGCGTTCAACGGCACGGTCGCCGTGCTCGTCGCCATGCTCGCCATGCTGGTCTATATCTGGCTGCGCTTCGAATGGCAGTTCGCGATCGGCGCGATCGTCTCCACGCTGCATGACGTGATAATGCTGATCGGCTTCTACGTGCTGCTCGGGCTCGAATTCAACCTGACCAGCATCGCGGCGGTGCTGACCGTCGTCGGCTATTCGATCAACGATACGGTCGTCGTCTACGACCGCGTGCGCGAGAATCTTCGACGATACAAGAAGATGCCGATTGCGGGCATCCTCGACATGTCGCTGAACCAGACGCTGTCGCGAACGATCCTGACGGGCGTCACGACGTTGCTCGCGCTGTTCGCGCTCTACCTCTTCGGCGGCGAGGTCATCGCATCGTTCACGATCGCCATGATCATCGGCATTCTCGTCGGCACCTACTCGTCTGTCTTCGTGGCCGGCCCGATGCTCATCCTGTTCAACCTGCGCCCGGCGAAGGAAGAGCAGGACGAGACCGCCGACGCACCGCCGGTCCAGCCGAGCAAGGCCTGATCCGGCATGGCGCACGGCCTCGTCATTCGGGATGCGCATTTTCCCGGCCGTGCGCCGATCGACGCCTACGGCAATGGCGGGTTCCGCTTTGCCGACATGTCGCATCGCGGCTCGATCCTCTGCCTGCCGTCGGGCATCCACGGCTGGCAACCGGCCGACCCTGCCGCGCTGACGATCGATGATTTCGCGCCGCTGCTCGCCGAAAGCGACGCGGTCGAAATCCTGCTCGTCGGCATGGGGCGTGATCTTAGACCCTTGCCGGCCGAGCTTCGCAAGCGCCTGCGCGAAGCGGGCATCGCGGCGGACCCGATGTCGACCGGCGCCGCCGTTCGCACCTTCAACGTGCTTCTCGCCGAGGAGCGCGCCGTCGCCGCGGCCCTGATCGCGGTCGACTGATGGACGGCGCGACCTTCGTCCGCGACTTCGTTCGCCAGAACGATCCGGATCGCTTCTTCGCAAGCCTGTTCGCGCCCGCCGACAAGCGCGACGCGCTTCTGGCGCTCGCCGCCTTCGACGCCGAGATTGCCTCGCTGCGCGGCAAGGTGCGCGAACCGATGGCAGGCGAAATCCGCATCCGCTGGTGGCAGGACCGCATCGAGGCCGAAGGCGCCATCGCGTCCGGCAACCCGATTGCCGACGCGCTGGCGGCGACCATCAAGACCCACGGCCTGCCAAAGAGCGCCTTTGCGACCTATCTCGATGCGCGGCTGTTCGACCTTTACGATGACGGGTTTCCGACGCGCGGCGACCTCGAAGCCTATTGCGGCGAGACGAGCGGCATCATGCTGCAGCTTTCCGCGCTGATCCTCGACCGCGACGCCGCCACGCGCGCCGCCGATGCCTGCGGCCATGGCGGCTGCCTGCGGACGATCACGCAGGCCTTGCGGTGGCGGAGCGACCCCGCGCGGCTGCGGCCGTCCCTGCCGGGCGACCTCCTCGCCGCGCTGGGTCTCGACAGGGCGCAGTTCGGCGAAACCGGGCACGAGGAGGCGTCGCGGGCCGCGATCGAAGGGGCACAGGCGATCGCGCGCGAGCATCGCGACGCGTTCCTCGCCGCGGTTTCGACGCTTCCCGAAACCTTGCGCCCGGCCTTCATCGCGCTCGCTCCGGCGGCAGCCTCGGCGCGGCAGGGCAGGGCACCGGGTGGGCCGCTGCGCCGCCAGTGGCAGATGCTGAAAGTGGCGCTGTGCGGGTGGCCGCCTCGTTGACGCAAACGTCAATGCTGCCTAGACTCGCGCCATAATCCGGATCGGGAGGAGATCCAGACATGAGCCTTGTCCTGCTCGCCTCGATCGTCGTCGTCGGCATCGCGGTGGTCGTGCTCGCCGTGCACTATACGGGCGGCAGCCGGACGGGCCAGTTTGAGACCGTGTTCGACGCGATCGCCGCCTTTCGCGGCGACCACCCGGAAACGGAAGTGCTCGACGGCCGGCTGACGCAGGCCCGCGACGCCGCGTTCCTCCGGCTGGCAACGCCCGGCCGCATCGGCTTCGTGACCGTGTTCGGCCAGCATTTCCTGTCGCGCGAGATCGGTGCATCGGACCTGGCTATGTCGGTGACAACGGACCATGCCGTCGTGACGGTTTCAGCGCGTGACTTCACCTGGAAGGGCGGGCGCTACATCTTCGCCGACACGGCGGTGGCGGCGGAGGTTGCCGGCTGGTTCCCTGAAGCTGCATCGGACGCGCCGCGCTATCACATCGGATCGGTCCGGCATGGATGAGTATCAGTTTCCCTCGGTGACGCAGCTTGCGATCCCGTTCTTCGTCCTCGCCATGCTGATCGAGCTTTGGCTGGTGCGCACGGGACGCGCGAAGGGCGATTTCTCGACCCGCGACACGCTGACAAGCCTTCTCATGGGCACCGGCAACGTCGTCGCCGGTATTCTGCTCGGCGTCGTCTCGTTCACTGCGCTCTTGTGGGTCTGGCAGTTCCGGCTGTTCGACCTCGGCCTCGGCTGGTGGGTGTTCCTCGCTGCCTTCCTGCTCGACGATCTGCGCTACTACGTCTACCACCGTATCGCGCACCGGGTGCGCTGGGTGTGGGCGGAACACGTCAACCATCACTCCAGCCAGCACTACAATCTGTCGACTGCGCTGCGGCAGTCCTGGACCGGGCTCTTCACCGGCATGTTCGTGCTGCAGGTGCCGCTGGTGCTGCTCGGCTTCCACCCGGCGGTGATCGCCTTCGTCTTCGGCTTCAACCTCGTCTGGCAGTTCTGGATTCACACCGAGACGGTGGGCAAGATGTGGCGGCCGATCGAGTTCATCATGAACACGCCATCGCACCACCGTGTCCATCACGCAACGAACCCGCGCTATCTCGACGCCAATTATGCCGGCACGCTGATCATCTGGGACCGGATGTTCGGGACATTCGTCGAGGAGTTGCCGGAGGACGCGCCGCGCTACGGCATCGTCAAGAACATCGGCACCTACAATCCGGTGAAGGTGGCGTTTCACGAATGGGTCGGCATGTTCAAGGATGCCGCGCAGCCCGGGCTGACGGTTTCCGAGCGGCTGAACTATCTGTTCCAGCCGCCGGGCTGGAGCCATGATGGGTCGCGCGAGACCTCGCAGACGATCAAGGCCGCCTATGTGAAGCGCCATCCGGGCGAGGCGGGCAAGCCCGGCTTGCCGCCCGCCGGATAGCTATTCCGCCGCTTCGCGCGCGGGCGCGACGCCGAGCCATTCGCGCGCATCGACGAGCGCGCGCGCGGTGATCGCGCGGCGCTTGGCGTTGGTCTTTTCCTTGCCGCGCAGGCGCTTGCCTTCCGACTTCGGCGCCTCGATCGGCGGGAAGAGCCCGAAATTGACGTTCATCGGCTGGAACGAGCGCTTGCCGGGTTCCTCGTCGGAGACGATGTGGCCGCCGGTGATGTGATTGAGCAGCGCGCCGAAGGCCGTCGTGACCGGGGGCATCGGCAGCGGCCGGCCGAGACGCTCGGCAGCGGCGAAGCGGCCGGCGAGAAGGCCGATCGCGGCGCTCTCGACATAGCCCTCGCAGCCGGTGATCTGGCCGGCAAAGCGCAGCCCCGGCCGCGATTTCAGTTGCAGCGAGCCGTCGAGCAGCGTCGGCGAATTGAGATAGGTGTTGCGATGCAGGCCGCCGAGACGCGCGAACTCGGCATTCTCGAGGCCGGGGATCATCTTGAAGATGCGCGTCTGCTCGGCATATTTCAGTTTCGTCTGGAAGCCGACCATGTTGTAGAGCGTGCCGAGCGCATTGTCCTGCCGAAGCTGGACGACGGCATAGGCCTTGACCTCGGGATTGTGCGCGTTGGTCAGGCCCATCGGCTTCATCGGGCCGTGCCGCAGCGTCTCGACGCCGCGCTCGGCCATGATCTCGATCGGCAGGCAGCCGTCGAAGTAGGGCGTGCCTTCCCATTCCTTGAACTCGGTCTTGCCGCCGTCGATCAGCGCCTGCACGAAGGCGAGGTACTGGTCCTTGTCCATCGGGCAGTTGATGTAGTCCTTGCCGGTGCCGCCGGGGCCGACCTTGTCGTAGCGCGACTGGAACCAGGCGACGTCGAGGTCGATGGAATCGAAATGGACGATCGGCGCGATGGCGTCGAAGAAGGCGAGCGCATCGGCGCCGGTGGCCTCCGCGATCGCGGCGGCGAGCGAGGGCGCGGTGAGGGGGCCCGTCGCGATGATCGTCTTGTCCCAGTCGGTGGGCGGCAGGCCTTCGACCTCCTCGCGCCGAATAGTGATCAACGGATGGGCTTCGAGCTTGGCCGTTACGGCGTCGGAAAAGCCGTCGCGGTCGACCGCGAGCGCACCGCCGGCCGGCACCTGGTTGGCGTCGCCGCAGGACATGATCAGCGAATTGGCAAGCCGCATCTCGGCGTGGAGCAGCCCGACCGCGTTGGTCTCGGCGTCGTCGGAGCGGAACGAGTTCGAACAGACGAGTTCGGCAAGACCTTCGGTCTTGTGCGCGTCTGTGCCGCGAACGGGGCGCATTTCGTGCAGAATGACGGGAACGCCAGCTTCGGCGAGTTGCCAGGAGGCTTCGGAACCGGCAAGGCCGCCGCCGATGACATGTACGGGTTGTGTGCTCATGGCGGCGAGATAATCCACAGCGCGCGCCTTTGCAAATCAAAGCTCCGTTGCGATGCGGGAGGCGGATGCTACGAAGGCGGATGGCTTGGTTGGCGCGATTCGCATCCCTCATCGTCGTGGCGGCAGCGGCAGGCGGCTGCACCTCCGTCTCGTCCAACTACAATGACGACATCGCCGACGTGTCGAACGGACGGCTGACGGTCTGCCACGGCTTCGACTGCCGCAACCAGACGGCGCTGGCCTTCTCGGCCGACGAGCAGAAGCGCCTGCAGGCGCTCTTCGCCGGAACATCGAACGCCGCCGCCGAGCGCGAGGCGATCCGCAAGGCGGTGCAGATATTCGAAAGCGCGACGACGGCGCGGCTCGGCGTCGCGGATCAGCCGAAATCGGACCTGTCGCAGACCGGCCAGCACGGCCAGATGGACTGCATCGACGAATCGACCAACACCCGCACCTTCCTGCGCCATCTCGAATCGAGCGGATTGCTGAAACATCACACCGTGCAGACCAACGTGACGCGCGGCGTCATCTTCGACGGACGCTACTTCCACGCGACGGCGGTCGTCCGCGAAAAGGGCGGCCAGCGCTGGGCGGTGGATAGCTGGTACGAGCCGGCGGGCGGCGCGCCGGACATCATGCGGCTGGAGGAATGGCTGGGGCGCGGCCAGATGGGCCGCAGATAGAAAAACGGCGCTCACCGGGGGAGGAACCGGGAGCGCCGTTGATGTCGACCGACGATCGGGAGGAGGATAATCGCCGGTCTTCCACGCTCGAACCCCTGGGAGGAGGCGGGGCGAGCGGAACCGAAGGTTCTTTAGACGGCCTTGCGGGCGACGAACGGAATGTCGCCGCGGGCGATGCCGAGGTCGTTGAGTTCACGGGTCGACAGGCGGCTCAGTTCGTTGACGGTGTCACGGTAACGGCGCCAGTTGCGGTAGTTGCGGATCAGGTTCATGGTCTTGCTCGCTTCGAGTTCGCTGTTGTTCTTGCGGTACGACGTGCAGATAATCCCGGCACCTGCATATTTGAAGTGCAGTTTCTGCATGCCTGCGATGCAGTTTGTGCATTGCACCATTAACGGCCGTTAGGGGCTGTGTCGAATGTGGGAATGCGCCTCGATTCGGGCGCAGTCCTGAGTCGTCATCGCCCCGAGAAGGTAGGGGTTTGAAGGGGATTTGCATGGCGCGACGGGACCGCCTTGTGCAGCGCGAAATCGACGGCTGGAAACAGCGCGGACTGATCGATGCCGAGCTTGCCGAACGGCTTCGCGCCGACATTGCCAAACGAGGCGGCGGATTTGCCGTTTCGGGCGTGCTGATCGTGATGTCGGCGCTGCTCTTTTCGGCGGCACTCCTCATCTTCATCGCCGCGAACTGGGAAGCGATGCCGCGCCTTGCGCGCGTCGGGCTGATCGCCACCATTATCCTCGCCGCGAACGGCCTCGGCGCCTGGGCGTCGATGCTGGGCAGGCGCTATCTCGCCGACGCGCTGTGGCTGATCGGCTCGGCGGCATTCGCGGCCGGCATGGCGCTGGTCGGCCAGATGTATCATCTGTCGGGCAGCGAGAGCGGGCTCTATCTCGTCTGGTGGCTGTCGGCGATCCTCTCGGCGCTCGCGCTGCGCTCGCGTGCGCTGACGATGGCCTCGATCCTGCTCGCCGTCGTCTGGCTCATCGCCGGCCTCGGCGACTGGGGCGGGATCGAAACGAACCTGCCGCTCACGGCGCATCTCTTCCCCCTGATGCTGGCCGCCGGCTGGGCGGTCTCGCTTTACACGCGCGTCGCCCTGGCGCGCGATCTGGCGCTTCTTGCCTTTGGCGCCTATGTGACCGTGCTCTTCATCGCCTGGGGCGTTGCGGTGCCGATCGTCACCATGGCGCTGGCCGCGCTCGGCTTCGCCGCCGCGACACGTCTCGACTGGCGCGGCGAGAGGAGTGCCGCACCCCATCTCGGCCTCGAATTGTCGATGCTGCAATATTTCGTTCTCGCCTGCGTGCTTCTCCATGTCGAGTGGCACGAGGGCCCGGGACTGGTGGTCGTCGCGAGCCTGATGTTCGCCGGACTGACGGCAGCGCTTCTGCTTGGCGGGAAGGAGAGCAGCGGCGTCCGGCGGCTGGTCTATGTCGCCTTCGCCGGCGAACTCATCTTCATCTATGTCCAGACCGTCGGCACAATGCTCGGTACATTCGGCTTCCTGACGCTCGCCGCGATCGCGCTCGCCATTTTCGCCCGGCTGGTGACTCGCTTCGAGCGACGGATGGCACCTCCGGCGCAGGAAGGCGCATCGACATGAGACGCCCAGCCCGGATTTTCGCCATCGCCCTTGGTCTTGCAGCGGTCCAGATTGGCTTTCTCGGCTCGATGATCCTCGGCCGCGCCGGCATCCTGCGGGAGGGAACCGAAATCCGCCTCGCCGTCGAGCCGGTCGACCCGCGCGACCTCCTGCGCGGCGACTATGTCGTCCTCGGCTATCCGATCTCGCGCATCGACCGGTCGCTACTTGCAGAGACCGGCGACCGCGACCTGAAAGGCCGCTGGCTCTATGTGCGCCTGTCGCGCGACGACGATGGATCGTTCGCCCCCGTTGCCGCCGCGCTCGACGAACCGCCTGTGGAAAACCGGCTCGACAACGAGATCGACCTGCGCGGCGTCGTCGTGCGCGAACCCGGCTCGGGCGAGACGGCGGTACAGGTCGCCTACGGCATCGAGCGCTACTACGTGCCGGAGGGCGAGGGCAGGGCGATCGAGGACGCCATGCGACAGGATCGCTTCGAGATCGTGGCGGCCGTCGACGAGGACGGTTCGGCCCAGATCAAGGCGCTTCTGCACGATGGCCGCGCGATCTATCGCGAACCGTTGTTTTAGGTGACCCGAACAACCAGAAAAAAGCCCGTTTTCGGGGCAATTTTCCTTTGATCGATCATGAGCCGGTGATATAGAACCAGCCGATTTCAAGGGCTGACTGCTCGTGAAGCGGGTGTGGCGGAATTGGCAGACGCACTTGGTTTAGGTCCAAGCGCTGAAAAGCGTGGGGGTTCAAGTCCCTCCACCCGCACCAACGGCCACCCCGGGAAATGAAATTGAGCGTCGGCCCGGTTCGGATGGGCAGAGACGTTCAAGCCACAAGAATTCAGCAGGCTGGGCGGCGCGCCGTCGCGACAGCAGCATGCGTTAGCAAAGGTTGTAAGATGCAGGTTACCGAAACACTCAATTCCGGGCTGAAGCGCCAGATCAAGGTGTCCGTGCCGGCCAAGGACATGGAAGCCAAGCTCATGGAGCGGCTGTCCGACGCCAAGGGCAAGGTGCGCCTGAACGGGTTCCGTCCCGGCAAGGTTCCGGTCCAGCACCTGCGCAAAATGTACGGCCGCTCCTTCATGGCCGAAGTCGTCAACGAGATCATCTCGTCCTCGCCGCGCAACATTCTCGCCGAGCGTGGCGAGAAGGCCGCGATGCAGCCCGAGGTCACCATGACCGAGGACGAGAAGGAAGCCGAGAAGATCCTCTCCGGCGGCCAGGATTTCGAGTTCTCGATCGACTACGAAGTCATCCCGGCGATCGAGGCCAAGGACCTCTCGTCCGTCAAGATCACCCGCCAGGTCTATGACGTGCCGGAAGAGGAGATCGAGGAGCAGGTCAAGAAGGTCGCCGAATCCGCGCGCACCTACGAGACCAAGAAGGGCAAGGCTGCCGAAGGCGACCGCGTCACGATCGACTTCGTCGGCAAGATCGACGGCGAAGCCTTCGACGGCGGCGCTGCCGAAGACGCCAATCTGGTGCTCGGCTCCAACCAGTTCATCCCCGGTTTCGAAGACCAGGTCGTGGGCCTCAAGGCCGGCGACGAGAAGACGATCAACGTGACCTTCCCGGCCGACTACGGCGCGCAGAACCTTGCCGGCAAGGAAGCGACCTTCGACGTCACGGTCAAGGAAGTCGCCAAGCCGGGCGACCTCGAGGTCACCGACGAAGTCGCCCAGCAGCTCGGCCTCGAATCGGCCGAGAAGCTTCGCGAGATCATCAAGGGCCAGATCGAGACCCAGTTCGGCGCGCTGACCCGCCAGAAGGCCAAGCGCCAGCTCCTCGACGCGCTCGACAAAGAATACAAGTTCGAAGCCCCGTCCAAGCTGGTCGAGGCCGAGTTCACCAACATCTGGACGCAGGTCACCCGCGATCTCGAACAGGCCGGCCGCTCCTTCGAGGACGAAGAGACGACGGAAGACGAGGCGCGCGCCGAATACCAGCGCCTTGCCGAGCGCCGCGTGCGCCTCGGCCTCGTCTTGGCCGAGATCGGCGAGAAGGCGGGCGTGCAGGTCACCGACGACGAACTGCAGCGCGCTCTGTTCGAGCAGATCCGCCGCGTTCCGCAGCACCAGCAGCAGGAAGTCTATGACTTCTACCGCAACAACCCGGCTGCGCTCGCCAATGTCCGCGCCCCGCTCTTCGAGGAGAAGGTCGTCGATCACCTCCTGGCCGAAGTGAAGGTCACCGACGTCAAGGTGACCCGCGAGGAGCTGCTGGCCGAGGACGAGGATGAAGCGGCCGACGCCAAGAAGGCGGAAAAGAAGGCTGCGCCGAAGAAGAAGGCTGCCGAGAAGAAGGCCGACGCCGACGACAAGGCTGAAAAGGCCGAGAAGAAGGCGCCTGCGAAGAAGAAGGCCGCCGCCAAGGACAAGGACGCCGAATAAGGCGTTCGTCCGGCTCGAATGAGGGAAGGGGTCCGCAAGGACCCCTTTCGCATTTGCGGCCTTTCCTTTTGCACAATCGGACACGACATTGCCCGCGAAACGACAAGGGGATTCGCGATGCGCCGACTGATCTTGGCTTTGACGATGGCAGCGACGGTGCTCGCGCCCGCGCACGCGCAGGAAGAGCGCAATCGCAGCCTGCTCGACATGTTCGGCTTCGGCAACGAGCGCACCGAACGGCCCGCTGAGGCGCCGGCGGGCGAGCGCCCCGTCCAGCGCCGGCTGCCCTTCAGCCAGAGCGAGGTGCAGCTTTCCTATGCGCCGCTGGTCGCCGAGGCCGGGCCTGCCGTCGTCAATGTCTACGCCTCGCAGCAGGTGCAGGCGCGCTCGCCCTTCATGGGCGATCCCTTCTTCGAGCAGTTCTTCAACCGCCAGATGCCGCCGCGGGTCCAGTCCTCGCTCGGCTCGGGCGTAATGGTCGATCCGTCCGGCTATGTGGTCACCAACAACCACGTCATCCGCGACGCCGACGAAGTGCGCGTGGCGCTGCCCGACGGGCGCGAATTCACGAGCGAGATCCTGCTCAAGGACGAGTCGCTCGACCTCGCGATTCTCAAGATCGAGGCCGACGAGCCGTTTCCGTCCATCGCGCTCGGCGATTCCGACGCGCTGGAGGTGGGCGACCTCGTGCTCGCCATCGGCAATCCGTTCGGCGTCGGCCAGACTACGACGAGCGGCATCGTCTCCGCGCTCGCGCGCACCCATATCGGCATTTCCGATTTCGGCTTCTTCATCCAGACGGATGCGGCGATCAATCCGGGCAATTCGGGCGGCGCGCTGGTCAATATGAGCGGCGAGGTGGTTGGCATCAACACGGCGATCTTCAGCCAGTCGGGCGGCTCGATCGGCATCGGCTTCGCGATCCCGTCCAACATGGTCCGCGCCGTCGTCGACGCGGCCAAGGGCGGATCTGACTATTTCGAGCGGCCCTATCTCGGCGCGACCTTCGAGGCGGTGACGCCGCAGATCGCCGAGGCGCTCGGCATGACGCGTCCGCGCGGCGCGCTGGTGGCGAGCGTGGCGGCGGAAGGGCCCGCCGCCAGCGCGGGCCTGCGCCCGGGCGATGTCGTGCTGGCGCTGAACGATCGCGCGATCGAGCATCCCGACGCCCTCGGCTACCGCCTCGCGACCCTCGCTATCGGCGCGACGGCAAGGCTCGGCGTCCTCAGCCAGTCCGAGGAACGCTCCGTCGCCATCACGCTCGTGCGCGCACCCGACGGCGCCGCGGGCGGCGCGGTGACGATCTCCGGCACGAGCCCGTTCGCCGGCGCGACGGTGGAGACCTTGTCGCCACGCCTCGCGCAGCGGCTGCGACTGCCCGAACAGGCGCGCGGCGTCGCGATCGTCGAGATCGACCGCTCGTCGCCTGCGGCAAGTCTTGGCCTCAGGCCGGGCGACATCGTGCACGAGGTCAATGGCGAGGAGATCGACAGCCCGCAGGCGCTGGAAACGGCTGCAGCGGTAGAGACGCGCTGGTGGCGCTTTACACTCGAGCGCGAGGGGCGTTTGCTGCGCCAGGCGCTGCGCTTTTGACGGACGAACCCCTTGGCCGACCTCTTCACGACGGATGACAATCAGGACGACCGCCGGCCGGTCGGCCAGCCGCTCGCCGACCGGCTGCGCCCGCAAAGGCTGGCAGACGTCGTCGGGCAGGAGCATCTGACGGGCGAGGGCGGGGCGCTGACGCGCATGCTGCGCTCCGGCACTCTCGGCTCGATGATCTTCTGGGGACCGCCGGGCACCGGCAAGACGACCGTCGCACGGCTTCTGGCCGGCGAGACGGGGCTGGCCTTCGAGCAGATCTCGGCGATCTTCTCCGGCGTCGCAGACCTGAAGAAGGTGTTCGAGACGGCGCGGCTGCGGCGCACTCAGGGGCGGCAGACGCTTCTCTTCGTCGACGAGATCCATCGCTTCAACCGCGCCCAGCAGGATTCCTTCCTGCCGGTGATGGAAGACGGCACCGTCATTCTCGTCGGCGCGACGACCGAGAACCCGTCCTTCGAGCTCAATGCCGCGCTTTTGTCGCGGGCGCGCGTGCTGACCTTCCACCCGCTCGACGGCGACAGCATCGAGCGGCTTCTGGTCCGCGCCGAGGAGAACGAACAAAAGCCGCTGCCGCTCGATGAAGAAGCGCGCGCGGTCCTGCTGCGCATGGCGGACGGCGACGGACGCGCTTCGCTGACGCTCGCCGAGGAAATCTGGCGCGCGGCGACCAGTGGCGAAATCTTCGATGCCGAAGGCCTGCAGCGCATCGTCCAGCGCCGGGCGCCGGTCTACGACAAGGGCCAAGACGGGCACTACAACCTGATCTCGGCGCTGCACAAGTCGGTGCGCGGCTCGGACCCGGATGCGGCGCTCTACTATCTGGCGCGCATGCTCGATGCGGGCGAGGACCCGCTCTATCTCGGCCGCCGCCTGGTGCGCATGGCGTCGGAGGATATCGGCCTTGCCGACCCGCAGGCGCTGGCGATCACGCTCGCGGCCAAGGATGCCTACGACTATCTCGGCTCACCCGAGGGCGAACTGGCGCTGGCCGAGGCCTGCGTCTATCTCGCGACGGCGCCGAAATCGAACGGCGTCTACACCGCCTACAAGGCGGCGATGCGGGCGGCGAAAGAGAACGGTTCGCTGCTTCCGCCCAAGCACATCCTCAATGCGCCGACCAAGCTGATGAAGTCGGAAGGCTACGGCACCGGCTATTTCTACGACCACGACGCGCCCGACGCCTTCTCGGGCCAGGACTATTTCCCCGACGCGCTCGGCCGGCAGAAATTCTACGACCCGCCCGATCGCGGTTTCGAGCGCGAGATCCGGAAGCGCCTCGACTACTGGCAGAAACTGCGCACGGAACGCCAATCGGGCGGTTGAGCCGCTGGATTGCAGTTTTCGACGCCCTGAACCTCGCGCCTGCGGGTTTGGGGTGCTATGGGCGCTCTTCATACGCGAAAAGAGAATGAGAATGGCAGGCGTCGAGCAGATCGCAGTGGCAAACGACGAGTCGGGCATGCGCCTCGACCGCTGGTTCAAGATTCACTATCCGGGCCTCGGCTTCGGCCCGCTGCAAAAGCTCCTGCGCTCGGGCCAGATCCGCGTCGACGGCGGCCGGGTGAAGTCCGACACGCGCCTCCAGCCCGGCCAGCATGTGCGCATCCCGCCGATCGCCGCCGACCGCAAGTCCGGACCCGTCACGGCCCGCACCATGCGCGGCGAGGACGACGGCGAGGTGCTGGCGAAGATGACGCTCTACGAGGACAAGAAGGTCATCGTCTTCGACAAGCCGGCGGGCCTTGCCGTCCAGGGCGGCTCGGGCATCACGCGCAGCGTCGATTCCATGCTCGAGGCGCTGCGCAGCCAGAAGGGCGAGAAGCCGCGCCTCGTCCACCGGCTCGACCGCGACACCTCCGGCGTCCTTGTCGTCGCGCGCACGCGGCTTGCTGCGATGAAGCTTGCCGAGGCCTTCCGCCACCGCGAGACGAAGAAGACGTACTGGGCGCTGGTGAAGGGCGTGCCGCCGAAGCGCGAGGACAAGATCTCCACTTGGATGGTCAAGGAATCCACCATCGACGGCGACCGGATGCGCATCGCCGACCATGGCGAGAAGGGCGCCGACCACGCCGTCTCCTTCTACCGGATCGTCGAGCAGGCCGCACAGACGATGTCGTGGCTGGAGATGGAGCCCTATACCGGCCGCACGCACCAGCTTCGCGTCCACGCCGCCCATATCGGCTGCCCGATCCTCGGCGACCCGAAATATTTCGAGGCCGACAAGAACTACGACTTCCCGGGCGGGATGCAGAAGCGCCTGCACCTCCACGCGCGCCGCATCATCATTCCGCATCCCGATGGCGGCAAGATCGACGTCACGGCGCAATTGCCGCCGCACATGAAGCAGAGCTGGAACCTGCTCGGCTTCGACGAGAATTCCGCGGACGACTGAAATGGCCGAGGCAACCGCGACCAGCACCGACCGGCGTGACGCGATCGACAATTTCGCCGTCGCGATGATGCTGATGCTGACCTTCTCGTGGGGCATGAACCAGGTCGCCATCAAGGTCGCGAACACCGGCTACAGCCCGATCTTCCTGACCATCGCACGCTCGGCCATCGCCGCCGTGCTCGTCTATGGCTGGTGCCTGTGGCGCGGCATACGCCTGTTCGAGCGCGACGGAACCTTGTGGCCGGGCCTTCTCGCCGGTCTCCTTTTCACCGCCGAGTTCGTCCTGATCTTCTTCGGTCTCGACTACACCACCGCCGCGCGTGGCTCGCTGATGGTCAACACCATGCCGTTCTGGATGCTTCTCGGCGCCCATTTCTGGCTCGGCGAGCGCATCACGGCGGTCAAGTTTCTCGGCCTGGCGCTGGCGTTCATCGGCGTCGTCCTCGTCTTCGCCGACCAGTTGTCGCTGCCCGACGCCGGCGCGCTTCGCGGCGACCTGATGTGCCTTGCGGCGGGCGTGCTCTGGGCCGCGACGACGCTCGTCATCAAGAAGTCGAGGCTGACCGACGCAAGCGCCGAAAAGACGCTGATGTACCAGTTGCTGGTCTCGGCCGTGGTCTCGATCCCGCTCCTGCCGCTGGCCGGGCCGATCCTGCGCGACGTTTCGCTGCTGGCGACCGGCGCACTTCTCTTTCAGACGGCATTCGTCGTCTCGTTCACCTTCATCCTGTGGTTCTGGATGATCCGGACCTATCCCGCCACCGGCCTGTCGAGCTTCGCCTTCCTGACGCCGGCATTCGGCGTCCTGTGCGGCGGCTTCCTGTTGAACGAGCCGCTGTCGATCAACATATTCGCCGCTCTGGCGCTCATCGCGCTCGGGCTGCTGGTGGTGAACCGGCCCGTGCGCCGGCGCATCCCGCCCGCCTGATATTTCGAGGACCGACCATGCGCGACATCCTGAGCGATCTCGACACCCCGTTCGTTTCGGACGAGAACCCGATGAAGCGGGCGCAAAAGCAGATGCGCACGCCGCTGCCCAAGCGCTTCTACAACGCGGCTTCGGTGCGCCACGATCCGGCCACCGGCCATTTCGCCGTCGAGCTCGACGGCAAGCAGGTCCGCACGCCCGGACGCGCCGTCCTCGCCTTGCCGACCGAGGCAGCCGCAACGCTCGTCGCGAACGAGTTCGACGCGCAGAAGGACGAGATCAACCCGTTCGACATGCCGGTGCTGCGTATCGCCAACACGGCCATCGACGGCGTTTCGACGGACACGCAGGCGGTGCTGGAAGACATCCTGCGCTACTCCTCGACCGACCTCGTCTGCTACCGCGCGGACGGACCGGAATCGCTCGTCGAGCGGCAAAGCGAGGCCTGGGACCGGATCATCGACTGGGCGCGGGCAAGCCTCGGCGCTCGCTTCGTCCTCGCCGAGGGCGTGATGCATGTCGACCAGCCGCGCGAGGCGATCGGCGCGATCGGCATTCACCTGAAGATGCGCGAGGAGCCGTTCCGGCTGTCGGCGCTCCATGTGATGACGTCGCTGACCGGCTCGGCGCTGATTGCGCTCGCGGTCGATGCCGGCGAACTGACGCCCGACGAAGGCTGGGCGGCGGCCCATGTCGACGAAGACTGGAACATCGCCCAATGGGGCGAAGACGGCGAAGCGGCGAAGATGCGCGCCGCCAAGAAGCGCGACATGCTGGCCGCGGCCGCGCTGATCGAGGCGCTGAAAGGCTAGGACCTCGGCGTCAGGAACGCCTGGATGGCGCGGGCGATCTCGCTTTCGAGCGGGAAGGACAGCATGCCCATCACCGAATAGCCGAGCAGCCAGGGCATCACGTAAAAGCGGAACAGGAAGAAGAACCAGGCGACGTAGAGCGGGATCAGCGGCTCCAGCAGGAAGCCGGGCGTGATCGGGCGGAAGACGCGCAGGATCGGGTTCGTCGAGCGCACGAAAAAGCGCATGAAGAAGAAGTTCGAATCTTCCGAGAGGAAGAAATTCATCGCCGCCCGGCCGATGAGTGTCCACATGATGACGCCGAGCACGTAGTCGACGACGATCACCCAGAGCGGGAAACTACCTAGAGACTGTTCCATCGACCAAATCGTTAGCTGAGACAAAAGGGCGGGGGCGGGACGATGTCCCGCCCCCGCGGTGTTTTCAACCTGGCTTAGTGCGGGTCCAGGATCGGCTTGCCCGTCGGAATGCGGGTTTCGTCGACCATGCGCTGGATTTCCGCGTCCGGGGCCGGCGTCATCAGCGTGACGACGACCATCGCGACGAGGCTGAACGCCATGCCGATGATGCCGAAGCGCAGATCGTCGAGACCCATGATCGGCGCTCCACCCGTATAGACGTACCACAGGTAGATCGTGCCGGAGATGAAGCCCGCTGCCATGCCCGCGATCGCGCCTGGCGTATTCGCCCGCTTCCACCACACGCCGAGGACGAGCGGGAAGAAGAGGCCCGAACAGGCGAAGCAGAAGGCCCATGCAACCGCGCCGAGAATGCCGGTGAGCTGCATCGCAGCCATGAAGGCACCTGCGGCGCCGATGATCACCAGAAGAACGCGCGCGACGATCAAGCGATGCTTCGTGTCGGCCTTCGGGTCGATGACCTTGTAGTAGAGGTCATGGCTGAGCGCGTTGGCGATGGCGAGCAGCAGACCGTCCGCCGTCGACATTGCCGCCGCCATGCCGCCTGCGGCAACGAGGCCGGAGATGACATAGGGCAGGCCCGCGATTTCCGGCGTTGCCAGCACGACGATGTCTTCACGCATGAAGAACTCGTTGAGCTGAAGGATGCCGTCGCCATTGTGGTCGATGATTGCAAGGAAGTTGACGCTGCTCCAGTTCTGGACCCATGCCAGTGCCTGAACCTCCTCGATCGTCTTGCCGATGATCGCCGTCGGCAGGGATGGATCGAGAAGCTGCAGCTTCGTCAGCGTGGCGAGAGCCGGCGCCGTGAAGTAGAGCAGGAAGATGAAGAGCAGCGACCATGCGACCGACTTGCGGGCCGAGCGCACGGAAGGCGTGGTGAAGTAGCGCATCAGGATGTGCGGCAGCGATGCCGTACCTGCCATCATGCAGATGGCCAAGGTGATGAAGCGCCATTCGGCCAAGGCGCCCGTCGGCTCGACATGCGGTGTGACCAGCGCCTTCATGCCCGCCACGCCTTCCGGCGGAGCAGTCAGTCCGTACTGGGCCTCGAGCCCGGTGATGGTCTGAACGGCTTCGCCATAGGAGAAGTGCGGAATGATGCCGAAGCCCTGTACGTTCGACATCCAGATGACCGGCACCAGGTAGGCGATGATCAGCACGATGTACTGCGCGACCTGTGTCCATGTGACGGCGCGCATACCGCCGAGCATGGAGCAGACCAGGATGCCGAAGAGGCCGAACCAGACGCCCCAGGAGAACGGAATGTGCAGGGCGCGCGCGGCGATCGTGCCGGTTGCGGTGATCTGCGCCGTCACATAGGTGAAGGAGGCGGCGACCAGGATGACGACGGCCAAAATGCGCGCGAAGTTGCCGCCGTAGCGCGTGCCGATGTAGTCCGGCACGGTGTAGCAGCCGAACTTGCGCAGGTAGGGCGCCATCAGCGAGTTCACGAGGATGTAGCCGCCGGTCCAACCGACGACGAAGGCGAGGTAGCTGTAGCCGCCGAAATAGATACCGCCGGCCATCGCCACGAAAGAGGCACCGGACATCCAGTCCGCCGCAGTCGCCATGCCGTTGTAGACGGCGGGCACCTGACGACCGGCGACGTAATAGGCCTCCACTTCCATCGTGCGCGACATCCAGCCGATCGCCGCATAGATGAAGATCGTGAAGGCGACGAAGAGAATGCCGATCGTATCTGCGCCGACGCCCATCTGTTCGAGGACGGCCATCAGCAGAATGAAGACGACGAAGCCGCCTGTGTAGAGGCCGTAGACCCGGCCTAGATTGTCGAGAAAACTCCCGTTCATTGCGTCATCCCCCCTTAATCGCCGACGCCGAATTCGTCGTCGATCTGGTCCTGCCGCCAGTTCTGGAAGAACACCAGCAGGACGAACGCTATGAGCGAGCCTTGGCAGATCATGTAGAAGCCAAGCGGAAAGCCCATGAACGTGATTTCATTGAGTGGCCGCACCATCAGCGGAACCACGATCGAAAAGATGAACCACAGAATCAGAATGACGACCGTCAGATTCCTGGTCTTGGCCCAGTAGCGATCTCTCACATCCTGGGGGATTTCCCTATTGTCAGCGGACATGGTGTCCTCCTCCCTCAAATTGTGTTAGCGACCTCTCCGCCAACAGCCCGATTGCCGCCTCCCGGCGATGGAATCGCAATCGTGACGGCAAAGTGTCGGTCAAGTATCCGGCGAATGGAATTGAGACATTCGTCGTACCCACAGGAGGAACGCGCGTGGCGGTAGCTGAAAAGATGCGCAGTGCGGGGCGGGTTCTTGCCGGAATGTTCGGCCTCGGCTCGCAAGCGCAGCCGCTCGACACCGTCGGCGCGCTCGCTGACTTCGTCTCCGCCCGCTCGGCCTATGTTTCGCAGAAGAAGCTCTACGGCTACCTGAAAACGCGAATGGGGACGCGCTATCCGACGATGTTCGAGGACGAACAGTTCATCGCCTCGATCAACATCGCCAAGGCGCACATCTTCGCCGCCTGCCTGTCCGACATGACGTTGTTTGCGGTCGCCGATATCGGCGCGCAGGGGCGGCTTTCGCGCGACGGCAAGGATGCGCTCGCCCGCCTGTGCTTCCGGCGCGGGCTGGACGCAAATGCCGCGCAGCTTGCGCATGCCGATGCGGCGGCAAGCTGGAACGAGGCCTTCGAGGCGCGGCTCGCCGACGTCCAGTGGGACAATGTCGCCGCCGGCGGCGACGTCTTCGGCACCAGCCCCGCCGCGCTCGTCGAATGGGCGCCGATCGCGCCGCAGCTCAAGGCATACGACCGCGAGATCGTGGAGAACTCGCTCAAATTCGCCTGGATCGAAATCCGCCGCGACTATCGCCGACTGGTCGACCGGAACGCGATCGCGGCCGACTTCAATAACCGGGCATAAGAAAAGGGGCGCCGCGGCGCCCCTTCGTCATTCTTGGTGAATGCGATCAGCGCTTGGCGATCGGCACGTAGTCGCGTTCGGCCGGGCCCGTATAAAGCTGGCGCGGGCGGCCGATCTTCTGGTTCGGGTCCTCGATCATTTCCTTCCACTGCGCGACCCAGCCGACCGTGCGCGCGAGCGCGAAGAGCACGGTGAACATGGTGGTGGGGAAGCCGAGCGCCTTGAGCGTGATGCCCGAATAGAAGTCGATGTTCGGGTAGAGCTTCTTCTCGATGAAATACTCGTCGGTGAGCGCGATGCGCTCGAGCTCCATCGCGACGTCGAGCAGCGGATCGTCCTTGATGCCGAGCTCGCCCAGCACCTCATGCGTGGTCTTCTGCATGATCTTGGCGCGCGGATCGTAGTTCTTGTAGACGCGGTGACCGAAGCCCATCAGGCGGAACGGATCGTTCTTGTCCTTGGCGCGGGCGATGAATTCGGGGATCTTGTCGACAGAGCCGATCTCCGAAAGCATGTTGAGCGCCGCCTCGTTGGCGCCGCCATGGGCAGGGCCCCAAAGGCACGCGATGCCGGCGGCGATGCAGGCGAACGGGTTGGCGCCCGACGAGCCGGCGAGGCGCACGGTCGAGGTAGACGCGTTCTGCTCGTGGTCGGCATGCAGGATGAAGATACGCTCCATGGCGCGCGCCAGCACCGGGTTCACCTTGTACTCCTCGCACGGCACCGCAAAGCACATATGCAGGAAGTTGGCGGCGAAGGAGAGCTCGTTCTTCGGGTAAACGAAGGGCTGGCCGATATGGTACTTGAACGCCATCGCGGCGATCGTCGGCATCTTCGCGATCAGGCGGATCGAGGCGACCATGCGGTGGTGCGGGTCGGAGATGTCGGTCGAGTCGTGGTAGAAGGCCGACAGCGCGCCGACGACGCCGCACATGACGGCCATCGGATGCGCGTCGCGGCGAAAGCCGGTGAAGAAGCGCGAAAGCTGCTCGTGCACCATTGTGTGGTGCGTGACGCGGTAGTCGAAGTCTTCCTTCTGCGCCTTGGTCGGCAGTTCGCCGTAGAGCAGCAGGTAGCAGGTTTCGAGGAAGTCGCCATGTTCGGCGAGCTGGTCGATCGGGTAGCCGCGGTGAAGGAGAATGCCCTCGTCGCCATCGATATAGGTGATTTCCGATTCGCAGCTCGCGGTCGAGGTGAAGCCGGGATCGTAGGTGAAGGCGCCGGTGTTCTTGTAGAGCGTCGAGATGTCGATGACGTCAGGACCGACCGAGCCTTTTCGCACCTTGAATTCGTGGGCATCGCCACCGAATTCGAGTTTTGCCGTCCCTTCAGTCATATCAACACCTCATCCATGCGGAAGACTTATCTTTGGCAGTGCATCATTGTCATGGATCATAACCGACGCTCCGCCGCGCGCGCTCTAGCTAGCGCATTTGCAATGCCGTGCCAAGTTCACCGACAGTTGCATGCTGCGCTGCGAAAAGCGCTTCACTTTTCGGCCTGATCGCGCAGGCGGCCAAGACTTTCCTCGCGCCCCAGAACCGCCAGGACGTCGAAGACGCCCGGCGAAACCGAGCGGCCCGTCAGGGCCGCGCGCAGGGGCTGGGCCGCCTTGCCGAGCTTCAGCCCGGTCTCCTCGGCATAGGTGCGCACGACGGCCTCGGTCGATTGCGCGCTCCAGTCGGAGACGGTCTCCAGCCGGGGAAGGAGATCGCGCACGACGGCGCGGCCGCCATCGGCGAGGATCTGCTCGGCCTTCTCCTCCATCGGCAGCGGACGGGCGGCGAACAGAAAGGCGGCACCGTCCTTCAGCTCGACGAGCGTCTTGGCGCGATCCTTGAGACCGGCCATCGCGGCCAGAAGCTGCGCGCGGCGCTCCGGCGTCAGGGCCGCGACCATCTCGTCGCCGCCGGGAAGGTAGGGCAGCGTCGCCTCTAAGCGGGCGAGGAGGTCTGCATCGTCGCTCTGGCGCATGTAAACGCCGTTGAGCGCCTCCAGCTTGGCGAAGTCGAAGCGGGCCGCGCCCTTGTTGACGTCCTCGATCTCGAACCATTCGATCATCTGGTCGAGCGACATGATCTCGTCGTCGCCATGGCTCCAGCCGAGACGGACGAGGTAGTTTCGCAAGGCCGCCGGCAGGTAGCCCATCTCGCGATAGGCCTCGACGCCGAGCGCGCCGTGGCGCTTGGACAGCTTCGCGCCGTCCGCGCCGTGGATCAGCGGGATGTGCGCCATGACCGGCACGTCCCAGCCCATCGCCTGGTAGATGATGGTCTGGCGGGCGGCATTGGTCAGGTGATCGTCGCCACGAATGATGTGCGTGACGCCCATGTCGTGATCGTCGACGACCACGGCGTGCATGTAGGTCGGGTTGCCGTCGGAGCGCAGGATGATGAAATCGTCGAGATCCTTGTTGGGAAAGCGAACCTCACCCTGGACCTTGTCGGCGACGATGGTGAACCCGTCCGGCGGCGCCTTGATGCGCACGACCGGCTTGACGCCCTCGGGCGCCTCGGCAGGATCGCGGTCGCGCCAGCGCCCGTCATAGCGCGGCGGCTTGCCCTCGGCCCGCGCCTTCTCGCGCATTTCGGTCAGCTCTTCCGGCGAGGCGTAGCAGTAATAGGCCTTGCCGCGCTTCACCAACTCCTCGCCGATCTCGCGATGGCGCCCGGCGCGCTCGAACTGCGAGACCGGCTCGCCGTCCCAGTCGAGGCCGAGCCATTTCAGCCCGTCGAGGATCGCGACGGTCGCCGCGTCCGTCGAGCGCTCGCGGTCGGTGTCCTCGATGCGCAGCAGCATCTCGCCGCCGGTGTGCTTGGCGTAGAGCCAGTTGAAGAGCGCCGTGCGCGCGCCGCCGATATGGAGATAGCCGGTCGGCGAGGGGGCAAAGCGGGTGACGACCTTGGAGGACATGACTGCTCCTGGAGAAGTGGGGGAGGCGCACGGCTCGACGCATTGCGGGCGCTGTGGCCATTCGTGGTGGCTCATGTAGCATAGGGGGCTAGAGGCGCAAGCGGGCGGGCAGGGGGATATGGCCGGGGACACGCGTCAGGACGAGGAATGGCGCGCCTTCGTGCCGCCCGGCGAGGCGGACGAGGCCGACATCGTACCTGTCGGCACAGGAGCCGGAATACCTCTCGACGTGATCCCGTCACCGCGGCGGGACGTCGCCACGCGGACGCTTCCCGTCGGCAAGGCCGCCGCCCGCGCGGTTTCGGACGAGCGCGATCGCGGAACGGGCTTCGTCCTCGTCCCGGTCGCGATGGCGCTCGGCGTCATCGTCTATGGCGCGCTGCCCTTCGAGCCGCCGCTCGTCCTTGTCGCGGCCATCGTCGGCGCTCTCGTCGTCACGGCGCACTTCGTGAGGGCCCGGCCGGCGCTGTCCTTCGCCGTCCTCGCGACGCTGGCCGCCATGGCCGGTATGGGGACTGCCGGTCTGGAAACATGGCGCGCCGACACGGCGATGATGGGCTCGGAGATCGGCAGCGAGATCACGGGGCGCGTGGTGCGGATCGAGCATCAGGCAACGGGGCGCATCCGGCTGACCGTCGACGTGATCTCGACCGCACGTCCGGAGCTGCGCTATGCGCCCGACCGCGTCCGGCTTTCGGCGCGAAACGTGCCGCCCGACCTGCAGCTCGGCATGACGATCATCGGCATCGCGCGGCTGATGCCGCCATCGGGCCCGGTGCGGCCGGGCGGCTACGACTTCGCCTATAACAGCTATTACGATGGCATCGGGGCGATCGGCTTCTTCCTGCGCGACCCGGTCATCGCGCCGTCCTCCTCGCCTCTGGATTGGCGCGAGACGTTGAAGCTGCGCCTCGAAGGCGTCCGCCTCGACATCGCCGCGCGGGTGCGCGCCGTTCTCGAAGGCGCCGAGGCCGAAATCGCCGCGACGCTAATCGCGGGCGTGCGCGCCGGCATCCCCGAGACGATCAACGAGGACCTGCGCAAGACGGGCCTTGCCCACATCCTGTCGATTTCCGGCCTCCACATGGCGCTGGTCGCCGGCACCGTGCTCGTCGCCATTCGCGGCGGCTTCGCGCTTTTCCCGGTCTTCGCCTCGCGTCGACCGGTAAAGAAATACGCGGCGACCATCGCGCTGGTCGCGGCGACGCTCTATCTCGGCATATCCGGCGGCGAGGTGGCCGCGCAGCGAAGCTACATCATGCTCGCCGTCATGCTGGTCGCCATCCTCTTCGACCGCGCCGCATTGACCATGCGCAACCTGGCGATATCGGCCATCATCGTCATCGCGATCTCGCCGCACGAAGTGCTGGGACCGAGTTTCCAGATGTCCTTTGCCGCAACTGCGGCGCTGATCGGAGCCTATGGCTGGTGGAGCGAACGGCGGCGCGAACCCGAGGCCGTCCAGCCCCAGCGCGGCGCGATCGGCCGGATCGGCATGGGAACGCTCAAATTCATGCTCGGGCTGGCGGCAACCTCCGTCGTCGCCGGCCTCGCGACGACGCTCTACGGCGCCTACCATTTCCACCGCGTCTCGCCGCACGCTCTCTGGGTGAACCTGACCGCGATGCCGATCGTCTCGGCCATCGTCATGCCGTTCGCGGTCCTCTCGGCGATCCTGATCCCGCTCGGCCTCGAAGCCTTGCCGCTCAAGGTCATGGGCGCGGGCCTGACCGCCGTCCTCGAAATCGCCGCATGGTTCGCCGCCCGCTCGCCGATCGACGCCGTCGGTTCGCTGCCGGTGACCGCCGTCGCCGTTTTCACGATCGGCCTTCTGATCATGACTGCTCTTTCCGGCCGGCTGCGCCTTGCCGCGCTGCCGTTCCTGATCGTCGGCACCGGCCTGATCGCCAGCCGCGACCTGCCGGACGTTCTCGTATCAGAGGACGGCCGCCTCGTCGCAGTCGCCGGGACGGGTCGTACGCTTTACGTCAATCGCGACCGGCCGAACGGCTTCACGATCGAGAACTGGCTGCACGGCATGGATACCGACCGATTCGAAAAGCCCACCGAAGTCGAAACCATCGCCGACGCCCTTGCCCGAGCCGACACGTCTCCCGGCTTTGCCTGCGCGGAGAAAACCTGCGTCGCGCGGGACGGGGAGGGACGGCTCGTCACGCATGTCCCCGACGCCGTCTCGGCCTTCGCGTTCTGCACGAGCGCCGCCCTCATCGTCATCGACGATGCGACGGCCGGGCCTGTCTGCCGTAACGGCGAGGCCGCGATCGTCACCAAGAAGGATGTGGCGCGCCGGGGAAGCGCGGAAATCCGGTTCGGCAGCGACGGCGCGGCCCCTGAGATCGTCCACGCGATCCGCGAGCCCTACCGGCCATGGCACACCCATCGCCAGTTCTCCCGCGAGGCGCGCGGGATGCCGTCCTATCGCCGCGAGTGAACCATTCGCTCAATACTTGCGCAGGAGCCCGACCAGCTTGCCCTGAACCTTGACGCGCTCGGAGCCGTAAATCTTCGTCTCGTAAGCCGGATTGGCCGCTTCGAGCGCGATCGAGGCACCCTTGCGGCGAAAGCGCTTCAACGTCGCTTCCTGATCGTCGACGAGGGCGACCACGATCTCGCCGGGCGTCGCGGAGGGGCCGGAGCGGATGATGACCGTGTCGCCGTCGAGAATGCCGGCCTCGATCATCGAATCGCCATGGACTTCGAGCGCGTAATGCTCGCCGCCCGTCAACATTTCCGGCGGAACCGCGACGGCGCGCGTCGCGTGCTGGATGGCGTCGATCGGCACGCCGGCGGCGATGCGGCCCATCACCGGAATTTCGACCGGCGCCCGCGTCACCGGAACCTGCTGCGGCTTTTCCGCCTTCGACGCAGGCTTGTCCGATAGGCTGCCCTGGATGACGCTCGGCTGGAACCGCCGCTGCGGCTGCGAGATCGATTCCGGCAGCTTGATCACCTCCAGCGCCCGCGCCCTGTTGGGCATGCGCCGCAGGAAGCCGCGCTCTTCGAGCGCCGTGATGAGCCGGTGGATGCCGGACTTCGAGGCCAGCCCGAGCGCCTCCTTCATCTCGTCGAAGGAGGGCGGCACGCCGCTCTCCTTCAGCCGCTGATGGATGAAGAGCAGAAGTTCGTGTTGCTTGCGCGTGAGCATGGCAGTCCTTACAAGGGGAATCGCCGAAAAACAAAACCAGAACAAACTTAACCGTTCTTCATGTGTTCTGCAACAGGCGCGTGAAACACACCAATCCGAACCCGACCATGCCTCAGACCGACCGAATTCTCTTTCTCCTCGGCGCACTGTGCGGCGCACTCGGCGTCGCGCTGTCGGCCGTCGCCGCGCATCGCGAGGGCACGCTCGGCACGGCGGCCAACATGCTTCTGTTCCACGCACCCGCGCTGCTGGTACTCGCAGGCGCTCGGTTCGGGCCGCTGCAACGTGCCGGCGCGTGGGTTCTGGTCGTCGGGCTCGCGCTCTTTTGCGGCGACACCGCCGCGCGCACATTCCTCGGCGACCGGCTGTTCCCGATGGCGGCGCCGGCCGGCGGCATGGCCCTGATCGGCGGCTGGATGCTGGTCGCCGTGTCAGCTCTCGTCAGCCGGCGCGGATCAGCCTGATCGCGTCGTCCCGCCCGAAGAGGTAGAGCAGGGTTCGGATCGCCCGCCCGCGCGGCGTCGCAAGATCCGGGTCGCGCTGGAGGAAGAGCCGTGCATCGTCGCGCGCGACCGACAGCAAATCGGCATGGTGTTCGAGGCGGGCAAGCTGAAAGCCGGGCGTGCCGGACTGGCGCGTGCCGAGAAGTTCGCCTTCGCCGCGCAGTTTCAGATCTTCCTCGGCGATGCGGAAGCCGTCTTCCGTTTCGCGCATGACGGTAAGCCGCTGCTTGGCGACCTCGCCGAGCGGCGACTGGTAGAGGAGGACGCAGCTCGACGCCGCCTGTCCGCGCCCGACGCGGCCTCGCAACTGGTGAAGCTGGGCAAGGCCGAAACGCTCGGCGTGTTCGATGACGATGATCGTCGCATCGGGCACGTCGACGCCGACCTCGATGACCGTCGTGCCGACGAGGATGCGCGAGCGCCCGGCCTTGAAGTCGGCCATCGCCTCGTCCTTCGCCGCGCCTGCCATGCGGCCGTGGACGAGCCCGACATCGGGGCCGAAAATGTCCGCCAGCACCTTGTGCCGGTCGGCGGCGGACATGACGTCCATGCCTTCCGCCTCCTCGACCAGCGGGCAGATCCAGTAGATCTTCTGTCCCTCGTCGACGGCGCGTCGCATGCGGGCGATCAAGTCTGACAGGCGATCGAGCGGCAGGGTGACGGTCTGGATCGGCTGGCGGCCGGCGGGCTTTTCGTCGAGGCGCGAGACGTCCATGTCGCCGAAGGCGGTGAGAACGAGCGTGCGCGGGATCGGCGTCGCGGTCATGACGAGGATGTCCGGTGCCGCGCCCTTGGCGCCGATCGCCAACCGCTGGTGGACGCCGAACCGGTGCTGCTCGTCGATGACGGCGAAGGCGAGATCGTGGAAACTTACGCTTTCCTGGAAGATCGCGTGCGTTCCGATGACGATGTCGATGGTCCCGTCGGCGATCGCGGCAAGTGTTTCCGCGCGCTCGCGGCCTTTCTCGCGACCGGTAAGGATGGCGGCGCGAAGCCCGGCTTTTTCAGCCAGCGGCGCGATCGTCGCAAAGTGCTGGCGCGCGAGGATCTCGGTCGGCGCCATCAGTGCCGACTGGCCGCCGGCCTCGGCGATCCGCGCCATCGCCAGAAGCGCGACGACCGTCTTACCCGAGCCGACATCGCCCTGGAGGAGGCGCAGCATGCGGTCGGGCTTGGCGAGGTCGGCCTCGATCTCGGCGATAGAGCGCTGCTGCGCGCCGGTGAGGGCATAGGGCAGGGCGTCGCGGATCGCAGCGCCCTTTGCCCCATTGCCAAGCCGGGCCTGGCCGGCAATGCGCTTCATGCGCAGGCGCACCAGCGCGAGCGCGATCTGGCCGGCGAGAAGCTCGTCATAGGCGAGCCGTCGCCATGCCGGGCTCGCCACGTCGCAATCGGCGGGCGCTTCGGGCTGGTGGAGATGGAGAAGCGCTTCGCGAAAGTCCGGAAAGTCGTGACGGGCAAGCACCGTCTCGTCCTGCCACTCGGCGAGGATCGGCATCCGCTCCAGCGCCGAGGCGACCGCCTTGCGCACGAGCTTGGCCGACAGCCCCGCCGTCATCGGATAGACCGGCTCGATCGCGGGCAGGGCGCCGGCGTCGGCCTTGGCGACGATATGGTCCGGATGAACCATCGAGGGGCGGCCGTTGAACCACTCGACCTTGCCCGAGACGACGATCTCGCCGCCGACCGGCATCAGCTTTTCCAGCCACTGGCCCTTGGCATGGAAGAAGGTGAGCGCGATCTCGCCGGTCTCGTCGAAGGCGAAGACGCGGTAGGGCACCGATCCGCGTCCGCGCGGCGGCGGCTGATGGCGGTCGACGGTGAGGTCGAGCGTCACGATCGGCCCTTCGCCCGAAAGCGCGACGCCCGGACGGCGCGTGCGGTCGATCACCGAATGGGGCGGCACGAACAGAAGATCGGCCGCGCGCACGTCGCGGCCCGTCGTGTCGGCGGAGACGATGCGGCGCATCAACTCGGCCGTCTTCTCGCCGATGCCGGCGAGCGAGGTGACGGGCGCAAAGAGGGGATCGAGTTCGGTCGGACGCATGGCGCGCGATACTATCGACGCAACTTCACGGCCGAAAGGCTGACATCGCGTTTCCCAGACGCTATATGCGCGGTCCAACCCGGTAGCCCTTTCATGTCCGAACATCCCGCTGATCTCCTCGATATCCGCAAGCGCAAGGCGCGGTTCCGCGCTTGGCATCGCGGGATGCGCGAGGCCGACCTCGTCATCGGTGGCTTTGCCGATCGCGAGTTGGGAGCGTTCGACGAAGGGCAGCTCGAACTCTTCGAGTCCCTGCTTGGCGAATCCGACGGCGACATCGTCAAGTGGATCACCGGCGAACTGCCGATCCCGCCGCACCAGAACAACGAAATCGTCCGCCGCATGATCACCGACGCCCGCAGCCTCGCCACCTGACATGACGCTTCTCAATCCCATTCATCTCTCCGCCAAACGCACCGCTGAACCCACGGTCGTCGACGGCGTTGCCGATGGCTACGAGGCCTTCGCACTGGCGGCGATCGCGGCTGCGCAGGATGGCCCGGTCGTCTTCGTCGCGCGCGATGGGCAGAAAATCCCCGCGCTCGCCGACATCCTGCAATTCGTCGCGCCCGGCCTGCCGGTGCTCGAACTGCCGGCCTGGGATTGCCTACCCTATGATCGCGTTTCGCCGGGCAGCGATGCGGTGGCGCGCCGTCTGGACGCGATGGCGTCGATCGCGGCGCTGCGGGCAAAGCCGCACCGCGCCATCGTTCTGGTCAGCGCCAATGCTGTGCTCCAGAAGATGCCGCCGCTCGATTTCGTCGCCGGCCAGACGCTGAGCGCCAAGCCCGGCAACCAGATCGACATGAACGATCTCGTCGCGCGCTTGGAGACGAGCGGGTTCGAGCGCGTCGCGACGGTGCGCGACGTCGGCCAATATGCGGTGCGCGGCGGCATTCTCGACCTTCTGGCGCCCGGCGCGGAGGAGGCGCTGCGGCTCGATTTTTTCGGCGACACGCTGGAATCCATCCGCGCCTTCGACCCCGCCTCGCAGCGCACGACCGGCCAGCGGCGCGAATTGCGGCTGCAGCCGATGAGCGAGATCGCGCTGACGCCCGAGACGATCAGCCGCTTTCGCCGCAGCTACATCGAACTTTTCGGCGCGCCGTCGCGCGACGATGCGCTCTACGCCTCGATCAGCGAGGGCAAACGCTTTGCCGGCATGGAGCATTGGCTGCCGCTCTTCTTCGAGACGGTCGAGACCATCTTCGACTATCTGCCGCACGCGCCGGTCGTCTTCGATCATCTCTCGCGCGAGGCGATCGGCGAGCGACACACGCTGATCCGCGACTATTACGACGCGCGAAAGCGCCAATCGTCCGGCAGCGTCGGCGAAGCGGTGCCCTATAAGCCGCTGCCGCCGGACGCGCTTTACCTTTCAGCCGATGCCGTCAAGGCGGCGGGCGAGGGCCGCGACGTCCTCGAATTCACGCCCTTCGCCGCACCGGAAGTCGACCGCCGCCGCATCATCCATGCAGGTGCCGAGGCCGGCCGTTCCTTCGCCGAGGAACGCGCCGACCCGTCGATCAACGTCTTCGACCGCGCCGCGCGCTACATCGCGGACCTGCGCGCCAAGAAGCGCAAGGTCGTCGTCGCCGGCTGGTCGGAAGGTTCGTCCGATCGTCTGGCGCAGATCCTCGGCGAGCACGAACTCGAAGGCGTCGCCCGCGTCGCCTCGCTGGCCGATCTCGAAAAGCTTGGGACCGACAAGATCGGCCTTGCAATCCTGCCGCTCGAAAGCGGCTTCCAGACCGACAGGCTGGTCGTCGTCGCCGAGCAGGACATCCTCGGCGACCGTCTCGTGCGCCGGTCGAAGAAGCGCAAGAAGGCATCTGATTTCATTGCAGAAGTCGCCGCGCTCAATGCCGGCGACATCGTCGTCCATGCCGATCACGGCATCGGCCGCTTCGTCGGGCTGCAGACGATCACCGCGGCCGGCGCGCCGCATGACTGCCTGGAACTGCGCTATGCCGGCGACGATCGGCTCTTCCTGCCGGTCGAGAACATCGAGCTTCTGTCGCGCTACGGCGCCGAGGGCTCGGAGGCGACGCTCGACAAGCTTGGCGGCGGGGCGTGGCAGGCGCGCAAGGCAAAGCTGAAGAAGCGCCTCCTCGAAATGGCGGGGCACCTGATCCGCATCGCGGCCGAGCGCACCTTGCGCCCCGCGCCGGTGATGGCGCCGCCGGACGGCGTCTACGGCGAGTTCGCCGCGCGTTTTCCCTATGAAGAGACGGACGATCAGCAGAACGCCATCGACGCGGTGCTGGACGATCTGGCGCGCGGTCGCCCGATGGACCGCCTGATCTGCGGCGATGTCGGCTTCGGCAAGACCGAGGTGGCGCTGCGCGCGGCCTTCATCGCGGCGCTCGAAGGCTTCCAGATCGCCGTGGTGGTGCCGACGACGCTTCTCGCGCGCCAGCATTTCAAGACGTTCTCGCAGCGCTTTGCCGGGCTTCCGGTCAAGGTCCGGCAGGCCTCGCGGCTGGTCGGCTCGAAGGAACTCGCCGAGACCAAGAAGGGCATTTCGGACGGCACGATCGACATCGTCGTCGGCACCCACGCGCTTTTAGGCTCGGGCGTCAGCTTCAAGAATCTTGGCCTGCTGATCGTCGACGAGGAGCAGCATTTCGGCGTCAAGCACAAGGAGCGGCTGAAGGAGTTGAAGAGCGACGTCCACGTGCTGACATTGTCTGCCACGCCGATCCCGCGCACGCTGCAACTGGCGCTGACGGGCGTGCGCGAACTCTCGCTCATTACCACGCCGCCGGTCGACCGCATGGCGGTGCGCACCTTCATCGCGCCGTTCGACCCGCTGGTCATCCGCGAGACGCTTTTGCGCGAGCGTTATCGCGGCGGCCAGAGCTTCTACGTCGTGCCGCGCATTTCCGACCTCGGCGAGATCAAGCAGTTCCTCGACGAGCAGGTGCCGGAACTGAAGGTTGCCACCGCGCATGGCCAGATGGCGGCAGGCGAGCTCGACGACATCATGAACGCCTTCTACGACGGCCAGTACGACGTTCTCCTGTCGACGACCATCGTCGAATCCGGTCTCGACATCCCCACCGCCAACACGCTCGTCGTCCACCGCGCCGACATGTTCGGACTGGCGCAACTCTACCAGATCCGCGGCCGGGTCGGCCGTTCGAAGTCGCGCGCCTATGCGCTCCTGACGCTGCCGGCCAACAAGATGCTGACGCAGCAGGCCGACCGCCGCCTGAAGGTCTTGCAGTCGCTCGACACGCTCGGCGCGGGCTTCCAACTCGCCAGCCACGACCTCGACATCCGCGGCGCCGGCAATCTTCTCGGCGAGGAGCAGTCCGGCCATATCAAGGAAGTCGGCTTCGAACTCTACCAGCAGATGCTGGAGGAGGCCGTTGCCGAAACGAAGGGCGATGTCGATGCGGGTTCGGGCGAGTGGTCGCCGCAGATCGCGGTCGGCACCGCCGTCATGATCCCCGAAAGCTACGTACCGGACCTGCAACTGCGTATGGCGCTTTATCGCCGACTGGCCGATCTCGACACGCCGCAGGAGATCGACGGCTTCGGCGCCGAACTGATCGACCGCTTCGGCCCGCTGCCGCAGGAAGTCGAGCACCTGATGAAGATCGTCTTCATCAAGGGCCTGTGCAAACGTGCCAATGTCGAGAAGCTGGACGCCGGGCCGAAGGGCGTCGTCATCCAGTTCCGCAACAAGAGCTTCCCCGAACCGGCTGGACTCGTTCGCTATATCGGCGAGCAGGGGGCAGCGGCGAAGATCCGTCCGGACCATTCGATCGTGCTCGTGCGCGACTGGGCGACGCCCGCCAAGCGCCTGCAGGGCTCGGCGGTGATCATGACGCAACTGGCGAAGATTGCGGACAAGGCCGCCTAGGCGGCAGGCCCCAGTTCGCCGCGCGCCTTGGCAGCCGAAATCTGCCGGATCGCATCGGCGAGGACGGCAGGGTCCTGCGCGCCCATGACGGCATAGCGGCCTTCGAGGAGGTAGCAGGGAACGCCGGTGACGCCCATCTGCTGGGCCGTCTCGATCTCGGCGCGCGTCTCGGCGACGTCGGCGTCGCTCGCAAGCAGCGCCTCGACGACCGCGGCGTCCATGCCAGCCTCGCGCGCGATGTCGACCAGCACGGCGCGGTCGCCGACATTGCGGCCTTCCTCGAAATAGGCGCGCATCAGCCGCTTCTTGACCTCGGTCTGCCGGTTGCCTTCGGCGGAAGCGGCCCAGCGGATGAGGCGGTGCGCATCAAGCGTGTTCGGCGAAACCTTGATCGCGTCGAAGGCGAAGTCGATGCCGGCCGATCGGCCCGCCTCGGCGACGCGCTGATGGATTTCGCGAAGCTTCTCCTCGCTGCCGAATTTCGCCAGCATGTACTGCTTGCGGTCGCGCCCTTCCGGCGGAATGGTCGCATCGAGCTGGTAGGGCCGCCAGCGCACGTCGACAGGCACCTCCTTGGCCTGCTCCATCGCGGCATCGAGCCGTTTCAGGCCGATATAGCACCAGGGACAGACGACATCGGAAACGATGTCGATCGAGATCGGGCTCGTGTGCTGCATCGTTGCAAACCTTATTGTTGGCGCCACCAGGCGGGCAGGTGGATGCCGTAGAGCGGAACCTTATCAGGACGCTCGATACGCGACCAGTGCGCGACCCAGAGCTGCGGCTGGTGGTAGAGCGGCACCACATAGGCGCCGTTCAAGAGGACGCGGTCATAGGCGCGCACCGCATCGACGAAATCCTCGCGCGTCGTGGCCGTCAGGAGATGCCGGATCATGGCGTCGACGGCGGGCTCGGCGACGCCGGCATAGTTCATCGTGCCCTGCAGCTCCTTGGAACGGCTGCCCCAGCGGCCGACCTGCTCGACGCCGGGCGAAAGCGACGCGGTGTAGGTGTGGAGGATCATGTCGTAGTCGTAGGTCAGGAGCCGCTGCTGGTATTGCGCGTCGTCGACGGCGCGCATCGTCAGTTCGATGCCGATGGCGCGCAGCGTGCGCTGCCAGGCCGACGCGATCTCCTCGCCATTGCGCCCGCGCAGCATGATCTCGAAGGCGAGGGGGCGTCCGTTCGGCCCGACCATCCGCCCGTCCTGCATCGTATATCCCGCCGCCTTCAGCGCCTCGAACCCCTTGCGCAGGAAGTCGCGGTCCCGGCCGCTGCCGTTCGTGGTTGCCGGCTGGTGCGTGCCGGCGAGGATGCCGGGCTCGATCGTCTCGGCGAATTCGCCGAGCAGCGCGAGTTCGGCCTCGCTCGCCTTGCGGTCGATCGAGGAAAGGTCGGAGCGGGCATAGTAGGAGCCGGTGCGCTCGTAGGCGTCGGAGAGGAGGGTGCGATTGACCCACTCGAAATCGAAGAGACCGGCGAGTGCCCGGCGCACGGCGACGTCCTGGAAGACGGGCCGGCGCGTGTTCATCACGAAGCCCTGCATGCCTGACGGCAGCCTGGTCTCGAACTCCTCCTTGACGACATCTCCCGAGGCGACGGCGGGAAAGTCGTAGCCCGTCGCCCAGCGCTGCGCGTTCGTCTCGAGCTGGATGTCGATCAGCCCCTTCTTGAACGCCTCGAACATCGTATTCGTGTCGCGGTAGTAGGTGATGCGGATCTCGTCGTAATTGTCGATGCCGCGCTTGGACGGGTGATCTTTCGCCCAATAATCCTCGTCGCGCTTCAGGACGATGCGCTCGCCCGGCCGGACCTCGGCTATCTCGTAGGGACCGCTGCCGATCATCGGCGTCAGCGTCGAGCGGTCGAAGGCCTCTCGGTCGATGGCATGTTCGGGCAGCACCGGCATCAGGCCGAGAATCAGCGGCAATTCGCGATCCGGCTCGACGAATTCGAAGCGCACCGTGTCTCCCTCGACGGTGGTCTTCGAGATCTTGCGCGCGGTCGTCGCGTAGCGCGGATAGCCTTTTTCGGCCAGAAGCTCGACCGTGAAGGCGACGTCCTGCGCCGTGACGGGCTCGCCATCGGAAAACCGCGCGGCGGGGTCGATGGTGAACTCGACGAAGGAGCGCGCATCGTCCGTCTCGACAGACTTCGCGATCAGCGGATAGAGCGAGAAAGCCTCGTCATAGGAGCGCTGCATCAGCGTCTCGAAGACATTGTTGCCGAGTTCGAGGTCGAGGATGCCGCGCGCGCCCGAACCCTGCACGATGAACGGGTTGAGGCTGTCGAACGTGCCCTGGACGGCATAGTCGATCCGCCCGCCCTTCTGCGCATCGGGGTCGGCATAGGGCAGGTGCGCGTAGTCCTCGCCGAGCGCCGGCTCGCCATGCATGGCGATGGCGTGGCGCGGCTCGGCCAGTGCCTGCGCGACAGGCAGCGCCATGACCACGGCCGCGGCTGCTATGCCCAGAAGTCCTCGCATCCCCGGTTCTCCAAAAATCGTGCGATGATTCGCGAAAGCCTAGTCGATACGCGGCCCGGTTTGAACCGATCGGAGGCCTGGTCCGACGATCTGCACGGGCTTCCGGGCAAAAAGGTGGAAGCTCTGGATTTCGCCCGGCATAAGGTGTAGACGCCCCCGGCAGTCATGCTCTCGCCGCATTTGGTCAACACGACGCCACTCGATGGGCCACGGCCGGTGCCGACACTCAGATCTTACGCGAAAGGATCGCTTCGAATGACGACCCTTACCACCGCCTCTACGATTTCCACGATTGCCGCTGGCCTGGTGGGGCTGGCACTGACGACTTCGGGCGCCAGCGCCCAGCAGCAGCCCGAACTGCCGCAGGGCTGGTTCAAGGCCTGCAGCCAGCAGGAAGAGACCAATATCTGCAACGTGCAGAACATCATGGTTTCCGAATCCGGCCAGCTGCTGACCGGCGTCAGCATGATCCAGATCGAGGGTCAGCAGGCGCGCCGCGTCTTCCAGGTCACCGTTCCGGTCGGCCGCCTGATCCCGCCCGGCATCGGCATGCAGATCGACGGCGGCGAGACCCAGAAGCTCGACTACGTGATCTGCCTTCCCGATCGCTGCATCGCCGAAGGCCAGTTGACCGACAATCTCGTCGCCTCGTTCAAGCGCGGCTCCAACCTGCGCCTGACCTCGGTGAACTTCCAGAACCAGCCGAACCCGATCGAGGTTTCGCTGTCCGGCTTCACCCAGGCCTTCGACGGCGCGCCGCTGCAGCAGTCCGACATCGAGGACCGCCAGCGCCAGCTCCAGGACTTCGTCAGCCGCAACACGGAAGACTTCAACCGCCGCCTGCGCGAAGAGCAGGAACGCGCCAAGCAGGGCGGCGCCGCCGCTCCGGCCGCCGGCGCGGACGCCGAGACCGACTGATCCTCGGCTTAAGTGACGGAATCGAAGCGGGCGGCCATTGGCCGCCCGTTTTTCGTTTCGGGTAGATTAGTGGCTGGCGCGCGGCTTGGGTTCGTAGCGCCCGCCCGAAAGCGCGCCGAAGTAGTCCCGCAATTGCGGATGGCGCACCGGCTCGCCGGTCTCGTCGGGCAGAAGGTTCTGCTCCGAGACATAGGCGACGTATTCGGTCTCGGCGTTCTCGGCGAGCAGGTGATAGAAGGGCTGGTCCTTGCGCGGGCGCATTTCGGCGGGGATCGCGCGATACCATTCCTCGGTGTTGGCGAATTCGGGATCGACGTCGAAGATCACACCGCGAAACGGGAAGATGCGGTGGCGAACGACCTGACCAATGGCGAACTTTGCGTTTCTTGTCTCTGGCATGTCTCTGACCTCACAAGCCTATTTGGCGCAGCAGACGGCCGAATTCAATCCCGTCCGGGTTGACGCCCGGCCGATCGCTGCGTAAGCGCGGCAATCCGCACCGATGGCAGGCCCCATGTCGGAAATCGTCGCACTCGTTCTGCCCTTCTTCGGCATGATCTTCATCGGCGCGTTCGTCGCCCGGCTGACGAAGCAGCCGGTCGAGGCGCTGGGATGGATGAATTTCTTCATCATCTACCTGGCGCTGCCGGCGCTTTTCATCCAGCTCCTGTCGCGCACGCCGCTCGAGGACCTGGCCAATTGGCGCTTCATCGTCGGCGCCGTTGCGGCGACCTATTGCGTCTTCTTCCTGATGTTCATCTTCGCCTGGCTGAGGACGCGCGACCTGCGGGCGACCACGATCCAGTCGCTCGCCGCGTCCTACGGCAATATCGGCTATATGGGCCCCGGCATCGCGCTCCTGGCCTTCGGGCCCGAGGCGGCTGTGCCGGTGGCGCTGATCTTCTGCTTCGAGAACGCGGTCCACTTCGCCATGACGCCGTTCCTGATGGCGGTGGCCGACCGCAACAGGCAATCCTTCGCAAGCGTCGCGGTGGATGTGGTGCGCAAGATCGCCATCCACCCCTTCATCATCGCGTCCGCGATCGGCGTCGCGCTCGCCTGGCTGCAGTTCGAGCCGCCGCTGGCGCTCGGGACGCTGATCGATTTTTTCGCCCGCGCCGCCGCGCCCTGCGCGCTCTTCGCCATGGGCGTGACGATCGCGCTTCGCCCGCTGAAACGTGCGCCGGTCGAGCTTCTGCCAATCACGCTCCTGAAGCTCGTGATCCATCCGGCGATCTGCTACGCGATCCTGACCGCGATCGGCGGCTTCCCGCCGATGTGGATCTACACCGCCGTCCTGCTCGCGGCCTTGCCGACAGCCACCAACGTCTTCGTCATCGCGCAGCAATACGGCGTCTGGATCGAGCGCGCGTCTGCGAGCGTGCTCGTGACGACGGTGGTCTCGATCGCCACGCTGACGCTGACGCTCTACGCGATCAAGTCCGGTCTGTTGCCCGTCGATCCCTGGTCCTGAGCGGCAAGAGCGCGCGCAGGCCGCTGCCCGGCCGCATGCCTTCGTGCATGAAGAAGGCGCGCATGGGCGAGAAGGCGCGCAGCGCCTCGAATACCGTGCTGCGGGCAAGCTGGGCGGGGAGGAAATCGGACAGCAGCGAGCGGTTGAGAAGATTCACCGCATTGGCGCGCATCGTAACATCGGGCCGGCGGCGCACTTCATATTCGGCGAGTGCGGCCGACGCGCCGGGGTCGGCACGGTGCCGGGTCGCGACCGAAACGAGGCTTTCGACGTCGCGGATGCCGAGATTGAGCCCCTGCGCGCCGATCGGCGGAAAGACGTGCGCCGCCTCGCCGATGAGCGCGATGCGCTTGTCGGCATAGCGGCGCGGCTGCGAGGTCGACAGCGGATAGGGCTGCGGATCGGTGTCGACGGTGACGCGCCCGAGCATCGAGCGCATCTGCCGTTCGACGCGATGGGCGAGTTCGGTCCGGTCGAGCGCCAGCAGTTCGGCCGCGTCGTCCGACTTCACCACCCAGACGAGGCTCGACCGGTCGCCTGCGAGCGGAACCTGCGTGAACGGGCCCGACTCTGTGTGAAACTCCGTCGAGATGCCCGAATGCGGCCGCGTGTGCGAGAAGGCAAGGACGATGGCCGTCTGCCCGGTCGGGCGCGCATCGACCTCGATTCCGGCGGCAAGGCGGGCAGGGGAGCTGCGCCCGTCCGCCGCCACGACGAGCCTTGCGGCAAGCTCTCGTCCGTCGGACAGCTTCGCGCCGACGCGGCCTTCGCCGGGCTCCCAGCGCTCGACGAGTGCCTCGTGGCGCACGACACCCGGCCGCGCCACGGCGGCGTTTTCCAGCGCCGCGTTGAGTTCGGCATTGGCGATGTTGAGCCCGAAGGCGGGAAGGTCGATCTCGGCCGCGCGGAACGTCACCGTCGGGCTGCGCACGAGCCGCGACGTCGCATCGACGATGCGCATGGTCTTCAACGGTTCGCCATGCTCATGCAGAAACGGCCCCATCATGAGCGCGTCGAGATAGCGCAGCGCGGGGTCCATGATCGCGGTCGTGCGTCCGTCGCTGGTCGACGCCTTCGGCCCGACGAGCGCGGTCTGGAACCCGGCATCTGCAAAGGCCAGCGCCGCGATCAGGCCGACCGGGCCTGTCCCTGCGATCACGACATCGTACTCGGCACGTTCCATGGTCTCAGCCTGCTTTCCGTTTGATATGAGCTATATGTTCTCACGCGCGGGATTGATCAACGGGACGATTTGGCCCATTGCGGAGCCTCGACTTTGATCGGACGGCCGAGCGGCCATCCCCCGCAAGCTGGACTGGCCTCGATACGTGAGCAAGGACACCAACCGAATGCCGCTGTCGCAGCGCATCCCGAAGCCGAAGAAGAAGGTGACGTGGCCGCAGGCCCGCGCCTTCTCGGTGCACCTCCTGACGGCCTCGGGCTCGTTCCTCGCCTTCCTGTCGCTGGTCGCGGCGGCGGAAAAGCAGTGGACGGCAATGTTCCTGTGGCTCGGCCTCGCGCTCTTCGTCGACGGCATCGACGGCCCCATCGCCCGCAAGCTCGAGGTCAAGGAAGTGCTGCCGACCTGGTCGGGCGAACTCCTCGACAACATCATCGACTACGTCACCTACGTCCTGATTCCCGCCTTCGCGCTCTACCAGAGCGGCTTCATGGGCGAGGGGCTGTCGTTCCTGTCGGCGGCGATCATCGTCGTGTCGAGCGCGATCTACTACGCCGACACCGGCATGAAGACGAAGGAGAACTTCTTCAAGGGCTTCCCGGTCGTCTGGAACATGGTCGTCTTCACGCTCTTCGTCATCGAGCCGGGCGAGTGGATTTCCTTCGCCGTGGTCGTCGCGGCGGCGCTCCTGACCTTCGTGCCGCTGAACTTCCTGCATCCGGTGCGCGTCCAGCGCCTCCGGCCGCTCAACCTCGGCATCTTCCTCGGCTGGTGCGCGCTCTCGGCCTATGCGCTTTTGATGGACATGAACCCGCCCGAGTTCGTGCAGGTCGCGATCGCGATCCTCAGCATCTACCTGTTCTGCATTGGCATCGTCATGCAGATGTTCCCAACGCTTGGACTGAAGAAGGGCTGATCATGGCAAAGGCAATCCGCATCCACGCCCATGGCGGGCCCGACGCGATGGTTCTGGAGGATGTCGATGTCGGCGCGCCCGGCGCCGGCGAAGTCCGCATTCGCCACACCGCCATCGGCGTCAACTTCATCGACGTCTATTTCCGCACCGGCCTCTACCCGGCGCCGAACGGCCTGCCGCTAACGCCCGGCCACGAGGCCGCAGGCGTGGTCGAGGAAGTCGGCGCGGGCGTCGACGGCCTGAAGGTGGGCGACCGCGTGGCCTATGCCTCCGCGATCGGCGCCTACGCCACCGAACGCGTCATGCCGGCCGAAAAGCTGGTGAAAATTCCCGACGGCGTTTCCGACGACGAAGCGGCCGCGATGATGCTGAAAGGCATGACGGCGGAATATCTCCTGCGCCGCACATTCCCCGTGAAGCCCGGCGACACGGTGCTCTACCACGCGGCGGCCGGCGGCGTCGGGCTGATCTTCGGCCAGTGGGCGAAGCATCTCGGCGCGACCGTCATCGGCACCGCCGGTTCGGATGACAAGATCGAGCTCGCCAAGGCGCACGGCTTCGACCATGTCATCAACTACCGTACGCAGAACTTCGTCGACGAGGTGATGGCGATCACTGGCGGCAGGAAGTGCGACGTCGTCTACGATTCGGTCGGCAACGACACGTTCCCGGCCTCGCTCGATTGCCTGAAGATGCGCGGCATGTTCGTCTCCTTCGGCCAGTCGTCGGGACCGATCCCGCCGGTCAATCTCGCCATCTTCGCGCAGAAGGGCTCGCTCTTCGCCACCCGGCCGACGCTCTTCAACTACATCGCAACCCGCGCCGAACTGGAAGAATGCGCCGGCGCGCTGTTCGACGTTGTGAAGAACGGGATCGTCAAGATCGAGATCAACCAGCGCTATGCCTTGGCCGATGCCGGCAAGGCGCATGCCGACCTCGAAGGCCGCAAGACGACCGGTACGACGATCCTCGTCCCCTGATCACATGGTTGAAACTTGAAGCACTTTCAAATTCACGCAAGCTTTGCGCGTTGGCTTCGCCAAGCATAAGGTCACGTCAGGGAACAGAAAAAGGCAGGCCAAAGGCCGCCGCATGGGGGTTGAGTGGATCAGTCCGATCCGGGCCAGACCGAAGCCTTGCTCGCGGTTCGCGGGCTGACGAAGATTTTCGGATCGCTCAAGGCCTGCGACAATGTCGACCTGACCATCGGTCGGGGTGAAATACACGCGCTTCTGGGCGAGAACGGCGCCGGCAAGTCGACGCTGGTCAAGATGCTGTTCGGCTCGCTGGAGCCGGCCTCCGGCACCATCTTCTGGAAGGGCGAGCCCGTCCGCATTTCCAGCCCCGCCCAGGCGCGCGCGCTCGGCATCGGCATGGTGTTCCAGCATTTCTCGCTGTTCGAGGCGCTGACGGCGGCCGAGAACATCGCGCTGTCGATCGATGACGACACGCCGATCATGAAGATCGCCGAGCGGGCGCGAAGCCTCTCCAAGGCCTATGGCCTCCCGCTCGACCCGTTCAGCCATGTCGGCGACCTGTCGGTCGGCGAGCGCCAGCGCATCGAGATCATCCGCTGCCTGTTGCAGGAACCCGAGCTCATCATCCTCGACGAGCCGACCTCCGTCCTGACCCCGCAGGAGGCCGACAAGCTGTTCGAGACGCTGGAGCGGCTGAAGGGCGAGGGCAAGTCGATCCTCTACATCTCGCATCGCCTGGAAGAGGTGAAGCGCATCTGCGACCGCGCGACCGTCCTGCGGCACGGCAAGGTCGTCGATCACTGCGACCCGAAACAGGAGACCGCCGCGTCGCTGGCGCGCATGATGGTCGGGCTCGAAGTCCAGAACGTCACGCGCGACGTGCCCGCGCGTGCCAATGACCACCGGCCGCTGCTGGAAATTGATCGGCTCAACCGCAAGCCAGCGACGCCATTTTCGGTCGCGCTGCGCGATATCTCCGTCACCGTCCATGCGGGCGAGGTGCTGGGCATCGCGGGCGTCGCCGGCAACGGGCAGGGCGAGTTCTTCGAGGCCGTTTCCGGCGAGGCGCTGCAGGAGCGCGCCGATACGGTGCGCGTCGCCGGCCATACGGTCGGGCGCCTCGGCATTTCCCAGCGCCGCCTGAAGGGCGCGGCCTTCGTGCCCGAGGAACGGCTCGGCCACGGCGCGGCGCCGGCCATGCGGCTTTCCGAAAACCTGTTCCTTTCCCGCTACCGCACCGACGCGCGCGAATATATGGGCGCGGCCGGCACGATCCGCACGGGCCGCATCGCGGCTGCCGCCAAACGCATCGTCGAGGCGATGGACGTGCGCAAGAGCGCGGAAGACCCGGAAGCCTCGGCACTGTCGGGCGGCAACCTGCAGAAATTCATCATCGGCCGCGAACTCGACCGCGAGCCGAAAATCATGGTCGTCAACCAGCCGACCTGGGGCGTCGATGCGGGCGCAGCCGCGCGCATCCGCCAGGCGCTGATCGATCTTGCTCGATCCGGCTCCGCCGTGCTCGTCATCAGCCAGGACCTCGACGAACTGTTCGAGATGTCGGACGCGATCGCGGTCATGCATGACGGGCAATTGTCCGCACCGATCCCGATAGCTGAGGCGACCTACGAGAAAATCGGGCTCCTGATGGGCGGCGCCGACGTGGCGCATCCGCCGCGCCCGTTCGAGGAGGAGGCGGTCTGATGCGGCTAGAACTCGTCAAGCGACAGCAGCAGTCGACGCTGTTCAGCGCGCTGTCGCCCTTCCTCGCCTTCGGCCTCACCATCGTCGCCGGCGCGATCCTCTTCGCCGCCCTCGGCAAGGATCCGGTCGAAACGCTCTACTACTATTTCGTCGATCCGCTGCGCGAGACGTGGTCGCTGCACGAACTCGCGATCAAGGCCGCACCGCTGATCCTGATCGCGGTCGGACTGTCGATCTGCTTCCTGTCGAGCAACTGGAACATCGGCGCCGAGGGCCAGTTCATCATGGGCGCGATCGCCGGCTCTGTGCTGCCGGTGCTGTTCCCCGACTTCCAGTTCTGGTTCGTCCTGCCGCTGATGCTGATCATGGGCATGGCGGGCGGCGCGGCCTATGCCTTCATCCCGGCGCTCCTGAAGGTGCGGTTCAACACCAACGAAATCCTGTCGAGCCTGATGCTGGTCTATGTCGCCCAGCTCTTCCTCGACTGGCTGGTGCGCGGCCCCTGGCGCAACCCGGAAGGCTTCAACTTCCCCGAAACGCGCAACTTCCACGAATACGCGATCCTGCCGGAAATCTGGTCGGCGTCGGGCCGTGCGCATTGGGGCTTCGTCTTCGCGATTGTCGCCGCGCTCGTCCTCTGGTTCATGCTGTCGAAGACGCTGAAGGGCTTCGAGGTCAAGGTGCTCGGCCAAAGCCCGCGGGCAGGGCGCTTCGCAGGGTTCTCGGCCGGCCGCATGGTCGTCTTCGCCTTCCTCGTCTCCGGCGCCATGGCCGGCCTTGCCGGCATTTCGGAAGTCTCCGGCGCGATCGGGCAGCTTCGCCCGACCATTTCGCCCGGCTACGGGTTCACCGCCATCATCGTCGCCTTCCTCGGCCGCCTGAATCCGCTCGGCATCGTCGCCGCCGGCCTGATCCTCGCTCTGACCTATCTCGGCGGCGAGGCGGCGCAGATCTCCGTCGGCCTGTCCGACAAGGTCGTGCGTGCCTTCCAGGGATCGATCCTGTTCTTCGTCCTCGCCTGCGACACGCTGATCCACTACCGCGTGCGCCTCGTGCGCCCCGCTCAAAAGGTGGAGGCCGCCCATGTTTGAAGCCATCCTGCTCACCGTCTCGATGGCCGCGACGCCGCTTCTCCTGGCGGCTATCGGCGAACTCGTCGTCGAGCGCTCGGGCGTGCTCAACCTCGGCGTCGAAGGCATGATGATCATGGGTGCGGTGACCGGTTTCGGCGTCGCGCTGATGACCGGTAACCCGTTCATCGGCGCGCTTGCTGCGATCATCGTCGGCGCGCTTTTTTCGCTGCTTTTCGCCTTCCTCACCTTGACGCTCGTCACCAACCAGGTCGCGACCGGCCTTGCACTGACGCTGCTCGGCCTCGGGCTTTCGGGCATGATCGGCGAGAGCTTCGTCGGCCAGCCGGGCGTGCGCCTGCCACGGCTCGACGTGCCGTTCCTCTCCGAACTGCCGATCGTCGGCCGGCTGGTCTTCAGTCAGGACCTGATCTTCTACGCGTCGGTCTTCCTGACCTTCGGCGTCGCGTGGTTCCTGTTCTACACCAAGGCCGGACTGACGCTTCGCTCAGTCGGCGACAACCACGCGTCGGCCCATGCGCTCGGCATCAAGGTCATCCGCATCCGCTATCTGGCGGTGCTGTTCGGCGGCGCCTGCGCGGGGCTGGCCGGCGCGCACCTGTCGCTCGTCTACGTGCCGCAATGGGTGGAGAACATGACGGCCGGCCGCGGCTGGATCGCGCTGGCGCTCGTCGTCTTCGCCTCGTGGCGTCCGCTTCGCGTGCTTGCCGGCGCCTATCTCTTCGGCGCGGTGTCGATCGGCCAGCTCCATGCACAGGCATTGGGCATCGGCATTCCCTCGCAGCTTCTTTCGGCACTTCCCTATATCGCGACGATCGTTGTACTTGTACTCATCTCTCGAAACCGGCGACTGACAATGGTGAACACACCGGCATCCTTGGGGCGGCCGTTTGTTCCAGATCGCTAGCAATCAAAACACGGGATACGCCCCTTGGTGACCAACAGAGGACGAACTTTGATGAAAAACACGCTTCTTGCTCTGGCAGCTTCCGCTGCCGTGCTCATTCCCGCGGTCGCCTCCGCGCAGGACGATCCGACCAAGGCCTGCTTCATCTATGTGGGCCCGATCGGCGATTTCGGCTGGTCCTACCAGCACCATCAGGGCCTTCTCGAAGCCGAGGAGCATTTCGGCGACAAGCTCGAGACCGCCTATCTCGAAAGCGTGCCGGAAGGCGCCGATGCCGAGCGCGCCATCGAGCGCTTCGCGCGTTCGGGCTGCGACATCATCTTCACGACGTCGTTCGGCTACATGGACCCGACCAACAAGATCGCTGGCCGCTTCCCGGACGTGAAGTTCGAGCACGCCACCGGCTACAAGCGCGAGCACCCGAACGTCGCGACCTACAATTCCAAGTTCCACGAAGGCCGTTACGTCCAGGGCGTCATCGCCGCCAAGATGTCGGAAGCCGGCGTCGCCGGCTACATCGCCTCATTCCCGATTCCCGAAGTGGTGATGGGCATCAACGCCTTCCTGCTCGGCGCGCAGTCGGTCAATCCGGACTTCCAGGTCAAGGTCGTCTGGGCCAACACCTGGTTCGATCCGGCCAAGGAAGCCGACGCCGCCACCGCGCTGATCGACCAGGGCGTCGACATCATCACCCAGCACACCGATTCGACCGGCCCCATGCAGGTCGCCGCCGACCGCGGCATCAAGGCGTTCGGACAGGCGTCGGACATGATCGAGTTCGGCAAGGAAACCCAGCTCACTTCGATCATCGACGACTGGGGTCCGTACTACATCGAGCGCATCCAGGCGGTCATCGACGGCACCTGGGAGCAGCACGACGTCTGGGAAGGCATGGCCGAAGGCCACGTCGTGATGGCGCCCTACACCAACATGCCCGATGACGTGAAGGCGCTGGCCGAAGAGACCGAAGCCAAGATCAAGTCCGGCGAGTTCGATCCCTTCACCGGCCCGATCAAGAAGCAGGACGGCTCCGACTGGCTCGCCGAAGGCGAAGTCGCAGAGGAAGGCGTCCTCCTCGGCATGAACTTCTACGTCGAAGGCGTCGACGACCAGCTTCCGCAGTAAGCGAAGCCTTTCGCGAGGAACGGAACGGGCGCCTTCGGGCGCCCGTTTTCGTTTCCGGGGCATGCTCCTGACAATCCGCTGTCAGGAGCACTGGGGTAGGGTGCGCCATCGATCCAACGAGGAGATTTTCGATGCTGACATTCTACCACGCCCCCTGGTCCCGCAGTTCCGGCATGCTCTGGCTCATGGAGGAGCTCGGCGTGCCTTACGAGATGGAAATCGTCGACATCCGCAAGGAAGGCGGCGTCGACGAGGCCTACCGTGACATCCAGCCGAACAAGAAGGTGCCCGCGATCGTCCATGACGGCGTCACGATCACCGAACGCGCCGCGATCACCGCCTATCTGGCGGATCGCTTTCCGCAAGCAGGCCTCGCGCCGGCGATCGACGATCCGCGCCGCGGGCCGTACCTCACCATGCTCGTCTACTGCGATTCCGTCTTCGACCCGGCGCTCGCCGCCCGCGCCCATGGGCTCAGCTATGAGAGCAACGACTATTCGTTCGGCCTGTTCGACGACATGGTGCACTATGTCGAGCGGCACCTGACGGAGCACGACTATGCCGTCGGCAACAGCTTCACGGCCGCCGACACGCAACTCGCCTCGGCCATCGGCTACACGATGAGCCACATGAAGGTGCTCCCCGAAAAGCCGGCCTTCGTCGACTACATGGCGCGCGTCGCGGACCGCCCGGCGAACAAGCGCGCCGCGGCGAAGGACTACGAACTCGCCATGGCGACGCCGTTCTTCCAGAAGCAGATGGCGTCGAACCGCTGATCAGACGGCCGTGCCGGTCAGATCGTAGGCCGATGCCTGGTCGATCTTGACCGTCACGACGTCGCCGACCCGCAGCGGCCGGCGCGAGGTGACCTGAACAGACCCGTCGATTTCCGGTGCGTCGTAGCGCGTGCGGCCCTTGGCGGTCAGGCCCGTCGTCTCGTCGATGATGACGGGCAGGCGCTTGCCGACTTTCTTCGCCAGCAACCTGGCGGAGACCTTCTGCTGGCGCTCCATGAAGCGGTTCCAGCGGATCTGCTTCACCTCTGCCGGTACTTCGGGCAGATCCATCGCCTCGGACCGCGCACCGCCGACGGGCTCGTACTTGAAGCAGCCGGCACGGTCGATCTTCGCCTCGTCGAGCCAGTCGAGCAGCATCTCGAAATCCTCCTCCGTCTCGCCGGGAAAGCCGACGATGAAGGTGGACCGCAAGGCGAGGTCCGGGCAGATTTCCCGCCATTTGTGGATGCGGTCGAGCGTCTTTTCCTGATGCGCAGGGCGGCGCATGTTCTTCAGCACCGCCGGCGAGGCGTGCTGGAACGGAATGTCGAGATAGGGCAGCACCTTACCCTCCGCCATCAGCGGGATGACCTCGTCGACATGCGGGTAGGGGTAGACGTAATGGAGCCGCACCCAGGCGCCCATGTCGCCGAGTTCGCGGCAAAGGTCGAGGAAGCGCGTGCGGACCGCGCGATCTTTCCACTGGCTCTCCTGATATTTCAGGTCGACGCCATAGGCGCTGGTGTCCTGCGAAATGACGAGGATTTCCTTCACGCCCGCGGCGACCAGCTTTTCGGCCTCGCGCAGGACGTCGCCGGCCGGTCGCGACGCGAGGTCGCCGCGCAGCGCCGGAATGATGCAGAAGGTGCAACGATTGTTGCAACCCTCGGAAATCTTGAGATAGGCGTAGTGGCGCGGTGTCAGCTTGACGCCCTGCGCCGGGATCAGATCGAGGAACGGCTCGTGCGCCGGCGGGACCGCCTCGTGCACGGCGCCCATCACGCTCTCATAGGCCTGGGGCCCGGTGATGGCGAGGACGTTCGGGTGCTTCTGGCGGATCAGTTCCGGCGTCGCGCCCATGCAGCCGGTGACGATGACCTTGCCGTTCTCCTTCATCGCTTGGCCGATCGCCTCGAGCGATTCGTCGCGCGCCGAATCGAGAAAGCCGCAGGTGTTGACCACCACCACGTCCGCGCCGTCATGCTTGCGGGAGATCTCGTAGCCCTCGGCGCGCAGCCGCGTGATGATCCGCTCGGAATCCACCAGCGCCTTCGGGCACCCAAGGCTGACGAACGAAACGCGCGGCGCTGACATGATCTGCGGACCTTCCGGATATCTGGCGATTTTGGAGAAGTGGCGGCGCCATAGCACAGAAGATCGCTTCTGGCACCCCCGCATTCACTCCTGCGACGGATCGGGCGCGTCGAGATCGGGCAGGTCAGAGGCGGGGAGGGTGCGCGTGAACGTCCGGCCGCCGAAAATGACGGTGGAAAGGTCCGGCGCGGACATCTCGTGCATCGACCCGTCCCTGCAGGCATAGGCGGGCCAGCCGGCCGGGTCGCAGAAAACGTAGCTCGTCCAGTTGGCGCCCGCCGACCAGATCTCCATCCGGAACGAACTGTCCGGCATTCGCCGGATCGTCGAGCCGTCCGCGGCCTCCCAGAAGAACGGGATCGTGGTCGGATGCGCCCGCGCATGGTCGAATGCGACGGAAAGCGGCTTGGGGCCGCGGATGAACCAGGCAAGGCGCGCCCGCGTCATGGCGCCGGCAAAACGCTCCGGCAGCGCGACCGGCCGCGGCTTTTCTAAAAGCCGCTCGCTCGCCGCCCCGAATCCGGTGGCCCCGAGCAGCGCCGCAAGCGCCAGAACATATCGCAGAGAGATCGCCAACTCGTCCGTCGCTCCCGCCACCCGAGTTGAAAGCGATACGCCATCACGCCGATTTGCGCCAGTTCGGCGAAACCAAATGCCATCGAGGCGCGTATGGGTGTGTCGCAGCCAAAATAGCGGGAGACGCCTTATGCATCTGAAAGCATTGACCCTAGCGCTTGCCGCATTCGTCGCGGTGCCTGCCGCCGCCCAGACATTGGAGGGCGCCGACATCGAGAGCCTGATCGGCGACAAGCGCGTTCTGCTTTCCACGCCCTACGGCCTCGAACTTCCGCTGCGCTACAGCGCCGGCGGCGAGGTGACCGGCGACATCTCCGGCTTCTCGATGGCGTCGATGTTCACACCGAGCGAGACCGGAACCTGGTGGGTCGACGGCGACCAACTCTGCCAGCAGTTCCCGACCTGGTATGACGGCGAAACCTTCTGCTTCGCGATCGAGCAGACGGGCGAAAGGTCAATTTCCTGGAAGCGCAATGACGGCCTCGAAGGCACCGCGCGCATCGAGGGCTGATCGGCCGACTTTTAGTCGAATTTTAACCATGCCCGCACCGTCGCGTTAGCCGCCACATTCGTGCCCGGTTCCAAACACAATCGATTAATACGCAGCTAAACAATTCGTGCGATCCACAGGATTGCTCGAAGGTGGACGCAGGCAACACGTCCAAATAGATTTTGGCTGCGCATATTCGTTGCGTTGGGGATCGGGGACATACTTATGGCCGAACTGGGGCGCCGCCGCACAAAGACGCTTGGCTCGATCTTGGCTCTGACCTGCGGCGCGGCATTGCTTGCCGCCTGTTCGTCCGGTCCCTCGCAGGTCGCCAGCGGCAAGCCGAAGCGCTCCAAGGAATATTTCGCCGAATCCGAATATGGCGTGAAGGCGAGCCCGCGCGTCTCGCACCTCGCATCGAACCTGCCGCGCGGCGGCGGCCGCGACCAGGTCGGCAAGCCCTACCAGGTGCGCGGCAAGTGGTACACGCCGAAGGAAGACCCGAACTACCGTAGCGCGGGCCTGGCAAGCTGGTATGGCGACGCCTTCCACGGCCGCCTGACCGCAAACGGCGAAGTCTACGACAAGACGCACCTGACGGCGGCGCATCCCACCATGCCGCTGCCGAGCTATGCGCGCGTCACCAACAAGAAGAACGGCCATTCGGTCATCGTGCGCGTCAACGATCGCGGACCCTTCGCCAAGGGCCGGGTCATCGACCTGTCGCAGCGCGCCGCCGAAATGCTCGACTACAAGAACAGCGGCGTCGCCGAAGTCGCCGTCGAATATGTCGGCCGCGCCCCGCTGCACGGCCTCGACGACCAGTATCTGATGGCGTCCTACCGCCCCGGCAACGCCGCGCCCGATCCGTCGGACGGCCTGCCGACCGGCGTGATGATCGCCATGAACGGTGCGACGCCGACTTCGCCCGTGCCAACCGCAGCACCGATGCCGCAGGCAGCGCCGTTCCCGGGCGCGTTGACCGCGACGCCGCCTGCTGCCGACGGCCACATCGTGCTTCCCGATGTGGTGCCGATCGCGCCCGCGCGCCCGTCCATCACGCTTGCCTCGGCCGATGGCGTCTCGAGCCTCCTCCTGTCCTACGCAGACGAGCGCGTCAGCACCGCCAGCGCCGTATCGAGCTTCGGTGCGCACCGGCTCGACGCCGATGCCGTCGTCGCGTCCTTCGCACGTTCGAGCGCCGCTCGCGAGGGAACCGGCGCCCCGGACTACATCAATGCCGGCACGTTCGCCTCGAAGGCAGAAGCACTGGCGGTCACCGCGCAATTCGCCTCGCTGGCCGATGCCACGATCGAAACCGACCCCTCGGGCAAATGGTTCGCGGTCAGCGTCGAGGAGAATGGCGGCGCCTCGCTCGACCAGATCCTCCGCCATGCCTGGGCGCATGGCGCACCGGATGCGATGATCGTCCGGAACTGATCCCTCTCCATTGCAGTCTGGAACGCGTCGTGATGCGGCGCGTTACTCTATCGTTGCTGGCTGAATCCGAACCATCCCGCACAAGGATTGGGCAGGTTCCGCAGCGCGACTGCAAAAGGGGGAGCTCCATCATTTCAAACACTTGCTTTTTCCAGAGCGAAGCTTTCGAATGCGACGACAAGGGAGTTGTCGCGTGGTAGCTTTCGACGAAATGCGCCCGGAAAGTGCCGGGCTGCGCAATCCATACTCCGAATATGACAACTGGCTGACCGAGCAGGACACTGCCCGGCTCGGTCAGAAGATGAAGGACGCCGAAAACGTCTTTCGCCGCACCGGCATCACCTTCGCCGTCTATGGCGAACAGAACGCCGCCGAGCGCCTGATCCCGTTCGACATCGTGCCACGCATCCTGTCGGGCGCCGAATGGCGGCGGCTGACGCAGGGCATCGAGCAGCGCGTGCAGGCGCTGAACGCCTTTCTCGAAGACATCTACCATCGGCAGGAAATCCTGCGGGCAGGGCGCGTCCCGCGCGAGCTGATCGCCGGCAACGTCGCGTTCCTGCCGGAGATGATCGGCGTGCGCCCGCCGGCGGGCGTCTATACGCACATCATCGGGACAGACATCGTGCGCACCGGCGAGAACGAGTTCTACGTTCTGGAAGACAATGCGCGCACGCCGTCGGGCGTCTCCTACATGATCGAGAACCGCGAAACGATGATGCAGCTCTTCCCCGAGCTCTTCAAACGCATCAAGGTCCGTCCGGTCGAGAACTATCCGCAATTGCTGCGCCAGTCGCTGGCCGCGGTCGCCCCGCGCTCGGCCGACGAACAGCCGACCATCGCGGTGCTGACACCCGGCAGCTTCAACTCGGCCTATTTCGAGCACGCCTTTCTTGCCGACCACATGGGCGTCGAGCTCGTCGAGGGGCAGGATCTGCGCGTCGTCGACGGCCATGTCGCCATGCGCACGACCGAAGGCTACAAGCGCATCGACGTGCTCTACCGCCGAGTCGACGACGATTTCCTCGATCCGCTGACGTTCAATCCGGATTCGGTCCTCGGCGTGCCGGGCATCATGGATGTCTACCGCGCCGGCAACATCACGATCGCCAATGCGCCCGGCACCGGCATCGCCGACGACAAGGCGATCTATTCCTACATGCCCGAAATCGTCGAGTTCTATACCGGACGCAAGGCGATCCTCGGCAACATCCCGACCTGGCGATGCTCGGAGGCCGACAGCCTCGCCTATGTGCTCGAGCACCTTGGCGAACTGGTCGTCAAGGAAGTGCACGGCTCGGGCGGCTACGGCATGCTGGTCGGCCCTGCGGCCACGAAGAAGGAGCGCGAGGCCTTTGCCGAAAAGCTGCGCGCCCGGCCCGGCAACTACATCGCCCAGCCGACGCTTGCGCTTTCGACCTGCCCGATCCTGACCGATGCCGGTCTCGCGCCGCGCCACGTCGACCTGCGCCCCTTCGTGCTGGTATCGGACCGCATCCGCATCGTTCCCGGCGGCCTGACGCGCGTCGCCCTCAAACCCGGTTCCCTCGTCGTCAACTCCTCGCAAGGAGGCGGCACGAAGGACACCTGGGTTCTGGACGATTAGAGGGGGCGAGACGGATGCTGCTGGGACGCACGGCCAACGGCCTGTACTGGATGGCCCGCTACATCGAGCGGGCGGAGAACATGGCGCGCCTCGTCGATGCGGGTCTGCGCATGGCGCTGACGCGCAACGAGGGAGACGTCGAGGAGTGGACGTCGGTGATCGTCTCCAGCGGCGTCGAGGCGGGCTATCGCCAGAAACACACCGAGTTCAACGCCGCGAATGTCTGCGACTACCTCCTGCGCGATGCCGAGAACGGCTCGAGCGTGCTGTCGTCGATCGAGACCGCGCGCACCAATGCGCGCATGGTGCGAACGGCGCTGACCCGCGAGACGTGGGAAAGCATCAATGATGCCTGGATGTCGTTCCGGCGCATGCTGGCGAGCCCGATCGACGAGCGCGAGGTGCCGAAGGTTCTCGACGCCATCAAGCGCGAGACGGCGCAGATTCGCGGCGCCTTCCAGGGCACGATGCTGCGCAACGAGATCTATGATTTCTGCCAGCTCGGCCTCCATGTCGAGCGCGCCGACAACACCGCGCGCATCCTCGACGTCAAATATTACGTCCTCCTGCCGTCGATCTCGTGGGTCGGCTCGTCGATGGACAACTACCAGTGGGAATCGATCCTGCGTTCGGTCTCCGCGCACCGGTCCTACCGCTGGGTCTACGACGCGGCCTACAAGCCGACCAACATCGCCGAATTCCTGATCCTGTCGCGCCGCATGCCACGGTCGCTCGCCTTCTGCTACCGCATGATCGACGAGAGCCTGGAAGGTCTCGCCAACGACTACGGCAACCGGCACATGTCGCACGAGATGTGCGAGAACACGCTGTCGCGGCTGAAGCGGATGACGATCAAGGACGTGCTCGACGAGGGCCTGCACGAGTTCCTGACGGACTTTCTCATCCGCACCAACAATCTGGGCGACCAGGTCGCGCGCGACTACAGGTTCTTCTGAGATGCTGCTCAACATCGTTCACCAGACGACCTATCGCTACGACCAGAGCCTGCCCTATGCGCTGCAGCGCGTGCGCCTGATCCCGCGCACCGATGCGCTCCAGACGGTCGACCGTTGGGAGCTTTCCTACGAAGGCGCGCGCGAGGAAGTGCGCTTCGTCGACCACTTCGGCAACCAGTGCCGGCTCTTGAGCACCGAGCCGGGTGCGAGCCAGATCGTCATCACGGCCAAGGGCATGGTGACGACACGCGACCAGACCGGCGTCTCCGGCCAGCATGCCGGCTTCGCGCCGCTCTGGCTGTTCGAGCGCGAGACGCCGCTGACGATGCCCTCCGACGCGATCGCCGCGCTGTCGAAACCGCTCGGCGGGCCGGAAACGCTGGGCATGCTGCACGACCTGATGCACGCGATCGAGAAGCGCGTCGCCTACGTGACCGGCTCGACGACGCCTGAGACGACCGCCGACGAGGCGTTGTCGGCGGGGCAGGGTGTGTGCCAGGATCACGCCCATATCTTCATCTCCGCCGTGCGCATGCAGGGGCTGCCGGCGCGCTACGTCAGCGGTTACCTGCTGATGGACGACACGACGCAGCAGGTCGCCACCCATGCCTGGGCCGAGGCCCACGTGCCGGGTCTCGGCTGGGTCGGCTTCGACGTTTCCAACGGCATCTGCCCGGACGAGCGCTATGTGCGCGTCGCCTTCGGCCGCGACTACCGCGACGCGATGCCGGTCGCCGGAATCCGTCAGGGACAAGCCCACGAACAGCTTGAAGTGCATGTGACTGTCGAGCAGTAATCGTCGATACGCACTTTCTCTGGCAGCGATTCGATGACCTATTGCGTTGGCCTCAAGATCGATCGGGGGCTCGTCTTCATGTCCGATACGCGGACGAATGCGGGCATCGACAGCATTTCCACCTTCCGCAAGATGACCGTGTGGAAGAAGGAGGGCGAGCGCGTCATCGTCCTGCTCTCGGCCGGCAATCTCGCCACCACGCAATCGGTCGTCAGCCTTCTCGACGAGCGCTCCAAGGCGCATGCGGACCGAGCGCCGTCGATCCTCGAAACACCCTCGATGTTCCAGACCGCGCGCCTCGTCGGCGACACGGTCAAGGAAGTCATCTCGAACTCGGCGCCGGTCGGCCAGCGCGCCGACGCGTTCGGGGCGTCCTTCATCCTCGGCGGTCAGATGAAGGGCTCGGAGCCGCGCCTCTTCATGATCTATCCGGAAGGCAACTTCATCGAGGCCTCCGACGACACGCCCTTCTTCCAGATCGGCGAGACGAAATACGGCAAACCGATCCTCGTGCGCGCCTATGATCCGCAGATGACCTTCGCCGAGACTGCGAAGCTGTTGATGGTCTCGTTCGATTCGACCCTGAAATCGAACCTCTCGGTCGGTCTGCCGCTCGACATGCTGTTCCTCGCTCGCGACACCTACCGGATCGAACTGCAAAAGCGTATCGGCGGAGACGACCCGTATTACCGGCAGATTTCCGAAGGTTGGTCAGAAGCGCTCAGAAATGCGTTCAAGAGCCTCCCCGACTTTCCAGGCTGAACACGAAAAAAGGCGGCCGAAGCCGCCTTTCGTCATTCATGATGATCCGCCCAGATCAATAGTAGGGCGAGCGGCACTGGCGGCGCGGGCCGTTATAGGGCTGGAACGTATTGTCCGAAGCCCGATACGACCGGTACCGGTCATAGCACCACTGGACATGCGAGCTGCCATAGTCGCGCACCACGGCGCGCGGCTGGGACGCAATCGCGCCGCCGACGATCGCGCCGGTGATGAAGGCGGCCGCCGGATACCAGAAACCGTCATCGTAACGGCGATAGCCCGGACGGTAGTCGCGATACCCGCGATAGCCGCGGTAATAGGCGCGGCGATCGCGGTCGCGATCCCAGCGGCGATCGTATCTGCGGTCGCGATCCCAGCGACGGTCCATGCGCCGTTCGATACGACGCTCGACATTACCGGCCCAGGGGCTGAACGTACGGTCGGGATCGACGGCGCGGAACGAACCGGGGAACTGGCCCTGGTTGGTCTGAACCCGCTCGACGACGGATGGAAAGGACGTTTCGACGCGCGGCAGGGCCGACGCGGTGCCCGTCATGCCGAGCGGCAGCGCCATGGCGAGCGCAATGAAACCGGACATGATCTTCTTCATGACGACCTCCGAAAGAATGTGGAACAATGTCCCTTTGTCACAAAATGAAATGACGCGACGTAAGTTCCCTTTGGAATCCGTGAAGAGCGCGCGGAACGATCAAAAGCGGGTGATCAGCCGATCGGCCGCAACATCAGGACACGGCAGGCGTCTCCGGCGCCGAGCGGCGGCGCGAATGGCGGGCGCACGATCAGACAGTTCGCCCGCGCCAGCATGCGCAGCATCGACGAATCCTGAACGTTGAGCGGCGAGACGATCAGTTCGCCGTCCTCGCCGAGCCGCGCCACCGCCCGAACATAGTCCTGCCGCCGGTCGTTCTCGCCGAGCGTGCCGTCGAGGACGGCCCTCGGCAGATGTTCCTTCATCGCCTGGCCTTGCAGCGCGGCAAGCAGAGGTCGCAGGAAGAGATCGGCGCAAACCATTGCCGAAACTGGATTTCCCGGCAGTCCGAGCACGGATGCGGCACCCAGCCGTCCGGCCATCAGCGGCTTGCCGGGCCGCATCGCGATCTTCCAGAAGGCGAGGTCCACGCCCTTGGCGACGAAGACATTCGCCGTCAGGTCGTGATCGCCGACCGACGCGCCGCCGAGCGTGACGATGACGTCGCATCGCGTTGCGACGGCCCGATCGAGCACCGCACCGATCGCCGCCTCGTCGTCGCCGACGATGCCGAGATCGATCGCCTCGCCGCCGGCATCGCGCACGATCTGCGCGACGCCATAGCTGTTCGACGCGATGATCTGGTCGTCGGTCCTCGGTGCGCCGGGCTCGACGAGTTCGTCGCCCGTCGCGATGATCGCAACGCGCGGCCGCCGCACGACGCGAACCGCTGCGACATCGGCGGCGGCGATCAAGGCCAGGGCCTGCGGGTCGATCCGTCGCCCGGCTTCGAGCAGCACGTCGCCGGCATGAAAATCGAGACCCGCCCGGCGAATGTGCCGCCCGGCCACAACGCTTTCCGTTGCGGTGACAACCGCGCCGTCGCGCTCGGCATTCTCCTGGATCAGGATCGTATCGGCACCGTCTGGCACCGGCGCCCCGGTGAAGATGCGCACGGCCTCGCCGGCACCCATCGATCCCGCGAAACGGCGGCCGGCAGCCGATTCGCCAATCAGGTTGAGACGGGCAGGGACGCGCTCGACATCCTCCGCCCGCACTGCATAGCCATCCATCGCCGAGGCATCGAAGGGCGGATGCGTGCGCCCGGCGATGATGGGCGCGGCCAGCACGCGATGCCCCGCCTCAGCGAGCGGAACCGTTTCCTCGCCCAGCCGCTCGACGCCGCCGAGCAGCCTTTCCAGCGCCTCGGCGACGGGGATCATGGTCCGCCGCGCCTGAAGTCGCCCGACTTGCCGCCGCTCTTGGCGACCAGCCGCACATCGCCGATGATCATCGCCTTGTCCAGCGCCTTGGCCATGTCGTAGATCGTCAGGCAGGCGACGAAAACCGCCGTCAGCGCCTCCATCTCGACGCCGGTCTGCCCCTTCAGCCGCACCTCCGCGACGACGCGCAGGCCGGGCAGGGCCGGGTCGGGTTCGATCTCGACGGTGATCTTCGTCAGGAGCAGCGGGTGACAGAGCGGGATCAGGTCCGACGTCTTCTTCGCCGCCATGATGCCGGCAAGGCGCGCCGTCCCCAGCACGTCGCCCTTCTTGGCGTTGCCGGCGAGGATGGCGTCGAGCGTCGCGGGCTCCATGCGCACATGCCCCTCGGCGACCGCGAAGCGGTGCGTCTCGGCCTTGTCGCCGACATCGACCATGTGCGCCTCGCCGGCTGCGCCGATATGGGTGAGCCCGCTCATGCGATCCCCAGAAGCTCCCGCGTGGCGCCGGCGACATCGGCCCGGCGCATCAGGCTTTCGCCGACGAGGAACGTGTCGATGCCGGCCGCGCGCAGCCGGTCGCAATCGGCCCGCGTGAAGATACCGCTCTCGCCGACGATGAGGCGGTCGTCCGGGATCAGCTTCGCAAGCCGCTCGGACGTCGCCAGGTCGACCTCGAAGGTGCGCAGGTTGCGGTTGTTGATGCCGATCAGCGGCGAGCGCAGCTTCAAGGCGCGCTCAGTCTCCGCCTCGTCGTGAACCTCGACCAGCGAGGCCATCCCAAGCTCGTCCGCGGCGTCTTCGAGTTCGCGCGCCAGGTCGTCATCGACGCTCGCCATGATGATCAGGATCGCATCCGCGCCCCAGGCGCGCGCCTCGTGGACCTGATAGGCATCGAACAGGAAATCCTTGCGCAAGGCGGGCAGGGCGCATGCCTCGCGCGCGGCAGTCAGGAAGGCGGGCGATCCCTGGAAGGACGGCGCATCGGTCAGCACCGAAAGGCACGCCGCGCCGCCGGCCTCATAGGCCCGCGCCAGCGACGGCGGATCGAAATCGGGCCGGATCAGGCCCTTGGACGGGCTTGCCTTCTTGATCTCCGCGATCAGCGCCGGCTTGCCTTCGGTGTGCTTCGCGCGCAACGCGCCGGTAAAGTCGCGCGGCGCGGGCATGTCCGCAGCGGCCTTGCGGATATCGCCGAGCGGCATCGCCGACTTCGCCGCCGCGATCTCGTCGCGCTTGTAGGCTTCGATCTTGCGCAGGATGTCGGCCATCACGCGCTCCTTGCGCGGTTGGAAATCTCGATCAGCTCGGCGAGGCACCGGCGGGCTCCGCCGTCGTCGATCGACTTGCGGGCAAGTTCGATCCCGGCTTCGAGCGTACGCGCGCGGCCGGCGACGACGAGCGCGCCGGCAGCGTTCAGCACCGCGATGTCGCGATAGGCCCCTTCCGCGCCTTCGAGCACGCCGCGCAGGGCCTCGGCATTCGCCTGCGCATCGCCGCCTTTCAGTTCCTCCGGGCGCGCGCGGCGCAGGCCGAACTGCTCGGGTTCGATCTCGAACGTGTGGATCTCGCCGTCTTCGAGCGCCGCGACCTGCGTGACGCCGGCGGTGGTCATTTCGTCGAGCCCGTCGCCATGCACGACCCAGACCCGCGACGATCCGAGCTTCTTCAGAACCTCCGCGATCGGCTCGAGCCAGACGGGCGAAAACACGCCGACGAGCTGGTTGGAAACGCCGGCCGGATTGGAAAGCGGTCCGAGAATGTTGAAGATCGTGCGCGTGCCGAGTTCGACGCGGCTCGGGCCGACATGGCGCATCGCGGCATGATGGGCCGGCGCGAACATGAAGCCGAGGCCTGCCTCGCGGATGCAGGCCGCGATCTCGCGCGGTCCGAGCTCGATGTTGACGCCCAGCGCCGCCAGCGCGTCGGCTGCGCCCGAACGCGAGGAGAGGGCGCGGTTGCCGTGCTTGGCAACCGGCACGCCCGCGCCCGCAACGATGAAGGCCGCGCAGGTGGAGACGTTGTAGGAGCCGGACGCATCGCCGCCCGTCCCGACGATGTCGACCGCATCCAACGGCGCCTCGACGCGCAGCATCTTCGAGCGCATCGTCGCCACCGCGCCGGAAATCTCCGGCACGGTCTCGCCGCGAACCCGCAAGGCCATCAGGAACCCGCCGATCTGGCTCGGCGTCGCTTCGCCCGACATCATGATGTCGAACGCCTTGCGCGCGTCCTCGAAGGGGAGCGTCTCCCCGGAAGCGACCCGCGCGATATGTTCCTTCAGGTCCACCATCGATCAGAAACTCAGCGCCTGCTGGACCGCGCCCTGATTGACCGTCACCGGATATTGCGCCTGGAGCCGCGTGACGAGCTGCTCGAGAAGATCGTCGCCGAGCCCACCGGCATAGTTCTGAGCGACGTTTTCAGGCAGCGTTTCGGCCGATGCGTTGGCGGGCGCGAAGACTTCGCTCACCTGCAGCACGATCTGCCGGTCGCCCTCGTTGGAGCCGATCGTCTCGACGCCCCGCACCGGAACGGAGAACGCGGTGGCGACGCCCTCGCGGCCAAGATCGACATCGTCCGCGCCGCGGCGCAGGCCGCGCTTGGTCTGGACGTCCAGCTCGAGTTCGGCGGCGATTTCGGCGAGCGCGGCCCCTTCCTCGATCCGCGTCGCGATCTCGTTGGCGCGTTCGGCCAAAAGGCGGCGCGTTTCCTGTTCGCGCCACTGCGCGAGCGCGTCCTCGCGAACCTCGTCGAGCGCGCGGTCGCGGGCAGGGGTCACCTCCGTGACCTCGTAGAAGACATAGCCGCTGGAGCCGAGCGCCACCGGCGCGTTCTCCGTGTTCGGCTCGGCCTCGAAAGCGGCCTGCAGAACCTCGTCGGCGGCCGGCATGTCGGCAACTTCGTTTCCTTCGGGATCGAGCCCGTTGGCGTCGACCGCCGGAATGCTGACCACTTCGAGGTTCTGCGCAGCCGCCGCTTCACGCAGCGTCGCGCCACCGGCGCGCGCATCCTCATACGCGTCGTAGACGTCGAGCAGGATGCGGCTCGCCTCGTCCAGCGCCATCTCTTCGCGGATTTCGGTCGAAACCTCCTCGATCGGGCGAACGGCTTCCGCCGCGATTTCGTCGACGCGCACGATCAGCGCACCGAACGCACCGTCGACGACCTCGCTGACGCCGCCCTCCTCGAGCGCGAAGGCGGCCTCGGCGATCGCCGGGTCGGGCACGTCGTCGCGCGTGAAGGTTCCCAGCGTCAGGTCGCCAGCCGAGCGGCCAAGCTCGGTCGCGATCTCGTCGAACGTCGCGTCGCCGGACGCGATGCGCCCGGAGGCTGCTTCGGCGGCTTCCGCGTCGGAAAACACGATCTGGCTGATCGTACGCTGCTCGGCTTCTGCGAACGAATCGCGATGCGTCTCGTAGAACTCCGCCACCTGCTCGTCGCTGATCGCGGCCGGATCGGTGATGTCCTCGGGCTCGAGCTTGGCATAGTCGAGCGCGCGATATTCGGGCGCTGCGAAGCTGGCCGCGTTCTCGTCGAACCATGCCTGCAGCACGTCGTCGGCGGGGTCTTCGATCGGCTCGACCAGCGCACGGTCGAGAATGATGTAATCCGCCGTGCGGTCCTCGCCCTGGTAGAGCGCGACCGCATTGAGGAACGTGTCCGGGACGCCCATCCCGTCGGCGACGGCGTCGACGATCTGCTGGCGGATCGCAAGCTGCTCGCGATTGCGCAGATAGTCGTCGGGCCGCATACCGACCTGCTGCAGGACGAAATCGAACTGATTGCGGTCGAACTGGCCACTGGCGTTCTGGAAGGCCGGGTCCTCCGCCGTCAGCGCCGCGAGGCGGTCGCGCGACAGGCCGAGATCCATCTCGCGTGCCTGCTCGTCGAGCACCGCGCCGGCGACGAGTTGGGCCAACACCTGCTGCTCGAGGCCGAATGCGCGCGCCTGCTCGCGCGAGATGCGCGTGCCGAACTGCTGCGAGAGAAGCTGGAGCTGGCGATCATAGGCGAGGCGGTATTCGTTGACCTGCACCCGCGTGTCGCCGACCGAGAGCACATGGTTGCCCACGCCGGTGAAGATCTGCCCCGAGATGCCCCAGACGGCGAAGCTGACGACGAGCAGGCCAAGCAGCAGCTTCACCATCAAGGAGCCGGATTTGCCGCGAAGCCAAGTCAGCATTTTCGACCTTCCCGTATTGGTCCAACATCAAACTGGCTGACGGAATACCGTCACTGGCAGGCCCTGTCGATTGCTTTGTCGACGCTTTTTGCTACCAAGCACCGATCCGAACCATGGTTGAACGAAGGAAGTCCGATGAGCGCGCGCATTCGTCCCGTACTGGCAGGCAACTGGAAGATGAACGGCACCAGCGCCTCGCTTCCCGAACTCCAGGCGATCGCCGCAGGCGCAGCCGGGTTTGCCGGTCTCGATTTCGTCGTATGCCTGCCTGCAACGCTGATCGCGCGCGCGCAGCCGATCGTTGCCGGCGCGAAGATCGCGCTCGGCGGACAGGATTGCCACTCCGATGCCTCCGGCGCCCATACGGGCGATGTTTCCGCCGACATGCTTCGCGACGCCGGCGCTTCCCATGTCATCGTCGGCCATTCGGAGCGGCGCACCGACCATGGCGAGACGAGCGACATGGTTGCCGCGAAGGCAAAGGCCGCCTGGGCGGCCGGTCTCAAGGCCATCATCTGCATCGGCGAGACCCGCGCCGAGCGCGAGGCGGGCGCGACGCTCGACATTCTGTCGCAGCAGATCGAAGGCTCGGTGCCGGAAGGCGCGACGCAGGAGAACACGCTTCTGGCCTATGAACCCGTCTGGGCGATCGGCACCGGCCTGACGCCGACGGCCGATGACGTGGGTGTCGCCCATGCGCATATCCGTGCGCGGCTGGAGGCCAAGATCGGCGAGCCGGCGCGCTCGATCCCGCTTCTCTATGGCGGTTCGGTCAAATCTTCCAACGCCGGCGAACTGATGTCGGTGGCCGACGTCGATGGCGCGCTCGTTGGCGGCGCTAGTCTCAAGGCCGGCGATTTCCTCGCGATTGCAAGTGCATTTTGAACAATTCGATTTAAAATGCAGCATCGTCATTGGCGGGCTCTTCACCACCTGACAAGGCGACACATCTGGTTACCTGACGCAGCCATGGCCGCGCACTAGCATAGTCATATGGCGAATCGCCTGAGGCATGACCCTCGGGCGGCGTCTCGCCATCGGTATTGATGCGGCGGGAGTGTGCGTATGAGTGACGAAGACATGGCGATCGCGGGCGACGCGATCGAATCGCAAAGGCTGCTGGAACTGACGACGCAGATCGTCTGTGCCTATGTCAGTCATAACCCGGTTCCAGCCTCGGAAGTCTCGGGGTTGATTGGGTCGGTTCACCGTTCGATCGCCGCTCAGGGGCAATCCAGCGCCCCGGAGCCGAACCAGGAGCCGGCCGTGCCGATCCGAAAATCGGTGACGCCCGACTACATCATCTCGCTAGAGGACGGACGCAAGTTCCGCACCCTGTCGCGCCATCTCATGGCCAAATACGGCATGACGCCGGAGCAGTACCGCCGCAAATGGGGCCTGCCCGACGACTACCCCATGGTCGCGCCGAACTATGCCGTCGAGCGCTCGAAGATCGCCAAGTCGATGGGTCTCGGCCGCCCCGAAGCCGGCAATTCGGACGAATAGCCGGGCGCCGGAGCGGCAAACGAAATGCAGCCGCTCCGTCGATCCACGTTACATTAGCCGATCAGCGGGCAATGCGGCGCGCGTCCGAACACCACCCAGACGCGCTCGCCGCGCGAGCGGCCGATGATCTCGATCGAGCGCCGGCCGACATCGACCACTTCGGGACGCCGGATGCCCATGCGCTCGGCCTTGCGCAGCGCGTCACGCGGGGAGCAGCCGCCACGGCCGCGCCACTCATCGCGATCGCGGTATTCGCCGCGGTCCCAACGGCCCGGTCCACGATCGCGATCATAGCCACGACCCGGCGCGAAGAACTCGGCCCCCGGCCGATGGCCGCCGCCCAACCCATAATAACCACGATCCTGCGCCGCCGCAGGCAGGGTGGTCAGCAGACTGGCTGCGACCAGACCCCAAACAGCGATCTTTTTCATGACAAACCCCTCGTCGACATCGCACGATTGCGATCTGGACATACCCTACGCGCCAGAAGCTGAACGGAGCGCCTACGGCCCGTTCATCAGCCGTTCATGGCCCAGCCGGCGACGGTCGGGCAATCCGTTCGGTACACAATATCCCCTTGTTCTATCGGCAATAACCGCCCGTGTCGCGCTCAGGTGAAGCCTTGCGGGCAGACGGCCTGCCGCAAAATTTGCCGATACCGCTTGCAATTAGAACAAAACAAGAACATAAAGGCTCAGCAACTGAGGAGAACATCCATGTCCGATCTCGTCCACGACCTCGTCTCGTTCGTTTCCATCGGCGCCTTCATCACCACGCTGGCACTTTGGCTGGTCGCCGTCTGATCAATCGCCAAGGGCAACGCCTTCGCGGCGCGGATCGGCGGCGCCTTCGATCCTCGTCGCCGTGAACTCGATGCCGTGCAGGCCCGAATTGAGTTCGCGCGTCTCCGTCTCGTAGCCAAATGCTTGAAGGGCAGGGGCGAAGCCCTCCGCCGTCGAACCGGCCTCGAGCCAGTAGGGGCCAGCGATGTTCGCCAGATGCGGCAGGGCGATCGCCTCGTTCATCGGCATGTCCCAGTCGATCAACGCGACGAGCGTCTTGGCGACATAGGGAATGATGGTCGCGCCGCCGGGTGAGCCGAGCGCATAGACCGGCTTTCCCTCCCGAAGGACGATCGTCGGCGCCATCGAGGAGCGCGGACGTTTCGACGCCTCGACGCGGTTCGCCACCGGTCCGGCATCACCATCGGGCAGGAAGGAAAAGTCGGTGAGCTGGTTGTTCAAGAGATAGCCATTGGCGATCACCCGCGCGCCGAAGGCATTCTCGATCGACGACGTCATGGAAATGACGTTGCCCTCCTTATCGGCGATGACGAAATGCGTCGTGGCAGGTGCTTCGTGGGAAAAGCCGTCGATCAGGTTTTCCGTTCGCTTCATCGGCGGTTCGCCGGCAATGACCTCGTCGTCGGCCATCGCTTCCTCCGGCTGCAGTAGCCGGGCGCGCTCGGCAAGATATGCGCCATCGAGAAGGCCGGACGGCATGTCGACGAAGTCGGGGTCCGCCAGATAGCGATTGCGGTCGGCGAAGGCGAGGCGGGTCGCATCGCCGATGAGCCGCCACGACTTCGCGTCGTCGGCGCCGAGCGCGCGCAGGTCGTAAGGCGCGACGAGGCCGAGTATCTGGCCGACGGCGATGCCGCCGGAAGAGGGGGGCCCCATGCCGCATATGTCGAGGCCGCGATAGGTGGCGCAGACCGGTTCGCGTTCCACGATTTCGTAGTCGGCGAAGTCGGAGAGCGCCAGCGAACCCGGATTCGTCGGATGGCCGGCCACCGCATCGACGATGGCGGCGGCGAGATCGCCCCGGTAGAAGGGTGCGGCGCCGTCCTCGGCAAGTGCGCGCAGTGCATCGGCATAGTCGGCGTTGCGCAGCTCGTCTCCCGCCGCAAGGGCGTTGCCTGCGGGAAAGAAATAGGCGGAAGCCGCCGGATCGGGGTCGAGCCGGCCGGTTTCGTCTTCCAGCAATCCGGCCAGGCGCGGGGAAACGATGAAGCCGCCTTCGGCGAGTTCGATCGCACCGGCCAGGGTTTCGCCCAACTCCAGCCTGCCATGCCGTTCGGCGAGGAGTTCCAGAAGCAGCGGCACGCCGGGCACGCCGACCGATCGCCCGCCGACGACGGCCTCGAAAAACGGCAGCGGCTCGCCATTGTCGTCGAGGAAGAGATCGGGCGTCGCATCCGCCGGCGCCGTCTCGCGCGCGTCGTAGGTGGTCAGCTTGCCAGTATCGCCATCGAACCAGATTGCGAAGGCGCCGCCACCGAGGCCTGACGATTGCGGCTCGACGAGGCCGAGCACGGCCTGCACCGCGATCGCCGCATCCGCCGCCGACCCGCCCTGGCGCAACACCGCTCTGCCGGCCTCCGCGGCGAGGGGATTTGCGGCAACGACCATCGCCTCGTTCGCCGTCACCAGCGGTGCCGTTTGCAGGCCGGTCGCGGCCTCGGGCGCGATGAGATCGCTTTGGCTCTGGGCCGCCGCCGGCTCGGCGAGCGAAAGCGCCAGGACTGCAAGAACGGGCAGGGGCGCTCGCAAGAGCTTCGACATCGCTAATCTCCTTTATGGGAATCAGTCTACGTCGCCGAACACCTCTTCGAAAGCGGCCTTCATCGCCACGTCAACATCGGTCATCGTCACCGGCAGGCCGAGGTCGACGAGGCTCGTCACGCCATGGCCGCGAATGCCGCATGGCACGATGCCGTCGAAATGACCGAGATCCGGCTCGACATTGAGCGCGATGCCGTGAAACGACACCCAGCGCCGCAGCCTTATGCCGATCGCCGCGATCTTGTCTTCCGCCGGCGAGCCGTCCGGCAGCGCCGGTCGTTCAGGCCGCACCACCCAGACGCCGACGCGGTCGTCGCGCCGCTCGCCCTTGACGTTGAAGCGACCCAGCGTGCGGATGATCCATTCTTCGAGCGCGGCGACGAAGGCCCGCACGTCCTCGCGCCGGCGCTTCAGGTCGAGCATGACATAGGCGACCCGCTGGCCGGGGCCGTGATAGGTGTATTCGCCGCCGCGCCCTGCCGCGAAGACGGGAAAACGATCGGCCACCAGAAGGTCTGCCGCATCCGCGCTCGTGCCGGCCGTATATAACGGCGGGTGCTCGACCAGCCAGACGAGTTCGCGGGCCGTCCCGTCGCGGATCGCGCCCGCGCGCGCTTCCATGAAGACGAGCGCGGCGGGATAGTCGACCAGGCCCGGCTCGATCCGCCACTCGACCGCAGCCGATCCGGGGATCGCCAGGAACTGGGCGGGCAGGGCGTCGCGCGTGGTCATGATCAGGCGGATGTATGGGATCGCAGCGCGCGCGTCCACTCGTTGACGCAGCGTCTTGCCGCAAACGGCAAAATAATCGGCAATTCCCCGCCCGCGCACTTGTGCGGGGTGGGGCGATTTGCTAATTGCGCCGGGCCGGTCAAGACCGGCTGGTCATGGCGTGCGGTCGTGGCGGAATTGGTAGACGCGCAGCGTTGAGGTCGCTGTGGGGCAACCCGTGGAAGTTCGAGTCTTCTCGACCGCACCAATGCCATCCGGCGCCTGCTTCGGCACCGCCGCGAAACATTCGCTCTCGCGATTTGGCCTGCCAGGATGAAGCAGGAACCGACCCGACAAAACGTCCTGCAGCAACTCACGCGCACAAGCCTGTCCGTTGCACACGATCGGGCGATCATCGCGATTGACGGCGTGGATGGCTCGGGCAAGACCACGCTCGCTGACGAATTGGCTGACGTCATGGCGGCATTCGGGCGCAACGTCGTTCGAGCGAGCATCGACGGTTTCCACCATCCGCGTGCACGTCGTTATCTGCGGGGAAGAGGCAGCCCTGAAGGCTATTTCCTCGATTCCTACGACTACGACGAGTTCAAGCAGAGCTTGCTGCTGCCGTTCCGCAATGGAGCCTGGTTCGTCAAAACGGCTCACTTCGATCATCGCATCGATCGGCAGGTCATAAGGTCGTCAAGCCAGCTTCCGGCGAAATCGACACTGATCATCGATGGAATATTCCTTCATCGGAACGAACTGCTCGATAGCTGGGATATGAGCGTCTTTCTCGATGTTCCGTTTCCGGTTTCTACAGGCGAATGGCCGCGCGCGATGGATCGAATCCTGACCCTCACGCACCTGCAAACCATCGATACCTCGAAGGTCAACGCCTCTACATGCGCCTGTGCGATCCGCGCGAGCGCGCGGACGTTCTGGTCGACAATCCGGTTCTGGAAGCTCCCAGAATCTTGAGGGAGGGCGCGCGCCGCTCAGAAGTCTAGATGGATGCCACATCCGTCAGTCGCATAAGATGGATTATGGAACTGCCGCATGTCCACCGAACTCCGGGAAGCGCCTCAGCCGCCGAACTCGATGACCATTCCGTCATAGGCCGGCTCGACATGATCCGGCGTCTCGGCCGCGACCGTGTCGTAGTCGAGCGGTATGTGCATGTGCGTCAGCACCGCCCGCTTCGGCTTGAGCTCGCCGATCACCTCCAGCGCTTCGGCGAGCGAGAAATGGCTCGGATGCCGCTTGTATTGAAGCGCGTCGACGATCAGCACGTCGAGGCCTTGCAGCCGCGCCAGCGTGTCGGACGGAAACGCGCTGACGTCCGAGCAATACGCCAGGCCGCCGATCCGGAAGCCGAGCGAGATGATGTCGCCGTGGATCTGCGGCAGCGGCAGGAATTCGATGGCGCCGCCGGGACCGTCGATCGCGAAGGCGTCGTCATGGGTGATGACGTGCGGGTTCAGGATCGGCGGATAGGAACTGCCGGGCGGCGTTTCGAAACAATAGAAGAATGAATCGCGCAGCCGGTCGAGCGTCGGCCGGTCGGCATGGATGTCGATGCGCCGGCGCTGGACGAGCGCGAAGCCGCGCAGATCGTCGATGCCGTGGATATGGTCGGCATGCGGGTGCGTGTAGACGGCGGCGTCGACCGCCTCGACGCGCGCCGAAATCATCTGGTCGCGAAAGTCCGGCCCGGTGTCGATCACGACGCGGGTGATGCCCGCCGGCCCGATGCGCTCGACCATGGCGGCCGCGCGGCGGCGCCGGTTGCGCGGGTTGGCAGAATCGCAATTGCCCCAATCGCCGGTGATCCGCGGAACGCCCGGCGACGAGCCGCATCCGAGGATCGTGAAGCGATACCCCGCGCTCATCAGAGCCGCGGCATCTTGGAAAACAGGCGGAAGAAATTGTCCGTTGTCAGTCGGCGGATTTCGGCATCGTCGATGCCGATCGTCTCGGCCAGCACCTTGGCGGTATCTGCGACATAGGCCGGCTCGTTGCGCTTTCCGCGATGCGGCACCGGCGCAAGGAACGGTGCATCGGTCTCGACCAGCAGCCGGTTGTGCGGAACGTTGCGCGCGATGTCGCGGATGTCCTGCGAATTGCGGAAGGTCAGGATACCGGAAAACGAGATGTAGCCGCCGAGTTCGACGCCGACTTCGGCAAGCCGCGCGCCGGACGAAAAGCAATGCAGAACAAAGGGAAACGAACCGATCCTCGATTCGTCCTGCAGAATCGCAATCATGTCCTCGTCTGCCGCGCGCGCGTGGATCACCAGCGGTAGTCCCGTCGTCCGCGCCGCGTCGATATGCACGCGTAGTCCATGCGCCTGCGCGTCGCGCGGCGCCTTGTCGTAGTGATAGTCGAGCCCCGCCTCGCCGATCGCCACCACCTTCGGATGGCTGCTCATTTCGATGAGTTCGGCCGCAGTGACGTCGCGTTCCTCGCCCGCATTGTGCGGGTGCGTGCCGACCGAGCAATAGACCTCGTCATAGGCCTCGGCGATGGCCCGGATTTGGTCGAACCGTCGCACGCGCGTCGAGATCGTGACCATGCGCTGTACGCCCGCCGCAAGCGCGCGGGCCACGATGGCGTCGCGTTCCTCCGCGAATTCAGGAAAGTCGAGATGGCAATGGCTGTCGACCAGCATCGTCACGCGTCCTGCACTTCCTGCTCCACATAGCGCGGGAAGATGCCCTGCGGCGTCGGCAGTTCGGCGCCCGGCTCCAGCCAGCCTTCCGCCAGGTTGGCGAAGCTCCGCTCGTCCGCCGCAACGTCCAGCAGGTCGAGCAGCTTGTCGGCGGACTGCGGGATGAAAGCGAGGCACAGGATGCCGACGCGGCGCAGCACTTCGGCCGTCGTGTAGAGCACAGTCTCCATACGGAGCGGATCGGTCTTGCGCAGCGCCCAGGGCTCCTGCCCGGCGAAATAGCGGTTGGCCTCGGCAACGACGCCGAAGATCGCGGCCAGCGCCGTGTGCAACGCCTGCTGGCCCATCGCCGTGCGCGCGGTCGCCAGCGCCTCCATCGCCTGGTCGAGGATCGCGCGGTCGACGTCGGCAAGTTCACCGCGTTGCGGCACCCTGCCCGCGCAGTTCTTGGCGATCATCGACAGCGAGCGCTGCGCCAGGTTGCCGAGATCGTTGGCAAGATCCGCATTGGTGCGGTTGACGATCGCCTCGTGGCTGTAGTTGCCGTCCTGGCCGAACGGCACCTCGCGCAGCAGGAAATAGCGCAACTGGTCGAGCCCGTAATGCTCGACGAGCGCGGCCGGGTCGATGACGTTGCCGACCGACTTCGACATCTTCTCCCCGCGGTTGAAGACGAAGCCGTGGCTGAAGACACGCTTCGGCAGCGCGATGCCGGCCGACATCAGGAAGGCCGGCCAGTAGACGGCGTGGAAGCGGGTGATGTCCTTTCCGATGACGTGCAGGTCGGCCGGCCAATAGCGCCAAAGATCCGCATTTTCATCGGGATAGCCGGCGGCGGTGATGTAGTTCGTCAGCGCATCGACCCAGACATACATGACGTGTTTTTCGTCGCCGGGCACCGGAATGCCCCAGTCGAAGGTCGTCCGCGAGATCGACAGGTCCTTCAAGCCGGATCGCACGAAGCTCGTAACCTCGTTGCGGCGCTCAGTGGGCCCGACGAAATCCGGCTGGCGCTCGTAGAGGTCGAGCAGCCGGTCCTGATAGGCCGACAGGCGGAAGAAATAGCTCTCCTCCTCGACCCATTCGACCGGCGTGCCCTGGGGGCCATAGCGCACGTCGTCGGCGCGCACTTCCGTCTCGTCCTCGCCGTAATAGGCTTCGTCGCGAACGGAATACCAGCCGGCATAACCGCCCTTGTAGATATCGCCGCTGGCTTCCATCGCCTTCCAAATGGCTTGCGAAGCGCGCTTGTGGCGATCTTCGCTGGTGCGGATGAAATCATCGTTCGACGCATTCAAGAGCGTCGCCATCTTCTTGAATTCGGACGAGTTTCGGTCGGCCAGTTCCTTGGGCGAAATGCCTTCCTTGCGCGCGGTCTGCAGCATCTTGATGCCGTGCTCGTCGGTGCCGGTCAGGAAGTGCACATCCTTGCCGTCGAGGCGCTGGAAGCGCGCGAGCGCGTCGGTCGCGATCAGCTCATAGGCGTGGCCGATATGCGGCTTGCCATTGGGATAGGAAATCGCGGTGGTGATGTAGAATTTCTCGACTGCCATGCGCTCGCTCGGTCATTCGAAGCATCAGGCGATGCTCGCTTGGAACTGGTCGCGATCACATAGACCACGCACCGCCATTTGGCCAGTCGCGCAATCAGCGCGCGCCGCAAAGCTGCCCGAGCAGCCCCACGACGTGCTGGCGTTTGTCGAGATTGTAGGTGTCCGTGTCGACGATGCGCTGGCGCACGCCCGACCACTGTTCGGCAAGCCGCGCTGCCAGCTCCGCGTCGCCGTCCCGGCCGGCCGCCTGCGCCCTCGCCTCGGCGATGCCAGCGACATGCTCGTTGAACAGTCGGAACTGAACCGTTGCGTCGCGTCCACCGACCGCGTCCGCAATGCGATACGCCGCGGCAACGTCGAACCGGCCGCCCGAGACGACTGCATCGACCGCATTGGCGATATCGAGCCCGCCGAACTGCGTCATCAGGAGCGCCTCGCGCACGCTGCCCGAGGCCTTGGCCGCGAGATCGTCCGGCACCTCTTCCGACCCCGGCGAAACCGCGCGCAACGCGGCGAGCAGATCGTCGCTCGCGAGCGGCTTCAGCTTCAAGAGCTGGCAGCGCGAGCGGATCGTGGGCAGCATCCGGCCGATCGAATGGACGACGAGCAGGAAGAGCGTGCGCGGCGGCGGTTCTTCCAGGCTCTTCAAGAGCGCATTGGCCGCGTTGCGGTTCATGTCGTCGGCCGCATCGACGATTACCACCCGGTAGCCGCCATCATGCGACGTCATCGACAGGAAACGGCCGACGCGGCGGACCTCGTCGACCGTGACGGCGGACTTGAAGCCGGCTCCGCGATCGGCGGCGGGCCGCGTCAGGTGCAGCAGCGACGGATGCGCCCCCTGCGCCATCAGCCTGAACAGCGTAGACGCCGTGTCCGGGCGCGCGAGCGTCGATGGCGCTTCGTCCGGGCACGGATTGGCAAGCAGATGGTAGGCCAGCCGGAAGGCGAAGGTCGCCTTTCCGATCCCGCGCGGCCCCGAAAGGATCAGCGCGTGGTGAAATTTGCCGGTCCGGTAAGCGCGCGCCAGCTCGTCGGCTTCCCCGACATGCCCGAACAACTCGGCATGTTCCACCGGTTCGGGCACTTCGGGGATGCTGTCATACTGTTCGGGCGCGATCCGTTCAAAGCTCATCGGCGACCTGCAAGAGGCTCCCGGCGGGCGCGATCACCTTGGCGACGCGCGTCCAGACGGCGTCTGCAACCTCGTCCTTTTCCTTGGAGGCGTCGATGATGACGCAGCGCGCGGGTTCGGCGCGGGCGATGTCGATATAGGCCTCGCGACGCTCTTCGTGCAGCGACAGATCTTCCTTCTCGTAGCGGTCGGCATCGTCCGAGCCACGCCGGCTCGCCGCGCGCCGCATGCCCTCCACCGGGTCGAGGTCGAGGATGATCGTCAGGTCGGGCATCATGCCGTTGATCGCAACGCTCTCCAGCGCCGTCATGAACGCCTTGTCGAGACGTCCCGAAACGCCCTGATAGACGCGCGAGGAATCGAGAAAGCGGTCGCACAGCACGATCTTGCCGGCCTCGATCGCCGGCCGGATGATCTGCTCGACATGGTCGGAACGGGCGGCCGCGAACAGCATCGCCTCCATCGTGGGCCCGAAGGGCTCGGCCGCGCCCGAGAGAAGCACGTGGCGCACCGCCTCCCCGCCTGCCGAGCCGCCCGGCTCGCGCGAGACGACGACCTCATGGCCTTCCGCCTCGAGCCGATCGGCGAGGAGCCGGATCTGCGTCGACTTGCCGGCCCCCTCGCCGCCTTCGAAGGTGATGAAATGTCCTCGTGGCAATGCGCATCCTTTCGCCGGCGCTGAACTCGTCCCAGGGCCTAGCAGATAATGCGGGCGCGCGCCAAATGCGACCGCTGGATCAGCGCATCCAGCCGATGGCGAGTTCCTCGATGGCGTCGAGCGCGCGCTGATGGAGCTTGCCGGTGTCGACCGATTCGGCCGCGTAGAGCGGCGTTTCCTGGCTCATCGCATCGCCGATCCAGACCTTGAGCGTGCCGACGCGCGCTCCCTCCTCCACCGGCGCGATGACAGGCCCGTCATAGACGATGCGCGCGACGAGGCGCTCGCGGTTGGTCAGCGGCACGAACAGCGAAATCGGCCCGTTCGAGCGCAGGCCGACGCCGCCCTTCGCGCCGCCATAGACCTTGGCCTCGCCCACGATCTCGTCGGCGGCGAAGACCTGGTACTTGTCGAAGGCGCGCATGCCCCAGTCGAGGATCTTGCGCGCTTCTTCGGCGCGCACCGCGTCGCTCTCCATGCCGCTCAGCGCGACGAAGAGGCGCCGGTCGTCGCGTGCGACGGAGCCGACGATGCCGTAGCCCGATTCCTCGGTGAAGCCCGTCTTCATGCCGTCGGCGCCGATATCCATGCGCAGGAGCGGATTGCGGTTGCGCTGCGTGATCTTGTTCCAGGTGAATTCCGGCTGCGCATAGTAGGCGTAATAATCCGGATATTCGCTCCAGATGTGATGCGCCAGCATGGCGAGTTCGCGCACCGTCACCACCTGCCCCTCGGCCGGCAGCCCGGTCGAGTTCTTGAACACCGAGCGCGTCATGCCGATTTCGCGGGCGCGCTCGGTCATCAGTTGCGCGAAATTCTCCTCCGAGCCCGCCATGCCCTCGGCGATGATGATGCAGCCGTCATTGGCCGACTGAACGATCACGCCCTGGATCAGGTTTTCGAGGCTGATCGACGAGCGCACCTCGGCAAACATGGTCGACCCGCCGGACATCGCGCCGCCGGTGCGCCAGGCATTCTCGCTGACGAAGAACTCTTCCTGCAAAGTCAGCCGTCCGGTCTTCAACGCGTTGAAGACGACTTCCATCGTCATCAGCTTGGCGAGCGAAGCGGGCGGGATCAGCGCGTCCGGGTCTTTGGAGAATAGAACCGTGCCGGTGTCGGCGTCGATCATGAAGGCCTGCTGCGCGCGCGTCTCGAAGAGCTGGGCGGATGCGCTCGACACCAGCCCCATGACACACATCAACGCGGCAAGCGCCGCGTCCAGAATTCGCCGTTCATTCATTGCCCTACCCCGTGCCAGCCCTTCGCCGAAGGCTAGCACCGGGGTCGGCGATCCCGCAACTCAACCTCGCGCGATCAGTCGATCTGGCCCAGCCATTGCAGGATTGCAACGGCGCCGCCAGCCACGAGCGCACCCATCAGCGTGCCCCAACCCGTGTCGACCATGGCGACGACGCCGTCATATCCGCGCAGGACGGAGAGGTTGGTGAAATTGTAGGTGAGATAGGCAAAGAAGCCGAACAGCGCCCCGTTGAGCGCCGCCGTCTGCCACGCGCCCGCTGCCATTCCGGCCGCGATGCCGAAATAGACGAGCCCGACGATGTAGACGGCGTAGAACACGGCCGCGACGCCCCAACGCGGCTGGTCGAGCAAAAGGTCGCCCATCCGGCTCGCATAGAAGTTACGGGCGATGACGCCCAGCCAGAGCGCGTCGAGGATCAGAAAGAGGACGAGGGCGATTCCGTAGGCGGAAAGATACTTTGTCATCTGGCGATCCCGGCTGCTGCGACTGAACCGTCTACGCCGTCAAAGCGCGGGTAGATCGCCCCGCGCCCAGTTTTCCGTGATCTCGCCGGCCCTGTCCGCGAAGCGTCCGGCTTCGATTGCGCTTCGGATATCGGCCATAAGCGACTGATAATAAGCCAGATTATTCCACGTCAGCAGCATGCCCGCGAGCGATTCGCCAGACTTGACGAGGTGATGCAGATAGGCGCGGCTGTAGTCCCGCGCGGCCGGGCAATCGCTTTCCTCGTCGAGCGGGCGATGGTCCTCGGCATGGCGCGCATTCTTCAGATTGATCTTGCCGCGGCGGGTGTAGGCAAGCCCGTGGCGGCCGGCGCGGGTCGGCATCACGCAGTCGAACATGTCGATGCCGCGCGCGACCGATTTCAGGATGTCGTCGGGCGTGCCGACGCCCATCAAATAGCGCGGCTTCGTCTCGGGCAGCAGCGGATTTGTCACCTCCAGCATGTCGAGCATCACCTGCTGCGGCTCTCCGACCGCGAGCCCGCCGACGGCATAGCCCTTCAGGTCGAGATCGCGCAGCGCCAGCGCCGAGCGCTCGCGAAGGGCCGGCACGTCACCGCCTTGCACGATGCCGAACATCGCCTTGCCGGGCTGCGTGCCGAAGGCGGTCTTGCAGCGCTCGGCCCAGCGCAGCGACAGCTCCATCGCCTTCTCGATCGCCTTGTGCTCGGCCGGCAGCGCCGTGCATTCGTCGAGCTGCATCTGGATGTCGCTGTCGAGCAGGCCCTGGATCTCGATCGACCGCTCAGGCGACATCTCGTAGACGGTGCCGTCGATATGCGAGCGGAACTTCACGCCCTGTTCGGTAATCTTGCGCAACTGCGCCAGCGACATGACCTGGAACCCGCCCGAATCCGTCAGAATCGGATGCGGCCAGCGCGCGAATTCGTGCAGGCCCCCCAGCCGCGCGACCCGCTCGGCGCCCGGCCGCAGCATCAGATGATAGGTGTTGCCGAGGATGATGTCGGAGCCGAGATCGCGCACTTGGTCGAGATACATCGCCTTGACCGTGCCGCCGGTCCCGACCGGCATGAAGGCCGGCGTGCGGATAGTACCGCGCGGCATGGTGATCTCGCCGCGCCGCGCCGCGCCGTCGCTCGCCAGCACGCGGAATTCGAAATTCTCGGTCATCAATCGTCCGATCTGAAGAGCAGGCTCGAATCGCCGTAGGAATAGAACCGGTAGCGGTTCTCGATCGCGTGGGCATAGGCCGCGCGCATCCGTTCCGTGCCGGCGAAGGCCGAGACGAGCATGAACAGCGTCGAGCGCGGCAGGTGGAAATTGGTCATCAGCACGTCCACCGCCTTGAAGCGGTAGCCGGGCGTGATGAAGATGTCGGTCGGGCCGGCCCATGGCGCGATCGTGCCATCGTGGCGCGCGGCGCTTTCGAGCAGCCGCAGCGACGTGGTGCCGACCGCGACGATGCGCCCGCCCGCGGCACGAACTTCGTTCAGCCTTTCGGCCGTCGCGGCGTCGATCGTGCCGATCTCGGCGTGCATCTTGTGGTCGTCCGTGTCGTCGGCCTTGACCGGCAGGAACGTCCCCGCCCCGACATGGAGTGTGAGGAAGGCAGTTTGCGCGCCGGCCGCGCTCACCGCCGCCAGCAATTCCGGCGTGAAGTGCAGCCCTGCCGTCGGCGCGGCGACCGCGCCCTCCTCGCGCGCATAGACGGTCTGGTAGTCCGCGCGGTCGCGTGCGTCTTCGGGACGCTTCGACGCGATGTAGGGCGGCAGGGGAATATGGCCGACGGCGTGCAGCGCCTCGTCGAGAAACGCGCCAGACAGGTCAAAGGCGAGCGTCACCTCCCCCGCCTCGCCCTTCTCGCGCACCTCGGCGGAAAGGCGCCCGGCAAGGCACATCGATCCACCATGGCCGAACTCGATCACATCGCCGACCTTCAGCCGCTTGGCCGGCCGCGCGAAGGCCTTCCAGCAGTCGGGCGCCATGCGCATGTGCAGCGTCAAGTCGATCTCGCTGACGGCTTCGCCGCGACGGCGCAGGCCCGTCAGTTGCGCCGGAATGACCTTGGTGTCGTTGAAGACCAGCATGTCGCCGGGCCTGAGGAACGACGGCAGGTCACGAACCGAGCGGTCGGCAAGACCGCCCGGCCCGACGATGAGCATCTTCGCCGCATCGCGCGGCTCGGCCGGCCGCAATGCGATCCGGTCTTCCGGCAGTTCGAAATCGAAGAGGTCGACGCGCATCGCTGCTCAGACGCAAGAAATCGTGCCGGAAGCGTGGACGCTCCCGGCACGAAGGGCCATCATCGATGTCATGGCCGCGCGTCGCATCACGCGTCGGCGACGACCTTCATCGACACGATCGTATCGGGGTCCTGCACCGGCTCGCCGCGCTTGATCTTGTCGACATTGTCCATGCCTTCGATCACCTGGCCCCAGACCGTGTACTGGCGGTTGAGGAAACCGGCGTCGCCGAAGCAGATGAAGAACTGCGAATTGGCCGAGTTCGGGTTCTGCGAACGAGCCATTGAGCAGGCGCCGCGGCCGTGATTGGCGTTGGAGAACTCCGCCTTGAGGTCAGGCATGTCCGAGCCGCCCATGCCGGCGCGGCCCGGGTTGAAGTCCTTGCCGCCCTTCTTGCCGAACTTGACGTCGCCGGTCTGCGCCATGAAGCCGTCGATGACGCGGTGGAAGACGACGCCGTCATAGGCGCCGGCGCGCGCCAGTTCCTTGATGCGCGCGACATGGCCGGGCGCCAGGTCGGGATAGAGCTCGATCGTGACGTTGCCCTTGGTCGTCTCCATGACGATCGTGTTTTCCGGATCCTTGATCTCGGCCATAGGTCGTTCCTTCCTTGTCTGAATGCAGAATTTATTCGTCCGCGCTCACGCGCAACTATTCGACAGCGCCCATGCGGACGCTGACCATGCGGTCCGGGTCGGTCACCGAGCCGTTCATGGCCGGGTCGCCCTTCTTGATGTTGTCGACGAGGTCCATGCCGCTCTCGACTTCGCCGACGATCGTGTAGGCGCCGTCGAGCGGCGGCGCGGCGTCGAACATGATGAAGAACTGGGAATTGGCCGAGTTCGGGTCCTGCGCGCGCGCCATGCCGACGGTGCCGCGGACGAAATTTTCCGCCGAGAATTCGGCCGGAATGTTGCCGAGATCGGAGCCGCCGGTGCCGGCGCGCTGGCTGTTATAGCCGTTCTCCATGTCGCCATACTGCACGTCGCCGGTCTGCGCCATGAAGCCGTCGATCACGCGATGGAAGGCGACATTGTCATAGGCGCCCTGCCCGACCAGCGTCTTGATCTGCTCGACATGTTGCGGAGCAAGGTCCGGGCGAAGCGCGACGGTCACCTCGCCGTCCTTCAGCGTGATGATCATCGTGTCCTCCGGCTCGGCGGCGAGCGCCGAGGTCGCCAGACAAGCGGCGATGAGCGTGGACGAGGCGAAACGGACGAAGGACATGTCGAACTCCCTGAGAACCTAGCTGAATTTCTGACGCAGCACCGGGGCGACGCTCTTTGGCACGAATGCCGAGATGTCGCCGCCCATCGAGGCTATCTGGCGGACGAGTGTGGCGGTAATCGTGCGAACCGACGGACTTGCCGGAATGAAGACGGTCTGCAGCTCCGGCGCGATCGTTTCGTTCATGCCGGCCATCTGCATCTCGTAGTCGAGATCGGTGCCGTCGCGCAGGCCGCGGATCATGATCGACGCGCCCTGCTGGCGCGATGCCGTCACGACGAGCCCGTCGAAGGCGACGACGTCGAGCCGGCCGGCTTCAGCCCCAAGCTCGTCGGCACAGGCGCGCTTGATCAGGTCGACGCGTTCGTCGAACGAAAACAGCGCCTTCTTGGAAGCCTGCACGCCGATCCCGACGACGATCCGGTCGGCGACCGCAAGCGCGCCCTTGAGAACGTCGAGATGGCCGTTGGTCAGGGGATCGAACGATCCCGCGTAAAAGGCAATGCGCTCGGTCATGGAAGGCTTCTACTCAGAGGGAACGTGGATGGCAAATGCGGCGCGGGCCGTGAACGGGGGATGAATGGAGCCCTCAGAACGGGTTCAGCGGGAAATGACGATTGTCAAGACACTCCATGAAACCTTTTGAGTCATTCGTCGTTAACTCGGCAAGGAGACACACCATGATCATCATCATGCTCGCAGCCACCATGACCCTCGCAATGCTGATCGCCACGGCATTCGGCCTGCATCAGGAAGCCCAGCGCGTTCGTGTCGAGAGCCGGCAGCAGAAGATCAACCGCTACCGGTACTGATCGCTACTCCGCCTGCCCTTCGCCCGCATTCCCGGCGGCATCCGCCGCGGTCTGCGCCACGATCTCGGCCTCGCTTTCCAGTTCTTCGTCCCCGTTTTGCGGATCGGAAATCCGCTCCACCGAAACGACCTTCTCGTCCTTCGCCGTATTGAAGATCGTCACGCCCTTGGTGGCGCGGCTGGCGAAGCGAATGCCGTTGACCGGCACGCGAATGACCTGCCCCGCATTCGAGACGAGCATGATCTGGTCGTCATTCTCCACCGGGAATGCCGCGACCAGCGATCCGATCTCACCCGCCTTCGAGATATCCGTCGCCCGTATGCCCTTGCCGCCGCGGCCGATCACGCGGAAATCATACGATGAAGACCGCTTCCCGTAGCCCTTCTCGCTGACCGTGAGGACGAACTCCTCGCGCGCCTTGAGTTCCTCGTAGCGCTCGGCGTCGATCTGCGCGTCCTCCGAGACTTCCTCGTTGGTCAACGCAATCTCTTCCTCCTCGCCCGTCACCGCCCGGCGCTCGGCGGCCGACTGTTTCAGATATGCAGCGCGTTCTGCCGGCGTCGCATCGACATGATGCAGGATCGCCATCGAGATGACGCTGTCGCCATCGGCGAGGTTGATGCCGCGCACGCCGGTCGAGTTGCGGCTCTGGAAAACGCGCACGTCGGTGACCGGGAAGCGGATGCACTGGCCTGATCCCGCCGTCAGCAGGATGTCGTCATGCTCGGTGCAGGTGTAGACGCCGAGGATCTCGTCGCCCTCCTCGTCCAGCTTCATCGCGATCTTGCCGTTGCGGTTGACCTGCGTGAAATCGGAAAGCTTGTTGCGGCGAACGGTGCCCCGCGTCGTCGCGAACATGACGTCGAGATTGCCCCAGCTCTCCTCGTCCTCCGGCAGCGGCATGATGGTGGTGATGCGCTCGCCTTCCTGCAGCGGCAGCATGTTGCGCAGGAACTTGCCGCGCGACTGCGGCGTGCCGATCGGCAGGCGCCAGACCTTCTCCTTGTAGACGATGCCGCGCGAGGAGAAGAACAGGATCGGCGTGTGCGTGCTGGCGACGAACAGGCGCGTGACAAAATCCTCGTCGCGCGTCGACATGCCCGAGCGGCCCTTGCCGCCGCGCCGCTGCGCCCGGTAGATCGAGAGCGGCACGCGCTTGATGTAGCCGGAGTGGCTGACCGTGACGACCATGTCCTCGCGCGCGATCAGGTCCTCGTCGTCCATGTCCGCGCCGCCTTCGGCAAGCTCGGTGCGCCGCGGCGTGCCGAACTCGTCGCGAACCGCGATCAGCTCGTCCTTGACGATCTGCTGGATGCGCGCGCGCGACGACAGGATGTCGAGGAAGTCCTTGATCTCGTCGCCGATCGCGTTCAGCTCGTCGGCGATCTCATCGCGGCCGAGGGCGGTCAGGCGTTGCAGCCGCAGTTCGAGGATCGCGCGGGCCTGCTCCTCGGAAAGATTGTAGGTGCCGTCCTCGTTGATCCGGTGGCGCGGATCGTCGATCAGGCGGATCAGCGCCTCGACGTCATGCGCCGGCCAGCGCCGCGTCATCAACTGCTCGCGCGCCGTCTGCGGGTCCGGCGCCCTGCGGATGAGCGCGATGATCTCATCGATATTGGCGACCGCGATCGCCAGGCCCACCAGCACATGCGCGCGCTCGCGTGCCTTGCGCAACAGATACTTGGTGCGCCGGCTGACGACGTCCTCGCGGAAAAACACGAAGGCGCGCAGCATGTCGAGCAGGTTGAGCTGCTCCGGCTTGCCGCCATTGAGCGCGACGATGTTCGCGCCGAACGAGGTTTGCAGCGGCGTGAAGCGGTAGAGCTGGTTCAAGATGACGTCGGCGACGGCATCGCGCTTCAGTTCGATGACGACGCGATAGCCCTGGCGGTCGGATTCGTCGCGGATGTCGGAAATGCCCTCGATGCGCTTGTCGCGCACGAGTTCGGCCATCTTCTCGATCATCGACGCCTTGTTCACCTGGAACGGCACCTCGGTGACGATGATCGCCTCGCGGTCGCCGCGCATCGGCTCGACATGGACCTTGCCGCGCATCAGGATCGAGCCGCGGCCCGTCTCGTAGGCGCTGCGGATGCCCGCCTTGCCGAGCACGATGCCCCCCGTCGGGAAATCGGGACCGGGGATGATCTCCATCATCTCGTGGAGCTCGATCGCCGGATTGTCGATCAGCGCTACGCAGCCGTCGACGACCTCGGAGAGATTGTGCGGCGGAATGTTCGTCGCCATGCCGACCGCGATGCCGCCCGAACCGTTGACCAGAAGGTTCGGAAAGCGCGCCGGCAGGACCTTCGGCTCCTGGCCGGAGGAATCGTAGGTGTCCTGCCAGTCGACCGTTTCCTTATCGATGTCCTCGAGCAGTTCGTGCGCGACCTTGGTCAGGCGCGATTCCGTGTAGCGCATCGCCGCCGGCGGATCGCCGTCGATCGAGCCGAAATTGCCCTGCCCGTCGATCAGCGGCACGCGCAGCGACCAATCCTGCGCCATGCGCACCAGCGCGTCGTAGATCGAGGCATCGCCATGCGGGTGGTATTTACCCATAACGTCGGCGACCGGACGGGCCGACTTCACGTATTTGCGGTTCCAGTAATAGGCGCTCTCATGGCTGGCATAGAGAATGCGCCGATGCACCGGCTTCAGCCCGTCGCGCACGTCCGGCAGCGCCCGGCTCACGATGACGCTCATGGCGTAATCGAGATAGGAACGCTGCATCTCCTCGATGATGGAAATCGGCTCGATGTCGTCCGGTCCGCCCTGCGGCCCGCGCGGTGTCGTCAAATCGGTCAAGTGGGTTCACGATCGTGCTGATGAATCACAGGCAAGTTATATAGGAACGGCATCGAAAATGCCAAACCCTCAGCCCGTTCATAGGGCCAGATAAGCGACGTTATTTCAATATGTTAGCGGAACTGGTTCGATTTGCCGCGACAAACTGGGGAAAACGCGGCGATCCGGCGGCGATCGGGCTTCCCCGCCGTCCGCCCGCACGAGGATGCGGCGCTGCCCCGAACATGCGATAAGAGCGCTCCTGCAAGCCCCTCCGACCCCGGGTCCTGATGTGTTCGACGCCATCTTCAACGCCTTCGTGACGCTCCTGGTGACCATCGATCCGCCGGGCCTGGCACCCCTCTTTCTGGCGCTGACGGGCGGCATGAACCGCGCCGAGCGCGCGCAGGTCGGGCTCCGGGCGAGCATCATCGCCTTCGCCATCCTGGCGCTGTTCGCCGTCGCCGGAACGACGATCCTCGCCGTCTTCGGCATCACGCTGCCCGCCTTCCGGGTCGCCGGCGGCCTGCTGCTTTTCTACATCGCCTTCGAGATGATCTTCGAGCGCCGCAACGAGCGCAAGGAGAAGAGCGCCGACGCCGCGATCACCGTCGACCATATCCGCAACATCGCCGCGTTCCCGCTGGCGCTGCCGCTGATCGCCGGTCCGGGCGCGATTTCGGCGACCGTGCTCCTGTCGGGAACGTTCGAGGCGGCGCACCACCGCGCAATCCTCGTCGCGATCATCGCCGCATGTATCGGCCTCACTTGGCTGGTCTTCATCGCCGCCGAACGGATCGACCGGTTCCTAGGCGAAACCGGTCGATCGATCCTCACGCGCCTTCTCGGCGTTATCCTCGCCGCCCTCGCGGTCCAGTTCGTCGCCGACGGCGTCAAGGCGCTGATGGCGGCCGCGTAACCTACTCGGCCGGCGCCGAAGCCGGCTCTGCCGGGGCCGCGGGTGCCGCCGGCTCGGCCGGAGCGGCGGCAGGAGGCGTCGCGGGCGCGGCGGGCTGCGCCGGCTGGCCGACGGCGGCCTGGATATAGGTGTTGATCTGCTCGGCGAGCGCGGGATCGGTCTGCGCCTGCTGGATGATCGTGCCGTATTCCTCGACCGTGATGCCGTCGACGGATTCGACCGCCTGCACCATCTCTTCGCTGGCCTGTTCGCGCACGGTGTTCTGCGCTTCCTCGCCCTCGGCTTCCTGAAGCTGCGGCGCGTAGGTGCGGTTGATCTGGTCGACCTGGAGGAAGGCGACGACGAAGGATTGCAGTTTCGCCTCGTCATAGCTCGCAGCCGGCGCCGTCTGTTCGGTCGGGGCCTGTGCGGCGGGTGCTTCCATCGTTTCCTGCGCGAGCGCGGGGAGTGCGGTCGCGCCGGCAAAGCCGAGCGAGGCGGCGAGGATTGCAGCGCGCATCTTGGTGTTCATTGGCATGTTACGCCCTTCCATTTCGATTGCCGGCAGTATTGCGGCAATTCCGGCTTGTTCAGCCGCGCCAGGCCGAAGGCTTGGGAGGAACCGATCGACGAAAACGCGGCCATGTATTCATCCGACGACGTCGGGTGATTTTCAGCACGGTAAAGATTGGCAGCGATTGTTCGAAATGCCACTCAATTGATCTTTGGAGATGAGACAAAAATTCAAAAAGGGCCGACGCAATCTGCACCGGCCCTTTTCGATTTCATAACGATTGGAAAGATCAGAACGGGATTTCGTCGTCCAGGTCGCGGCCATAGCCGCCTCCACCACCGCCGCCGGACTGCCCGCCACGCCCGCGATCGTCGGACGGGCCGGACTGGCCGAAATCGCCGCCGCGACCGCCACCACCCGAATACCCACCGCCGCCGCCATAGCCGACCTGGCCCTGGTCACCGCCCTGTCCGCGCGAATCCAGCATCTGCAATTCGCCTCGGAATTTCTGCAGCACGATCTCGGTCGTATAGCGCTCGACGCCATCCTTCTCCCACTTACGGGTCTGGAGCGCGCCCTCGATATAGACCTTCATGCCCTTCTTCAGATACTGCTCGGCGACCTTGGCAAGGTTGTCGTTGAAGATGACGACCTGATGCCACTCTGTCTTCTCCTTGCGCTCGCCGGAATTCTTGTCGCGCCAGCTTTCCGAGGTCGCGATGCGCAGGTTGACCACCGGATCGCCCGAGTTCAGGCGGCGCGTTTCCGGATCGGCCCCGAGATTGCCCACCAGAATGACCTTGTTGACGCTGCCTGCCATGTCGCTCTCCAGATTACATACACTCGTGCCGGCACCATAGTGGATGCCGCTCTGTGGCGCGCCGGTGAAGTACCCGCGGTCCACAACAAACATGTTCTTCTTTTGTTCTAGATGAACGCAGGGCCCGCTTCAAGTGAAAAATCAGGGCGCGCCAAAAGCAAAGGCCCCTGACCATCAATGGGTTCGAGGGGCCTTCTTGTCGCCGCTAAGGGCGACGCTATCGATATCCGAGTATCGATCTATTCTCTCGAAAGCGACTGGACGTCGTTCGACAATCGTCTCTGATTTTGGGTTGGTCACCGACGAGCGGTCGGTGCGACTGCATCAGGCAGTCAGAAGAGCCTATCCGGTGGAGTCATGCCTCACCTCATGATTGTCTCTCGGCTGTCACCGACCTTGATCGGCTGACGAAATCATCGTGCCCTTGCGCTGCCGCAAGGTCAAGGCGAAATCGGTGTCAGGAGCATGTTCGTTCTTCGTTCTTTTGCCTTGAAGGCGCCGAGGAAAAGCAGCAAAAGGAATTTGGCTCGCGCGCCGGCCTCGACGGACGCGTCAGATTACCTACATGTGCGGCTTGGCCGGACGGCTCATTCCCGGCGACGCAATCAGGAAGGCAGCGTTCGGCCCATGGCGGACCACAAATTCATTTCCGTGCGCGGCGCGCGCGAACACAATCTCAAGAATGTCGACCTCGACCTTCCCCGCGACTCGCTGATCGTGATGACCGGCCTGTCCGGCTCGGGCAAGTCCTCGCTCGCCTTCGACACGATCTATGCCGAAGGCCAGCGCCGCTATGTCGAGAGCCTGTCGGCCTATGCCCGCCAGTTCCTCGAAATGATGCAGAAGCCGGATGTCGACCAGATCGACGGCCTGTCGCCCGCCATCTCGATCGAGCAGAAGACGACGTCGAAGAACCCGCGCTCCACGGTCGGCACCGTCACCGAGATCTACGACTACATGCGCCTGCTCTTTGCGCGCGTCGGCATTCCCTATTCGCCCGCGACCGGCCTGCCGATCGAGAGCCAGACGGTCAGCCAGATGGTCGACCGCGTGCTCGAGGTCGAGGAAGGCGCGCGTCTTTATATCCTGGCGCCGATCGTCCGCGGCCGGAAGGGCGAGTACAAGAAGGAACTCGCCGAGTTGATGAAGAAGGGCTTCCAGCGCGTGAAGGTCGACGGCACCTTCTACGAGATCGCGGACGTCCCGGCCCTCGACAAGAAGTACAAGCACGACATCGACGTCGTGGTCGACCGCATCGTCGTGCGCGGGGACCTTGCGACGCGGCTCGCGGATTCGATGGAGACCGCGCTCCGCCTCGCCGAAGGCCTTGTAATCGCCGAATTCGCCGACAAGCCGCTCGGCGAGGAGATGACGGGTGCGGACGCGGTCAACAAGTCGAAGAACGAGACGCATGAGCGCATCCTGTTCTCCGAAAAGTTCGCCTGCCCGGTTTCCGGTTTCACCATTTCCGAGATCGAGCCGCGGCTCTTCTCCTTCAACAATCCGTTCGGCGCCTGCCCGACCTGCGACGGTCTGGGCAGCCAGAAGGCGATCGATCCCTCGCTGATCGTGCCGGAAGAGCACGTCTCCTTGCGCGAAGGCGCCGTCGCCCCCTGGGCGAAGTCCTCTTCGCCGTATTACGTGCAGACGCTCGAAGGCCTCGGCCGTGCCTACGGCTTCAAGATCGGCGACCGCTGGCGCGACATCGGCGACGAGGGCCGCAACGCGATCCTTCACGGCACCGGCACGCGCAAGATCGAGTTCTCCTATGATGACGGCATGCGCAGCTACAAGACCTCGAAGACCTTCGAGGGCGTGATCCCGAACCTGCAGCGCCGCTGGAAGGAGACCGAATCCGCCTGGATGCGCGAGGAGATCGAGCGCTTCATGTCGGCCACCCCCTGCCCGGCCTGCAACGGCTACCGCCTCAAGCCCGAGGCGCTGGCGGTCAAGATCGCCGGGCACCACATCGGCCAGGTCACCGAAATGTCGATCCGCAAGGCGGTCGGCTGGTTCGAAGAATTGCCGAAGGCGCTCAACGACAAGCACAACGAGATCGCCGTCCGCATCCTGAAGGAAATCCGCGAGCGCCTGCGCTTCCTCAACGATGTCGGCCTCGACTATCTCACCATGTCGCGCAATTCGGGAACGCTGTCGGGCGGCGAGAGCCAGCGCATCCGCCTCGCCTCGCAGATCGGCTCTGGCCTGACCGGCGTTCTCTATGTGCTCGACGAGCCGTCCATCGGCCTCCACCAGCGCGACAATGCGCGCCTCCTCGACACGCTCAAGCACCTGCGCGACCTCGGCAACACGGTTATCGTCGTCGAGCACGACGAGGACGCGATCCTCCAGGCCGACCACGTCGTCGACATCGGCCCGGCCGCCGGCATCCATGGCGGCAAGATCATCGCCGAGGGCAAGCCGGCCGAGATCATGGCCAACCCGAATTCGCTGACCGGGCAATATCTGTCGGGCTCGATGGGCATCGCGCTGCCGGCCGAGCGGCGCAAGTCGAAGAAGGGCAAGCGCATCAAGGTCGTCGGCGCGCGCGGCAACAACCTGCGCAACGTCACGGCCGAAATCCCGCTCGGCACCTTCACCGCCGTCACCGGCGTTTCGGGCGGCGGCAAGTCCACCTTCCTCATCGAGACGCTTTTCAAGGCCGCCTCACGGCGGATCATGGGCTCAAGGGAGCATCCGGCCGAGCACGACGGCATCGAGGGCCTCGAATTCCTCGACAAGGTCATCGACATCGACCAGTCGCCGATCGGCCGCACCCCGCGCTCCAACCCCGCGACCTACACCGGCGCCTTCACCCCGATCCGCGACTGGTTCGCGGGCCTGCCCGAGGCAAAGGCGCGCGGCTACCAGCCCGGCCGCTTCTCCTTCAACGTCAAGGGCGGCCGCTGCGAGGCGTGCCAGGGCGACGGCGTCATCAAGATCGAGATGCACTTCCTGCCCGACGTCTACGTCACCTGCGACGTCTGCCATGGCAAGCGCTACAATCGCGAGACGCTGGACGTCACCTTCAAGGGCAAGTCGATCGCCGACGTGCTCGACATGACGGTCGAGGAAGGCGTCGACTTCTTCGCCGCCGTGCCGGCCGTGCGCGACAAGATGGAGACGCTGAAGAAAGTCGGCCTCGGCTACATCCATATCGGCCAGCAGGCGACGACGCTCTCGGGCGGCGAGGCCCAGCGCATCAAGCTCGCCAAGGAACTGTCGCGCAAGGCGACCGGCAAGACGCTCTACATTCTCGACGAGCCGACCACCGGCCTGCATTTCCACGACGTCGCGAAGCTCCTCGAAGTGCTGCACGAACTCGTCGACCAGGGCAACACCGTCGTCGTCATCGAGCACAATCTCGAAGTCATCAAGACCGCCGACTGGGTGCTCGACCTCGGCCCAGAAGGCGGCGACGGCGGCGGCCAGCTCGTCGCCTCCGGCACGCCCGAGGACGTCGTCGCCGAGCCGAAAAGCTACACCGGCCAGTTCCTCAAGGAACTCCTCGTACGCCGGCCCATCATCGGCAAGGCCGAGGCAGCGGAATGACCAAGTCAGGAAAAATCCGCGCGGGCATCGGTGGCTGGACGTTCGAGCCGTGGGAAGGCACCTTCTATCCCGACAAGCTCGCTAAGAAGAAGCAGCTCGAATTCGCCAGCCGGCAGATCCCGACGATCGAGATCAACGGCACCTACTATCGCGGCCAGACGCCCGAGACCTTCGCCAAATGGGCGGCGGACGTGCCGGAGGGGTTCGTCTTCTCGGTCAAGGGCAATCGCTTCGTCACCAATCGCAAGGTGCTGTCGGAAGCCGGTGAATCGATGCAGAAATTCTTCGACACCGGCGTTGCCGAGATGGGCGACAAGCTCGGCCCGATCGTCTGGCAGTTCGCGCCGACAAAGAAGTTCGAGGCCGACGATTTCGAAGGCTTCCTGAAGCTCCTGCCCGAAAGCCGCGACGGCGTTTCGTTCCGCCATGTGCTCGAAGTCCGGCACGACAGCTTCGCGGTGCCCGAATTCGTCGCGCTCGCGCGCAAGTACAAGGCGGCGATCTGCTATGCCGATCACCACACCTATCCCGAGATCGCCGACGTGACGGCCGATTTCGTCTATGCGCGCCTGCAAAAGGGCGAGGACGACGTGCCGACCGCGTACCCACCCGCCGAACTCGACCAGTGGGCGGAGCGCGCGCGCATCTGGGCTGCGGGCGGCGAGCCGGTCGAACTGTCGAAGGCCGACCCGAAGTCGACGCCGGAAAAGCGCGCCCGCGACGTGTTCGTCTATTTCATCCATGAAGGAAAAATTCGCGCGCCGCAGGCCGCGCAGGCCTTCATGGAGCGCGTGAACTCATAGAAGTTCGCGCAGGATCGCCGGCAACAGGTCGGGCAGGTCGTCGGCGATCAGCCCCGGCCCGAACCGCGTCCCGGCCTCGGCGTGCATAAAGACCGCGGCGCAAGCCGCCTCGAATGCCGGCATCCCTTGGCCGGCAAATCCCGCAATCATCCCCGCCAGCACGTCGCCGGACCCGGCGGTCGCCAGAAAGGGCGACCCGTTTTCGTTGACGGCTTCCCGCCCGTCCGGCGCGGCGATGAGCGTATCCGGCCCCTTGTAGACGACGATCGCACCCGAGCGCCGCGACGCTTCGCCGGCGCGGTCCGCCTTCGGACCCTCCGCGATATCCGCAAACAGCCGCCTGAACTCGCCTTCGTGCGGCGTCAGGACCACCTTCCACTCCGACCGGGTGATCAGCCCGAAGAGGACATCTGCGTCGCCCTCGAACGAAGTGATGGCATCGGCGTCCAGAACCACCGTTGCGCTCCGCCCCTCGATTTCGCTCGCCAGGACCGCCTCGACGAACGCCCGGCATTTCTCACCGATGCCGAACGCGGGACCGATCACGACCGCCGCCGGCGAACGCTCATCCATGAACGACCGCAGCGAAGCGGCGTCCCCGATTTCCGCCAACATAGTCGACGTCAGATGCGCCGCATTCGCAGCCAGCGCATCGCGCGGCGAACCAACAGTGACCGCGCCCGCCCCTGCCCGCGCCGCTCCCCTGGCCGAAAGCCGGGCGGCGCCGGTGTTCAGCGGCCCGCCGGAAAGCACAAGCACGTGCCCCCGTCGATATTTGTGGGCATCGCGCGCCGGCCGCGGCAAGTGCGCCGCCCAAAGCTCGGGCAGATTGCGGAGTGACGCCGTGGCGAGCTGATCAGTCATTGCCCATTATACTCGCAATCTGCCTGTTTTTTGCGCATATTAACGCACCGAATTCTGTCTTACCGTGCCCGTCTCCGCCTGCCCCCATGCTTGCCCGTCTGTGGCCAGCGCGGCAATCGCGGCTTTCTGCAAAAAACCCGAAAACGAGACGCGGAATCGTCAAAACTGGCACGGCCCGTGCATTCTTTTCGGCGAAACGGGACTGTCAGCCTCGTTTTTATCGTATCGGAGGCCAATTTCGCATGAAAAAGATCGAGGCGATCATCAAGCCTTTCAAGCTCGACGAGGTGAAGGAAGCTCTTCAGGAAGTCGGGCTTCAGGGCATCACCGTGACCGAGGCGAAGGGCTTTGGTCGCCAGAAGGGTCATACCGAGCTTTATCGCGGGGCCGAATACGTCGTCGATTTTCTTCCGAAGGTGAAGATCGAGGTCGTGCTTGGCGACGACCATGTCGAACAGGCGATCGAGGCCATCCGCAAGGCGGCTCAGACGGGGCGGATCGGCGACGGCAAGATCTTCGTCTCGAATGTCGAGGAAGTCGTGCGCATCCGGACGGGAGAGACCGGCATCGACGCCATCTAGGCGCGGGCCGATCTGGATTTTCAAAGTTCAACTACAGGGAAACTGAAAATGACCACAGCAAATGACATCCTCAAGCGGATCAAGGACGAGGACGTCAAGTTCGTCGACCTGCGCTTCACCGATCCCAAGGGCAAGCTGCAGCACGTGACGATGGACATCGCGGCCGTCGACGAGGACATGTTCGCCGATGGCGTCATGTTCGACGGATCGTCGATCGGCGGCTGGAAGGCCATCAACGAGTCCGACATGGTGCTGATGCCCGACACCGAGACGGCCCACATGGACCCGTTCTTCGCGCAGTCGACCATGGTCATCGTCTGCGACATTCTCGATCCCGTCTCGGGCGAGGCCTATAACCGCGATCCGCGCACGACCGCCAAGAAGGCCGAGGCCTATCTGCGTTCGGAAGGCTTCGGCGACGAGGTCTATGTCGGTCCGGAAGCCGAATTCTTCGTCTTCGACGACGTCAAGTACAAGGCCGACCCCTACAACACCGGCTTCAAGCTCGACTCCTCGGAACTGCCGTCCAACGACGATTCCGAATACGAGACCGGCAACCTCGGCCACCGTCCGCGCGTCAAGGGCGGCTATTTCCCGGTTCCCCCGATCGATTCGCTCCAGGACATGCGCTCCGAGATGCTCTCGGTCATGTCGGAAATGGGCGTCGTCGTCGAAAAGCACCACCACGAAGTGGCTGCCGCCCAGCATGAGCTCGGCATCAAGTTCGACGCGCTGACCCGCAACGCCGACAAGATGCAGATCTACAAGTACGTCATCCACCAGGTCGCCAACGCCTACGGCAAGACGGCGACTTTCATGCCGAAGCCGATCTACGGCGACAACGGCTCGGGCATGCACGTCCACATGTCGATCTGGAAGGGCGGCAAGCCGACCTTCGCCGGCAACGAATATGCGGGCCTGTCGGAGAACTGCCTGTTCTTCATCGGCGGCATCATCAAGCACGCCAAGGCGCTCAACGCCTTCACCAACCCGTCGACCAACTCCTACAAGCGCCTGGTCCCCGGCTTCGAAGCCCCGGTCCTGCTCGCCTATTCGGCGCGCAACCGTTCGGCCTCGTGCCGCATTCCGTTCGGCAACTCGCCGAAGGCCAAGCGCGTCGAGATCCGCTTCCCCGACCCGACCGCCAATCCGTATCTCGCCTTTTCGGCGATGCTGATGGCCGGCCTCGACGGCATCAAGAACAAGATCCACCCGGGCCAGGCCATGGACAAGGATCTCTACGACCTGCCGCCGAAGGAGCTGAAGAAGATCCCGACCGTCTGCGGTTCGCTGCGCGAAGCGCTGACCTCGCTCGACAAGGACCGCGGCTTCCTGAAGGCCGGCGGCGTGTTCGACGACGACCAGATCGATTCGTACATCGAGCTGAAGATGGCCGAAGTGCTGCGTTTCGAAATGACGCCGCACCCGATCGAGTTCGACATGTACTATTCGGTCTGATCGGATCGCGTCTGAAATGCGAAAGGGCGGCTCTCGGGCCGCCCTTTTTCGTTGCCGCAAGTAAAAGCTACTGCCAGTGCCGGTGCTGCGCCTCGATCGTCGCCAGCACCGCCTCGGCGCCGATCTCGCCGGCCGGCCGCTCGGTGTGGAGCCGCTGTGCCACGATGTCGAAGCCGTGCATCTGCGTCGCGCGCGCCGGCGTCGCCGCCCAAATCTGCTCGATCGCACGCGCCAGATTTCCGGGCCGCACATATTCGTTGTAATACTCGGGGACGACCGGCCAGTCGGCGATGAGGTTCGGCAGCGAGGCCGACCAAGTCTTTACGAGACTCATCAGCGCGCGCCAGATCGCATCGGTCTTGTAGCAGGCGACGAGCGGCACCCGCGCCAGCGCGAGTTCCAGCGAGACGGTGCCGGAAGCGGCCAGCGCCGCATCCGCCCGCGCAAAGGCCTCGTACTTGCCCTCGGCGTCCTCGATGATGCGCGTCGGCACCGGCCAGTCGGCAATCGCATCGTGGACCAAGGCCGCCACTTTCGGCACGGTCGGAATGTCCACCTCGAAGCGGTTGCCGCGCGCGACGAGCTCTTTCACCGTCTCGCCGAACGGCCCGATCAAGCTCGTCACTTCCGCCCGGCGCGAGCCGGGGAGAACCAGCAGCGACTTCGTCCCCCAGGCCGGATCGCCCCTGTTCATCTGCGCGGCCGCGGCATGGCGCAGCCCTGCGTCCTGCGTCAGCCTATGGCCGACGAAGGTTCCCGATGGCCCGCCCAGTCGCTCGAGTTCGCCCGGCTCGAACGGCAGCAGGCAGAGGATATGGTCGATATAGGGCTTCATCTCCACCGCCCTGCCCGGCCGCCACGCCCAGACGCTCGGACACACATAGTGGACGGTCGGAAGCGTCGGCAAAAGCGCGCGCACCTTGCGCGCGACGCGCAGCGCGAATTCCGGGCTGTCGATGGTGATGAGACAATCCGGCCGCTCCGCCGCAATCGCCTTGGCGGTCTGGTTCAGCCGGCCGATCAGCCGCGGCAGATCCTTGACGACGGCGGTCACGCCCATCAGCGCGATCTGCGATCCGTCGAAGAGCGAGTTCAGCCCGCGCGCTTCCAGGTGCCGCCCGCCGACGCCGACCAATTCGATGGGACGCCCGGTCAGGCGCGCGATCGCGTCGACGAGGTCGGCCCCGAGCAGGTCGCCCGATTCCTCGCCGGCCACGATGGCGATCTTCAATGCCTGCATCAATCGTCACCCTCGAGGCCATAGATGAAGAGCCCGTGCGCCTTGGCGCGCGCCACGGTCGTCGCGAAATCCAGGATGAACGCCCGCTCCGCGTCGAGCGCGATACCGTTCAATCCGGCCGCAAATGCGGCGTCGACCGTGTCCGGCCCGATCGCCGGCAGGTCGGCGCGCAGATCCTGCTCGGGCTTGGCGCATTTGACGAGCACGCCGCCGCCGCGTCCGGCGAGCCGCCCGTGCCCGCGCATCCCCGCGACACGCTCGATCAGCCCTTCGGTTCCCTCGATGCCTTCGAGCGCGACCGCCCGTCCCCCGATCGCAATCGCGGCCTGCCCGATATCGAGCGCGCCGATCGCGCGCGCCGCTTGCGCCGCGGCCCGAACGTCGCGCATGTCCGCCGCCGACGGCTTGGGTCCGGCAATCAGCCCGCCGCCTGCGAGCAGATCGGGCGCCAGTTCATGCGCGCCGACGACCGCGATGCCGTGCGCTTCCAGATGCCCGATGATGGTGCGCAAGAGGACGTCGTCGCCGGAAGCGAGCGCTCGGGCGAGTCGCGGCAGCATCGAGACAAGCGACCACGACCAGCGTATGGACTTCAACGCCGGTCGACGCGCGACGCCGCCGGCCATGACGACCCGTTCGACCCCGGCGAACTTCAGCATGGGCACCAGCCGGCCGAAATCCTCGACCCGCAGCCAGCCATGGTCATGGCTCGTGAAGAGCGGCAGCGGCTCCGCCTCGCCCTCGATCAGGACCAGAAAGGGGCTCAGGCCCCGCGCGTCGAGGCTCTCGATGATTTCGATCGGCAGGCGTCCGCTGCCTGCAATCAGCCCGATCCGGCCCTCGGCCGGGTCAATCCTCGTCATCGGTTTCGACGCCGCGATCGCTCAGGGCCGGCACCGTGAAGTAGCGCTTCCCGCGCGCCTGCAGGAAGGAGAGGATATCCGCGACGGCGGGCGCGTGGCCAAATTCCGCGGCGACGAGCGGGATCGCTTCGGCGAGCGTCCGCCCCGGCGCGAACAGCATCTTGTAGGCCGCGCGCATTTCCATCAGCTCGGCGCGCGAATGGCCGGACCGCTTGATGCCGATGACGTTCAACCCGCGCAGCTTCGCCCTGTCGCCGACCGCCATGCCGTATGGGATGACGTCGCCGACGACGGCGGCATAGCCGCCAATGAAGGCATGGTGGCCGACCCGCACGAACTGATGGACGGCGGCCAGCCCACCGATCGTGACGAAATTGCCGATCTCGCTGTGCCCGCCGAGCGCGGTGGAGTTTGCCATGGTCACGTTGTCGCCGACGATGCAGTCATGCGCGACATGCGATTGCGCCATGAAATAGCCGTTCGATCCGACCGTCGTCGCCCCGCGCGAGGTGTCGGTGCCGACATTGAAGGTCACGCTTTCGCGGATTTCGCAGTTCGAACCGACCGTGAGCGTCGTGCGCCCGCCCTTGTGGCGCACGCTCTGCGGCGGCCCGCCGAGGACGGCATTCGGCCAGATTCGGCACTCCGCGCCGATCGTCGTCGCGCCGAGCACCGTCACATGCCCCACCATCCGCACCCGATCGCCGATCTCGGCGTCCGGCCCGACATGGCAGAACGGGCCGACATGAACGCCGACGCCGAGCTTCGCGCCCGGCTCGACGACGGCTGAGGGATGGATGAAGGTCTCGTCGGCCATGCCGTCAGCCCTGCTTGGCCGACATCATGGCGGAAATCTCGGCCTCGGCGACCTTCGCGCCGTCGACGATGCCCTCGCAGCCGAAGCGCCAGATATTGCCGCGCTGCTTCAACTTCTTCACGTGCATTTCGAGCCGGTCGCCCGGCACCACCGGCTTGCGGAACTTCGCCCCGTCGATAGTCATGAAATAGACCAGCGACGGCGTGGTGGCGGCGGTCTTGTTGATGCAGATCGCCCCGGCGGTCTGCGCCATCGCCTCGATGATCAGGACGCCCGGCATCACCGGGAACTCCGGGAAATGGCCGGTGAAATGCGGCTCGTTCATCGTCACGTTCTTGATGCCGATCGCCGATTCGTCGCCATTGATCTCGATGATCTTGTCGACCAGCAGGAAGGGATAGCGATGCGGCAGCAGCTTCAGCAATTCCTGGATGGTCAAAGTGTCGAGCGTGGTCGAATTCGCGTCAGTCATCGCCGCCTTCCTTGGTCTTTCGCGAGCCGGATACGAGCTTGCGGATGTAGGTGACTTCGCGGAAGAAGTCCTTCATCGGCTGGGCCGGCATACCGCCCCACCTGCCGCCGTCCGGAATGTCGTGCATCACGCCGCTGGCCGCCGCCACCGCAGCGCCCGTGCCGATGGTGACGTGGTCGGCAAGCCCGACGCGCCCACCCAGCATCACATAGTCGCCGAGCGTCACCGAGCCCGAAAGGCCGCAATGGCCGGCAATCACGCAGCCGCGCCCCAGCCGTACATTGTGCGCGATCTGGACGAGGTTATCGATCTTGGTGCCCTCGCCGATCACCGTGTCGGACATCGCGCCGCGGTCGACCGTCGTGTTGGCGCCGATCTCGACATCGTCCTGGATGATGACGCGGCCGATCTGCGGCATCTTCTCCGGCCCGCGCGGCCCGGTCACGAAGCCGAAGCCATCCTGGCCGATCTGCGCCCCGCCATAGATAAGCACCCGGTTGCCGAGAAGCGCGAACTGCACCGAGGCGTTCGGCCCGATGAAGCAGTCGCGTCCGACGCGGCAATTGCGCCCGACGACAGCATTGGGCGCGACCACCGTGCCGGAGCCGATCTGCGCACCGGCGCCGATCACAGCGCCGGGCTCGATCACCGCGCCGTCCTCGACATGCGCCGTCGGATCGACGAAGGCGCGATCCGAAATGCCGGTCTCCGACGTCAGCGGGATGGGCTTGGCAGCGGCGGGAAAGAGGAGCCGTCCGACGGTCGCGAAGGCATATTGCGGCTTGCGCGACACGAGAACGGCGACACCGGACGGAACCTGGTCGGCGACGTCGGCGGTGCACAGCACGGCCGTCGCGCGCAGTCCGGTCAGGTGATGCGCATTGCGCTTGCCGTCGACGAAGACGAGCGCGCCCTCGCCCGCCTCGGAGACGGGCGCGATGCGGCTGACCGGCGTTTCGGCATAAGCGGCATTGGCGAGATCCGCGCCCGTGAGCGCGGCGATCTCGCCAACCGAAAAGGTTCTTGCCGGCTCAAAGAAGAGCGGATCTGTCATTCATGCCTGCACTTTCGGGGCGTCACCCGCCCCGAAAAGCGTCCCGACCCTTAGAAGCGGGTCGAGATGCCGAAGCTGAAATTCTGGACTTCGTCCGTGTCTTCCTTGGCGACCGGCACCGCGTAATCGACGCGGATCGGGCCGAAAGGCGACGCCCAGAGGATGCCCGCACCGACCGAAGCGCGCAGCGACGCACCGGTTCCAAGGGCCGTGAAGTCGTTGCCATGCAGCGTCGCGGCATCCGCGAACACCGCACCGCGCAGGCCAAGGCTCTGCGGCAGGGCCGGGAACGGGAACTGGGCTTCTGCCGAAGCATGGAAGTAGGTCGTGCCGCCGAGATGGTCGACCGTCCCATTGGTCACGTCGTAGGGCCCGATGCCGTTGAAGTCGAAGCCGCGGATGATGCGGTCGTTCGAGCGGAACAGGTCGAAGACGCGCAGGCCGTCGTCGCCGAAGCCCTCGATGTGGCCCGCACCCGCCGTCAGCACGCCGACGAGATCGAGTTCTTCCGAAAGCGTGCGGTAGTAGTTCCCGCGCGCCGTGAACTTGACCCAGTTCGCATCGCCGCCGAGGCCGGCGACTTCCGTCGTGAACGAGGCATAGAGGCCGTCACGCGGGTTCTGCATGTTGTCGATCGTGTTGTAGACCAGCGCACCACTGACCGACGACTTGACCCAGGGGCTCTGCGATTCGATCGCGCTCCGCAAAATCGGCGAGATGTTGCACAGCGTGGCATCGAAATTGCCGTTCGAATCGAGGCAGCCATCATTATACGCATAGGTTTCCCGCGTATAATTGTATGCAAGCTGCGTGCTGATCGCCTCGGTGATCGGCAGGCCGAAGCGGATCGTGCCGCCGTCGACCTGGCTCTCATAGGTGTCGAATTCGCGCGTCTGGCGGAAGACGTCGAAGCCGGCCGAGATGCGGCGCCCGAGGAAGTAGGGCTCCGTGAACGACAGCGAATAGTCGCGCGAATCGCGGCCGCCGGAAGCGGCGACGCGGATGAACTGGCCGCGGCCGAGGAAGTTGCGCTCGCTGACCGAGCCTTCCACCGAAACGCCGGAGCCGCGATTGATCGTCTCGCCGGTCGAGTAGCCGGCGCCGATCGAGAACTCGCCGGTCGCCTTCTCGACGACCTCGACCACCAGCACGACCTGGTCGGGCTGCGAGCCGGGGGCGGTCGCGATGTTGACCGATTCGAAGAAGTCGAGGCGCTCGAGGCGGCGGCGGGCACGCTGGACGAGGATCTGGTTGAAGGCGTCGCCCTCGCTCAGATCGAACTCGCGGCGGATGACGTAGTCGCGCGTGCGGGTGTTGCCGCGGATCTCGATCCGCTCGACATAGGCGCGCGGGCCTTCGTCGACGGTGTAGACCACGTCGATCGTGCGGCTCTCGAAGTTGCGGTTGCCGCGCGGCGTCACCTGGGCGAATGCGTAGCCGGAACCGGCGACGTCCTCGGTCAGTCCGACGATGGAGCTCTCGACGTCGGCGGCATTGTACACGCGACCTTCGCGGGTATCGATGCTGCCGCGATACGATTCGGGGTCGACGCCCTGGATCGAGGTCTCGATCGAGACGTTGCCAAACGTGTAGCGCTGGCCTTCGTCGATCGTGAAGACGATCGAATATTCGTTCTCCGCCTCGTTGAACTGGGCGTCCGACGAAAGCACGCGGAAGTCCGCATAGCCGCGATTGTAGTAGAAGCGGCGCAGCGCCTCCTCGTCCGCGCGCAGGCGGTCGGCATCGTAGATGTCGTTGCGCGTCAGCCAGGACAGGAAGTTCGACTGGCGCGTCGAGACGACATCGCGCAGGCGGCCGTCGCTGAACGCTTGGTTCCCCTCGAAGGTGATCGCGCCGATCTTGGTGCGGTCGCCTTCCTGGATCTGGTAGACGACGTTGACGCGGTTGTCGCCAAGGTCGACGGTCTGCGCGGTCACGGTCGTGTCGTCACGGCCGACGCGGGCATAGGCCTGGCGGATCGCCTCGATGTCCGAGTTCATCGTGTCGGCCGAATAGGCGCCACGCGGACGAAGCTGGACGGCGGCCGAAAGCGCGTCGTCCTTGACGCGCGAATTGCCCTGGAACAGCACCTGGTTGACGATCGAGTATTCGGAAACCTCGACGACCAGCGTCGAGCCGGACTGGTTGATGCGCACGTCGGAGAACAGTCGCGTCTCGAACAGGCGCACGACGGCCGCGTTGATGTCCGCGCTGTCGAACTGCACGCCGGGCTGGATGCCCAGATTGCCGATCACCGTCTCGTCGCTGACGCGCTGATTCCCGCGAACGTCGATGTTGCTGACGACTGCTGCGTATGCTGCGCCCGCCCCCGCAAGCTGGACCGCAACCGATCCCGACGCGACGATCGCGGCAGAAAGTGCCATCGCCGACGCGGCGCTCTTGAAACTCGAAGCTGCCTTCATTTGGCTTACAAACCTTTTGTTCTCGTTGTCCCCGTGGCGAGAAGAGACCGGACTTTGCCGCAAAACCCCATACGGTATTAACCGGATTTTCCCTACACGCAAGGCTGCCGGTTAATTTGCATTTACTAAGTCCGAAAGCGTGGCATTCGCGTCACGCAAATTCCCATCCATGGTAAATGGAGCCTGAATTTACAGGGTGTTGCGCGTTCAGCAGCCGAATATGTCGTTCCAGAAAACGAACGCCATGAAGCCCAGAACGACCATCATCCCGACCTTGTAGAACCCCTCCATCACCCGTTCCGAAACCGGTCGTCCGCGAACGGCTTCAGCGGCATAGAAGACCAGGTGGCCGCCGTCCAGAGGGGGAATGGGCAGAAGGTTGAGGAAACCTATCCCGACCGACAAAAGCGCGATGAGCTGCACCACCCACATCGGCCCCATCGAGGCCGCCTGGCCCGACATTTCGGCGATTCGAACCGGCCCGCCGAGCTGGCACTTGTCCTCCCGGCCGGTCGCGAAACGCTGCAGGAAATGTCCGGTCCGGGCGATGATCTGGCCGGTTTCGGTCACCGCTTCGCCCAAAGCCTCGCCCGGCCCGTAGGAGATCTGGCGCGGCTGGCCGAGTTCCTCGTTGTTGACGACGCCGATGATGCCGATGCGAATCGTATTGCCGAGCGCGTCGGTCTGTTCGGAAAGCTCCGGCGTCGCCCGAAGTTCGATTTCCTGCCCGTCGCGCAGCATGACGAAGGTCAGCTCGTCCCCCGCCCGCGCCGAGACGACTCGCTGCACGTCGCCGAAGGTGGAGATTCGCGTGCCGTTGACCGAGACGAACCTGTCGCCGGGCTCGAACCCGGCTTCCGCTGCCGGCGTGTCGGGCCGGATTTCAGCCACGGTCGGCTCGGAGACATAGCGCCCATAGGCGGTGAACATCACGGCGAAGACCGCGATCGTCAGGAGGAAGTTGAAGACCGGCCCGGCGGCCACGGTCGCGGCCCGCTTCCACACCGGCTGAGTGTGGAAGGCGACCCGGCGCTGCTCGTCCGTCAATCGGGCGTTTGCTTCCGCGTCCGGCTCGCTCGTCACGCTCATGTCGCCGACGAACTTGACGTAGCCGCCGAGCGGCACGGCGGAAATCTTCCAGCGCGTCCCGCGTTTGTCGTTGAAGCCGAAGATTTCGGGACCGAACCCGATCGAGAAGGCCTCGACGCCGATCCCGCACCAGCGGCCGACGAGATAGTGGCCCATCTCATGGACGAAGACGACGACCGCGAGCACCAGGATGAAGGGAACGAGCGTGCCCAGGATGAGTCCGCTTGTTCCGAATATGCCCGTCAGGAAGTCCAATTCACCGCCCCTTTTAGATTTTGTCGCCTCATGCCCGTTGCGGACGAATCGCGGCGTTTGCGTGGCCTCGGCGGTGCGCCGCCGATCAAAAGAACGCCAGCGCCGGACGGTCGGGATCGGCGAGCACCGCCCCCACGACGTATAGCAGCAAGCTTGCCGCAACCAGACCATCGACGCGGTCCATGACGCCGCCATGGCCGGGGATGAGCTTGCTCGAATCCTTCACCTGGAACCGACGCTTCAGGCAGGATTCGAAAAGGTCGCCGATCTGCGAGACGACCGAGAGCGCGAGGATGAGGGACAGCAGTGCCGCGACCGGCAGGCGCGTCTCCATCATGAAGGCGGCGAACATGCCGAAGACGAGCGCGAAGACCGCTCCGCCCGCCGCTCCGCTCCAGGTCTTGCCCGGCGAGATCGACGGCGCCAGCTTCGGGCCGCCGAAGGTCCGGCCGACGAAATAGGCCATGATGTCGGTCGCCCAGACGACGACGAAGACGAAGACCACCGCCTTCAGGCCCTCGACGCCGTCGCCGCGCAGGAGCGCGAGCGACAGGGCGGCAAGGCTCGCATAGGCGAGACCCGCCGCGTTCCAGCGCGTCGAGCCGAGCATCGGCGCGGCGAAGAAGGCGAGAAGGACGAGCGCCGCGACCATCACGAAGCTGAGCGCGCCGCCCGGCGCCGTCAGGACGATGATGCCGGCCGTCGTCATCAGGAGGGCCGACACCTGCCGCTCGGACGCCGTGGTCTTCGCCTTGGTCATCTTCAGCCATTCGTAGAACACGGCGGCGCCGATGCCTGCGCACAGCATGCGGAACGAAAATCCGCCGACAAAGGTCACGATCAGTGTCACCGCGATCATGACGACGGCCGAAAGAATGCGCAGCCGCAATTCCTTGGTGAGGAACGTCTGGCCCGCTTCGCTCAAGACGACGCCTCGCGCGCCTCGACGGCGCCGAAACGGCGTTCGCGGTTGGCGAAGGAGGCGAGCGCCCGATCGAGCTCCGCCCGGTCGAAATCCGGCCAGAAACAGGGCAGGAACACGAACTCCGAATAGGCGGCTTGCCAGAGGAGGAAGTTCGACAGGCGCTGCTCTCCGCTGGTGCGGATGATGAGGTCGGGATCGGGAATGTCGGCCGTGTCGAGCGCACCGCCCAGCATCTCGGGCGTGATCGATTGCGGATCGAGATGCCCGCCCGCCGCCAGTTGCGCGAGGTGTCGCGCCGCCCGCACGATCTCGTCGCGCGATCCGTAGTTGAAGGCGATGACGAGGTTCATCGCCTTGTTGTCGTGCGTCAGGGCCTCGGCGTCGGTGATGAGCTGGCGGATGTCCGGCTCGAGCGTGTCGCGCCCGCCGATCATGCGCACGCGCACGCCGTTGCGGTGAAGGTCCGCGAGGTCGCGGCGGATGAAGAGCTTCAGGAGCCCCATCAGGTCGCTGATCTCGGCCGCCGGCCGCGACCAGTTTTCCGAGGAAAACGCATAGAGCGTCAGCCATTTGACGCCCCGCTCGCCGACATTGCGGACCGTCTTGCGCAGCGCCTCGACGCCGGCGCGATGCCCGGCCGCGCGCGGCAGGCCGCGCGCCTGCGCCCAGCGGCCATTGCCGTCCATGATGATCGCGATATGCGCGGGAGTGGTCACCGGCTCTCCAGTTCCCGAGGCTCGGGGCGCAGGTCCTAGACCTGCATGATCTCGGCTTCCTTGTCGGCCAGAAGGCCGTCGATCTGCTTGATCGTCTCGTCGGTCAGCTTCTGCACGCGCTCGGACTGGACCTTGGAATCGTCCTGGCTGATCGCGCCGTCCTTCTCCGCCTTCTTGGCGCTTTCCATGCCGTCCCGGCGCACATGGCGCGCGGCCACCTTGGCCTGCTCGGTATACTGGTGGGCGATCTTGACGAGGTCGCGGCGGCGCTCCTCGTTGAGTTCGGGCAGCGGAATGCGAAGATTGCTGCCGTCGACGATCGGGTTGAGCCCCAGATTGGATTCGCGGATGGCGCGGTCGACAGCGCCGACGAGCTGCTTGTCCCAGACGGAGACGGCCAGCATGCGCGATTCCGGCACGGTGACGGTCGCGACCTGGTTGATCGGCATCGGCGAGCCATAGGCCTGGACGAGGACCGGATCGAGCAGGTTGCTCGACGCACGGCCGGTCCGCAGCGATGCCAGATCGTGCTTGAATGCCGAGATCGCGCCTTCCATCCTGCGCTGCAGATCCTTGAAGTCTACGCCTTCGCTCATCATCGTCTCCTCTGCCGGCAGCGCCGGTCCGTCTTTTGTCTGGCCGGTGCCGGCCTTGCCTGGCCGGCCTTGTGTGGAAAGTCCGCTGCCGTTCAGGCGTCGGCGACGACCGTGCAGCGCCCTTCCCCGCGCAGAATGGCGCCGAGACCGCCCTGCTCATGAATCGAGTAGACGATTATCGGAATGTGGTTCTCGCGCGCAAGCGCAATCGCCGCCGTGTCCATGATCGCCAGGCCTTTGACCAGCACTTCCTCATGCGTGATCGTCTCGAACCGCGTCGCGGTCGGGTCCTTCTTGGGATCGGCCGAATAGACGCCGTCGACCTGCGTGCCCTTCAGGAGCGCGTTCGCGCCGATCTCGGCGGCGCGCAGCGCGGCCGCGGAATCGGTGGTGAAGAACGGATTGCCGGTGCCGCCGGCGAAGATCACCACCTTGCCCTGGTCCATATAGGCCGTCGCCTGGCGCTGGGAAAAGCTTTCGCACAGCTCCGGCATGGCGATCGCCGAGAGCACGACGGCGTCCACGCCGAGCTTGATCAGCGAGGTGCGCAGCGCCAGCGAATTGATGACGGTGGCGAGCATGCCCATGTGGTCGCCGGTCACCCGGTCGCCGCCCTTGGAAGCCACCGCCACGCCGCGGAAGATGTTGCCGCCGCCGATGACGACCGCGACCTCGACGCCCATCGACCGCGCTTCGGCGATGTCGGCCGCGATCTGGTCGGCGACGGAGACGTCGATGCCGAAGCCCTGCGATCCCATCAGGGCCTCGCCCGATGCCTTGAGAAGGATGCGCTTGTATCGCGGGGCCTGGCTCATGAAACTCTCTTCTTGCAGTGAATGGGAAACCGGGTGTCAGATACATGAAAGGGCACCGCCGTGTCACCCGGCGATGCCCTTCGTTTCTGTGCAGGAAGGCGTCTTACTTCTTGGCGACCGCGGCAACCTCGGCTGCAAAGTCGCTTTCTTCCTTCTCGATGCCCTCGCCGAGCGCGAAGCGCACGAAGCCGGTCAGCTTCGCCGGCGCGCCGATGTCCTTCTCGGCATCGGCGAGCGCCTTCTCGACGGTCACGTCGGGGTTCATGACGAAGGCCTGCTTCAGGAGCACGACTTCCTCGTAGAACTTGCGCATGCGGCCTTCGACCATCTTCTCGATGATGTTCTCCGGCTTGCCCGACTGGCGGGCCTGCTCGGAGAAGACGGCCTTTTCACGCTCGACGGCGGTCGCGTCGACTTCCTCGGCGGTCAGCGCGAGCGGGTTGGTCGCAGCGACATGCATCGCGACCTGGCGCGCGAAGGCGCGGGCGGCATCGGCATTGCCGGTCGTCTCGATGGCGACCAGCACGCCCAGCTTGCCGAGATTGTCGGCAACGGCGTTGTGGACATAGGTCGCGACAGCGCCGCTCGAGACCGAGAGCTTGGCCGAACGGCGCAGGCTCATGTTCTCGCCGATCGTGCCGATCGCGTCCTTGATCGTGTCGGTCACGGACTTCTCCGAACCCGGATAGGTCGCGGCGCCCACCGCATCGGTCGAGCCGTCGGTGGTCAGCGCCACGTCGGCGATGTTGCGCACGATGTCCTGGAACGCGTCGTTGCGGGCCACGAAGTCGGTCTCGGAATTGACCTCGACGACGACCGCGCTGGTCGCGTCGGCGGCAACGCCGATCAGGCCTTCGGCGGCCGTGCGGCCGGCCTTCTTGTCGGCCTTGGCGATGCCCTTGGCGCGCAGCCAGTCGACCGCCGCGTCGATGTCGCCATTGGTTTCGGCCAGGGCCGCCTTGCAGTCCATCATGCCCGCGCCCGTCATGTCGCGGAGCTGTTTGACCTGTGCAGCAGAAATGCTCATCGTCGCCTCTTCAATTTCGTCAGTTCATGAAATGGCGCGGCGCACCGTGGAGATTTCCAGGTGCGCCCCTCGCCTCGTCCGATCAGGTGGACGGCTTAGCTGGCCTTGCCTTCTTCGGCAGGCGTCTCGTCGAGGGCCGGCTCGACCGGGGCTTCGGCCGAAGCGCCGACGTCCACGCCCATCGCGCCCTGCTGGCGCGCAATGCCGTCGATGGCGGCCTTGGCGATCAGGTCGCAATAGAACGAGATCGCGCGCGCGGCGTCGTCATTGCCCGGGATCGGGTAGTCGACCTTGTCCGGATCGCAGTTCGAATCGATGATCGCGACGACCGGGATGCCGAGACGGCGCGCTTCCTGGATGGCGATCGCTTCCTTGTTGGTGTCGATCACGAACATCAGGTCCGGCGTCGAGCCCATGTCCTTGATGCCGCCGAGTGCGCGGTTCAGCTTCTCGCGCTCGCGGTCGAGCGTCAGGCGCTCCTTCTTGGTGAAGCCCTGGGCTTCGCCGGCGAGCAGCTCGTCGAGCTTGCGCAGGCGCTGGATCGAGTTCGAGATCGTCTTCCAGTTGGTGAGCATGCCGCCCAGCCAGCGCGAATTGACGTAATACTGCGCGGAGCGCTCGGCTGCGTCGGCGACGATTTCCGAAGCCTGGCGCTTGGTGCCGACGAACAGCACGCGCCCGCCGCGGGCGACCGTGTCCGAAACGATCTTCAGCGCCTGGTTGAGCAGCGGAACCGTCTGCGACAGGTCGATGATGTGGATGTTGTTGCGGGCGCCGAAGATATAGGGCGCCATCTTCGGGTTCCAGCGGTGGGTCTGGTGGCCGAAGTGAACACCAGCTTCAAGAAGCTGGCGCATGCTGAAATCAGGCGTAGCCATCGTCATTTCCTTTTCCGGTTGGCCTCCACGGATGTCAGGCGGTAAAACCGCCACCGGAGGTCGAGGCCGGATTTCTCCCGGCGCCAAACCCATCACCCGTGTGTGGAATGGCCGCGCATATAGCGGCATTAGTGTTGCGATGCAACCCGACTCATTCGCAGTCGGCCGATGCCTCGAACAGTTCCAGATCGACGAGCCGCCCGCTGAGCGCGAAGTCGCCATAGTCCATGGTCAGGTCGCGCGTCACGCCGTTCTCGTAGAGCTTCATGGAGATGCGGTAGGTCGGCGTCTCCTCGCCGGAAACGTCGGTCAGGTCGAAATAGGCGATGTCGACCGGCCAGAACTCGTCCTCGGCGATCGGCTCGACCGCATCCGCCTCCGCGTCGCCCTCCTCCAGCCCGGTCTTCTTGCCGAGGATGACGGTGGTCGTCATCAGCTTGTCGCCGTCCTCCGAGCCGTCATAGATCGTGGTCTCGTAGAAATTCTCGCCCGCATTCGCCTTTTCGAGCACTTCGAGCAAATGGTGAGTCGGGAATTGCGACTTCTCCAGCACGTACTCCTTCGGCTCGGGCATCTCGATCGCGACATCCGTTTCCGTCTGCGTAAGTTCGGCCGAGCCGCGCGTTTCCTTGTCGAGATTCTGGTCGACGAAGGAGCGCGTGACGAAGGAGAACTCCGAGCCGTCGCCGGCCTCGAAGGTCGTCGTCTGCTGGTCGGTCAGCCGCGTCGTCTCGTTCGCCTCGATCTGCGTGACGAAGCGGAACGTCACCGTATAGCCCTCACAGGCAGAGCCGTTGAATTCGTAGACCATCCGGCCCGAAAGCCCGGTGATCCCCGAACTGTCCGTTGCATCGTCGAGCCCGAGATCATACACCGCACGATGCGGGAGGAGCGGCGCGGCCGACGCCTGGCCTTGCAGGAACGGCACGGCGACAGTCGCCAGGAGCGCAAGGCGTGGCAGGGACATTCGGTTCTCCCGATTGGGTGCTGGGTCGTTCGGCCGGCACCTGAATGCGTTTTCGTGGCAGAAGCGAGGCGATTCAGCCGCCGCTTCGTTCTCGACAAGGATCACAGGATGACCGACACAATCAATAGCCGCCTGGAGAAGCTTGGCATCGCCCGGCCCGCTCCCGCCGCCCCCGCCGCCAACTATCTGCCCTTCATGGTCAGCGGCGATCTGCTCTTCACGTCCGGCCAGCTTCCGTTCGAAAACGGCAAGCTCGCGGCCACCGGCCGCCTCGGCCGCGAGGTCGAGATCGACGCCGGCAAGGTCGCCGCGCGTCATTGCGCCATCAACGTCCTGGCGCAGGCGAAAGCCGCCCTCGGCGACCTCGAGCGCATCGCCCGCCTCGTGAAGATCACCGTCTTCGTCTCCTCCGATCCCGACTTCACCGAGCATCACCTGGTCGCCAACGGCGCGTCGGACCTCTTCGCAGAAGTCCTCGGCGAAGCCGGCCGCCATGCCCGCGCCGCCGTCGGCGTCGCCCGCCTGCCGCTCGATGCGGCGGTCGAGGTCGAGGCGATCTTCGAGATCGCGAAGGGCTGACGCTGAATGTCCGACATGTCCTGGCTCACCGCGCGCCCCATCGCCCATCGCGGCTTCCACGACCTGAACAAGGCGCGCTGGGAAAACACGCTCTCCGCCTTCCAGGCCGCCATTGACCGAAACTACGCGATCGAGTGCGACGTCCATCTGTCGTCCGACGGCATCCCCGTCGTCTTCCACGACCATGATTTGAAGCGTCTGACCGGCACAGACGGCCATGTCCTCGACCGCACGGCGCGCCAGATGGCCGACCTTCGCATCGGCGGCACGGACGATCACGCGCCGACCCTCAAGGAACTCCTCGACCTCACCGCCGGCCGCGTGCCGCTGGTCATCGAGCTCAAGGGCACCGAAGGCCGTGACGACGGCCTCGCCGCCGCCGTCCTCGCCCTCGTCAAGGCCTATGACGGCAAGGCTGCGGTCATGTCCTTCGATCACTGGCTCATCCGCCAGCTCGTCGCCGATGCCGGCGACGTCCCGGTCGGCCTCACCGCCCACGGCAACAAGCCCGAAGAGCTCGAAGCACACTTCTCGATGCTCGCCCATCCGATCGACTTCGTGTCCTACGGCGTCCACGACCTGCCGAGCCCCTTCGTCGCCTTCGTGCGCGAAAAGCTCGGCCTGCCGGTCATCACCTGGACGGTGCGCGACAAGCAGTCCGAGGCTCTGACGGCCACCCATGCCGACCAGATGACCTTCGAAGGCTTCGACCCGGACGGACGCGGGCCGATCTGACCACGCGGCCTTGCAACCTTCATCCCGGCTCGTATCTAGAGAGTGAATGAGCGGGTCGGGATGTCTGGTCGATGAGTGAGCATGAAGCCGGGTTCGTCATCCGCGTCTTGGACGGGATGGCGGGCATCGCAGCGGCCGACTGGGCGAAGCTGGCCGGCGCCGCGCGGGGCGGTCCCGAGCCCTACAATCCCTTCCTGTCGCACGCCTTCCTTTCCGCGCTCGAGGAGTCGGGCTGCGTCGGCGCCCGCGCCGGCTGGCTGCCGCACCATCTCGCGCTCGAAACTTCGGCCGGCGAACTCATCGGGGCGGTCCCCTGCTACCTCAAGTCGCACAGCCAGGGCGAATATGTCTTCGACCATGGCTGGGCGGATGCCTTCGAGCGCGCCGGCGGACGGTATTATCCCAAGCTCCAGGTCTCGATCCCCTTCACCCCCGCCACGGGCCCGCGCCTGCTGACCGATGCCGCGCTCGATCCCGAACCGATCCGGCTCGCGCTCGGCGAAGGCCTGAAGACGCTCGGCGACCGGCTCGGCACCTCCTCGGTCCACGTCACCTTCGCCCGGGAAGACGAGGCCGCCGCGCTGGAAAGCCTCGGCTATCTCCACCGCACCGACACGCAGTTCCACTTCGTCAACGAAGGCTACGCCAGCTATGACGATTTCCTCGACACCCTCGCCTCGCGCAAGCGCAAGGCGTTGCGCAAGGAACGGCGAGAGGCGCTCGGCGACGGCATCGAGATCGACTGGCTGACCGGGAGGGATCTAACCGAAGGCGTCTGGGACGACTTCTTCCGCTTCTACATGGATACCGGCAGCCGCAAATGGGGCCGGCCCTATCTGAATCGCAAATTCTTCTCGCTGATCGGCGAACGCATGGCCGACGACATCCTGCTCGTCATGGCAAGGCGCGACGGCCGCTATATCGCCGGCGCGATCAACTTCATCGGCGACGAGCGCCTCTTCGGCCGCAACTGGGGCTGCATCGAGCACCACCCCTATCTCCATTTCGAGGTCTGCTACCACCAGGCCATCGACTTCGCCATCGCACGCAAGCTGGCCGTCGTCGAGGCCGGCGCGCAAGGCGAGCACAAGCTCGCCCGCGGCTACCTCCCCGTCACCACCCACTCCGCCCACTGGATCGCCCATCCAGGGCTGAGGAATGCCGTCGGCGATTATCTGGAGCGCGAGCGGGAAGACGTCGCGGAAGTCGGCGAGTATTTGAGCGAGCGCGCGCCGTTCCGCAAAGGGTGAACGGTGAATGGAAGGGATTCCATCCCCCCTTGCCGTCAACGCCGCCATCGCTGACGGTTGCAATCCCCTCGCTCCATTCACTATTCACCATTCACCATTCACCAATCCGGAGCCTTCCATGACAGCCGCCTACGACGACACCAACATCTTCGCCAAAATCCTCCGCGGCGAACTGCCTGCCCAGAAGCTCTACGAAGACGACGCGACCTTTGCCTTCATGGACATCATGCCGCGCGGCAACGGGCATTGCCTGGTCATCCCGAAGGCGCCGTCGCGCAACATCCTCGACGTCGCACCCGACAGCCTGTCTGCGGTCATGGCGACGGTGCAGAAGCTCTCCCGGGCGGTGGTCGAGGCGTTCGATGCCGACGGCGTCACGGTGCAGCAGTTCAACGAACCGGCTGGCGGACAGGTCGTCTTCCATCTCCACGTTCACGTCATTCCGCGCTTCGACGGCGTGTCGCTGAAGCCCCATTCGGGCGAGATGGAAAAGCCGGACGTGCTCGCCGCCAATGCCGACCGGATCAGGGCTGCGCTGAACGGCGCCTGATTCTCAAGTCGCGGGCACCGGTTGCGTCCGGCCAAGACGGATCCGCCCGCTTGTGGCTTTCCAGGCCAGAAGCGCGACCGCGATGCCGCCGAAGGCATCTGCCAGGTGATGGCCGCCATCGATGGGCGTCGTCAGGATGATCAGCACGTTGATGACGAAGACCGGCCAGCGAAGGATGCGCAGCGGCCAGCAGGCGAGGATCAGCAGCACGGACAGCGTGCAGTGATAGGACGGAAAGGCGATGAGGCCGCGCGGTTGATCGAGCGAGATCAGCCGCTCGGCGCCGCTGCGCAGATCGAAGAAGGTCTGCTTGTAGGCAAGGTCGACCACCGGCGCGTTCGCACCGAAGAATTCCGGCCCCGGCGCGATCGTCGCCAGCGCGCCGCCGGCCGGCAGCAGGCCCGAGACGACGATGCAGGCGATGGCGCTCAGCGCGACGGCCGAGACGAACCGGCCGGCGGATTTCAGCGGCCCGGTCAGCCCCAGCACCAGAACGGCAAGCGCCACCTGGCTCAGCGTGGTGATGTAGAGCAGGCTCGAAACGGTCCCGATCGCCGGACGCGCGTTGACGAAGCCGACATAGGCCTCCCAGTCGAACCCGACCATCCGGTCGAAGGCGATGAGATGGTCGTCGATCAGCGGCAGGTTCAGCGAGGTCACGAGATAGCTCGTCACCGCCGCATTTGCCGAGAAGGTCAAGAGAAACGCCGTCTCGGCGCAGAGGATTTCGAAACGCGCATTCGGTCGCTTGGTGCGGTAGAACGTGCCCACCACCGCCAGCAGCGCCGTCATGCCGACGAGACTGGTCAGGCTCGGATAGTCGAAGCGGAAGTCCGTCGCCGCGATCCAGATCGCGTTGAGAAGGGCGAGGCACAAGATGCCCGCCGCCTTCCACGGCCAGCTCGACCTGTAGCTTGTGTCGTCCAGGACCATGGCGATCGACGGCTCCTCGTTGGCGCCATTCTCGCCGATGCCGGTTAAGCCGCGATGAATCCGGGATTACGCCCAGCCGGACGCCAGGATCATCCCCGCGATCAGCACCGCCTCGGTCACGAAGATGCCGACCAGCACCCGCTTGCCGAACCACAGGAAGGCGCAGAAGCCGACGATTGCTGAAAAGACCCGCAGTTCCAGCGTGGTGTCGGCGAGCGGCCCGTTCGGATTGACGATCAGATTGGCGATGACGGCGGCGACGAGCGCGGTCGCGACGCACCGCACGAAGACGAGCGCGTCCGATTCCTCCGAAATGCGCCCGCCGAGATAGACGCCGAGGAACCGCCAGCTATCCGTCGCGAGCCACCCCGCGACGAGGATGAAGACGTAGGGCCACCACCAGGCGTCGAGCGCGTCGAAGGTCATGTCGCCTTCCTGCGCTTGGTCACGACGTGGAAGAGATAGGCCAGAAGCCCGCCGACGAGGCCCGTGGCGAGAAGGCTGAAATCAGGCACGAGCACGTAGAAGAGCGGCCCGAGCAGGAGCCCGAGCACCATCGCGACATGCCCTGCCCGCTCGCGCGCGGAGACCCAGAGCGATGTCAGGAAGTAGATCGGCGTCAGCATGAAGAGCGCGGCCGAAATGAGCGGCGGCAGGTTCTGCGCCAGCATGTAGACCAGCGCGACGATGATCATGTTGAGGACGACAAGCGACGAGCCGACGCCGCCGTACCAGCTCGTGCGGAACTCGCGCGGCACGTGGCGGATCTGTTCGAGCGCGATCACCCAGGACGTGACGGCGACGAAATGCGACAAAAGATAAAGGACCCATGTCCGCGTTCGCGGCCCGCGCAGTTCGGGCAGCAACACCACCACCATCGGCGCAAGCCGCACCGACGACAGCGCCACCGCAAAGGCCGCACCGGCGATGCCGTTGCCCGCCAGCACCGCGCCGATCAGCACCACCTTGGCCGGCAGCGCCCACACGATGCCCGTCATGAATACGGTCTGCGCCAGCGTGAACCCCGCCTCCAGCGCCAGCGCGGCAAAGCCGACGAAGCTGCTCGCCAGGATCAGCGCCGGCACCGACATCGCCGCACGGCACCCCCGCGCGAACCATTTGAGGCGCGTGGAGAAGTCGGGATCGGGCGCGTCGCTATGTGAATCGGCAGGGGAAGGCATGTCGCGCCCCGATAACACAGCCCCTTGAAACTTGCGATGTTAAAAAAAGCGACGCCCGAAGACGCCGCTTTTTTCATCTCGTCCGGGGTCATCCCGGAAGCCGCATCGGCGCGCAGCGACGAGCGGCTATCCGGGACCCATTCCGCGACATCGAACCCCGCGGAACGGCCCCAACCCTCACCCCTTGCGCGGCAGTTGCGGCACGCTCGACCGCTTGCCGCCGGCCTTGTCCGGCCCGCCATCCGCGCCCACCGCCGCCGCGACCTTTGCCTTCGCCTTGCGCGGCGCGGCCTTCTTCGGCTTCGGCGCCGGTTCCGGCGCTTCCTTCTTCGGCTTCACCGGCGCATCCTCGGCGAGGCTTTCGAGGACGATGCCCTTCGACCCATCCTCCTTCGCCTCGACCAGCACGCGCACCGTACCGCCCTTCTTGAGCTTGCCGAACAGCACTTCCTCGGCCAGCGGCTTCTTGATGTGCTCCTGGATCACCCGGCCGAGCGGCCGTGCGCCCATGCGTTCGTCATAGCCTTTGTCGGCCAGCCACTCGATCGCATCCGGCGTCAGCTCGAAAGTCACCCGCCGCTCGGCAAGCTGTGCCTCGAGCTGCATGACGAACTTCTGCACAACCTGGTGGATGACCGGGATCGGCAGCGAACCGAACGGGATGATCGCGTCGAGACGGTTGCGGAATTCCGGCGAGAACAGGCGGTTGATCGCCTCCATGTCGTCGCCCTCGCGCCGGGTCGAGCCGAAGCCGATCGCCGGCTTCGCCATGTCCGAGGCGCCCGCATTGGTCGTCATGATCAGGATCACGTTGCGGAAGTCGATCTTCTTGCCGTTGTGGTCCGTCAGCGAGCCGTGATCCATGACCTGCAAGAGGATGTTGAACAGGTCCGGATGCGCCTTCTCGATCTCGTCGAGCAGCAGCACGCAGTGCGGATGCTGATCGACGCCGTCGGTCAAAAGCCCGCCCTGGTCGAAGCCGACATAGCCCGGAGGCGCGCCGATCAGGCGCGAGACGGTGTGCCGTTCCATATATTCCGACATGTCGAAGCGCAGCAGTTCCACGCCGAGCGAGGCCGCAAGCTGCTTGGCCACTTCCGTCTTGCCGACGCCCGTCGGGCCGGAGAAGAGGTAGGAGCCGATCGGCTTGTCGGGCTCGCGCAGGCCGGCCCGCGCCAGCTTGATCGAGGAGGACAGCGCGCTGATCGCCGTATCCTGCCCGTAGACGACCCGCTTCAGCTCATCTTCGAGCGTCGCCAGCACCTTCTCGTCGTCGGCCGAGACGGTCTTCGGCGGAATCCGCGCCATGGTGGCGATCGTCTGCTCGATCTCGCGCACGCTGATCGTCTTCTTGCGCTTGTTCTCCGGCAAGAGCATCTGCGAGGCGCCGGTCTCGTCGACCACGTCGATCGCCTTGTCCGGCAGCTTGCGGTCGGAAATGTAGCGCGCGGAAAGCTCCACCGCGGCCTTGATGGCCTCGTTGGTGTACTTGACCTTGTGGAAGTCCTCGAAATAGGGCTTCAGCCCCTTCATGATCGAGATCGCATCCTCGATGGTCGGTTCCTTGACGTCGATCTTCTGGAAGCGCCGCACCAGCGCGCGGTCCTTCTCGAAGAACTGGCGGAACTCCTTGTAGGTGGTCGAGCCGATGCAGCGGATCGCGCCCGACGAAAGCGCCGGCTTCAACAGGTTCGACGCATCCATAGCGCCGCCTGAAGTCGCGCCCGCGCCGATCACCGTATGGATCTCGTCGATGAAGAGCACCGCGCCCGGATAGTCCTCGAGTTCCTTGACGACCTGCTTCAGCCGCTCCTCGAAATCGCCGCGATAGCGCGTGCCGGCCAGAAGCGAGCCCATGTCGAGCGAGAAGATCGTCGCGTCGAGCAGCACTTCGGGCACGTCGCCCTCGACGATGCGCTTGGCAAGCCCTTCGGCGATGGCGGTCTTGCCGACGCCGGGATCGCCGACATAGAGCGGATTGTTCTTCGAACGGCGGCAGAGCACCTGAATGGTGCGGTTGATCTCTTCGGAGCGGCCGATCAGTGGGTCGATCTTGCCGGTCTTCGCCTTCTCGTTGAGATTGACGCAATAGGCCGTCAGCGCGTCCTGCTGCTGCTTCTTCTTCGTGCCTTCCTCGTTCTCGGAAGCCGGACTCGCCGCTTCCTCCTCGGCGCCGCGCGGCGTGCGTGCCTCCGCGCCGCCGGGGCGCTTGGCGATGCCGTGGCTGATGTAGTTGACCGCGTCGTAGCGGGTCATCTGTTGTTCCTGCAGGAAATAGGCCGCGTGGCTCTCCCGCTCGGCGAAGATGGCGACGAGCACGTTGGCGCCCGAAACTTCCTCGCGGCCCGACGACTGCACGTGGATGACCGCGCGCTGGATCACGCGCTGGAAGCCGGCGGTGGGCTTGGAATCCTCGTCATAGCCGGTGACGAGATTGTCGAGTTCGGTGTCGATATAGGTCAGGACGGTCTGCTTCAACTCGTCGACATTGACGTTGCAGGCACGCATGACGGCCGACGCGTCGCTGTCGTCGATCAGCGCCAGCAACAGATGCTCGAGCGTTGCATATTCGTGATGCCGTTCGTTGGCGAAAGTCAGCGCCTGGTGCAGCGCGCGCTCGAGGCCTTGGGAGAATGCCGGCATTCAATACCTCATTTCTTTTCCATCACGCATTGCAGCGGATGCTGGTGTTGGCGAGCGAAATCCATGACCTGGGTCACCTTGGTCTCGGCCACCTCGAAGGTGTAGACGCCGCATTCGCCGACACCGTGATTGTGGACGTGGAGCATGATGCGGGTCGCCGCTTCGCGATCCTTCTGGAAGAATCGCTCGAGGACATGCACGACGAATTCCATCGGCGTGTAGTCGTCGTTGAGAATCAGAACGCGGTAGAGACTGGGCTTCTTGGTCTTGGCCTTCGTGCGGGTGATGACCGCCGTGCCGCGGCCGGGGCCGCCATTGCCGTTTTCGCCCGCTTGAGCCTTGGGCGCACGCTTGCCGGAACCTATGCTCGTCACTCGCCTTTCCAATCCAACCACTCCCGCCTCGGAAGCGTCATGTAGGTGTTTCGGCCTTGATTGTAAGCCCTCAGTCGATGGTGACAATACGGCCGGGCGTCACGTCCTCGACAATATTTTCCGCGCGTATTCGCGGCCACGAAAAAGGCCGCGCAATCGCGCGGCCTCGTCATGTCGGATGGTCTTCGGTCGGCTGTCACCGCGCCTTGGCGCCCAGCATCTCGAAGGGCTTGTAGACCTCCTTTGCCATGTCGGCATAAAGCTCGCTCATGCGCGTCGTCTGGCCGACGAAGCCTTCATAGGCCTGGCGCGCGAAATCCATCTGCACTTCCATCGCCTTGTCCGGCGACTTCGCCTGCACCAGCTTCTCCAGCGCCGAGCCCGACTGCTCAAAGGCGCGGCGCGAATATTCGGTCGCCTCGACGGCGATCGCCTGCATGTTCTTCGACACCGAAGCGAAGCTCTTCAGTCCGGTATCCGCCATTTCCTTGCCGAGTTTGCCGGCATCGTCGAAGGATTGCATCATCAGCCAAAACCTCTTGGTCCAAGGGAGGGCGCAGCAATGCTGCGTTGCGCAAAACGTATCCTGCGCCGCAGCATACGTCAATTGTGGCGGTCGTCCCGTTCAAAGCTCGAATTTGGCCGGCTTCGTAAACGAACCGATTACCATAAACGGATCGGTAACTTCCGGCCGCTACGTTTGCAGCATGTAAAACCTCGCCAGAATGCGACCAACAAAATCTGTATGGGTGTAGTTGTGCGTCAGACGTTCGCCGGATTGCTTCCGCGTCACCAGGCCGTCCTCAAGGTCCTGCTTTCCTTCCTCACCGCTCTCGCCCTCATCGCCGGCACTGCCGGCCATGCGTCGGCGAATCCGCGCTATGCGGCCTATGTAATCGATGCCAAGACCGGCCAGGTCCTGTTCAACCGCTACGGCGACGAGCAGCGCTATCCCGCTTCGCTGACCAAGATGATGACGCTCTACATGCTGTTCGAGCAGATGGAATCGGGCCGCGTCGCCAAGTCGACCCCGATCCCGATCAGCGCGAAGGCCGCGGCCGAGCCGCCGACCAAGATCGGCCTGCGCGCCGGCTCCACCATCACGGCGGAAAACGCGATCTATTCGCTCGTCACGCGCTCGGCCAACGACATCGCCACCGCCATCGGCGAGTTCGTCGGCGGTTCGGAACAGAATTTCGCGCGCCTCATGACGACGAAGGCGCGCCAGCTCGGCATGAATTCGACGACCTTCCAGAACGCGCACGGCCTGCCGAACAACAAGCAGGTGACGACGGCGCGCGACATGGCGATCCTCGGCATCGCGCTGCGCGAGCACTATCCGCAGTACTACGACTATTTCAGCACCCGCGAGTTCAAGCTCGGCAAGCAGCGCTTCGGCAACCACAACCGCGTGCTCGGCCGTGTTCGCGGCGCCGACGGCATCAAAACCGGCTACATCCGCGCGTCGGGCTTCAACCTCGTCTCCTCGGTGCAGGATGACGGCCGCTCCGTCGTCGCCGTCGTCATGGGCGGCCGTTCGGGCCGTTCGCGCGACGACCACATGGTCGAGCTGATCCGCGAATACCTGCCCAAGGCATCGCGCGGCAACAAGCAGTTGCTCGTCGCCCGCGGCCCCGCCACCCAGGGTGTCGCGGTTGCCGCCGCCGCCAATGTCCTGCCGACCAAGATGCCCGCGCCGCAGTTCCGCCCGGCGGAGCAGGCCGGCGCCGCGCAGATGGAACTCGCGCTGACCTCGACGGCAGCCGCACAGCCGGCAGCCCAGGCACCCGCCATGGCTCCCGTTCCGTCCGCGCCGCTCGGCAATGATGACGCCTCGAACCGCATCCAGATGGCATTTGCAGGTGCGGTTCCGACCGCCCGGCCGACGCCGCCTGCCCCGGTTCCCTCGCAGGCCGTTCCTGCCGCGCTCCAGGCGATCAAGGAACGCGCCGACGTCGATCCGGTGCAGACGTCTTCGACGCAGGCCGCCGGCTGGGTCATCCAGGTCGCGTCGATGCCGTCGGAAAGCGAGGCCAAGTCCTTCCTCGCCAACGCCAAGTCGCGTGCCTCGAACGTCCTCGGCAACGCCGATCCGTTCACCGAGACGTTCGACCACAACGGCCAGACCTACTACCGCGCCCGCTTCGCCGGCTTTTCCGGCAAGGATGCGGCATGGTCTGCCTGCGGCTCGCTGAAGAGCTACGGAATCGCCTGCTACGCCGTCCAGATGTAAGAGTTCCCGTTCTCCGGGAGAGTATCGTGTCGAAGGAGAATCAGCCGTGACCGGACAACAGAACGTCCTTGGCTTCATTGATCCGCGCCGCCAGGAAGGAGCTGCCGCCGAGGTCCGGATGCAGCCTCTGCATCAGGCGCCGATGCGCCTTGCGGATATCCGCCGCGCTAGCACCCGCTTCAAGACCAAGGACCTGGTAGGCCTCCTGCTTGCTCATGGGGCCAGAAGCTGGCGGGCGAGTTTCCCCGCTGCCGACATCCGCCTCCGCGTGGTCGCGCCAGAGGGGAAGTCGGCTGTCAAGATACGTCTCAAGTAGCTGGCGGCTTTCCGCGTCGTCGGCGAGTTCGCGAAGAAGGTCGTAGAGTTCGAGTTCGCTCAGATCCCCGAGCGGCGTCCCGTCGAACCGCCCCGCCAAAACGATACCGTCGAGATCGCCGGTATCGTGATCGAGTTCCATCTCCAGCGCCGCCGTGCGGACATGGGTGCGCTTTCCGGGAGTGGGCTTCGCGCGCCGGCGCATCTTGCCGGCGCCATACCACGCAAGCGCGCTCGACAGCGCCATGCCGCCGATCCCCGCCCGCCCGATCAGGATCAGTCCCACGCCGACGATGCCGAGCGCGATCGGACCGACGAGCCTGAGGCTCGATGCGATCTTGGCCGCATCTGCCCTCAAGAGAACGAAAACAAGAAACAGCGCGAGCGCCGACCCGCCGATCACATAGATCATGGGCCGGGCCTGCCGCGCATGTGTTCGATCAAGAGCCGGTCCTCGCCGCGCCCCCTCGCCTCCAGGGCAGCATAGCCGCCGGTGGCGTAGACGGCGATGGCGGAGAGCAGCCTGGCAAGCGTGGCGGCCGAACTCTGGTCGAAGCGGAACCAGGCGCCGCGCGTCAGCCGCGCGATCTCCTTGAAGGCCCGCTCGGCCGACGGGTCGTGCCCTTCCTGGAACAGGAAGACCGGAACGCCCTTAAGCCCGAGCCGGCCGGCCTTTTCGGCCAGGTCGTCGATTTCCTCTTCCATCGCATCGCCGATATAGACGAGCGCGTTCACCTTCTGCGCTTCCGTCTCGGTGATCGCATGCGATAGCACCTTGCCGATCTGCGTGTGTCCGCCGCGGCAGTCGATCTTGACCATCAGGTCCTTGAGCTTGGCCGTATCGGCGACGAATTTCGAGGACCGGCATTCGCCGAAGCCGCGGAAATAAACGAGTTGCACCTCGAGGCGCCCGGTCTTGCCGACCGCGTCGAACATCTCGGCCTGCAGCGTGCAGGCCAAGTCCCAGGTCGGCTGCCGGCTCATCGTCGCGTCGAGCGCCAGGATCAGCCGCCCCTTCGCCGCGCCCGGCGCATTGCCGGCGCCGAGCGCCCGCGCCTGTTTAAGGAAGGCCGCGACCTCGTTCGGTGCGCTTCGCGGCGTTTGCGTCGGCACGGATGCCGGCTTGGCGGGGGTCTTTTCACTCATGCGCATGAAAATGAGGATCAGTGCGCGTCAAGGCAAGACGCCGCGCGATCACAGAAGCCCGAGATCGGCCAGTTCGCGCCGAAGCTGCGCCGGCATTTCGCGCATGTCCGAGCCGCCGCCGACATCCTGCGGCGCGTCTTCTGCGCGCAGGTAGCGCCAGCCCTGGAACGGTCGGCGTGGCTGCCAGATCGTCGGCGTCAACTGGTTGTCGAGGACGAGGTGGCAGCGCCCGATCCCGTCGCCGTCGGTGAACGGCCTGACGTCGACCAGCTTCTGCCGGCACTGCACGCCACCCTTGATGACCCAGTAGAGCGACCCGCCATCGAGCAATTCCTCGACGCGTTTCGGCACCATCCGCGTCGTGTGGAAATGCTCTACCGTCTGCCCCGCCGCGCGCATGCGCGCCGCGCGCTCGTCGACCCACGACTGCAGGTCCTCGATCGAGTCGCAGCCGACGCAAAGCTTGAGGATGTGAAGTGCCATGGCTTTAGATAGGCGCCCGCATGCGGCAACTCAAAGGCGCCAAGGCCCGCTGTCCACAGAAAGCGCCCTCAGCACTCGACGACATTGACCGCGAGCCCGCCAAGGCTGGTTTCCTTGTACTTGTCGTTCATGTCGAGCCCGGTCTGGCGCATCGTCTCGATCGCGGCGTCCAGCGGCACGAAATGCGTGCCGTCGCCCTTGATGGCGAGCGACGCTGCCGTCACCGCCTTCACCGCGCCGAGCGCATTGCGCTCGATGCACGGCACCTGGACGAGGCCGGCGATCGGATCGCAGGTCATGCCGAGATGATGCTCGAGCGCGATCTCGGCCGCGTTCTCCACCTGCTCCGGCGTGCCGCCCATCACGGCCGCCAGTCCCGCAGCCGCCATAGCCGACGCCGAGCCCACCTCGCCCTGGCAGCCGACCTCGGCGCCCGAGATCGAGGCGTTGTGCTTGATGATTCCGCCCACGGCAGCCGCCGTCAGCAGGAAATCGCGGATGCCGTTCGCGTCGGCCTCGGGGTGGAAATGCAGCCAGTAGCGCATCACCGCCGGCACCACGCCCGCCGCACCGTTGGTCGGCGCCGTCACCACACGCCCGCCTGCCGCATTCTCCTCGTTCACCGCCATCGCGTAGACCGACAGCCAGTCGTTTGCGAGCAGCGGGTTCGGCCGGTTCTGACGCCACTGTTCCTGCAGCGTGTCGTGGAGGTGCCGCGCGCGCCGGCGCACCTTCAGCCCGCCCGGCATGATCCCGTCCTGGGCGAGCCCCCGCTCGATGCAGCCGCGCATCGCATCCCAGATCGCGTCGAGCCCGGCATCGAGGTCGGCGCGCGACTGCCGCGTCTCCTCGTTCGCCCGCTTCATCTCGGCGATCGACCTGCCCGACGCCTGCGCCATCGCCAGCATTTCGCGCGCATTGCGGAACGGATGCGGCACCTCGCCCGCCTTCCCCTCCGGCCCCTTCACCGCAATCCGCTGCAATTCCTCCTCCGAAACGACAAACCCGCCGCCGATCGAATAGTAGATTCGCTTCAACAGCAGCCGGTCGTCGGAATCATAGGCGCTGAACGCCATGCCGTTCGCGTGACCGGGAAGCGGCTGCTTGCGGTCGAGCACGAGGTCGCTCGCCGGGTCGAAGCGATAGGTCGGATGGCCGGGCGGCGTCACGCGCTTCGCCACGCTCACCTCCGCGACGACGGTGTCCATCCTGTCCGGGTCGACCGTCTGCGGCAGCGCCCCGGTCAGGCCGAGGATCACCGCCCGGTCCGTACCGTGCCCGACGCCTGTGAAGGCGAGCGAGCCGTGCAGGCTGACGGAGAGCCGCGCCACCACCGCGCCCTGCGGCTTCGGCCAGTCGCCGCTTTTGATCTCGTCGAGAAAGCGCCCGGCCGCCGACATCGGTCCCATCGTGTGCGAACTCGACGGGCCGATGCCGATCTTGAAGAGGTCGAAGACGGACAGGAACATGCTTTCTCCGGCGGGCTTTGGCGCACTCTTCGCCAGCCGCGCCGCCGGCGCAAGGCGTGCGCCGACTTTCGCTGATCCGGTTGCGACATCGCAAAGAAAAAGGCCGCGGAACCTGGGCTCCGCAGCCTGTCGAAATTCGTCGCAAGCTCGCGGCCTGCTGCGCGTGTCTAGTTCGCGGCGATCGTCGCCATGCCTTCCGCGCCCGCACCACCCACCAGCCAGGCCAGAAGGATGATGCCTGCAAAGCCGATCACTGCCTTGGCGGTCACGCCCCAGCAGGATTTCTGAACGCTGTCGTCCATGGAATTCCCGTTATTGAGATCTTGTTTTGCCATCGCCCCCGAAAAACGCATCACGCGTCCCCTGCTCAAGCAGGCATCTGGGTAGACGTATTCGTGCCGCCTTGCAATGGTGAAAGGCGGCATTTTCAAGGCAGAAATTTCGCCGCCTCATTTCCGTTTCCGACAATTTGAGATAAATCATCGGGTTAGCCGCAACGCCGCGTTTGCGATTTCGTAACGCATCAGGCGAAAGGATGACGACCATTCCCCGCTCTGCACATGCCGGCCCGCACCCATGATCCTGGAATCCCTCCTTCTGAAGTCGCTCGACCTGGTAGCGCTCGCCTATTTCCTCGTCGGCTGGATCGTCTTCGCGCAGGCGACGCAGGGCCGGCTTTTCTCGCGCCCGACCCTCACTTCGCTCATGAACCGCGAGCGCGAGACCTGGATGCGCACCATGGCGCGGCGCGACCTCAGGATGATCGACACCGGCATCATGATGGGGCTGCAGCAGGGCACGGCCTTCTTCGCGTCGAGCTCGCTGCTCGCGCTCGGCGGCTGCTTCGCGCTTCTGGGCTCGACCGACCAGGTCATCGCGGTCCTCGGCGACCTGCCGACCAGCGACGACATTGCCCGCCCCGTCTTCGAGGCCAAGGTCTTCGGCCTGACCGGCATCCTCGCCTATGCGTTCTTCAAGTTCGGCTGGGCCTACCGGCTCTTCAACTATTGCTCGATCCTGATCGGCGCGGTCCCCATCGCCAGCGACGCGACGGACGACGCGGCCATCGAACGCGCCGTCATCCGCGCCGCGCGCATGAACCAGCTTGGCGGCAAGCACTTCAATGCCGGCCTGCGCGCGATCTTCTTCGCGCTCGGCTATCTCGGCTGGTTCATCGGGCCGTGGTTCTTCCTGGCGACGACCACCTTCACGCTCTTCGTGCTGGTGCGCCGGCAGTTCTTCTCCGCCGCCCGCGCCGCCGTCCTCGACGATCAGGGCAGGAGCCTGTCCGTCCGCCCCGTGAGCCGATAGGCGACCAGCCCGATCCATTCGCGAATGGCGATGGCGGTGTTCTGCAGGCTGTCGATCTCGTTGTCCTGCGCGAGGCCCGGCGTCTCGTCGCCCGCCGTGCGATAGTCGGTCGGCCACGGCACGATGTCGAACCCGGCCTTCTCGAACAGCAGCACCGAGCGCGGCATGTGGAAGGCCGATGTCACGAGCAGCCAGGTCTGCCCCGCCTGCGGCTTCACCATGTCGCGCGTGAACCGCGCATTCTCGTCGGTGTTGCGCGACCGGCTTTCGAGCACCAGCCGGCTTTCGTCGACACCGAGCGCGGTCAGGAGCCGCGGCGCGGTGTCCGCATCGCCCTCGCCCTCCAGCACCATCGTCCCCGTCCCGCCCGAAACGACGACCGGCACGCCCGGATAACTGCGCGCCAGAACCGCGGTCTCGACGAAGCGATCGCCGCTCGCATTGAGCTCATAGCCGCCCCGCGCCAGATTGACCGCCCCCTCGAAGCCGCCGCCCAGCACGATGATCCCGTCAATTCGCTCGGGCACTGGGTTGGGCCGCGCGAAGCGATCCTCAAGCGGATGCAGCATCAGCGCGCCGATCGACGTCCAGGTCGACAGCGCCACGACGAGGAAAGCCACCGAAAACGCCGCCCCCGCCAGCCGCGTCCATTGCAGGAACAGCAGAACCAGCCCGACGAAGAGCAGGATTCCCGTCAGATTGAGCGGATGAGCGAACAGCCAGAAGATCTTGGAAAGGTAGAAGAACATGGCATCTCCGTGCGTCCTTCGAGGCTCGCCGAAGAGGCGAGCACCTCAGGATGAGGACCGTCTGTGTTCGGGCGCCGAGGCGGGGGGCTCGATGCGCATCCCTCCCTCATCCTGAGGTGCGAGCCCGCACGCAGTCAGAAAGAATGGCAACAATCCTTCATGGGCGAGCCTCGAAGGACGCACGATCCCTACCACCACTTCGCCGGCTCGAACCGCCCTGCGGCCTCTTCGATCACATGCGCCGTGCGGAACAGCGTCTCCTCGTCGAACGGCCGGCCGATGAGCTGAAGCCCGAGCGGCAAGCCCTTCGCGTCCAGCCCCGCCGGAACCGCGATGCCCGGCAGGCCGGCCATGTTCACGGTCACGGTGAAGATGTCGTTCAGGTACATCTTCACCGGATCGGCCGCCATGTCCTGGTCGGCGATGCCGAAAGCCGAAGACGGCGTCGCCGGCGTCAGCATCGTGTCGATCCCGGCCGCGAACACCTTCTCGAAGTCCTGCCGGATCAGCGTTCGCACCTTCTGCGCCTGGAGATAATACGCGTCGTAATAGCCCGCCGAGAGCACATAGGTGCCGATCATAATGCGCCGCTTCACCTCGCGACCGAAGCCGGCGGCGCGGGTCTGCTCGTACATGTCGGCAATGTCCTTGCCCGGCACGCGCAGCCCGTAGCGCACGCCGTCATAGCGCGCGAGATTGGACGAAGCTTCCGCCGGCGCGACGATGTAGTAGGCCGGCAGCGCATATTTCGTGTGCGGCAGAGAGATGTCGACGATCTCCGCGCCGGCGTCCTTCAACCAGGCGATGCCCTTTTGCCAGAGCGTCTCGATCTCCTGCGGCATGCCTTCGACGCGATACTCCTTCGGAATGCCGATCCGCATGCCCTTGATCGACTGGCCGATGGCGGCCTCGTAATCCGGCACCGGGATGTCGACGGAGGTGGTGTCCTTCTCGTCGACCGACGCCATGGATTTCAGCATGATCGCCGCGTCGCGCACGTCGCGCGTGATCGGCCCGGCCTGGTCGAGCGAGGAGGCGAAGGCGACGACGCCCCAGCGCGAGCAGCGGCCATAGGTCGGCTTGATGCCGACCGTGCCGGTGAACGCCGCCGGCTGGCGGATCGAGCCGCCCGTATCCGTCGCCGTCGCGCCGGCGCAAAGCCATGCGGAAACAGCCGAAGCCGAACCGCCGGACGAGCCGCCGGGCACGAGGTCGAGATTGGAGCCCTCGGCGCGCCAGGGGTTCTTCACCGGGCCGTAATGGCTGGTCTCGTTGGACGAGCCCATGGCGAACTCGTCCATGTTGAGCTTGCCCAGCATCACCGCGCCGTCGGCCCAAAGATTGGCCGTCACGGTCGATTCATAGCGCGGCTCGAAGCCGTCGAGGATGTGGCTCGCCGCCTGCGTGTGGACGCCTTCGGTGCCGAAGAGGTCCTTGATGCCGAGCGGGATGCCTTCGAGGTCCCGGCCTTGCCCGGCGGCCAGCTTTGCGTCCGAGCGCTTGGCCATCTCGCGCGCTTTGTCCGGCGTCACCTTCACATAGGCGTTGAGTTCGCCATTGGCGGCGTCGATCGCGCCAAGATAGGCGTCCGTCAGTTCGGCCGAGGTGAATTCCTTCGCGCGCAGCTTGGTGCGCGCCTCGGCAATCGTCAGGCGGGTCAGGTCGGTCATGGGGTAAGCTTCTTTTCGTAGAAACGGGAAAAGCCGGAATCGGGATAGTCGAGGACGGCGCCGCAGACCGCGTAGCCGCCGCGCTCGTAAACGCGCCAGGCTTCCTCGAACCCAGGCGCCTCGCCGGTTTCGAGAACCAGGCGGGACAGCCCGAGCGCACGCGCCTCGTCCTCGACGCGGGCGAGAAGCCGCGAGCCGATGCGCTGGCCGCGCACGGCAGGCAGCGTGTACATGCGTTTCACTTCACCCAGCGTCGCATCATGCGCTTTGAGCGAGGCCATGCCGACCGCACGGCCGGCCTCGTCGCGCGCGACGAACACCGTCACGCCTGGCGTCGCCATCTGCTCCACGGTCAACTGGAACTGGAATTCGGGCGGCGTCAGCGGCTGCATGGTGGCGTTGAGTTCCGCCACCATCTGGCGCACGTCGTCCTGCAGCGGCGTTTCCTGTGCGATCGTGACCGACATCCTATTCGATCACCTTCGGCACGAGGAAGAAGTTCTCGTCGGTCGCGGGCGCGTTGGCGACGACGTCTTCGGCCTTGTCGCCGTCGGTGACGGCGTCGGTGCGCTTCTTCATCTCCATCGGCGTGACGGAGGTCATCGGCTCGACGCCGGAAACATCGACCTCGCCCAGTTGCTCGACGAAGCCGAGGATTGCATTGAGTTCGCCTGTCATCCGCTCGGCTTCCTGATCGGTGACGGCAATGCGCGCAAGATGCGCGACGCGGCGGACGGTGGCGAGATCGACGGACATGGTTGCTCCGCGGCAGGGGCAGAAAAAAACGTGAAGCCCGCGCTATAAAGGCGCGGGCTTATGCGTGCAATACGGACTTGCCGCAGGCTCTAGATTTCGCTCGCCGCGCCGATCTTCGGAACGAGAACCTTGGCCTTGGTGCCCTTCATCCCTTCGACGAACTTGTCGGCGTTCTGGTCGATGATCGGGAACCTCCCGTAATGGCAGGGAACGACCGTCTCGAAGTCGAAGAAGCGCTGGCAGGCCATCGCCGCCACCGCCCCGCCCATGGTGAAGCGGTCGCCGATCGGCACGAGGCCGATTTTCGGCTGGTGCAGTTCGTTGATCAGCGCCATGTCGCCGAAAATGTCGGTATCGCCCATGTGGTAGAGCGATTCGCCGTTCGGGAAATGCAGGACAAGCCCGTTCGGGTTACCGAGATACACGTTGCCGCCGCCTTCCTTGCTGAAGGACGAGGAATGGATTGCATTGACGAAGGTCGTGGTGAACCCGCCGCAATCGACCGTGCCGCCGTGATTTCCGGGGTTCACCTTGTTGGGGTCGGCGCCCTGGCTGACGAGATATTCGTAGATCTCGAAATTGGAGACCAGCATCGCGCCGGTTTTCTTGAGGATCGGCAGCGTGTCGCCCAGATGGTCGTTATGGCCATGGGTCAGGAGCACATGGGTCACGCCTTCGGCCGCTTCCTCCCAGCCCTTCCCCCACGACGAATTGCCGGTCAGGAAGGGGTCGATCAGGATTTTGGCGTCGCCCGCCTCGATCCTGAACGCCGAATGTCCGTACCATGTGAGTTTCATGTCCCGTCCTCTCTTTGATTGGAATGCGCGGAAGGATAGGACGGAGACATTCGAAGTCAAAGCGGCCGGACCATGAACCTCATCGACCTGCAAGAATTGCTCGCCGTCTCCGACGGCCGCCCGATCGCGGGGCTCGACCTCGGCACGAAGACGATCGGCGTCGCGGTCTCCGACCGGCACCATTCCTTCGCCCACCCCCGCCCCGTCATCATGCGCACCAAGTTCACGCAGGATGCCGCAGCACTGCTGGCGCTCCTAGAAAAGGATCATGTCGCGGCGGTCGCGATCGGCTGGCCGATCAACATGGACGGCTCGGAAGGCCCACGCGCGCAGGCGACCAAGGCCTTCGTGCGCAACATGGCGCGGGTGACGAAGCTGCCCTTCGTCCTTTGGGACGAGCGCCTGTCTACGGTCGCGGCCGAACGCGCGCTTCTGGAAATGGACGTATCACGCAAGAAGCGGGGCGAGCGAATCGACTCCGCCGCCGCCGCCTTCATCCTGCAGGGCGTTCTCGACCGGCTGCAGACGCTTCGACCCGAGCCAGATGACGCTCATAGCGACGAAGCGCCCAGATCCTGATCTGGTGCCGGCGCCGGAAGGCGAAGATCGCGAAGATCAGCACCGTGTCGATGATGCAGGCACGGGTGACGAGCGGCATGATCGACGCCGGATCGACGCCGAGGATCTGCCCGTAGATCTCGAACACATGGTCGTGCAGCAGCCGGCTCAGCATCAGGTAGCCGAAATGCATGTCGTTGTAGGACAGATAGTACCAGCCCCAGAAGAGGCCCATCGGCAGGCCCCAGAAGATCAGGATGTATTTCATCGCCAGAAATCTCCCGGCGTGCCTGCGCCCTGCCGGGTCATGCGGTTGATCTTGGCGTCCGTCGCGGCCAGCATCGCGAGAAGCCGGGCAGCCGCGCGGCTGTTGTCGTTCGCCCCGACCGGCGTGCGGACCACGGGGCGCTCGGCCTGCATGATCAAATGGCTGACGAGCAGCCCCGCGAACTGCAGCGCGCCGAGTTGGAGAACGGCGACGTCGCCCGCCAGCGCCGGCCGGATCGCACCGGCCGTCGTCGCCAGCAGACCGACCGCAATCGCGATCTTCGCAACGTTGCCCTGCCCCGCCTCTTCGCTGTCCGAGCCGGTCAGGACCGACACCATCGCCCAGAAGAAGGCGAGCGCCGCTATGAACTGGATCGCCGCGACCGCGCCCGTCGCGATCACGTCGCCCAGCGCCGCCGTACCCGGCGCCGCGACGGTCCGCGCGCCCGAAAGGCAAAGAAGCGCCGCCCAGTGGAAGGCGATGATGACGGTCAAAGCGCGCGGCATGGAATCCCTTTCTTAACCATCAGGAAACTGGACCCCACACTGGTTACCGGCAATCGAAACCTTTTGTTAAGGTTAACGGAGGAACCGGCTGGAACGGTTTACAGGACGGGCTGCGATGCCTATGCGAAAAGCCCTCCCGCCGCGAAAGACCCGTCCCGCAATGCTCGCCATCTTCGAAAGCACGCTGCCGATCTTCCTGCTGGTCATACTCGGAATGATCCTGAAGCGCCTGCCGCTCATCGACCAGAAGGTCTGGCCGGGCCTCGAGCAGATCGCCTACTGGTTCCTCTATCCGGCCCTGCTCTTCATCTCGATCTACAACGCCGATTTCGGCGGCCTGCGCCTCGATGCGATGCTCGTCGCGCTGCTCCTGTCGATCGTCATCATGGCGGCGCTGCTTGCGCTGCTCTGGCCGATGCTGAAAAAGTCGGGTCTCGTCGACGTGACCGAATATTCGTCCGTGTTCCAGACAGCGATCCGCTGGAACGGGTTCATGGCGCTCGCGATCGCGCAGAAACTCTTCCCGCCGGCGGGCAGCGCGGTGGTCGCGCTGGTGATGGCGGTCATCATTATCCCCATCAACGTCTTCTCGGTCTTCGTCGTCACCAAATTCGCCGATTCCGAAGCCAATTGGGGCCGAATTGCCCGCACTATGGCTCTAAACCCGCTCATTTTGGCGGCGTTTCTCGCCATTCTCCTGCGTTTTGCGCCGTTCCGATTGTACGATCCGATCAACGAGACACTTATGCTCGTCGCCAATGCGGCGCTCGGAATGGGCCTCGTCACCATCGGCGCGGGCCTGCGCATCGCAGACGTCGCATCCCTCCGATTCCCGCTCTGGCTGCCCGTTTTTCTCAAGCTCGCGATCTTCCCGGTGATCCTGATCTCGCTCGCCTGGAGCTTCGGGCTGGAGGGCGCGCAGCTTGAATATCTGGCGCTCTGCGCCGCCGTTCCGACCGCGATGAACGGCTACTTCATGGCGCGGCAACTGGGCGGCGACGCGGAGCTTTACGCCGCCGTCACCACCTTGCAGACCGCCCTCTCCTTCTTCTCAATCCCCGCAGTCCTGGCGGTTACCGCTCAGTTGACCTCGGGGTAGAGCGAATCGACGATCATCCGGGCGTCGTAGCGTGCGCCGAGCATGCCGTAGGTCGTGCGCCACTGGCCGCCGAGGCGCGTTTCTGCAAAGGCGTCGGCGATCTGCCCGGCCCCGAGCCGCTTGAGTTCTGCGGCGGCGGCGGCGAGCGCCAGTTGCTCGGTCAGGATGCGCGCGGAGCCCTCGTCCTCGACGGCGACGTCCATGGCGGCACGAAGAACCTGCGTGGTGCCTGGACCGCTCGCGCCGAGTTCCCGCTCGATCCAGCCCAGAACCTCTTCGAACGGTCCGCGACCTCGCTTGAGGACGCGCAGGACGTCGAGCGCCATGACGTTGCCCGACCCCTCCCAGATCGCATTGACCGGCACCTCGCGATAGTGCCGCGCAAGCGGGGCTTCCTCGACATAGCCATTGCCGCCAAGGCATTCCATCGCTTCATAAATCAGCGCCGGCGCGATCTTGCAGGTCCAGTATTTGACGACCGGCGTCATGGCGCGGGCGAAGGCGGCTTCGGTGCGATCGTTTGCCGCCTCGTCGAAGGCGCGGGCAAGGCGTAGCGAAAGCGCGGTCGCGGCCGCGACGTCGAGCGCCATGTCGGCCAGAACCCGGCTCATCAAGGGCTGGTCGATCAGCGCCGAGCCGAAGACCTGCCGGTGGCGGGCATGATGGACGGCCTCGGCGAGCCCTGCCCGCATGATGCCGGCATTGCCGAGCGCGCAGTCGAGCCGCGTCAGCGTCACCATGTCCATGATGGTGCGAACCCCGCCGCCCGGCTCGCCGACCATCTCGCCGATCGCGCCGTCGATCTCGACCTCGGACGAGGCGTTGGAGCGGTTGCCGAGCTTGTCCTTCAGGCGCTGGAAGTGAAGCCCGTTCGCCGAGCCGTCGGAAAGGACGCGCGGGACGAGGAAGCACGAAATCCCTTCCGGCGCCTGCCCGAGCACGAGGAACGCGTCGCTCATCGGCGCCGACATGAACCATTTGTGGCCGGTCAGGCGATAGAAACCGTTGCCGACGCGCTCGGCCTTGGTCGTGTTGGCGCGGACGTCCGTGCCGCCCTGCTTCTCGGTCATGCCCATGCCGATGGTCAGGCCCGACTTTTCGACCGGCGGCTTCGACGCCTGGTCGTATTTGCGGGTGGTCACGCGCGGGGCCCATTCGCGAAAGAGCTTCGGGCTCGCCATCAATGCGGCGAGCGAGGCGCTGGTCATGGTGACGGGGCACAGATGGCCGCATTCGAGACCGGCCGTCATGTAGAAGCGCGCGGCGCGGATCTGGTGGCGATGCCCCTTCTCGGATTCGTTGTTTTCCCAGATCGACGAATGGATGCCGAGCGAGATCGAACGGCGCATCAGCGCGTGATAGGCCGGATGGAACTCGACCTGGTCGAGCCGCCGCCCCTGCCGGTCGTGGGTGCGCAGTTTCGGCGTCTCGCTGTTCGCCAGACGCGCAAGGTCCAGCGCCTCAGGATTGCGCGCGAACTTGCCGAGAAGGTCGAGATCCTTGCGCGCGACGTCGGAGAACCCTTCGCCGAGTTGCATCAGAAGCGGGTCGGAGCGCCAGGCATTGGTTCCCGCGATCGGCGGCGTCTGGTTGGTCACCTCGTGGTTCACGTCTCGTCCTTCCGCATCATCTTTTTTCCGCCGCACGCGGAGCTTTGGCGCGATCAAAGCATGGGCGGGCCCGCGATGAAAATCCCGGGGAGGAAATTTGTCGGGGGCAACGCCGGCTTGCCCCAAGGGCGGCTCTTGCCTATAGGCCGTGATCGTCATGACATCGCCAGCGACCTTTCCGCCCTACCCGCACCGCCATCTTCTCGGCATCAAGGGCCTGTCGCCGCTTGATATCGAAAACCTTCTCGACAGAGCGGAAGCCGCCGTCGCCATCTCGCGCGGGGCCGACAAGAAGCGCGCGACGCTGCGCGGGCGCACGCAGATCAACCTCTTCTTCGAGGCGTCGACGCGCACGCAGGCCTCCTTCGAACTCGCCGGCAAGCGGCTCGGCGCGGACGTGATGAACATGTCGGTCGCGAGCTCCTCGGTGAAGAAGGGCGAGACGCTGATCGACACGGCGATGACGCTCAACGCCATGCGGCCGGACATCCTGATCATCCGGCACGGATCGGCGGGCGCGGCCGCGCTTCTGGCACAGAAGGTCGGCTGCTCGGTCGTCAATGCGGGCGACGGGGCGCACGAGCACCCGACGCAGGCGCTTCTCGACGCGCTGACCATCCGCCGCGCCAAGGGCCGCATCGCCGGATTGACCGTGGCGATCTGCGGCGACGTTCTGCACAGCCGCGTCGCGCGGTCCAACATCGTGCTCCTGAATGCGCTCGGCGCGCGGGTGAAGGTCGCGGCACCCTCGACGCTGCTGCCGTCCGGGATCGGCCAGATGGGCGTCGAGACGTCCTCGCGCCTCGAAGACGCCGTTGCCGATGCCGATGTCGTCATGATGCTCAGGCTCCAGCGCGAGCGCATGGCGGGCGCCTTCGTCCCGTCGGTGCGCGAATATTTCCGCTTTCACGGCCTCGACGCAGCGAAGCTCGCCAAGGCAAAGCCCGACGCGCTGGTCATGCACCCCGGCCCGATGAACCGCGGCGTCGAGATCGCATCGGCCATCGCCGACGGCCCGCAAAGCGTGATCCAGGAGCAGGTCGAGATGGGGGTCGCGGTTCGCATGGCCGTCATGGAAGCGCTTCTCGAAGGAGCGCCGTCATGAAGCCGGTTGTTCTGAAGGGCGGGCGCATCGTCGATCCGTCGCGCGGGCTGGACGAGACCGGCACGGTGGTCGTCGTCGACGGCCGCATCGCCGAAGCCGGCAGATCGGCGCTGAACCAGGGGGCGCCGGAGGGCGCCGAGATCGTCGACTGCGCCGGGCTGACCATCATGCCGGGGCTGGTCGACACATCGGTCCATATCGGCGAGCCGGGCGCAGAGCATCGCGAGACGATCGCCTCGGCGAGCGCAGCGGCGGCGGCCGGCGGCGTGACGACGCTGACCATGATGCCCGACACCGACCCGGTGATCGACGACGTGGCGCTCGTCGAGTTCGTGCGCCGCACGGCGCGCGACACGGCCATCGTCAACGTCATCCCGACCGGCGCGATCACCAAGGGCCTTCTCGGCGAGGAGATGACCGAGATCGGCCTCCTGTCGCAGGCAGGGGCGGCGTTCTTCACCGAAGGCCGCAAGACGATCGCAAGCTCGCTCGTGATGCGGCGCGCGCTGACCTATGCGCGCGACTTCGGCGCCGTGATCGCGCACCGGACGCAGGACCGCGACCTCGCCTCGCAGGGCGTGATGAACGAGGGCCTGTTCGCTAGCTGGCTCGGCCTGCCCGGCATTCCGCGCGAAGCCGAACTGATCCCGCTCGAACGCGACCTCCTTCTGGCCCGGCTGACCCGAGGCGCCTATCACGCCGCCAAGATCTCGGCCGCCATGTCGGCCGCCGCCGTCCGCCGTGCCAAGGCGGACGGGGCGAATGTGACGGCGGGCGTTTCGATCAACAATCTGGCGCTGAACGAAAACGACATCGGCGAATACCGCACCTTCTTCCGCCTCGCGCCGCCCCTGCGGGCCGAGGACGACCGGCTGGCGATGATCGAGGCGCTGCGCGACGGGACCATCGACATCGTCACCTCGGCGCACGACCCGCAGGACGTCGACACCAAGCGCCTGCCCTTCGCGGAAGCGGCGAGCGGCGCGATCGGGCTGGAGACGCTGCTCGCCGTCGCGCTTCGCCTTCACCACAATGGGGATGTCGGGTTGATGCGCCTCGTCGAGGTGCTGTCGACCGCTCCGGCCAAACGCTTCGGCCTCGACGCCGGCACCCTAAAACCCGGCGCGCCGGCCGACATAGCGATAGTCGACCTCGATGCGCCGTGGGTCGTCAGCGAAGCCGAAATCGTCTCGCTTTCGAAGAACACGTCTTTCGAAGGCGCGCGATTGCAGGGCCGTGTGATGCGCACGCTGGTTGCAGGCCGGACCGTCTTCGCGCAACAATGAGCTCCCACCACATGATCCTCGCAAAGGGCGGTCGATGATTCTGCTGGCAGCACTCGCCTTCGGCTATCTTCTGGGCTCGATCCCGTTCGGTCTCGTCCTGACGCGGATGGCGGGGCTCGGCGACGTGCGGGCGATCGGCTCGGGCAATATCGGCGCGACCAACGTGCTGCGCACCGGCAACAAGAAGCTGGCCGCCGCCACGCTGCTCCTCGATGCGCTGAAAGGCACCCTCGCGGTCGTCCTCGCGAACCAGTACGGCATCGGGCTCGGCATTCTCGCCGGCTTCGGCGCGTTCATCGGCCATCTCTTCCCGGTCTGGCTCGGCTTCAGGGGCGGCAAGGGCGTCGCGACCTATCTCGGCATCCTCCTCGCCATCTCGGGCATCGCCTCGCTGGTCTTCGCGGTGATCTGGATCGCCACCGCCTTCCTGACGCGCTATTCGTCGCTCTCGGCCCTGATCGCCTGCGTGGCGGTGCCGATCACGCTTCTGCTGCTCGGCTTCGGCGACGCCTCGATCGCCTTTTCGCTGATGAGTCTGATCGTGTTCTGGAAACATCGCGAGAACATCAGGCGCCTGATGGCCGGCACCGAAAGCCGGATCGGCGCCAAGGGATGAACGGGCCGGCCTCCGCACCGCTGAAGCTCAACGATGCGCAAAGGCTGAACTGGCTGCGGCTCCTGCGCTCCGACAATGTCGGCGCGGCGACCTTTCGCGACCTGATCAACCGCTTCGGCTCGGCCAAGGCCGCGCTCGACGCGCTGCCGGATCTCGTCGCGCGCGGCGGCGGCAGGAAGATCCGCATCGCGACGATCGAAGAGGCGGAAGTCGAAATCGACAAGGTGGCGCGCTTCGGCGGGCGGATCGCGGCGATCGGCGAAGCCGACTACCCGCCCATGCTGCGCCACATGGACGTGCCACCGCCCCTGGTGACGGTGATGGGGCGCGGCGACATTTTTTCCGCGCCGGCGGTCTCGGTCGTTGGCGCGCGCAACGCCTCGGCCTCCGGCGCCAAGATGGCCCGCCAACTGGCAGCCGAACTCGGCGGGGCGGGCTTTAGCGTCGTCTCCGGCCTTGCCCGCGGCATCGACGCTGCGGCGCATTGGGCAAGCCTCGAGACCGGCACCGTCGCGGTGCTCGCCGGCGGGCTCGACAAGCCCTATCCGCCGGAAAACCTCGAACTCGTCGGCCGGATCGCGCGCTCGGGCGCGGTGATCACCGAAATGCCGTTCGGCTGGGAGCCGCGCGCACGCGACTTTCCACGCAGGAACCGGCTGATCGCCGGGCTCGGCCTCGGGCTCGTGGTGGTGGAGGCGGCGCAGCGCTCGGGCTCGCTGATCAGCGCGCGGCTGGCGGGCGAACTCGGCCGGCTCGTCTTCGCCGTGCCCGGCTCGCCGCTCGATCCGCGCGCGGCGGGCTCGAACGGCTTGCTGAAAGACGGCGCGATCCTGACGCTGGGCAGCGACGACGTCCTGGAGCATTTGCGCCCGATGATCGGCCGGGCGCCGTCTCCGGCGCTGCGCGAGGCGGAGGCCGCGCCGCTCGAACCATCCTTCGACGAGCTGCCGATCGAGCCGGAACGCGACGAGCGCACGCGGCTGGTTGAGGCGCTGAGCCCGAGCCCGACCGCCCTTGACGACATCGTCCGGCACACCGACCTTTCGGCGCGGACGGTGCGGACGCTGCTTCTCGAGCTCGACCTTGCCGGCCGGCTCGAGCGGCATTCAGGCGGCGCTGTCTCGCTGATTGCGCCGGATGCGTGAGGGCCGCGCGCCGCGCAGGATGTCGTTCGCTTCCGTGGTGGCCATCTCGATCAGATAGGCCAGTATTTCGTGTTCTTCTTCGGCGGCCATCCTTCGCAACTGCACGAGCATGGCATGGACATATTCCAGCCGCTCCGTCTTCGCAGTGAGTGCCTCCCGCATACGGGCTCCCTTCGGCTCCGACCTCGACCGCAACGGGTCATTCCCGCCGGATGCAAACTTGCCTGCACCGCAACCGGCAGTAATGTTACAATGTACGTTGTCACCATCAATTGCAATCACAAATCATTGCAACTTATACGAGCATTGCGCGGCATCCGGCGGGTGGCAGAACCGTTTTCCCTTGACCGGACGACGCTGCGCCGCCATGTCACGCACCGAGAACGCAAAGACAAATGAGGGCTGCCCCCACTTCTGCGGCCCCGGGGATCGCACGGAAAATATGGACGTCGTCGTCGTCGAATCGCCTGCCAAGGCCAAGACAATCAACAAATATCTGGGCTCGCGCTACAAGGTGCTGGCCTCGTTCGGCCATGTCCGCGACCTGCCGGCCAAGGACGGATCGGTGCGTCCCGACGACGATTTCGCCATGTCGTGGGAGGTGGATTCGCCCTCCTCGAAGCGCCTCGGCGACATCGCCAAGGCGGTGAAGGAGGCAGACAGCTTGATCCTGGCGACCGATCCGGATCGCGAGGGCGAGGCGATTTCCTGGCATGTGCTGGAAGTGCTGAACCAGAAGAAGGTCATCAAGGGCAAGCCGGTCAAGCGCGTCGTCTTCAACGCGATCACCAAGGCCGCCGTGACCGAGGCGATGGCGAACCCGCGCGAGATCGACGGGCCGCTGGTCGACGCCTATCTGGCGCGCCGGGCACTCGACTATCTCGTCGGCTTCACGCTGTCGCCGGTGCTGTGGCGCAAGCTGCCGGGCGCCCGCTCGGCCGGCCGCGTCCAGTCGGTGGCACTGCGCTTGATCTGCGACCGTGAATCCGAGATCGAGCGCTTCGTGCGCGAGGAATACTGGCAGGTCGCCGCCCTTCTCGACACCGTGCGCAAGGATCGCTTCGAGGCGCGGCTGACGGCCTATGAGGGCAAGAAGCTCGCCAAGCTCGACATCGCCAACAAGACGCAGGCCGACGAGATCAAGGCGATGCTCGACGGCGCGACCTTCACGGCGGCCTCGGTCGAGGCCAAGCCGACGAAGCGCAACCCGGCCCCGCCCTTCACCACCTCGACGCTGCAGCAGGCCGCGTCCTCGCGGCTCGGCTTCTCGGCCTCGCGCACCATGCAGGTCGCGCAGCGGCTCTATGAGGGCGTCGAGATCGGCGGCGAGACGACCGGCCTCATTACCTACATGCGAACCGACGGCGTGCAGATGGCGCCGGAGGCGATCGCCGCGGCGCGCGAGCAGATCGGCAAGGGCTTCGGCGACCGCTATTTGCCGGAAAAGCCGCGCTACTATTCGACCAAGGCCAAGAATGCGCAGGAGGCGCACGAGGCGGTGCGGCCGACCGAATTCTGGCGCACGCCCGACCAGGTGCGCAAATATCTGGATGCAGACCAGGCGCGGCTCTACGACATGATCTGGAAGCGCGCGATCGCCAGCCAGATGGTGCCGGCCGAGATCGAGCGGACGACGGTCGAGATCGACGCCGTCAATGGGCCTAGGACCGCCAATCTGCGCGCGGTCGGGTCGGTGATCCGCTTCGACGGCTTCATCGCCGCCTATACCGAGCAGAAGGACGAGGACGCGCCGGACGCGGACGACGAGGACAAGCGCCTGCCCGAAATCCGGCAGGGCGAAGCCATCGCGCGCCACCAGATCAACGCGACCCAGCATTCGACCGAACCGCCGCCGCGCTATTCGGAAGCCTCGCTGATCAAGCGCATGGAAGAGCTCGGCATCGGCCGGCCGTCGACCTATGCGGCGACGCTGAAGACGTTGGAAGACCGCGACTACGTCACCAACGAAAAGCGCAAGCTGGTGCCGCAGGCCAAGGGCCGGCTGGTGACCTCCTTCCTCGAAAGTTTCTTCGACCGTTACGTCGAATACGACTTCACCGCCGCGCTGGAAGAAAAGCTCGACCAGATTTCGGATGGCAAGCTGGCCTGGAAGGACGTGCTGCGCGACTTCTGGAAGGAGTTTTCCGGTCATGTCGACGGCATCAAGGAGTTGCGCGTCACCGACGTTCTCGATGCGCTGAACGAGGAATTGGCACCGCTCGCCTTCCCGCCGCGCGAGGACGGCAGCGATCCGCGCGTCTGCCCGAAATGCAATTCGGGCCAGTTGTCGCTGAAACTCGGCAAGTTCGGCGCTTTCGTAGGCTGCTCGAACTATCCCGAATGCGGCTTCACGCGCCAGCTCGACGGGCCGGCCGGAAACGGCGACGGCTCGGCGGTCGACGGCGACAAGGAACTGGGCAAGGATCCCTATACGGGCGAGGAAATCACGCTGAAGAGCGGCCGCTTCGGACCCTATGTCCAGCGCGGCGAAGGCAAGGAGGCCAAGCGTTCCAGTCTTCCGAAGGGCTGGACGCCGGATTCGATCGACCACGAAAAGGCGCTGGCCCTGCTCTCGCTGCCGCGCGATGTCGGCAAGCATCCCGAAAGCGGCAAGATGATCTCGGCCGGGCTCGGGCGCTACGGTCCGTTCGTGCTCCATGACGGGACCTACGCCAATCTGGAGACGATCGAGGACGTGTTCTCGATCGGCCTCAACCGCGCCGTCACGGTGATCGCCGAGAAGAAGTCGAAATTCGCAAACGGACGCGAGCGCGGCGCGGCGACGGCGCTGAAGGAACTGGGCGACCATCCGGACGGCGGCGGCAAGATCACCGTGCGTGATGGGCGCTACGGGCCTTATGTCAACTGGGGCAAGGTCAACGCGACGCTGCCCAAGGGCAAGGCCCCGGAAAGCGTGACCGTCGAGGAAGCGCTGGTGCTGATCGCCGAGCGGGCCGCCAAGAGCGGCACGAAGGTGCCGAAGAAGAAGGCCGCGCCGAAATCCAAGGCGAAGGCTGCCAAGGCGGATGGCGAAACGAAGACGGCTGCCAAGAAGCCCGCAGCCAAGAAGAAGCCGGCCGCGAAGAAGGCCCCGGCAAGGGCGAAGGAGTAGCCCTTGGCGCGAAAGATCTCCGGGCGAAAGTCTGCCGCCCCGGCGAAGCGGGCTGAGTCGACATCGTCCGACAGCTTTCGCCCGAGCCGCGACGAAATCCTCGCCTACATCAGCGAGAACCCGGACCTGTCGGGCAAGCGGGAACTCGCCAAGGCGTTCCGCCTCAAGGGCGACGATCGCATCTGGCTGAAGGACATGTTGCGCGACCTGCAGGACGAGGGCCTGCTGCAAAAGCGCGACAAGAAGCTGAAGCGGCCCGGCGACCTGCCGCATATGGTGGTGCTGGACGTCGTCAGCCGCGATCCGGACGGTCTGCTGATCGCGCGACCGGCCGAATGGCCCGCCGATCTCGGCGCCGCGCCGCTGGTCGCGATCCGCACGCAGCGGCAGGGCCGCGGGCCCGCGCCGGGCATCGGCGACCGCGTGCTGGCCAAGACCTTTCCGAACGAGGAAAAGGGCGGCCCGACCTATACGGCGCGCGTCGTCAAGATTTTCGACAAGCAGCGCGACGCGGTGCTGGGCGTGCTGCGGCATCTGGCCGATGGCGGGTTTCGCATGGAACCGGTCGAGCGCCGCCAGCCCGAACTGATCATCGACGAGGACGACCTGAACGGCGCCAAGCCCGGCGACCTGATCGAGGTCGCCCCGCTGCGCCATGCGCGCTACGGCCTGCCGAAGGGCAAGGTCGTCGAGGTGGTCGGCTCGCTGACGAGCGAGAAAGCGGTCTCGATGATCGCCATCCACAGCCACGACATCCCACACGTCTTCCCGAACGCGGTGATCGCCGAGGCCGAAGCCTGCCGGCCGGCGACGCTCGATGGTTCCAGTCATGGGCGGGAGGACTGGCGCGACCTGCCGCTGATCACCATCGATCCGGCCGACGCCAAGGACCATGACGACGCGGTGCACGCGATGCCCGACGAGGACGAGGCCAATCCCGGCGGCATCGTCGCCACGGTCGCCATCGCCGATGTCGCGGCCTATGTGCGTTCCGGGACGGAACTCGACCAGGAAGCGCTGAAGCGCGGCAATTCCTGCTATTTCCCCGACCGCGTCGTGCCGATGCTGCCGGAGCGCATCTCCAACGACCTCTGCTCGCTGCGCGAGAACGAGGACCGCCCTGCCCTTGCGGTGCGGATGGTCTTCAGCGCCGAAGGGCGCAAGATACGGCACTCGTTCCATCGCGTGATGATGCGCAGCCACGTCAAGCTGTCCTACAACCAGGCGCAGGCGGCGATCGACGGTGCGGCCGACGAGAAGGCGGCACCGTTTCTCGACCATGTGCTGAAGCCGCTCTGGGACGGCTATCGCGTGCTGAAACGCGGGCGCGACAGCCGCCAGCCGCTCGATCTCGACCTGCCGGAGCGCAAGATCCTCCTGAAGGAGGATGGCACGGTCGACCGCGTGGTCGTGCCGGACCGGCTGGACGCGCACAAGCTGATCGAAGAATTCATGATCCAGGCGAACGTCGCCGCCGCCGAGACGCTGGAGGCCAAGCGCCAGCCGCTGATCTACCGCATCCATGACGAGCCCTCGATGGCGAAGCAGGAATCGCTGCGCGAATTCCTGACGACGGTCGGTCTGTCGCTGGCGCGCGGCGCCAATCTGCGCCCCTCGCAGTTCAATGGCATCCTGAAGGCGGTCGAGGGCAGCGAGCATGACGAACTCGTCAATCAGGTCGTGCTGCGCAGCCAGAGCCAGGCGATCTATTCCAAGGACAATGCCGGGCATTTCGGCCTGAACCTGAAACGCTACGCGCATTTCACCTCGCCGATCCGGCGCTATGCTGACCTGATCGTCCATCGCGCGCTGATCTCAGCATTGGGGCTTGGCAAAGACGGAATGACCAAGGGCGAGGAAGGCCGGCTGGAAGAAATCTCGGCCCTGATCTCCGCGACGGAGCGCCGCGCGATGGCCGCCGAGCGCGACACCGTTGACCGGCTGATCGCCGCGCATCTGGCGACGCGGATCGACGAGACCTTCACCGGCCGCATCTCGGGCGTGACCAAGGCCGGGCTCTTCGTTCAATTGCCGCAATTCGGCGCAGACGGCTTCGTGCCGGTGTCAACGCTGGGCGACGACTACTATATCTACGACGAAGCGGCGCACGCGATGGTCGGCGAACGGAGCCGGAAGGGCTTTCGGCTTGCCGATACGGTCGAGGTGAAGCTGGTTGAGATCGCGCCGATGGCCGGAAGCCTGCGGTTCGAGATGATGAGCGATCCGGAGCCCGTCTCGGGATCGCGCGCCTCGCTTCACAAGGCCAAGGGCCGCAGACGCGCAGACCAGTCGCGCCGGCCGGGCGGGCGTGGATCGACGAGGAGCAGGCGATGAGCGAAGTTCATTATGGCGGTGACGCCGCACGCGAAAACCGGTCTCTCATCCGCTCGATGTGGCGCGGCTTTAAGTGCCGCTGCCCCAATTGCGGTGACGGGAGGTTGTTCGATCGCTTCCTGAAGGTGACGCCGCAATGCGCGAAATGCGGTGAGGAGTTCCACCACCATCGCGCCGACGACCTGCCCGCCTATCTGGTGATCTTCATCGTCGGCCACATCGTCGTCGGTGGTTTCATGGGCGTCGAGATGACCAGCGGGCTCGGCCTGTGGCAGCATCTTGCGATCTGGGTGCCTCTGACGATCGTCGGTTCGATCGTCCTTCTCCAGCCGGTGAAGGGCGCCGTCGTCGGCCTGCAATGGGCGCTGCACATGCACGGTTTCGGCGGCGAGCAGGACGTGCTCGACGACCATCCGGAGCTCTGATCGAACCGTCGCTGAGGGAGTGACATCTTGGAAGGTTTTACGCGCGCCCAGATCGACAAGGCGGAAAGCAAGGATTTTGCGCTGGGCTCCGGCCCCAAGCGGCCGCGCGACGCGGCGACGCTGATCCTTCTCGACCGCAGGGGCAGCGACATCCGCGTGCTGATGGGGCGCCGCCACATGAAGCACGCGTTCATGCCCGGCAAGTTCGTCTTTCCCGGCGGGCGCACCGACCCGAACGACAGCCGCATCGGCGTGGCGACGCCGCTCGATCCGGCCGAAGAGATCAAGCTGATCGGAACGGGAAGCCGCGCGACGGCCGCGCGCGCCCGCGCCATCGCGCTTTCCGCCATCCGCGAGACCTATGAGGAGGCCGGGCTGCTGATCGGGCGGCGCGGACCCTTCGCGACCAACAAGTCCGACTGGCAGGGCTTCGTCGAGCATGGCATCCAGCCCGCGCTCGCGGGCCTGCGCTTCGTCGCCCGCGCGATCACGCCGCCCGGCCGCGTGCGCCGCTTCGACACGCGGTTCCTTTCGGTCTGGAAGGACGAGGTGGCGCTCGAGCTCGAAGATGGCGGGCCGACGCACGAGCTCGAAGAACTCGTCTGGCTGCCGATCGCGGAAGCGAAGGAAGCCGACATTCCGAGCATCACGCGGACGATCCTCGGCGATCTCGAATCGCGGCTGAAGATCGACCCGGAACTGAAGCCCGGCGGCGAGGTGCCGTTCTACCGGCTTCGCCGCGACCGCTTCGAACGCAACATCATCTAGCGCCGCGGCCAGTCCAGATGCATACCGGCCTGTCCACCCCCGGTGACGAGACCATCAGGTGGCGGTCTGTATCGGCTGCCATCGCCTCGATCAGCGTCGTCGGGATCGCCATCGGCATCGGCATGCCGCTCCTGAGCGTTATCCTCGAGGGGCGGGGCCATTCGGCGACGATGATCGGGCTCAACACGGCGATGGCCGGGCTCGCCTCGATCGTCGCCGCGCCCTGCGCGACGCCGCTCGCCGCGCGATTCGGCGTCGTCTGGACGATGCTCGCCATGATCGTCGTCGGCGCCTTTTCCTTCATCGGATTTTATGTCGCGTCGGACTTCTGGATATGGTTTCCGCTGCGGGCAGCGCTGCATTTCTCCATCACCATCGTCTTCATCCTGTCGGAGTTCTGGATCGCGACCTCGGCGCCGGCGGCGCGGCGCGGCTTCATCCTCGGCATCTACGCGACCGTGCTCTCGCTCGGCTTCGCCTTCGGGCCGTGGCTGTTCGCGCAGGTCGGCAGCCAGGGCTTCCTGCCCTTCGGCATCACCTTCGCCATCGTCATGATCGCCGCCCTGCCCGTGCTGGCGGCCTGGCGCGAAAGCCCACGCATCGACGCCGCGCCGACCGGCACGCGCTTCGTCGGCTATATCTGGCTGGTGCCGATGGCGACGGCGGCGGTGCTGGTCTTCGGCGCGGTCGAGACCGGCGGCTTCGGGCTCTTTCCGGTCTACGGCACGCGGATCGGCTATTCGGAGGCGGATGCCGCGCTTCTGCTGACGGCCGTCGGGCTCGGCAACGTGCTGATGCAGATCCCGCTCGGGCTGATCAGCGACCGCGTCAGTGACCGGCGCCACCTGCTGATGATCTGCGCGGCGATCGGCCTTGCGGGTATGGTCGCCCTGCCCTTCGTCGCCCATGACTGGTATCTGACGGCCGGTGTCCTGTTCGCGTGGGGCGGGGTCGTCGCGGGGCTCTACACCGTGGGCCTTGCCCATCTCGGCTCGCGGCTTTCGGGACGCGACCTCGCCTCCGCCAACGCCGCCTTCGTGCTGTGCTACGGAATCGGCATGCTGCTCGGCCCGCAGGCGATCGGCATCGGCATGGACCTCTTCGGGCCGAACGGTTTCGCCTATGCGATCATGATCTTCTTCGCGGCCTATCTCGGATTGGGCGCGGTGCGGCTTGGTTCCGGTGGCGCGCGGGGTTGACAATCGGCGCCGATCCAGTATGTCTCGCGCCAAGTTTTCCGCCGCCCGGGCCCGGCTCCCGTTCGTATGCGGTGACATCTCTTTCAGAAACGGACGACCAAAATGGCCAAGGCGACAACCATCAAGATCAAGCTTCTGTCGACCGCCGACACCGGCAGCTTCTACGTCACGACGAAGAACAGCCGCACGATGACGGACAAGATGACGAAGCGGAAGTACGACCCGATCGCGCGCAAGCACGTCGAGTTCAAGGAAACCAAGATCAAGTAAGCGTCACGCTTCTGATCGGTTTCAAGCGCCGCCTTCGGGCGGCGTTTTGCGTTTCTGCGGCTGGAAAAAGAAAGGGGCCGGCCGACGGCTGACAGTGGTACGAGGAGGCCACTAAGGTGTCAGTGTCGACCGGCCGACCCCACGGACCCAGGAGATGCGGCGGACCTGAGCATCATGGGGTAGCTTGCCGGGCAGATGCCCTCGTTTGCTGCCCTGATGGCTTCACAGTCGCGCAAGACCGGTTGAAAATCAATAATTTCTTAACTTTGATGCCAAGAGTCGCGCGTTAAGGTAAACACGCGTGCGGACAGGCCCTGACTGTCTAGATGACGCCTTGACTAGGCTGCACTTGCGACGACGCGGTTGCGGCCGGCGTTCTTCGCCTGATAGAGCGCGACGTCCGCGCGCTTCATCATGTCCGTCACCGTGTCGGGCTCGCCCTTGAGCGAGGCGACGCCGACCGAGATGGTCACGTCGAGCGTCTTGCCGCCCTCCTCGATGGTGAACGGATTGCGCGCGATCTGGTCGCGGATGCGCTCGGCGACCTTTTCGGCGAGCGCCGGATCGGTGTCCGGCATGACGATGACGAACTCCTCGCCGCCATAGCGGCAGGCAAGGTCGAAGCCGCGCACGCTCTGGCGCAGCCGCATGGCGAACTCGCGCAGGATGTCGTCGCCGGCGTCGTGGCCGTGCGTGTCGTTGATCGACTTGAAGCGGTCGATGTCGGTGATCAGCACGGAAAGCGGCTTGCCGCGGCTGCGGGCCTTGGTGGCGAGGCTCGCCAGATGGCTGTCGAGATAGCGGCGGTTGTGGAGGCCGGTCAGGCCGTCCGTCACCGCCATCTCGATGGTCTGGGTGACCGAGGAGCGAAGCTGGTCGTTGTAGCGCTTGCGTTTGACCTGCGTGCGCAGGCGCGCGATCAGCTCCTGCCGGTCGACGGGGCGGGTGACGTAGTCATTGATCCCGAGTTCGAGCGCGCGCACGAGGCGCTGGTTCTCGTCCTGGCCCGCGATCAGGATGATCGGCAGGAAACGCGTGCGGTCGAGCGTGCGAAGCTGCGAGCAGAGCCGCAGCGGATCGTATTCGGCGAGCGCGGTCGAGATCAGCACGCACTCATAGGGCTTCTCGGCCGCCTCGATCAGGCCCGCCTGCGGGTCGGAGACGACGTCGAGCGTGCAGAAACCGCGCAGGTACTTCTCGATCTGCTCGACCGAGGAGGCGCGATCGTCGATCAGCAGCGCGCGGATGGGCGCATTGGCGGAGATGTCGCGCTTCTTCAGGAGCTCCTCGATGCCGATGTTGCGCGTCGTCGAAGCGCGCATGCGCAACTCGTCGGTGAGCATCTTGAGGCGCACGAGGCTCTTCACGCGCGTCATGAGCTGGAGGTCGTTGGCGGGCTTGGTCAGGAAATCGTCGGCGCCGACTTCGAGCCCGCGCACGCGGTCCGCAGCCTGGTCGAGCGCGGTGACCATGACGACGGGAATGTGGGCGGTGGCCGAATCGGTCTTGAGGCGGCGACACACCTCGAACCCGTCCATGTCGGGCATCATGACGTCGAGCAGCACCACGTCGGCGCGGCCCGCCTCGCAGATTTCGAGCGCGTCGCGGCCATTGCTGGCGGTGAGCACCTCGAAATACTCGGCGAGCAGCCGCGCTTCGAGAAGCTTCACATTCGCCGGAATGTCGTCGACAACAAGTATCCGCGCCGTCATTTCAACCCCTTGTCCGGCCGCCCGGCCGGCTCCTCACGCATCGCCCAGATAGGACTTGATCGTCTCGATGAAGCGCGCGACCGAGATCGGCTTCGAGATGTAAGCCTCGCAGCCGCCCTGCCGGATACGCTCCTCGTCGCCCTTCATGGCGAAGGCCGTCACCGCGATGACCGGGATCGAGCGCAGATCGTCGTCGTCCTTCAGCCATTTGGTGACCTCCAGCCCCGAAACCTCGGGAAGCTGGATGTCCATCAGGATCAGGTCGGGCCGATGCTCGCGCGCAAGGTCGAGCGCCTCCAGCCCGTTGCGCGTGCGCACGGTCTCGTAGCCCGACGCTTCGATGAGGTCGCGAAAGAGCTTCATGTTGAGCTCGTTGTCCTCGACGATCATCACCTTCTTGGTCATAAGTCCTCGACAGTCCAGGCGCCGAACGGTTTCGACCCCGCCGAAATGTTAGCGTGATTTGATTGACGAAACGCAAACTCTTGAAACAAGCCATCGCGCGATGCTTGATCGCGTGGATGGCGCAGGCTAACCCAGCCGCATGAACAGGACCATGTCGGATTCGGGGCGCGGCGACAAGAAGCTGGCGCGGGAAGCGGCCGATGGCATCGCCATCGAGGCGCTGGGCTTCGTGGCGAGCGATCCGGACCTCCTGCCGCGCTTCCTCGACCTGACCGGCATCGCCGCGCACGAGATCCGCCGCGCGGCGGGCGAGCCGGGCTTCCTTGCGGGCGTGCTGCAGTTCATCCTGGCGCACGAGCCGACGCTGATGAAGTTCAGCGAGGCAAGCGGCATCGCGCCGCAGGATGTCGGACGCGCCTTGCGTGCGCTGCCGGCGGGCGACGACGAGTACGAGATTTCCTCATGAGTGACGATCCCGAGACGCTGCGCCAGATCGAGGAACTGGCAGCCGACGACCGGCCGCTGCTGATCCTCGACGTCGACGACGTCATCCTCGATTTCATCAAGCCCTTCCCGCGCTATCTTAAGTCGAAGGGTTTCGACCTCAGGCTCGACAGTTTCGCGCTGCACGGCAACATCTTCCATGTCGACAACGGCAACGTCGCCGAAATCGAGCATGTACGTACGCTGGTCGACGATTTCTTCCACGGCCAGGCCGACTGGCAGACCGTGACGGACGGCGCGGCCGATGCGATGGCGCAGATCGCGCGGCGCGCGGAGATCGTGCTGCTGACGGCTATGCCCCACCGCTTCCGCGATGCGCGCCGCCGCCACCTCGACGCGCTCGGCCTGCCCTACCCGCTTTTGACGACGGAGATGGCTAAGGGTCCGGCCGTCGCGCGGCTGCGGGGCGAGACGCCGCGTCCGGTCGCCTTCGTCGACGACCAACCGCGCAATTTGATCTCGGCGCATGAGAGCGTGCCGGATGCCGCGCTGTTTCACCTGATGGCCGACAACAGCCTGCGCGAGTTGATGCCGCCGCCGCCCGATTTCGCGACGATCGTCCATGACTGGGCCGAGGCGCTGCCGATGATCGAGCGCGCGCTCGGGATCGACGGTCACGACGCGGCGGCGAGCGCGTAGCGCATCAGCGGACGCCCTGCCTTGCGCTCGGCGACCGTTTCGAAACCCGCCTGCTCGAAGACACGGGCGGAGCCGACGAAAAGCCCGATCGACCGCGAATCCTTCGACTGCCGGATCGGGCAGGCCTCGACGAGACGGGCGCCGTTCTGGCGGGCGAAGTCGAGCCCGGCCGCGACCAGCCGATGCGTCAGGCCCTTGCCGCGCGCGGATGAGCGCAGGAAGAAACAGGAGATCGCCCATGCCGCCGCATCCGCAGGGTCGACATCGAGCGGCGAGGATGCCCTGCCCTTGTTGTTCCACTCCGGCACGTCGGCTCGCGGACCGATCTGCATCCAGCCGACGGCGCGGCCATCGGCGAACGCCAGGAGGCCGGGCGGCGGGCCGTCCTCGATCCGCCGCTTGATGAAGGCCTTGTTGGCCTCGCGATCGTTGACGCGGCGGGCGGCGGGCGGCAGGCGGAAATGGACGCACCAGCAGCCGTAACATGCGCCCTGCCTGCCGAAGAGATCCTCGAAGGCCGGCCAGCGTTCGGGCGTCAAAGGAAGAATGTCGGTGTCCATTCCAGTCCTCCTTGCCGGTGGGACGACGCGCAATTCGCTTGCGGCCCGATGCGCATCGTCCTACGATATTTGTTCCCTTTATGTTCACATCGATGCGCCAGACTGTCAATCATCCGTCTCATGGATTCTGCCGGGATTGCCTGACGCTCCAGCGCGGGAAGGCGCCGCGCTGCGATGCCTGCGGCAGCCCCCGCATCGTGCGCCATGACGAGCTCTACGCGCTGCATCTGGCGCATATCGACTGCGACGCCTTCTATGCGGCAGTGGAAAAGCGGGACAATCCGGCGCTTCGCGACAAGCCGGTGATCATCGGCGGCGGAACGCGCGGCGTCGTCTCCACCGCCTGCTACATCGCGCGCATCAAGGGCGTGCGCTCGGCGATGCCGATGTTCAAGGCACTGCAGGCCTGCCCCGAGGCGGTGGTGATCAAGCCGGACATGGAAAAATACGTCCGCGTCGGGCGCGAGGTGCGCCAGATGATGGAGGCGCTGACGCCGCTGGTCGAGCCGCTTTCGATCGACGAAGCCTTTCTCGACCTCGGCGGCACCGAAACGCTGCACGGAAGGCCGCCCGCGCTGGTGCTCGGCCAGTTCGTCCAATCCGTCGAGCGCGAGATCGGCATTTCGGTCTCGGTTGGTCTTTCCTATTGCAAGTTCCTGGCAAAGGTCGCGTCGGACCTGAAGAAGCCGCGCGGCTTTGCGGTCATCGGCGAGGCGGAGGCGCTCGAGTTCCTGGCGGGACAGCCGGTCTCGATGATCTGGGGCGTCGGCAAGGCGTTCGAGGCCGTGCTGGACCGCGATGGCGTGCGCACCATCGGGCAGTTGCAGAAGATGGAGCGCGGCGATCTCCTGAAGCGCTACGGCACGATGGGCGACCGGCTCTACCATCTCTCGCGCGGCGAGGACGTGCGGCGCGTCTCGGCCGACCGCGAAGCCAAGAGCGTTTCGGCGGAGACGACCTTCGATATCGACCTGTCGCGCGCCGAAGACCTCGTGCCGGTGCTGCGCGCGCTGAGCGAAAAGGTGTCGCGGCGGCTGAAGAGCCACCAGATCGCGGGGCGGACCGTCGTCCTGAAGCTGAAGACGGCCGACTTCAAGATCCGCACTCGCAACCGTGCACTGGCGGACCCGACCCAGCTCGCCGAGCGGATTTTCCAGACCGGCCTCGAAATGCTGAAGCACGAACTCGACGGCACCCGGTTCCGCCTGCTCGGCATCGGCGTCAGCGAACTGGCGGACGCCGCGCGAGCCGATCCACCCGACCTCGTCGACCTGCGCGGAGCGAAAGCCGCGAAGGCCGAATGCGCGATGGACCGGCTGCGGGAAAAGTTCGGCAATACGATCGTGGAGACGGGCTATACGTTCGGGCGGCCGCGCAACGGGCGGCCGCCGAGAGCGGACTGACTACTGCCGCTCGAAGGAAAGCTGCGCCGTGACGACGGGCTCGCCCGTCTCGGGATGCGCCTCGGTCGTGACGATCTGCAAGGCATTGCCGGAAGTGGAAAGCTGCATGCTCGCCTCGCGGCCGGTCTCCGTCCATGCGACGGCGAGATTGACCGTGTCGCCGCTGCGATTTCCCAACAGGCTGGCGGGACCGCGCGGCGAGCCGGTATAGGTGCCCGAATAGGTCTCGCCTTCGACCGAAAGATCAGCGCCGATCGCGCGCGACATGACGATCATCGCGTTGCAGTTTCCGTCCATCGACAGGCGCTCGGCCGACGCGTCGGAGGACAGGTCGCAATTGACGTTGACCGGCTCCTGATCCGGCTTCAGGCGAATGGAGCCGCTGCCGGCCCAGTTGCCCTCCAGCGTTTCGAGGAATTCGGCCTCCGATGCGTGGGCCGGTACTGCAGCCGTCATGGCCGCCGCGACGATGAGTGCGGACAAGGCGCGCATGTCTATCCTTTCGAATTTCAGCTTCGTTGGAGACAGAACGCGCGAAATCCGGCCTTTCGATCCTGGAAGGCCACAATTCCCATGACGCAGGGACATGGTCCGTGATGGATGTCAGACCAGTTCGACGTCGACCACGCCCGGCACCGCCTTCATCGCCGAGGCGATCTGCGGCGACAGTCGGTAGCGGTCGGGAAGCTCGACCTCGATTTCGCCCTGCCCGCCTTCGCGGATGACGACGAAGCTGACCTGCCCTTCGCCGCGCTGCGACAACTGGCCGGTCAGCGTCGACAGCGGCGACGGATCGCGAAGGAAGATGCGCAACGCCTTCTGGATGCGCCTGGCCTCCTCTTCCAGCGACACCATGGTCTGGACACGCAGATTGACGCCTTCGGGCCGGTTTTCGGCCGCAACCGTCACCACAACCGACTTGCCGGGCTCGAGAAGGTCGCGATACTGCGCAAGCATCTCCGAGAAGAGCACCGCCTCGTACTGCCCGGTCGCGTCGGACAGCATGATGATGCCCATCTTGTTGCCGGTCTTTGTGCGGCGCTCCTGGCGCGAGGTGATCGTGCCCGCGAGCCGGCCGGCGGACGCCCCCCGCTTGACGGCAGCCTGGAACTCCGCCCAGCCCTGCACGCGCAGCTTTTCGAGCGTCTTCTTGTATTCGTCGAGCGGATGGGCCGAAAGGTAGAAGCCGACGGCGTTGAACTCGCGGTGGAGGCGATCGGCCGGCAACCACGGCTCGGCGAGCGGCAGGTGCAGCTTTTCGGGCTCGGCGCCGAGCGCCTGCCCGAAGATGTCGGTCTGGCCGGACGCGGCATTGTCGCTGGCGCGGGCGGCAAGGCCCATCATCCGGTCGAGCCCGGAGGCAAGCGCCGCCCGGTCGTGGCCGAAACAATCGAACGCGCCGGCCGCGATCAGGCTTTCGAAAACGCGCTTGCCGACGATCTTGGGGTCGATGCGCGAGCAGAAATCCTCGAGGCTCTCGAACGACTTCTCCTTACGCAGCGCGACGATGTGGTCGACCGCGCCTTCGCCGACGCCCTTGATGGCGGCGAGCGCGTAGAAGATCTTCTTGTCGCCGACCTCGAACGGGCGATGGCTGGTCATCACCGAGGGCGGCACGACCTCGATCCCGAGGCGCATCGCATCCTGCCTGAAATCAGACAGTTTCTCGGTGTTGTTCATGTCGTAGGTCATCGACGCGGCGAGGAATTCGGTCGGGTAGTGCGCCTTCAGATACGCCGTTTGGTACGAGACGATGGCATAGGCGGCGGCGTGCGACTTGTTGAAGCCATAGTCGGCGAACTTGGCGAGCAGGTCGAAGATGAAGTTCGCCTGCGGCTTGCCGACGCCGCGTTCCATAGCGCCGTCGACGAAGCGCACGCGCTGCTTGTCCATTTCGGCGCGGATCTTCTTGCCCATGGCGCGGCGCAGCAGGTCGGCCTCGCCGAGCGAATAGCCGGATAGCTCCTGCGCGATCTGCATCACCTGTTCCTGGTAGACGATGACGCCCTGCGTCTCCTTCACCAGATGGTCGATCTTCGGATGGATCGACTCGATCTCCTCCTCGCCGTGCTTGCGGGCGTTGTAGGTCGGGATGTTCTCCATCGGGCCGGGACGGTAGAGCGCGACGAGCGCGATGATGTCTTCGATGCAGTCCGGCTTCATGCCGACCAGCGCCTTGCGCATGCCGGCCGATTCCACCTGGAACACGCCGACCGTCTCGCCGCGCGAGAGCATGGCGTAGGTCTTCTCGTCGTCGAGCGGGATGGTCGCGAGGTCGATGTCGACGCCGCGTCGTTTGATGAGGTCGACCGCGGTCTGCAGCACCGTCAGCGTCTTCAGGCCGAGAAAGTCGAACTTCACCAGCCCCGCCTGTTCGACCCACTTCATGTTGAACTGGGTGACCGGCATGTCGGAGCGCGGATCACGGTACATCGGGACGAGCTGCCAGAGCGGCCGGTCGCCGATGACGATGCCGGCCGCGTGGGTCGAGGCGTGGCGGTAGAGGCCTTCGAGCTTCATCGCGATGTCGAGGAGGTTCTGAACGATCGGCTCCTTCTCGACCTCCTCGGCAAAGCGCGGCTCGCCCTCGATGGCATCCTTGAGCTTGACCGGGTTGGCGGGGTTCGCAGGCACCATCTTGCACAGCCGATCGACCTGGCCGTAGGGCATCTGGAGGACGCGCCCGACGTCGCGCAGCACGGCGCGGGCCTGAAGCGTTCCGAAGGTGATGATCTGGCCGACCTGCTCGCGCCCGTACTTGCCCTGCACGTACCGGATCACCTCCTCGCGCCGGTCCTGGCAGAAGTCGATGTCGAAATCGGGCATCGACACGCGCTCGGGATTGAGGAAGCGCTCGAAGAGGAGCGAAAAGCGCAGCGGGTCGACATCGGTGATGGTAAGCGCATAGGCGACCAGCGAGCCGGCGCCCGAGCCGCGGCCGGGGCCGACGGGAATCCCTTGCGCCTTGCCCCATTTGATGAAGTCCGCGACGATCAGGAAGTAGCCGGGGAACTTCATCCGGGTGATGATGCCGATCTCGAATTCCAGCCGCTCGCGATACTGCGCGACCGTGTAGCCCTTGGTGGGGCCGTGCGCGGCAAGGCGCGCGTCGAGGCCTTCGCGGGCCTGGCGGGCGAGTTCGTCGGCCTCGGCCTGGAGCGCGGCATCCGCGTCGGCCGCGTCGTTGCCGGTGAAGCGCGGCAGGATCGGGTCGCGCGTCCTCGGATAGTAGGAGCAGCGGCGGGCGATCTCGATGGTGGATGCGAGCGCCTCGGGCAGGTCGGCGAAGAGCGCGGCCATTTCCTTTTGCGTGCGCAGATAGTGGTCGGGCGTCAGCCGGCGGCGCTCGTCGACGGCGACGACCGAGCCTTCGGCGATCGCCATCAGCGCGTCATGGGCGTCATAGTCGGCGGCGGCAGGGAAGAAGGCCTCGTTGGTGGCGACGAGCGGCAAATCGTGCGCGTAGGCGAGTTCGATGGTCGCGGCTTCCAGAGCGCGGTCGTAGCCTGTGGGGCGCTGCAGCTCGACATAGAGCCGGTCGCCGTACCAGTCCTTCAACTGGAGAAGGCGCTGCTCGGCGAGCCCCGGCTGCTCGGCCTTGAGCGCCGCGCCAACCGGGCCACGGTCGCTGCCGGTGAGGCAGATGATGCCCTCGCAGCGCTCCACCAGCCACTCGGCGAGCACCTGGACGGGTTCGCCGGCCGGCACGTCGAGATAGGACTTCGAAACGAGGTCGACCAGATTGGCGTAGCCACGCTCGTTCGCCGCGATCAGCACCAGCGGCGTCAGGCCACGATCGTGTTTGCGCGCGTTGCGGCCATTGTCCTGCGCGTCGCCGAAATTGACGTCGATCTGGCAGCCGACGATGGGCTGCACGCCGTCCTTCACCGCCTTCTGCGCGAATTCGAGCGCGCCGAAGAGGTTGTTGGTGTCGGCGATGCCAATGGCCGGCGCCTGGTCCTTGACCGCGTGGCCGACGATCTTGCCGACCGGCAGCGCGCCTTCGAGGAGCGAATAGGCCGAATGGACCCGAAGATGGACAAAGCGATTCGAAACAGCGCTGGCCGGGCTGGCGGTCATGTCGGGCTTTCGCAAGAGGAGTCGGGTGTCATTGTGGGATCGAGCTGGAGCGATGTCCACCCTGCCCCCGACCTTTCAACACGAGAGCCGGCTTGAACGCCGGCGCGATTCCTGAAACCCTTGTGGGCAACAGAAAAACGCCGAGGAAACAACATGAAGACCCGCGCCGCCGTCGCCACCGCCGCTGGAAAGCCGCTCGAGATCATGGAGGTCGACCTCGAAGGTCCGCGCGCCGGCGAGGTGCTGGTCGAGATCAAGGCGACGGGCATCTGCCACACTGACGAGTTCACCCTCTCGGGCGCCGACCCGGAAGGCATCTTCCCGGCCATCCTCGGGCATGAGGGCGCAGGCGTCGTGATGGATGTCGGGCCGGGCGTGACGAGCCTGAAGAAGGGCGACCACGTCATCCCGCTCTATACGCCCGAATGCCGCTCCTGCCCGTCCTGCCTCTCGCAGAAGACCAATTTGTGCACCGCCATCCGCTCGACGCAGGGCCAGGGCCTGATGCCGGACGGCACGTCGCGCTTCTCGATCGGCAAGGACAAGATCTTCCACTATATGGGCTGCTCGACCTTCGCCAACCACACCGTGCTGCCCGAGATCGCGCTCGCCAAGGTCAACCCGGACGCGCCCTTCGACAAGATCTGCTATATCGGCTGCGGCGTGACGACCGGCATCGGCGCGGTGATCAACACGGCCAAGGTGGAAATCGGCGCGACCGCGATCGTCTTCGGGCTCGGCGGCATCGGGCTCAACGTCATCCAGGGCCTGCGGCTTGCCGGCGCGGACATGATCATCGGCGTTGACCTGAACAACGACAAGAAGGAATGGGGCGAACGTTTCGGCATGACCCACTTCGTCAATCCGTCGGAAGTCGACGGCGAAATCGTGCCGTATCTCGTCAACCTGACCAAGCGCGGCGCCGACCAGATCGGCGGAGCGGACTATACGTTCGACTGCACGGGCAACGTGAAGGTCATGCGCCAGGCCCTTGAATCCGCTCACCGCGGATGGGGCGAGTCGATCGTCATCGGCGTGGCGGGCGCTGGGCAGGAAATCTCGACGCGGCCGTTCCAGCTCGTCACCGGGCGCACCTGGAAGGGAACCGCCTTCGGCGGCGCGCGCGGGCGCACGGACGTGCCGAAGATCGTCGACTGGTACATGGACGGCAAGATCGAGATCGACCCGATGATCACGCACACGCTGTCGCTCGACGAGATCAACAAGGGCTTCGACCTGATGCATGCGGGCGAATCGATCCGCAGCGTCGTCGTCTACTGATGCCATGCGCCGGGGAGCGAAGTTCGCGATCGGGATGGCGCTCGGCGCGGCGGTCCTCGGCTTTGCGATCTTCCTCGGCTTCGGTGCGGTCAAGACGTCGCAATTCCTCAGCCAGACCCTGACCGTCGGCAATCCGACCGCGCAGGGCGAAGGCGGCGGCTGGCCGGCGCCGGAGGGTCCGACCGACATCGGCTATCGCGGCGATCCGGGCGCGGCCTTCGGCTTCCCGTTCGAGGAGGTCGCGATCGACACCGATCTCGGCGCAATGCCCGCCTGGCTGGTCGAACCGGAAGGCGGCGTCGCCGAAGGCGCGCGCTGGGCCATCTTCGTCCACGGCATCGGCGGGCGGCGCGAGAACGGCTACCGCTTCCTGCCGACCTTGCGCGATGCCGGCATGCCGGTGCTGATGATCGCCTATCGCAACGACGAGGGCGCGCTGCCCTCGACCGAAGGGCTTTACGCGTTCGGCCTGTCCGAATGGCAGGACCTCGACGCGGCGGTGCGCTTCGCGGATGGCGCGGGGGCTGGTCCCATTCTGCTGGTCGCCGAATCGATGGGCGGCGCGATCGTCGGCCAGTTCCTGCGCCGATCCGATCAGGCGGGCCGGGTCGACGCGATCGCCCTCGACGCCCCGGCGCTCGACCTGCCCGCCCTCGTCGCGAGCAACATCGCGGGGGCGGGCGTTCCGATGTCTGGCCTTGTCGCAAGGGCTGGCTTACGGCTTTTCGGCTGGGAGCGCGGACTGGACTTCGCGTCCACGCGCACGATCGACGAATTGGCGGACTTTCCGGGGCCCGTCTTCCTGTCGCACGGCGCGCGCGACCGGCTGGTGCCGGTTTCGGTGAGCGACGAACTTGCCGATGCGCGGACGGGCAGAATCGACTATCTGAGGACCGAGGCCGATCACATCCAATCCTATAAAGAAAACCCGGAACGGCACGATACGGCGCTTCGCGCGTTTATCGCCAAGCTGCCACGGGGGTAGCTGGAGACGCGGGCCTGGCCCGCGCTCCCGGACCGAAGCTCAGGAACCATTCGATGACGATTGCAAAGACCCTGATGCTTGCTGCGGCAGGCGTTTCGCTGATGGCCCTTGCCGCATGCGGCGAGGACGAGACGGCGACCTCCCAGGCCGAGCCAACGCCGCCGGTGCAGACCGAACCGGCCGATCCGGACCTCGACCAGACGCTGGACGACGCCGAGGAAGCGGCCGGCGACGCGCTGTCGCGCATGCGCGAGGCTGCCGAAGAGGCGGCGAGCGAAGCGGGCAGAATTGCCGGCGAGGCGCGCACGCGTGCGGAAGAGGCGCTGGAAGACGCCGGGCCGACGCTCGACCGCGCAGGCGAGGTTGCCGGCCAGATCGGCGCTTCGGTGGGCGAGATCATCGAGCGCGCGCGCGGCGACATCGAGCGGGCGGCGAGCGAACTGGAAGCGCGGATCAACGAGGCGACCGGCGGCGACGTGCCGGACGGGCCGGCGGGCGATCCTTCGGCGCTGCTGGCGGCCGAAGACGAGCTCAACGCCGACACCCGCGCAGCGGCCCGCGCTTCGATGGCCGATGTCGGTCCCGACTATGTCGGCGCCTGGGCCGAGAATGCCGAAGGGTGCGCCCGCATCGACCAGGAGCCGATCGAGCTCTTCGCGGTGATCACGCCGACGACGATCCGCCGCTACGAGAGCGTCTGCAACATCGAGCCGGGCGAAACGGTCGACGGCGTGACGACGGTTTCGGCCACCTGCTTCGCCGAGGGCGAGACCGAGGAGCGCCAGATCACACTCGACACCTCCGAGCCCGACACGCTGCGCATCGGCCAGGCGACCGGCGACGAAGGCATCGCGTTGACCCAGTGCAGCCTGCCGTGACCAAGCCTGCCATCTTCGTCGACGCGGATGCCTGTCCGGTCAAGAACGAGGTGCTGAAAGTTGCCGAACGTCACGATCTGGTCGTGACGTTCGTCGCCAATGGCGGACTGCGCCCGTCGCGCGACCCGATGGTGCGCAACGTCGTCGTCTCCGCCGGCTTCGACGCCGCGGACGACTGGATCGTCGACAATGCGGCGGCGAACGACATCGTCATCACCGCCGACATCCCGCTCGCCGCGCGCGGCGTCGAAAAGGGCTGCCATGTCATCGGCATGACCGGCCAGCCCTTTACGCCCGAGACGATCGGCATGGCGGTGGCGATGCGCGATTTGAAGCAGAATTTGCGCGAGAGCGGCGAGATCAAGGGCTACAACGCCGCCTTCTCGCCGAAGGACCGTTCGCGCTTCCTGGAGACGCTGGACCGGACGATCCGGCGCGCATTGAATTCGCAGTGAGGGATTGATGAAGACGATATCGGAAGCGAAAGCCCATGGCGGGGTCCAGGGCGTCTATTCGCATGGGTCGCAGACGTGCGGCTGCGACATGACTTTCGCGGTCTTCGTGCCGCCGCAGGCGAAGCACGGCCCCTGCCCGGTGCTCTGGTATCTGTCGGGGCTCACCTGCACGCATGCCAACGTCATGGACAAGGGCGAATATCGACGGCTGGCGGCCGAACTCGGCCTGATCGTCGTCTGTCCGGACACCAGCCCGCGCGGCGAAGGTGTCGCGGACGAGCCGGACAACTGGCAGTTCGGCAAGGGCGCCGGCTTCTACGTCGACGCGACCGAGGAGCCGTTTGCGAAGCACTACCGGATGTATTCCTACGTCACCGAGGAATTGCCGAAGCTGATCGCGGCGAATTTTCCCGCCGACATGGCGCGGCAGTCGATCTTCGGCCATTCGATGGGCGGGCATGGAGCGATGACGATCGCGCTGAAGCATCCCGACCGATTCCGCTCGTGCTCCGCCTTCGCGCCGATCGTGCAACCGTCGACGGCCGGCTGGTCGAAGCCGGCCTTCGAGAAATATCTCGGGACGGATGACGCCGCGTGGCGGACCTATGACGCGACGGCGCTGGTCGAGGACGGTGCGCGCTTTCCCGAGTTCCTGATCGACCAGGGCACGGCCGACGGCTTTCTCGACGACGGCCTGCGGCCGTGGCTTTTCGAGGCGGCGGTGAAGGGGACGGATATCGGCCTGACCTTGAGGATGCAGGAGGACTACGACCATTCCTATTTCTTCATCTCGACCTTCATGGACGACCATCTGCGCTGGCATGCGGAGCGGCTCGCCGCTGCCAAATGACATCAACATGATCTGCTAATATCCGGGGATCGTTGAAGAACCCACCCGACGGTTGCGGTCGCGTTGCGGTTGCTTCATGTTTGGCGGCGCGCGGCTGACCGGCATGCGCGTGCAATCAGACAGACAACCCAGGGGGTGGCACAGGTGCCTGACACCGCGACGATCTATTCCGAAAATCCCGACCTCGACACGCTGGGGGGACGCCTTTCACGCGCCCGCGACGCGGTCGGAATGACCACAGCGCAGCTTGCGCGCCGGCTTGGCGTCCAGACCGCGACGCTGCAGGCTTGGGAGACCGATCGTTCGCAGCCGCGCGCCAACCGGCTTTCCATGCTGGCGGGCGTGCTCAATGTCAGCCTGTCCTGGCTGCTCTACGGCGTCGGCACGGCGCCGGTGGAAGACGATGCGCGCGACGACACGGTGCGCGCGATTTCGGCGCAGCTTGGCGAACTGAAGCGGCTTCATGCGCAAAGCGCCACCGTGATTTCGCAGATCGAGGATGAGTTGCGGATATTCGCCCGCGAGGGTGACAAGGCCGGCGCAATCGTCTAGCGTCGATTCCGTCAGGGGTGCTTGCACTCCGCCGGTTTGCGGGAGAGAGCGGTTCGGCATGCGCCGGAATCGCCGCCGAAGGGGAAATCGCCCGAAATCTCTCAGGCAAAAGAACCGTCTGCCGGCCAAGACGCTCTGGAAAGTCGGGGTTTTCACCCCGCGCCGAAGGTGTAAGCGCTGCCGACAGGGTTCCGGTCGCGCGAGTCTCTCAGGCTTCCGACAGAGGGGCACGAACATGCCGCGCGAGCGGCTGGATACGTGCGACCTTTGGAGGCCGAATGGCGGAACCGGGCGAACTGAAACGACTCCCACTACACGATCTGCACGCGGCGGCGGGCGCCAAGTTCGGCGGATTCGCCGGCTGGTCGATGCCGCTGACCTATCCCGCAGGCGTCATGAAGGAACACCTCCATTGCCGCGAGGCGGCCGGGCTGTTCGACATCTCGCACATGAAGCTGTTTGTGGTCTCGGGTCGCGAGGCTGCTGAAGCACTGTCGCGCGCCTGCCCGATCGCGGCTGACGGGCTGGCGACGGGACAGTCCAAATACACCTTCTTCCTGAACGACGAAGCCGGCATCCTTGATGATCTGATCGTCACGCGGGTGGGCGGCGAACGCTTCGTCGTCGTCGCCAATGCCGGCAATGCAGCAACCGACGAGGCGCATCTGCGCAAGATCGCATCGGGCTTCGACTGCACGGTCGAGGCGCTCGACCGCGTGTTTCTCGCCTTGCAGGGGCCGCAGGCCGAGGCCGTCGCGCGCGATGCCGGGCTCGATATTGCCGGTCTTGGCTTCATGAACGGCAAGGAAACTGTCGGTGGCGGCTTCATTGCGCGCAGTGGCTATACCGGCGAAGACGGGTTTGAGATTGCCGCTCCGCTCGATGCGGCGCAGGCGCTTGCCGAAAAACTCGCGGCCGATCCCCGCGTCGAGTGGATCGGCCTTGCCGCGCGCGACAGCCTCAGGCTCGAGGCGGGGCTTTGCCTGCACGGGCGGGACATCACGCCGGACACGAACCCGGTCGATGCCGGGCTGATCTGGGCGATCCCGAAAACACTTCGCTCAGGCGGCGCATATGTCGGCGCCGATGCGCTCGCCGCTGCGATTGCCGCAGGGCCGCGTCGCAAGCGCGTCGGCCTGACGCCCGAAGGGCGCCAGCCGGTGCGTGCCGGGGCGGCGCTCGTCGACGGCGACGGCGTCGCAGTCGGCACGGTCACGTCGGGCGGGTTCGGGCCGTCCTTCGGTGGGCCGGTCGCCATGGGCAGCGTCGATGTCGATGCTCTCGACAAGCCGATTTTCGCGGAGGTGCGCGGCAACCGCTTGCCTCTCGCGCTCCACCCTCTTCCGTTCCAGCCACATCGCATGCGCAAAGGATGACGCAGATGGCCCAGACTTTTTTCACCGAAGACCATGAATGGGTTCGCGTCGAGGGCGACATTGCGACCGTCGGGATTACCAATTACGCGCAGGAACAGCTCGGTGACCTCGTCTTCGTCGAACTGCCCGAAAAGGGCCGGACCATCGACAAGGGCGACACGGTCGTCGTCGTCGAATCGGTCAAGGCCGCGTCCGACGTCTATGCCCCGCTCGCCGGCGAGGTGACGGAGGTCAATGACGGGCTGTCGGACAATCCCGGGCTGGTCAATTCGGCCGCCGAGAAGGATGGCTGGCTGTGGAAGATGAAGCTCGCCGACAAGGCCGCGCTCGACGGCCTGATGGACCGCGCCGCCTATGACGCGACGACGGCCTGACGGAGAGCACCGATGAGCACCAGCTTTGCCAACCGCCATATCGGCCCCGGCCCCGCCGACCAGCGCGACATGCTGAAGACCTTGGGCGTCACCTCGATCGACACGCTGATCAGCCAGGCCGTGCCGAAATCGATCCGGCTCGAGGCGCCGCTCGACCTGCCGGCCCCCGCCAGCGAGCAGGAGGCGCTGGCCGAACTCGCAGGGATGATGGACAGGAACGTCGTCGCCAGGAGCTTCATCGGCGCGGGCTACCACGGAACGCCCGTGCCGCCGGTCATCCAGCGCAATCTCTTCGAGAACCCGGCCTGGTACACGGCCTATACGCCCTATCAGGCCGAGATCAGTCAGGGGCGGCTGGAGATGCTGTTCCACTTCCAGACGCTGGTGACGGAACTGACCGGCCTGCCGGTTGCGTCCTCCTCGCTGCTGGACGAGGCTACGGCGGTGGCCGAGGCGGTCGGCATCGCGTTTCGCCATCACCGCATGAAGCGCCTGAAGATCTCGATTGCCGGCGCGCTGCATCCACAGACGCTCGACGTCGTCGAGACGCGCGCCGAACCGCTTGGCATGGCGATCGGCTGCGATCCGGTCGATGAGGACACGGCGGCGCTGATCGTGCCGTGGCCGGACACCAACGGCGTCTATGGCGACCACGAGGACGAGATCGCCAAGGCGAAGAAGGCTGGTGCGGTCGTGATCTTCGTCTCCGATCCGCTCGCGCTGGCGGTCACGCAGACGCCGGCCTCGCTTGGCGCGGAGATCGCGGTCGGCTCGATGCAGCGCTTCGGCGTTCCGATGGGCAATGGCGGGCCGCACGCGGCCTATTGCGCCGTCGAGGACCGCTTCACGCGGCTGATGCCGGGCCGTCTCGTCGGCCAGTCGGTCGATGCCGGCGGGCGCGTCGGCTATCGCCTTGCGCTCCAGACGCGCGAGCAGCACATCCGCCGTGACAAGGCGACGTCGAACATCTGCACCGCGCAAGCGCTGCTGGCCAACATGGCAGCGGCCTATGCGGTCTGGCACGGGCCGGAAGGCTTGCAGGAGATCGCGAGCCGCATCCATGGCTTCGCGGCGCGGCTTCATGCCGGGCTGAAGGCCAAGGGCATTGAGGTCGCGGGCGACCGGTTCTTCGACACGGTGACCGTGACGACGAAGCACGCCGAGGCGATCGTCGAGAAGACGATGGAGCGTGGGCTTTGGCTGCGCGACTTCGAGGACGGCCGGATCGGCATCAGCTTCGACGAGACCTCGACCGAGGCCGACCTTGCCGCCATCGCCGACCTCTTCGGCGTCAAGCTGCCGGAGGAGGCGCAGGCGCGGCTGCCGGGCAAGCGTTCCGGCTCGTTCATGAGCCAGCCGGTCTTCCACGAGAACCGGTCCGAGACGGAGATGATGCGCTTCCTGCGCCGCCTCGCCGACAAGGACCTCGCGCTCGACCGGGCAATGATCCCGCTCGGCTCGTGCACGATGAAGCTCAACGCGGCGGCCGAGATGATGCCGGTGAGTTGGGCCGGCGTCGCAAACCTGCACCCCTTCGCACCAGAGGGAAGCGCCGAGGGCTACAAGGCGATGTTCGACCAGCTCGAGGCGTGGCTCGCCGAGATCACCGGCTTCGACGCCGTTTCGCTGCAGCCGAATGCCGGCAGCCAGGGCGAATATGCCGGTCTCCTCGCCATCCGCCGCTATCACCGGGCGCGTGGCGACGAAAAGCGCACCGTCTGCCTGATCCCCTCCTCCGCCCACGGCACCAACCCGGCCAGCGCCTCGATGGCGGGGATGGACATCGTCGTGGTCAAATGCACGGATCACGGCGACGTCGATTTCGACGACCTGAAGGCGAAGGCCGACCAGCATGCGGACAGGCTGGCGGCGCTGATGCTGACCTATCCCTCGACGCATGGCGTGTTCGAGGAAGGCGTGCGCGACATCTGCAAGATCGTCCACGACCATGGCGGGCAGGTCTATTTCGACGGCGCCAATCTGAATGCGATGGTCGGGCTCGCGCGGCCGGGCGATCTCGGCGCGGACGTCTGCCACATGAATTTGCACAAGACGTTCTGCATTCCACATGGCGGCGGCGGCCCCGGCATCGGGCCGATCGGCGTCAAGGCGCATCTGGCGAAGTTCCTGCCCGGCCATGTCGCCGACGGCTCGCGCCATGCCGTGGCGGCTGCGCCCTTCGGCTCGGCGTCGATCCTGCCGATCACCTGGATGTATATCCGGATGATGGGCGCCCCGGGCCTCAAGCGCGCGACGGAACTCGCGATCCTTTCGGCCAACTACATCGCCGAACGGCTGGAGCCGCATTTTCCGGTGCTCTATCGCGGGCGCAACGGGCGCGTCGCGCATGAGTGCATCCTCGACACGCGAGTGCTGAAGGAGAGCGCCGGCGTTTCGGTCGAGGACATCGCCAAGCGGCTGATCGACTACGGCTTCCACGCGCCCACGATGTCGTGGCCCGTCGCGGGAACGCTGATGGTCGAGCCGACGGAATCGGAGCCGAAGGCCGAAGTCGACCGCTTCTGCGACGCGATGATCGCCATCGCGAAGGAAGCGGCAAAGGTGGCCGAGGGCAAGTGGCCGAAGGACGACAATCCGCTCGTCAACGCCCCTCACCCGGCGATCGACGTTATGGCGACGGACTGGGCGCACACCTACTCGCGGATCGAGGCGGCGTTCCCGGCCGGCGACGAGAACATGGCGTCCAAATACTGGCCGCCCGTCTCGCGCATCGACAATGTCGCGGGCGACCGCAACCTCGTCTGCTCGTGTCCGCCGATGGAGGCGCTCGCCAGTTAACCGGCGAGCCGCGCGATCTCGATGCGGTTACGGCCGGAATTCTTGGCCGCATAGAGCGCCTCGTCGGCGCGCGCGATGAGCGCGTCGACGCCCGGCCGCGCATCGTCGCCAAAGACGATGCCGGCACTGGCCGTGCAGCGGAAGGCGCGGCCCCTGGCCTCGAAGGTCTCGGCCGCAAGCATGGCGCAGACCCGGCGGACGGTTGCGGCCGCCTGGTCGTCGGTCACGCGCGGCATGACGAGGGCGAATTCCTCGCCGCCGAGGCGCGCGGCGATGTCGCGCCCACGCTTGCCTTGGTCGAGGATGCGGGCGAAATCGCAGAGCACGGCATCGCCCGCGGCATGGCCGTGCGTGTCGTTGACGCTCTTGAAATGATCGAGGTCGAAGATCGCGACGGCCGCGAACGGACCGTAGGTCTGGCCGGCGGTCATCTGCGCCAGGCCCCGGCGATTGAGGAGGCCGGTCAGCGGATCGGTGATCGCCTCGGCCTTGTGGAGCTGGGCAAGCCGCGTCTGGTCGAGCGCGATGGAGAGCGCGCCGGCGCCGGTCATCGCGAGGATCGCGACCACGATGTTGACGCGCTCGGCCCAGTTCTCCGGCACGCCGCCCAGCGTCCATTGCTGGCCGAAGAGCAGCACGAGGCCGCAGGACGCAAAGGACAGCGCGGCCAGATGATAGAGACCGGCCATCAGCGCCAGCGCCGTCGGCGCTTCGCGCCGGTGACGGAAATAGACATGGCCGGACATGGTCAGGAGGATGGCGGCCGCGAAATTCTGGACGATGAAGGCGATGCCGTCATAGCCGAGCGCCAGCGGCGGAAGGGCGAGGCCGAGCGAGATCAGCGAGGTGACCGCGACACGGTTGAGCGAGGGGTTCTGCTGCACGAACTGGTGCGCCGCGCCATGGATGATCGACAGGCCGAGCGGCAGCAGCGCCACGACGAAGGCGCCGATGACCGGATGCGGGTTCTCGGCGTAGAGCGTGTAGGCAAGGACATGGGCGACGAGCGTCAGGACCCCGAGCGACCATGTCAGCTTGAAGGAATCGCGCTTGGCCGTGAGCCAGAAGCCCATCATCGTCGCGGCGAGGCAGATGCCGGAAATCGCGGTGGCGAGCAGTAGCGATGCGTAATTGACCGTCACTCCCCACCTCCGACGCCCATTGCCATTGGCGATGCTTAACTGTGAAACGTTTTCATTGAATTACTTTCAATGGCGCGATTGAAAACTTGCGGCCCGACTTGCCTGTGGACGAATCGGGAACGCGCCCCTTCATTTTTGCCGCGATCTCCTGCATTAGAAGGCCCCCGGCTATGATGACAGCCCTGCGAGCACCCTCGATCTGATTCGCAAACGGACCAACCTGCCGCCCATGGACGACAACAACGACCTCTTCGGCGACCTCGCCGCCTCGACGCCGGCCAAGCCCGCGGCGCGTCCCGTCGACCCGATCGTCGCCGCCGCCAAGCGCGCGGCGCCACAGGCGGCCGTTGCGACGAAGGATGCCAGCGACGGCTACAGCGCTGCCGACATCGAGGTGCTGGAAGGGCTGGAGCCGGTGCGCCGGCGGCCGGGCATGTATATCGGCGGCACCGATGAAAAGGCGCTGCACCACCTCTTCGCCGAAGTGATCGACAATTCGATGGACGAGGCGGTGGCCGGCCACGCGACCTTCATCGAGGTCGAGCTTTCGGCCGATGGCTTCCTGTCGGTGACCGACAACGGCCGCGGCATCCCGGTCGACCCGCACCCGAAATTCAAGGACAAGTCCGCGCTCGAAGTCATCATGACGACGCTGCATGCGGGCGGAAAGTTCGACTCGAAGGTCTACGAGACCTCGGGCGGCCTGCACGGCGTCGGCGTCTCCGTCGTCAACGCGCTCTCGGACGATCTCGAAGTCGAAGTCGCGCGCGGGCGCAAGCTCTACCGCCAGCGCTTTTCGCGCGGCATTCCGCAAGGCGGGCTGGAATTTCTGGGCGACGTGCAGAACCGGCGCGGCACGAAGGTGCGTTTCCATCCCGACGCGCAGATCTTCGGCGCCAATGCGCGCTTCGAGCCCGCGCGGCTCTACAAGATGGCGCGTTCCAAGGCCTATCTCTTCGGCGGCGTCGAAATTCGCTGGTCGTGTGATCCGGCGCTGATCGGCGAGAAGGACAAGACGCCGGACAAGGCGACGTTCCATTTTCCGGGCGGGCTGAAGGACTATCTCCTCGCCTCGCTCGGCACCGAATACCAGGTCACGCGCGAGCCCTTCGCCGGCAAGAGCGAAAAGTCGAACGGGCACGGCTCGCTCGAATGGGCCGTCACCTGGCATGGCGGCGACGGCTTCCTCAACTCCTACTGCAACACGATCCCGACGCCCGAGGGCGGCACGCACGAGACGGGGCTGCGCAATGCGCTGCTGCGGGGCCTGCGCGCCTATGCCGAGCTGACCGGCAACAAGCGCGCATCGATCGTCACCTCCGAGGACGTGATGATCTCGGCGGCCGGCATGCTGTCGGTCTTCATCCGCGAGCCTGAATTCGTCGGCCAGACCAAGGATAGGCTCGCGACCGGCGAAGCGCAGCGCATCGTCGAAAACGCGGTGCGCGATCCGTTCGACCACTGGCTCGCTGATAATCCGCAGGAAGCCTCGAAGCTTCTGGAGTGGGTGATTGCGCGCGCCGACGAGCGCGTTAAGCGACGCCAGGAAAAGGAAGTCAGCCGCAAGAGCGCGGTGCGCAAGCTGCGCCTTCCCGGCAAGCTGGCCGACTGCACGCAGAACGCGGCGGCGGGCGCGGAACTCTTCATCGTCGAGGGCGACTCGGCCGGCGGTTCGGCCAAGCAGGCGCGCGACCGGGCGAGCCAGGCCGTGCTGCCGCTGCGCGGCAAGATCCTGAACGTGGCGAGTGCCGGGCGCGAGAAGCTGACCGCCAACCAGCAGATCGCCGACCTGATCCAGGCGCTCGGCTGCGGCACGCGGTCGAAGTATCGCGAGGAGGATCTGCGCTACGACCGCGTGATCATCATGACCGACGCGGATGTCGACGGCGCGCACATCGCCTCGCTGCTGATCACCTTCTTCTATCAGGAAATGCCGGAGCTCGTGCGCGGCGGGCATCTCTACATGGCCGTGCCGCCTCTCTACAAGCTGACGCAGGGCGGCAAGACGATGTACGCGCGGGATGACGCGCATAAGGATGAACTGATGCGCACCGAGTTCACCGGGCGCGGCAAGGTCGAGCTCGGCCGGTTCAAGGGCCTCGGCGAGATGCTGGCGAGCCAGCTCAAGGAAACGACGATGGACAAGCGCAAGCGCACGTTGTTGCGCGTCGAGGTCCATGAGAGCGAGGACGCGACCAAGGCGTCCATGGATGCGCTGATGGGTACCAAGCCCGAACTGCGCTTCCGCTTCATCCAGGACAATGCCGAGTTTGCCGGGGAACTGGATATCTAGGCGGCGATCCGAACGGATTCGACAGCAGCCGAGCGCATCGCGTCGGCCTGGACCTGGCGAAGCAGGCTGACGATCGGGCCGGTCTGCGAAGAATTCTCTTCGCCCATCGCATCGATCATCGCCTGGCTCGCCTCGCGGACGCCGGCGATCCGGTCGCCGCGCGCAACGGCGCGCCAGACATGGATGGCGCCGACGAGCGGCCGGTGGATCGTCGCGGCGAGGCCGGCCTTGTCGAAGAGGGCTGCAATGGCAAGGTCGCGCCCCGAGACGAGGATCGTGCGCACGCGCTCCTGCGGGACCGACGACAGATGCGCGACGAGATGGACGAAGAACTCCATCCGGCCGAGCGCCATGCAGCGCAGGACGAAGGCGGTGGTGAGATGTCCCGCTTCGCGCAGGCGCGCGACGAGTTCGGACATTTCAGCCGGCCGCGCGCCTTCGACGAGCGCGAGGGTCGAGCGGGCGCAGGCATCGCGGGCGACGCGCACCGCGCGCTCCTGACCGATCATGGCCTTGACGAAGGGCGACTGGCTGAGGACATCGCCGATGCTGGCGAGGAGCCGGTGGCGGCAATCCACGGGCAGCCGCGCCTGGCGGATCAGGATCTCGCGCAGTTCGGGATTGCAGCCGAAGCGTTCGACCATCTGGCGGAAACCGGACGGCAGGATTTCGGCATCGTCGTTGCGGGCGAGTTCGATGACGGCATCACGCGGTCCGAAGGCCGAAAGCGTTGCGGTGACACCGGGAGTGAGCCCTGCCCGCCGTGCGATCACAGTCTGTCCGCGCCCGTCGAGCGTGGCGACGAGTTCGACGAGGTCGCCCTCGGTCAAGAGCGGCGAGCGCAGGAGGATTGGTGCGGCGACGGAGGGCTGGTCCTTGGCGAGGTGGAGGACGATGTGGAGCGGCGCGCGGCGGCTGCCGGCGAGCGCCAGGGCGATGGCGGCGCGCACGTTCGGCGATGGGTCGTCGGCGAGCAGCGTCAGCGCGGAGATGGCGGCGTGCCGGTCGTCGCGCGGGGTTTCGGCGGCGAGAGCGGTGTTGGCGAGATATTCGGCGGCGGCCGCGCGTTCTGATGCGCGCGTCGAGCGTAGATATGTTTCCGCGATTGCCGTCGTCACGCCCGCCCCCTTCGCAAACTATGCGTGGACGCTAGCCCGAATTGGTTTACGAACGGTTCACCATGTTCTTTAACGCGTCACGTTCGCGATCAGGAGGCCGTTGATGGCAGGACTTTACCTCGAGGAATTCGTGCCGGGACACGTCATCCGGCATACGCTGACCAAGTCGGTTACCGAGAGCGACAACATGTTCTTCTCGGTCATGACGCTGAACCCGCAGCCGCTCCACATCGACTTCGATTTCGCGGCGAAGAGCGAGTGGGGCAAGCCGCTGGTCAACTCGCTGTTCACGCTCGGCCTGATGATCGGGATTTCGGTGCACGACACGACGCTGGGCACGACGATCGGCAATCTCGGGATGATGGACACGGTGTTCCCGCATCCGCTGTTCCACGGCGACACGGTGCGGGTGGAGACCGAGGTGAAGAGCGTGCGGCCGTCGAAGTCGAAGGCCGATCGCGGCATCATCGAATTCGAGCATCGCGCCTATAACCAGAACGACGTGCTGGTCGCGAAATGCACGCGCCAGGCCATGATGCTGAGGAAGCCCGCCTGATGCGCTCCCTGCTTTTCGTTCCCGGCGATTCGGAGCGCAAGCTCGACAAGGGGCTCAATTCCGGCGCCGATGCGCTGATCCTCGACCTGGAGGATTCGGTTGCGGCGGCGAACAAGCCGGCGGCGCGGGAATTGTCGCGTGACTTCGTCGGAAATCGGCGGCCGGGCGGCCCGACGATCGTCGTTCGCGTCAACGACCTGACGACCGGCCTCACCGACGACGACCTCGCGGCCGTGATGGCTGCGCGGCCCGATGCTATCATGCTGCCGAAATGCTGCGGATATGCCGATCTGGAGCATCTGTCGGCCAAGCTGCGCGTCCACGAAGCCGACCACGGAATCGAGGACGGGGCGACGCGGATCATTCCGATCATCACCGAGACGGGCGCGAGCGTGCTCGCCGGCTCGACCTATCGCGCGCATGCGCGGCTCGGCGCGCTGACATGGGGGGCGGAGGACCTGTCGGCCGATATCGGCGCGAGCGCGACGCGGGACGAGACGGGCGCCTACACCGACGTCTTCAAACTGGCGCGGGCGGTGACGCTGCTGGCCGCGAGCGCAGCGCAGGCGGCGGCGATCGACACGGTGTTTCCGAACTTCCGCGACGAGGCCGCCTTTCGCAAGGACTGCATGGCCGGCATCCGGGACGGGTTCACAGGGCGGATGGCGATCCACCCGGCGCAGGTGCCCGTCATTAACGAGGTCTTCACGCCGTCGGCGGAAGCCGTCGCACATGCGCGCGCGGTGATCGACGCGTTCGCCGCGGCAGGAAATCCCGGCGTCGTCGGCATCGACGGCGCAATGTACGACCGTCCCCACCTGCGGCGCGCCGAACGCCTGATCGCGCGCGCAGAGGCAGCCGGGACTGCCTAGTCGGCCTTCCAGCGCGGGCGGCGCATGGCGAAGGTTTCGGTGACGGACGTATAATCCATGTAGCCGAGGCGGGCGAGATTGCCCGCCTTGACGACGTCGAAGAGGCCGTCGGTGAGGACACGGTCGTCGATGTAGACGCCGACGACTTCGCCGATGACGACCGTCGCGGCAGACGGCTTGCCGTCGGCGCCGACGGGTTGGAATATCTCGGTGACCTTGCATTCGAGCGCCGCATGGGCACGCGCGACGCGCGGCGGCGCGACCAGCGTCGACGGCGCGGTTTGAAGCTTCGCATAGTCGAACTCGCTCGTGCCGTGCGGCGCGTCGACGGCGCTGGCGTTCATCGCTTCGGCGAGATCGCGGCTAGCGAGATTGATGACGAATTCGCCCGTCGCGCGGCAATTGACGACGCTGTCCTTCTCGCCTTCCGACGAGAACATGACGAGGAAGGGCGTGGTCGTCAGCGCGTTGAAGAAGGAATAGGGTGCAAGGTTGAGCGCGCCCTCTCCGGACAGGGTTGAAACCCAGCCGATCGGGCGCGGCGAGACGATCGCCTTCGACGGATCGTGCGGCAGGCCGTGGCCGTTCTTCGGTTCGTAGAACATCAGGAAGTGGCTCCGAATTCGGTGATCAGCGCGTCGAGATCGGGGCGCGGACGCTCGAACGCCTCGCCGTCGAAGGAGCCGATATGGACGAAGCCGATGACGCGTTCCTCCGGCTTCAGGCCGAGGATGGCCCTGCCCTCCTCAACATCCGAATACCAGTTGGTGATCCAGTTGGCGCCAAAGCCCATGGCGCTTGCGGCGACGAGGAGGTTCATCGCGACGGCTCCGCCCGACAGGAACATCTCCCATTGCGGGATCTTGGGATTGTCGCGCGGCACGTGGACGACGCCGATGACGAGCGGCGCGCGCGAAAAGCGCGTGCGCTCCTGTTCGCGGCGCGCATCGGTGAGCGGGCCTTCGCGCTTTTCGGCCAGTTCCGCCAGCTTTTCGCCGACGCCTTCCCGCGCTTCGCCGCGATAGACGATGAACCGCCACGGCGCCAGGCGGCCGTGGTCGGGGACGCGCGCGGCGATGGTCAGGAGCGTCCTGATCTCGTCGTCGGAGGGCCCGGGCGCGCGCAGCTCGGCGATGGGGGCGGACTTCCTGTTGAGAAGGAATTCGATCGTCGAAGACGTCAAATCTCGGTTTCCTCTTCCAAGGGATTGAATTGGCGGGAAGAATGGCGATCGCGCGTTCGCAGGACCAGCGCTTTCGGCCTGTCGGGAGCCTTGAAATTGCCACCGCTTTCGGGTTCAACGCAAGGCATGTTTGCCGTGCCAGACCGTTCACCATGCGACTGATCCGCGCCGTCCTTCTCGCCAGCCTGGCGGGCACGGCGCCGGTGCAGGCGCAGGATGGCGGCCCCGGCGGCGGGTTCGGCGGTGGCGGACCCGGACCCGGCAGCAACCTCGGCTTCAGCGGCTCGGGCGGCGGCATGCCGCGGCTGCAGATTCCCGGCGCAGCGATGCCGCCGCCGCTCTCGCTTCCGCCCATCCAGTCGCAGCCCGACGGTGGCCTCGGCAACCTGCCGCAAATCCAGCTTCCCGCGCCGCTGCCGCAGATCGAACTGCCGGGCATCACCGGCTACGCGGCGCCCTCGATCGGAACGCCGCTCGCCATGCCCGGCGCAGGATCGCTGACCCTGTCGGCCAAGCTGACGGGCGACGGCGGCGACATCGATCGCGGGATGGTCTGGCGGGTCTTCCGCCCCGAGCCCGGCCCCGACGGCAAGCTGCCGCTGATCGCCACCGCACAGGGCGGCACCAGCAATTTCCAGCTCGACCCGGGAAGCTATCTCGTCCACGCGACCTTCGGCCGGGCGGGCGCGACGAAGCGCATCACCATCGGCCCGAACGCACGCGAAGAGCAGTTCGTGCTCGATGCGGGCGGGCTGAAACTCGATGCGGTGCTTTCCGGCGGCGTCGGCATTCCGTCCGACAAGCTGCGCTTTTCCATCTATGAGGGCGCGGGCGACGCCGCCGGCGAACGCGCGCTGATCGTGCCGAACGTCAGCCCCAAGGCGGTAGTGCGCCTCAACAGCGGCACCTACCACGTCGTCTCGACCTACGGAAACGTCAACGCCGTCATCCGCTCTGACATCCGCGTCGAGGCCGGCCAGTTGACCGAGGCGACGGTCGAGCACAAGGCCGCCGAAATCACCATGAAGCTCGTGCGCGAGGCGGGCGGCGAGGCGATCGCCGATACGTCCTGGGCCGTGCTGACCGACTCGGGCGACATCGTGCGCGAGAGCGTCGGCGCGTTTGCCTCGATGGTGCTGGCCGAAGGCGAATATGTCGCCGTCGCGCGCAACCGCGAACGTCTCTACCAGCGCGAATTCCGCGTCACCGCCGGCCGCAACAGCGACGTCGAGGTGATCGCGGACGAAAATGGCGCCGAAGGGGTGGCGAGCAGCGGCGACTAGAGGGCCGGAATGCCTCCGATTGCGGCGGGCGACGGTTCCTCGGAATGTTCGTCCGCCAGGTCGAACACTGCACGGTACATGCGCTCGAGGATGGCCTTGCGGTCGCGGCCGAACGTGTCGGCATGGACGACCGGCCCGATGCGCACATCCATCGGCCGCCCTGCCCGGCGGGTGAATTCAGGGATCAGCATCGCGGTGCGCAGCGTCATCGAGACGCGGCTCGCCAAGTGAAACCAACGGCTGTTCTGGCCCGAGAAATGCAGCGGAAGCACCGACGCGCCGGCGTCGCGGACGAGCCTTGCCGGAAACATCTTCCATTCGAGGTCGCTCGCCTTGCCGACAACCTTTTGAGCGGTCGCGACGCCGCCGGCCGGGAACACCACGATCGTGACGCCTTGCTTCAGGAGGCGCAGCGCCTCGTTACGGACGGCCAAATTGGCTGCGACCGCCTCCCGGGTGTCGGAGAAGTCGATCGGCAGCGCGTAGGGCTCCATCTCGGAGATTCGCATCAGGTCCTTGTGGATCATGACGCGGAACGGGCGGCCGAGCCGCTCGGCCAGCGACAGGATCGCGATGCCGTCGGCGATGCCAAACGGATGGTTGGCGACCATGACGAGCGGCGTGTCGGGCAGCCGCGCCGGGGGCCAGACGCCGTCGACGCGAAGTTCGATCCCGACCATGCGCAGCATGGTGGAGAAGAGGTCGGCGCCGCCCGGCGCGACCTCGCGGCGCCAGATGTCGTAGAGCGCGGCGAAGCGGTCGCGCCCCGACAGGCTCTCGATCCGCTCGATCAGGAACCGCTGCAGCCGCCGATGGCCGTCATTGGCGTAGGAGAGCTCTGGAAAGAGGCGCTGGCGTCGGATCGCGATCATGACACCGAGTGTCGCGCAGCGCCATGACAGCCATGTGAAAAGGGGCGACCGAAGCCGCCCCCGATTTCTCAGTTTGCAGAAGCCAATCGCTTCAAGTCCGGGGCGATCGCTTCCTGCCGCAACTGCTCCAGCGCATCGTCCAAGGACAGCGACTGCTGGTCGCGCGAGCCGAGGCGGCGCATGTTGACCGTCGCCTCCTCCGCCTCGCGCTTGCCGCAGACGAGAATGACCGGGACCTTGGCCATCGAGTGCTCGCGGACCTTGTAGTTGATCTTCTCGTTGCGCAAATCCGGCTCGGCATGGATACCGGCAGCCTTCAGCCTGGCGACGACCGATTTCGCATAGTCGTCGGCGTCGGACGTGATGGTCGCGACGACGACCTGCACCGGAGCGAACCAGAGCGGGAAATGGCCGGCGAAGTTCTCGATCAGGATACCGAGGAAGCGCTCCATTGACCCGCAGATCGCGCGGTGGATCATCACCGGCTGCTTCTTTTCCGAATCCTTGTCGATGTAGAAGGCGCCGAAGCGTTCGGGCAGGTTGAAATCGACCTGCGTCGTGCCGCACTGCCATTCGCGGCCGATCGCATCGCGCAGCGTATATTCGAACTTCGGCCCGTAGAACGCGCCCTCGCCCGGCAGGATGCCGGTCTTGATGCGCCCGCCCGACTGGGCCTCGATCTGCTTCAGGACATCCATCATGACGGATTCGGCGCGGTCCCAGAGCGCATCGGAACCGACGCGCTTTTCGGGACGCGTCGAGAGCTTGACGACGATCTCCTCGAAGCCGAAATCCTCGTAGACCGAGAGGATCAAATCGTTGATCTTCAGGCACTCCGCCGCCATCTGCTCGTCCGTGCAGAAGATGTGCGCGTCGTCCTGCGTGAAGCCGCGCACGCGCATCAGGCCATGCAGCGCGCCGGACGGCTCGTAGCGATGGACGGTGCCGAATTCGGCAAGGCGGATCGGCAGTTCGCGGTAGGACTTCAAGCCGTGCTTGAAGATCTGGACATGGCCCGGGCAGTTCATCGGCTTCAGCGCGAAGATGCGCTGGTCCTCGGCCTCCGGATCGGCCGACTGCACCGCGAACATGTTTTCCTTGTACCAGCCCCAGTGGCCCGAGGTCTGCCAGAGCGAGGAGTCGAGCACCTGCGGCGCGTTGACCTCGTCATAGTCGGCTTCGAGCCGGCGGCGCATGTAGGCCGTCAGCTTCTGGAACATGCGCCAGCCCTTGGCGTGCCAGAAGACGACGCCCGGCCCCTCCTCCTGGAAGTGGAAAAGATCCATCTCGCGGCCGAGCCGGCGATGGTCGCGCTTCTCGGCCTCCTCCAGCATGTGGAGATAGGCGTCGAGTTCGGCCTGCTCGGCCCACGCCGTGCCGTAGATGCGCGTCAGCATCGGATTGTTGGAATCGCCGCGCCAATAGGCGCCGGCGACCTTCATCAGCTTGAAGGCATTGCCGACCTGGCCCGTCGAGGCCATGTGCGGCCCACGGCAAAGGTCGAACCAGTCGCCCTGCGCGTAAATCTTCAGGTCCTGGTCGGCCGGAATGGCGTCGATCAGCTCGACCTTGTACGCTTCGCCCTTGTCGGCGAAGACCTGCCGCGCCTTGTCGCGCGTCCAGACTTCTCTGGTGAAGGGTTTGTTGCGGCCGATGATCTCGCGCATCTTCTTCTCGATGACCGGCAGGTCGTCGAGCGTGAAGGGCGTGTCGCGGGCGAAATCGTAATAGAAGCCGTTCTCGATGACCGGGCCGATGGTGACCTGCGTGCCGGGCCAAAGCTCCTGCACCGCCTCCGCGAGCACGTGGGCGGCGTCGTGGCGGATCAGCTCCAGCGCGCGCGGATCGTTGCGCGTGATGATCTCGACCGCGCCGTCCGCGCCGAGCGGCTCGGACAGGTCGCGGACCTGGCCGTCGACCGCATAGGCGACCGCCTTCTTGGCGAGCGACTTGGAGATGGAGTTTGCAAGGTCGGCACCCGTCGCCGCGGCATCGTGCGCGCGAACGGAACCATCGGGAAATGTCAGGGAGACTTCGGGCATCAAATGCTTCCTATCCAGTCCTGCAAACGAGCGCAGGTGGTTGTCGATGCCAGCGCGTTTAGCCGATCAATCGGGCATGGACAAGGTCAGGCGGCGCCGGTCTTGCGGCTGATCCGCCAGAGGCGCCACGGCGCGTACCATGCCTGGTCGCGGTCGAGCCGTTCAGGAACGAGGTCGATGCCGTGCGTGCCGCCCGGCCCGCAGCGCATGACGCGGAAAAGCCCCATGAACCCGCCGCGCCACAAGCCATGCCGCGCGATGGCCTCATAGGCGAATTCCGAACAGGTCGGATAGTGCCGGCACGAATTGCCGACGAAGCCGGAGAGCGTAAGCTGGTAAAGGCGGACAAACCCGGTGCCGAACAGCCGCCCCGGCGTGCGTGGCCAGGCGCCGGACCAGTTGCGGGTTTTGGGCAAGTCGGCCACGAAGCCTACGCCGCCTGGCCGGCGCGCTTTTTCTCGATCTGGTCGATGGCGTCGACGACGGCGTCGAAGGTGAGCATGGTCGAGGCGTGGCGGGCCTTGTAGTCGCGCACGGGCTCGAGATAGCGCAGGTCGGCGAAGCGGCCTTCGGGCGGCGCGCCGTTTTCCTTGAGCATGCGGCGCATCGTCTCGCGCACGCCGCGCAGTTCGTCGGCGCGGGCGCCGACGACATGGCGCGCCATGATGGACGAGGACGCCTGGCCAAGCGCACAGGCCTTCACCTCATGGGCAAAATCGACCACCTCGTCGCCATCCATCCTGAGATCGATGGTGACGGTCGATCCGCAGAGCTTGGAATGGGCGGTCGCACTCGCATCGGGCGCGGCCAACCGGCCGAGGCGCTCGATATTGCCGGCAAAGCCCAGAATTTTCGCGTTGTAGACGTCGTCGATCATGGCGGTTCCGTGATTTGCGGCGCGGCTGAACAATTCGTCGCCGCTGCCATGCCTTTTCATCGGCCGATGCAGGAATATATAGTGTCTGTGCGATTGACCCGACAAGCCATCCTCGGCATCAGGGTCGGCAGCATGCACGCCATTTCGGATCGACGGCGAATTTCGTCACGATTTCCGGCAAAGGCTGTGGTCCGTTCAACTCGTTCCTCCGTAGAGGGGAACTACGGGAGACGCCTTTCATGGACGCAATCGTGAAATCATTCCCCAATCGTGCCGACGCCGAACAGAAGATCGAACAGCAGCCGCGCCCGACCCAGGCCGAGGTCGAGAACGCCGTGCGCGTGCTCCTGCGCTGGACCGGAGACGATCCGGACCGCGAAGGGCTGGTCGATACGCCCAAGCGCGTCGCCAAGGCCTATCGGGAAATGTTTTCCGGCTACGACCAGGACCCGTTCGAGGAACTGGGCCGCACCTTCGAGGAAGTCGCGGGCTATGACGATCTCGTGCTGATCCGCGACATCCCGTTCCATTCGCACTGCGAGCACCACATGGTGCCGATCATCGGCAAGGCGCATGTCGGCTATTTGCCGGACGGCAAGGTCGTCGGCCTGTCGAAGATCGCGCGCGTGGTCGACATCTTCGCCCACCGCCTGCAGACGCAGGAAGCGATGACGGCGCAGATCGCCGGCGTGATCCAGGATGCGCTGACGCCGCGCGGCGTCGCCGTCGTGATCGAGGCCGAGCATATGTGCATGGCGATGCGCGGCATCCGCAAGTCCGGCTCCAGCACCATGACCTCGACCTTCACCGGCTCGTTCCGCGACCACCCTGAGGAGCAGGCGCGCTTCATGATGTCGCTGCGCGACTTCCGCGCGCCCTGACAGGTTTTTCCGACCGAATGACCGACATGCAGTTCCCATCGCCTTCGACCGACAAGGCGGCGCTCGAAGAGGGCGCCGTTTTCATGCCGCGTTTCGATGCGGCCGGCCTGATCACCGCCGTCGTCACCGACGCGCGCGACGGCATGCTGCTGATGGTCGCGCACATGAACGCCGAGGCACTGGCGCTGTCGCTGGAGACCGGCATCGCGCATTACTGGTCGCGCTCGCGGAGCCGGCTCTGGAAGAAGGGCGAGACGTCGGGGAATCTGCAGACGATCGTCGAACTGCGCACCGATTGCGACCAGGACGCTGTCTGGCTCCGCGTCGAGGTGGGCGGCCACGATGCGACCTGCCACACCGGGCGGCGCTCGTGCTTCTATCGCAAAGCCGAGACGGCGGATGGCGGCGTGCGGCTCGTCATCGACGCCGAACCGAAATTCGACCCCGGAACCATCTATACCAAATAGGCGATTGCGCTGGCGCATCGCTCGTCTTCATCCTTCGGATACCATATCTTGTCACTATGGGGACCGATCTGAGACGGAGCGACCGATGCTCGAGTGGGCGTCCTTCATGAGCAAGCCGGAAGCGGGCATCGCCCTGCCGCCATCGCGCGCGATCCAGCTTCCCGAAAAATCGGAGCCGATGGGCGTGGCGCTGGCGCTTGGCGGCGGCGCGGCGCGCGGCTGGGCGCATATCGGCGTGCTGCGCGCGCTGGACGAGGCCGGCATTCGCATCAACATGATCGCCGGCACCTCGATCGGCGCGCTGGTCGGGGGCTGCTACCTCGCCGGAAAGCTCGACGAACTGGAAGAATTCGCGCGCTCGCTGACAAGGCGCCGCATCTTCGGGCTGCTCGATTTCAACCTGCGCGGCTCCGGCCTGCTCGGCGGCATGCGGCTGACGGCGCGGATGCAGGAACATCTCGAAGGGCTGACCTTCGCGGACCTGCCGCGCCCCTTCGTCTGCGTGGCCGCGGAAATCCGCACGGGCCACGAAATCTGGCTGTCGAGCGGATCGCTGATCACGGCGATGCGGGCGTCCTATGCCCTGCCCGGCGTGTTCGAGCCGGTCGTCTGCAACAAGCGCGTGCTGGTCGACGGCGCGCTGGTCAATCCGGTCCCCGTCTCGGTCTGCCGTGCCTACGAGCAGCCGCTCGTCGTCGCGGTGAACCTTCATTACGACCTCTTCGGCCGCGCCGCCGTCATCAAGCACTCGGCCGACATGCCGGAAGACGGCGAGGAGATGGCTGACGGCAAGAAGACGCCGCTGATCGTCGACAAGGGCCCGCGCGACCGCGAGGCGCGGCTCGGCATCACCGGCGTGATGGTCGAGGCGTTCAACATCATCCAGGACCGCATTTCGCGCTCGCGCCTTGCCGGCGACCCGCCGGACCTGTCGCTGCAGCCCAAGCTCGGCCATATCGGGCTGACGGAGTTCCACCGCGCCGACGAGCTGATCAAGCTCGGCTACGACGCGACGCGCGCCCAGCTTGCCGAGCTGGACCGGCTGCAGAACGTACTCGCCTGACGGTCGCCGTAGCGCCCTGTCGCGCCCCCCTCTGGCCTGCCGGCCATCTCCCCCGCATGGGGGGAGATTAGTCTCGTCACCGATACCGCGTGATCTCCCCCCTCGCGGGGGAGATGGCCGGCAGGCCAGAGGGGGGCAACGTCGAGCGTAGACCCAACCGCACGATCACGTCTTCGCAGCATCCAGAATCCTGAACTGCACCGAGCGCGCGCCGTTCCAGTAGTTGGACGCGATCGAGCCGGCGACGTGGACCGTCTGGCCGCGCGACGTCGCCAGGAAATGGCCGAGGTCGGTTTCGGCCGAGCGGAACGCCATGGCCTGAAGCCGCCCGCCCATTTCCGATGCGAGGTCGACGCGCAGATGGCCGGTGCCCACGGTGCGGGCGTCGAGGATGCGGTGGCGCGGGAGGGCGAGGACGGGTTGGGGGTGGCCGGCGCCGAAGGGGCCGGCGGTCTCCATCGCGTCGAGCAGGTCGAAGCGCGCGCCTTCGGCGGAAAGCGCTGCGTCGATCTTCAGCGTCTCGCCGTCGCGCAGATCTTTGACCTGTGCCGCCGCGCGTTCCTCGAAGAAGGCGCGCAGTTCGCCGAGCTTCTCGCGCCTGACCGTGATGCCGGCGGCCATCGCGTGCCCGCCGCCCTTCACGAGCAGGCCGGCATCGACCGCATCGCGCACGAGGCGGCCGAGGTCGAAGCCGGGCACGGAGCGGCCCGAGCCGCTGCCGACACCGTTCGCGTTGAACGAAATCGCGAAGGCAGGGCGGCGCGCATGATCCTTCAGGCGCGAGGCAAGCAGGCCGACGATGCCCGGATGCCAGTTGTCGCTGACCGCGACGAGCACGCCCGGCCCGTCGCCACGGACGAGTTCGGCATCGGCCTGCGCCTTGGCGTCGAGCAGCATGACGGCTTCCATCGCCTGGCGCTCCTGATTGAGCCGGTCGAGCGTCTCGGCGATCGTACCGGCTTCGACCGGATCGTCGCAGGCGAGTAGCTTCGAGCCGAGCGCCGCATCGCCGATGCGCCCGCCCGCATTGATGCGCGGGCCGATGACAAAACCGAAATGGAAGACGTTGAGCGGCTCGCCGATCCGCGAAACGCGCGTGAGCGCGGCGATGCCGGGATTGCCGAGCCGCCGGGCGGCGGCCAGTCCCTTGACCACGAAGGCGCGGTTGACGCCGACCAGCGGTACGACGTCGCAGACCGTCGCCAACGCGACGAGGTCGAGCATCGACAGGAGATCGGGAAGATCGGGGCGGCCGCGCGACCGCAGGATGCTGGTGACGCGGACGATCGTGACGAAGACGACGCCGGCCGCGCACAGATGCCCCTGCCCCGACAGATCGTCCTCGCGGTTCGGGTTGACGACCGCGACGGCGGCGGGCAGCGGGCCGCCGACCTGATGGTGGTCGAGAACGACGACATGCGCGCCGGCCTCGTTCGCGGCATCGACTGAGGGCGCGCTGTTGGTGCCGCAATCGACGGTCACGATCAGCTTTGCGCCGCGCGAAACGAGGTCGCGCATGGCATCCGGGTTCGGGCCATAGCCTTCGAAGATGCGGTCGGGGATGTAGATTTCGGCGGGCACGCCGAAATGCGCGAGAAAGCGCTTCATCAGCGCCGACGAGCACGCACCGTCCACGTCGTAGTCGCCGAAGATCGCGACCGGCTCGCGGCGTTCGACCGCGTCAGCGATGCGCTCGGCGGCCTTGTCCATGTCGGTCAGCGACGAGGGATCGGGAAGGAGGTCGCGGATCGTCGGATCGAGAAAGCGCGGCGTCTCGTCGAGCCCGACGCCGCGCGCGGCGAGCACGCGCGAGACGATGTCGGGCACGCCGTGCGACTGCGCGATGGCGAGCGCGATGTTCTCCTGGCGCGGATCGAGCCGATGTTCCCAGGCCAGCCCCCGCACCGACCGGCGCACGTCGAAGAAGTGCCGCCGCTCCAGGGTCAAGGCGCTGCCCGGCGCGCCATCAGCCGGCACGCTCGATGCGGATCACCTGCGGCGTGTCGACGAGGTGGCCGTCCTTCGTGACGCCGTCGATCGCCTTGCGCACGGCCGCTTCCGTCGTCTCGTGGGTGACGAGGATGACGGTCTTGCGGTCTGCGCCCGCATCGCGATCGGAATGCTGGACGATCGATTCCAGCGAAATGTCGTTGTCGGCCATGCGGCGCGCGAGCGCGGCGAAGACGCCGGTGCGGTCATAGACCGTGAGGCGGATGAAATAGCCGCCGGCATGGGCGCGCATCCGCGCCTTCTTGCACGGCGCGAGTTCCTTGGCGGGGCGGCCGAAGACGGGGCCGTGCTGGAAGCCGGGACGGCTCTTGGCGATGTCGGCGATGTCGCCGATGACGGCCGAGGCGGTTGCGTTGCCGCCGGCGCCGGGGCCGGAGAGGAGCAGTTCGCCGAGAATGTCGGTCTCGATGGCGACGGCGTTGGTGACGCCGTGGACCTGCGCGATGACCGACGCGGTCGGCACCATGGTCGGATGGACGCGCTGCTCGATGCCGGTCTCGGTCTTCTGCGCGACGCCGAGGAGCTTGATCCGGTAGCCGAGCTCGGACGCGGCCCGGATGTCGGCCTGCGTGATGTTGGAGATGCCTTCCATGTAGATGTCGTCGGCGGCGATCTTGGTGCCGAAGGCGAGGCTGGTGAGGATGGCGAGTTTGTGGGCGGTGTCGTTGCCCTCGATGTCGAAGGTCGGGTCGGCCTCGGCATAGCCGAGCCGCTGGGCGTCGGCGAGGCAATCCTCGAAGGAGATGCCTTCTGCTTCCATGCGAGTCAGGATGTAGTTGCAGGTGCCGTTGAGGATGCCGAAGACGCGCAGCACCGTATTGGCGGCGAGTGCCTCGCGCATCGTCTTGATGACGGGAATGCCGCCGGCGACCGCCGCCTCGTAATTGAGAAGCACGCCCCGCTTTTCGGCGGCGTCGGCGAGCGCGAGGCCGTGCTTGGCCAGCAGCGCCTTGTTGGCGGTGACCACATGATGGCCGGCGTCGAGCGCGGCCTTGACCGCCTCGCGGGCGGGGCCTTCGTCGCCGCCGATCAGTTCGACGAAGGCGTCGATGTCCTTCGACTTCGCGAGCGCGACCGGATCGTCGAACCACTCCATTCCGTCGAGCGAAATGCCGCGGTCGCGCGTCTTGTCGCGCGCGGCGACGGCGACGATCGAGATCGGCCGGCCGCACTGACGGGTGAGCTCGCTCGCCCTCTCGGTGACCAGCCGGACGACGGAAGCGCCGACCGTGCCCAAACCGGCGATACCCACGCGCAATGCTTCGCTCATGCCCCGAATCGTCCTTTCAATATTCTGTTTTCGTCCTGCTCAGCGCCGCGCGCCGATCTGCACCACATTGTCGGGCGCCGGGGCCGAGGCCCCCATGAACTTCTTGATCGAGCGCGCCGCCTGGCGGATGCGATGCTCGTTCTCGACCAGCGCGAGGCGCACATAGTCGTCGCCGTGCTCGCCGAAGCCGATACCCGGCGCGACGGCGACATCCGCCTTCTCGACGAGAAGCTTGGAGAACTCCAGCGAGCCGAGATGCTTGAACTGGTCGGGGATCGGCGCCCAGGCGAACATGGTCGCGGCCGGTGCGGGAATGATCCAGCCGGCGCGGCCGAACGCGTCGACCATGACGTCGCGGCGGCGGTGATAGACCTTGCGGACTTCCTCGACCTCTGAGCCGTCGCCGTTGAGTGCCGCCGTCGCGGCGACCTGGATCGGCGTGAAGGCACCGTAGTCGAGATAGGATTTGACGCGGGTCAGCGCCGAGATGAGGCGCTCGTTGCCGACCGCAAAGCCCATGCGCCAGCCGGGCATCGAGAAGGTCTTCGACATGGAGGTGAACTCGACCGCGATGTCCATCGCGCCCGGCACCTGCAGGATCGAGGGCGGCGGCGCGCCGTCGAAATAGATCTCGGCATAGGCGAGATCGGAAAGGATGATCAGGTCGTTCTTGCGCGCGAAGGCGACGACCTCCTTGTAGAAGTCGAGCGAGGCGACATGCGCCGTCGGGTTCGACGGGTAGTTCATGATCAGCGCGAGCGGCTTGGGGATCGAGTGCTTGATCGCGCGCTCGAGCGCCGGGATGAAGCCGTTGTCGGGCTCGACCTGCATCGAGCGGATCACGCCGCCCGACATGATGAAGCCGAAGGCGTGGATCGGATAGGTCGGGTTTGGGCACAGGATCACGTCGCCGGGCGCGGTGATCGCCTGCGCCATATTGGCGAAGCCCTCCTTGGAGCCGAGCGTGGCGACGATCTGCGTATCGGGATTGAGCTTCACACCGAACCGGCGGGCATAGTAATTCGCCTGCGCGCGCCGCAGGCCCGGGATGCCGCGCGAGGACGAATAGCGATGCGTGCGCGGATCGCGCACCACGTCGACCAGTTTGTCGACGATCGCCTTCGGCGTCGGAAGGTCGGGATTGCCCATCCCCAGGTCGATGATGTCGGCGCCCTTGGCGCGGGCCGAGGCCTTCAGGCGGTTGACCTGCTCGAAGACGTAAGGCGGAAGACGGCGGACCTTGTGAAACTCTTCCATGGGGCAAACCCGGCGCGGCTAGAGGGAATGGTGGCGGCTATACACAGTTTCAGGGCGACGGTCGAGACGGCCGACCGCCCTCACTCGCCTTCGATGCGGGCGAGCGCGCCTTGCGCATGGCTGCTGCCGATCTGGCGCAATTGCGCGGCCGACGAGGCCGGCGCGGAACCGGTCGCGGCCTGGCTGTCGCGGCGGGCGCGCAACTCGTCGGCGGTCGCCACGCGCTCCTCGGGCGTGATCTGCGCGGCGGCCGGCTGCAGCGGCACGTTGAGGTTGGGATAGGTGCCCGAGCCGACCGACGCGGTCGATGCGGAAACGCCCGGATCGGCCTGCGGCGCGGCGCAGGCGGTCAGCGCGAGCCCGATGGCGGCGAGCGCCGGCAGCGTGATCGACAGGGGCGCAATTCGATTGACCGGCATCTTCATTTCTTCCCGAATCCACGGTCACAATGTTGGACCGTTTCCATCCCTCCATGCTAGTCTGTAAAGAAAATGCCGCCGGGAGGAAGCGCAAAAATCATGGCCGGCCCGAAGACATCGCAAGACGCGCCCAAGATTGAAGCCCCGGGCATCGAAGACTACCTCGTGAAGGACCCCGAGGAATTCGCGGTCAACGTCTCGCACATGATGGAGGAAGCGGGAAAGGTCGCGGCCGCCTGGTCCGCCCCGCGCGAGGCCGGCGAAGTGCGCGACACGGTGGCCGAGCCGATGGCCGACATGGTCAAGACCTTCTCGAGGCTCACCGAATACTGGCTGTCCGATCCGTCGCGCGCGCTGGAAGCGCAGACGCGGCTCTATTCGGGCTACATGGAAGCCTGGACGCGCTCGATGGCGAAGCTCGCCGACCCGGACGCACCGGCGCCCGCCGAAGCGCCCGACAAGCGCTTCAAGGACCCCGACTGGGGCCGCAACGCCTTCTTCGATTTCCTCAAGCAGACCTATCTCGTCACCTCGCGCTGGGCGAACGACCTCGTCGAGCATGCCGACGGGCTGGACGAGCACACGCGGCACAAGGCCGAGTTCTACGTCAAGCAGATCAGCCACGCGATCTCGCCGTCGAACTTCATCCTGACCAATCCCGAACTCTTCCGCGAGACGGTGTCGAGCAACGGCGCTAACCTCGTGCGCGGCCTGAAGATGCTGGCCGAGGACATTTCGGCCGGAAAGGGCGACCTGAAGCTGCGCCAGTCCGACGCCTCGCGCTTCGAGATCGGCAAGAACATCGCGACGACGCCGGGCAAGGTGGTCGCGCGTTCCGACGTGGCGGAAATCATCCAGTATGAGCCGGCGACCAAGGACGTGCTGAAGCGCCCTCTCCTCATCTGCCCGCCCTGGATCAACAAGTTCTACATCCTCGACCTGAACCCGGAAAAATCCTTCATCCGCTGGGCGGTCGAGAAGGGGCATACCGTCTTCGTCATCTCCTGGGTCAATCCCGACGAGCGCCATGCGCGCGCCGGCTGGGAGGAGTATATCAAGGGCGGCATCAAATTCGGTCTCGACACCATCGAGCAGGCGACGGGCGAAAAGCAGGTCAACGCGATCGGCTATTGCGTCGGCGGTACGCTGCTGGCCGCCGCGCTGGCGCTCTTTGCGAAGGAAGGCGAAAAGCGCATCGCGACGACGACGTTCTTCACCACGCAGGTCGACTTCACCCATGCCGGCGATCTCAAGGTGTTCGTCGACGAGGAACAGATCGCCGCGCTCGAACGCGCCATGGAGACGCGCGGCTATCTCGACGGCACCAAGATGGCGACGGCCTTCAACATGCTGCGCGCCGGCGACCTGATCTGGCCCTACGTCATCAACAACTACATGCGCGGCAAGGCGCCGATGCCGTTCGACCTTCTCTACTGGAATTCGGATTCGACGCGCATGAGCGCGGCCAACCACTCCTATTACCTGCGCAACTGCTATCTCGAAAACAATCTGGCGACCGGCAAGATGAAGCTTGCGGGCAAGACCCTGTCGCTCAAGGACGTGAAGATCCCGATCTACAATCTGGCGACCAAGGAAGACCACATCGCGCCGGCGAAGTCCGTCTTCACCGGCAGCGGGCTCTTCGGCGGGCCGGTCGACTACGTCATGGCGGGATCGGGCCACATTGCGGGCGTCGTCAACCCGCCGGCGGCCGGGAAATACCAGTTCTGGACGGGCGGCGCGCCGAAGGGCGCATTCGAGGACTGGATCGGCAAGGCGAGCGAGACCGCAGGCTCCTGGTGGCCGCATTGGGACGAATGGATCCGGGCGCAGGACGACAAATCCGCCAAGGCCCGAAAGATCGGCAAGAATACCGAGGTTCTGGGTGACGCACCTGGGGATTACGTCAGGGTGCGGGTGTAGACAGCGGACGCGAATTCCCCAATACTCTGCGACGATCAGCGCACCGGGCAAGTTGTGAATCACGTGATTCGCGAGCTTGACAGGACACACCCGATGCGCCGGTCAGGTGTTGTGCTCGACAGTCAATTCCGATAGGTCTCGACCCGGCCGACTGCTTCGCGATCGCTCGTGTCGATGCGACTGCCGGCCCGAACGGGACGCATCAAGGGGACGCGCATTGTCTGGAGAAGGTTCGCGCCGCAATAGCGCCCTCAATCGTGCTGTGCTTGCGGCCCTGACCGCGACCCTCCTCGCCTCCTGCTCGGCGACGTCCGACACCGACATGGCGATGTTCGGCTTCAATCCTCAATATGGCGCGACCGGCGTTGCGATGCCGCAAGCCGCCCAGCCTGCCCAAGTGGCTGAGACCGCCGCCGCGGAGGGCGAAGCTGTCGCCGCCGAGGGCGCGGCTCCCGCTGCCCCGGCATTCGCGTTCGACGAAACCGATCCGAGCCTGCCCGAACAGGTGGCTTCCGTCCCGACCATGACCAATCGCGAGACTGCGCCGAGCGCCGATCCGGCTGCGCCCGCCGCGGAAGGCGAAGCGCAGGTGCCTCTCGCGCCAGCCGCGACAGATGCAACGGCCGTGGCCGAACCTGCGACGGCGGCCGAGCCGCAGGTCGCCGCCCAGCCGGCGCCGCCCGAAGCGCCCGAACCGCAGAAGCGCGGCTTCCTGTCGGCCTTCTTCTCGCAACAGCCCGCCAGCGTGGCCCCCTCGCCGATCGTGCCGCAGGAATCGCAGGCCGCACCTGCCGAACAGGTTGCGGCGGCGCCGGTGACCGAGGCGGCGAAGCCGATCGTCGACCTTCAGGCGAACCGCGCGCCGATGTCGGCCGCCGCCACGCAGCCGCGGCCGGTGATGATCAGCACCGCTTCGATCAGCGACAACGCGCTGCCCGGCGTGCGCGACAATGCGAACCTCTTCGAAATCAGCCGCCGCAACGGCGTCGACGACGACGTCAGCGACATCGATCTCAACGAGGATGGCGGCATCTACCAGGTCGCCTATGCGCCCGGCCTCGCCCGTCTCGCGCCGAACGGTCTTTTGAAGCAGCATGACGACGTCGACGTCTCGTGCCTCAGGCCCTCGCTGGTGCGCGTCCTGAAATCGATCGAAGGCCGGTTCGGCCAGAAGGTGGTCATCACGTCCGGCTTCCGCAGCGCCGAACGCAACCGCCGCGCCCGCGGCGCGCGCAATTCGCTGCACATGGCCTGCGCGGCCGCCGACATCCAGGTCGCCGGTGTCAGCAAGTGGACGCTGGCCGAATATGTGCGCTCGATGCCCGGCCGCGGCGGCGTCGGCACCTATTGCCACACCGAATCCGTGCACGTCGATGTCGGGCCAGAGCGCGACTGGAACTGGCGCTGCCGCCGCCGAAGCTAAGTTGCCGCCCGCGACGTTGCGTAACGCCCGTTTCGGCGGAAAAAGTTGGAAAATCGAGCCCGGCCGGGTTGTGCGTTCCAGCGAAGCTTACTATAAACCGCCTCGTTGTACGCGCCCATCGTCTAGCGGTTAGGACGGCGCCCTTTCACGGCGCAAACAGGGGTTCGATTCCCCTTGGGCGTACCACACCCCCTTCTCATTTGCGAAGTACGGCGCGTTCGGGCGACATCGATTGAAGGTCGACGCCCTGGTCCATGATTGCGCGGACCGGCGCGGTGCCGAGCACGAGGGCGGCAGAGAGTTTCGCCAGCGCCGGCGCGGTCTGGATGCCGTAGCCGCCCTGCCCTGCCAGCCAGAAGAAGCTGCGGTCGGCGTCGCCCCAACCGACGACCGGGTTCTTGTCGGCAGCGAAGGTGCGCAGGCCCGCCCATTTGTTCTCGATCCGGCGCACCTCGATCTCAAGCGCGGTCTCGATGCGGTCGACTGCGACGGCGACGTCGTATTCGTCCGGCTGCGCGTCGCAGGGCTCCGATGGGGTTTCATCGGCGGGCGAGATCAGGAGCCGCCCGGCGTCGGGTTTGGCGTAGAACTCCTCGTCGATGTCGATGACCATCGGCCAGTGATGCGCACTAGTCCCATCCGGCAGCGCGATGATCGCCGCCGTGCGGCGCTTGGGCACCAGTCCGACCGACGCGATGCCTGCCATTTCGGCGACCGCATCGCCCCATGCGCCGGCGGCGTTGACGATGGTGGCGGCCTCGAATGTCCGGGAACCTGCCGCGATCGTCCAGCCTCCGTTGCCACGCCGGATCGCGTCGACGCCGGCATTAGCGACGAAGGTGCCGCCGCGGGTGCGGAACTGGCGAAGATAGCCCTGGTGAAGCGCGTGGACGTCGATGTCCTGCGCGAAATGCTCGAAGATGGCGGCCGCGACATGCCCGCTCCTGAGGAGGGGCACGAGTGCGCGCGCGGCGGAGCCGTCGAGGCGCTCGACCCCCGCTGCGCCGGCAAGCTCACGCTGGAGTGTGTCGAGGCTTTCCAACTGGTCACTGCGCGCGATCATCAATGCACCGCGCGGCGTCAGCAGCGGGCGGTCGAAGCCCGGCGGCGGGTTGTTGTAGAAGGGCTCGGACGCGCGCGACAGCGCGCGTATGACGCTCGGGCCGTAGGTGGTGGAGAACAGCGCGGCCGAACGACCGGTCGTGTGATAGCCCGGCTGGCTTTCGCGCTCGACGAGAAGGACGCGCGCCCTGTCGGCCAGTTCCGCCGCCACGGATGCGCCGGCGATGCCCGCTCCGATGACGCAGATGTCGAAAGTGGTGTATTCGGCCATGCCATGCTCCTTTCCGACCGGCTTAGCCGCAACGGCTCGCAAAGCTAGCGCCAGACCACTGATCTTGACGCGCCAAGGGGTTGAATGCCGCCCCGCTTGATGCCAAGTCTGTCCTCATCCGAATTTCGACGACAAGCCCGCGGGTAAACGGCAAATGGTCACCTATCTCGACGCGGAGACGGCCCCTCTGCGCAACACCGGCCAGATCCGGCTCTACAATGAAGACGGCTTTGCCGGCATGCGCAAGGCTTGCCAGCTCACGGCGCGTTGCCTCGACGAACTGGCCTCGATGGTCGAGCCGGGCGTGACGACCGAGACGATCGACCGCTTCGTGTTCGAATTCGGCATGGATCACGGCGCGCTGCCGGCAACGCTCAACTATCGCGGTTACACAAAGGCCTCCTGCACCTCGATCAACCACGTCGTCTGCCACGGCATTCCCGACGCAAAGCCGCTGCGCGACGGCGACATCGTCAATATCGACGTGACCTACATCCTCGACGGCTGGCACGGCGATTCGAGCCGGATGTATCCGGTGGGCCAGTTGAAGCGCGCGGCCGAGCGCCTGCTCGAGGTCACGCATGAATGCCTGATGCGCGGCATCGCGGCTGTGAAACCCGGTGCGCGCACCGGCGCGATCGGCGCGGCCATCCAGTCCTTTGCCGAAGCGGAGCGCTGCTCGGTGGTGCGCGACTTCTGCGGCCACGGCGTCGGCCGGCTCTTCCACGACGCGCCGAACATCCTGCATTACGGCAGCGCCAACGAGGGCGTGGAGATGCGCGAGGGCATGATCTTCACCATCGAGCCGATGATCAATCTCGGCCGCCCGCATGTGAAGGTGCTGTCCGACGGCTGGACGGCGGTGACCCGCGACCGGTCGCTCTCGGCGCAGTACGAACACACGGTCGGCGTGACGAAGGACGGCTGCGAGGTCTTCTCGCTCTCGCCGGGCGGCCTTGACCGTCCCGGCCTGAGCTGAGGACCGGCGCATGAGCGACGCGGACGGCGAAGACGAGCGTGGATTCTTCGCCGAACGGCCGATGGCAGGCGCCATCGACGGCGTCCCGATCCCGCCGCTGCCCGAGGCTGCCCGCAAGAAGGCCGAGAAGCCGCATTATCACGGCCACCGCGACCGGCTGCGCGCACGTTTCGAACAGGGCGGCGCGGCAGGGCTCGCCGACTACGAACTCCTCGAACTCCTGCTGTTCCGCTCCATTCCCCGCGCCGACACAAAGGGCACGGCCAAGGCGCTGATCGCGCGCTTCGGCTCCTTCGCGGAGGTGCTGGGCGCCGACGCGGCCCTGCTGGCCGAGGTCAAGGGGGTCGGCGCATCGACCGCGCTCGACCTGAAGCTCGTCGCGGCCGCCGGCGGGCTCTTCGCCAAGGGCCAGGTCGGCAAGCGCGAAGTTCTGGGCTCGTGGAACCAGGTCATCGACTATTGCCGCGCGGCGATGGCCTTCGAGACGCGCGAGCAGTTCCGGCTGCTCTTCCTCGACAAGAAGAACGTGCTGATCGCCGACGAGGTGCAGCAGACCGGCACGATCGACCACACGCCGGTCTATCCACGCGAGGTGGTGAAGCGCGCGCTCGAACTCTCCGCGACGGCGATCATCCTCGTCCACAACCATCCGTCGGGCGATCCGACGCCGTCCCGCGCGGATATCGAGATGACGAAGACCATCGCCGATGCGGCGAAGCCCCTCGGCGTCACCGTGCATGATCACATCATCATCGGCCGCAACGGGCACACGAGCATGAAGAGCCTCAGGCTTTTCTAGCAGCCCGTTTGGTTTCGGTTCAGCGCGGGTTCAAAGCGGGTTCAACCGCCGCGCGCTAATGGCTTGGCTTTCCGAACCGGAACGTGCAAGCCATGACCTTCGCATATCTGATGCCCATCGGCCTCCTCGCCATCTCCAACGTCTTCATGACGTTCGCCTGGTACGGCCACCTGAAATATCCCGGAAAGCCCCTGCTCATCGTCATCGGCGTGAGCTGGCTGATCGCGCTCGCCGAATATTGCTTCGCCGTGCCGGCCAACCGCTACGGGCATGCGGTCTATTCGGCCGCCGAACTGAAGACCATCCAGGAAGTGCTGACGCTGACCGTCTTCGCGGTCTTCTCCGTCTTCTATCTCGGCGAACAGCTCACCCTCAATCACGTCGTCGGCTTCGCGCTCATCTGTGCCGGCGCCTTCTTCATCTTCAAGGGACCGATCGGCTAGGACGCCGCGCGGTCGAAGGGACATATCCATGCAAAACCCCTCGCAACGCTCGATCCGGGCGCTCAGCGCCATGAACTTTTCGCTCGCCGACGTCCGCGACGGGCTCGGGCCGTTTCTCGGCGTGTTCCTCATCGGCCATGGCTGGGCGGCCGACGAGATCGGCTATGTCATGACGCTCGGCGGCCTCGCTGGCATGCTGGCGACGACGCCGCTCGGCGCACTCGTCGACGCGACGCGCTTCAAGCGCACCATCATCGCAGCCGCCGCCGGCCTGATCATCGTGGGAACGCTGGCCCTGCTCATCAGTACCGATTTTTGGGTCGTCGCCGGCTCGCAGATCGGCACCAGCGTGTTCGCGGCGATCATCGCGCCGGCCATCGCCGGCCTGACGCTGGGCCTGGTCGGCCAGACGGGCCTTGCCCGCCAGCTCGGCCGCAACCAGGCCTGGAACCATGGCGGGAACGTCTGCGCGGCGATCCTCGCCGGCGCGTTCGGTTATGTGTTCGGCCTGATCGCGGTGTTCGTCCTGATGATCATCCTGGCGATCGGCTCGATCGTCAGCGTCTACATGATCCGCCCGTCCGAGATCGATCACGACGTCGCGCGCGGGCTGGAGCCATCCGCGCAGCACCACAGCCGCGAACCATCGAGCATCAGGCTGCTGCTCAAGTCCCGCGCGCTGGTGGTGTTCGGCGTCACGATCTTCCTCTTCCACTTCGGCAATGCGGCGATGCTGCCGCTCCTGTCGCAATCCGTCGTCTCGCGCGGGCTTGCAGACCCCAGCGCCTACACGTCGGCGACCATCATCATCGCGCAGGGAACGATGATCCCGATGGCGCTCCTCGCCGCGTGGGTCGCGCAGAGGCGCGGCTTCGGCATCGTCGTCATGGTGGCGCTGATCGCGCTGCCCATTCGCGGCCTCATCGCCGGATACTGGGACAATCCGTGGGCGCTGGTTCCCGTCCAGATGCTGGACGGCGTCGGCGCCGGCCTCCTCGGCGTCGCGACGCCCGGCATGGTCGCGCGCATCCTGCGCGGCACTGGCCACGTCAATCTCGGCATCGGCGGCGTTATGACCATGCACAATGTCGGCTCGGCCTTGAGCCCCGCGCTGGGAGGCTACGTCGCCGCGCATTACGGCTATGCGAACGCATTCCTGGTGCTCGCGGCGGTGGCGACGGTGGCGCTGATCTTCTGGGCGCTCGGCTCGCGCATGGAAGGCCGCGCCTACGCCGCGACCGCATAGGCGACGATGACCGGAACGCAAAAACCCCGCCGATCGCTCGGCGGGGTTTTTCGCATGCGTTCGACCCGAGGGTCGTGTCTTATGCGGCTTCGCTCTCGCGGTTGGCCTCTTCGGCCTCGACGCGGGCGCGGTCGGCGGCGCCCTTGGCGTCGACGTCGCGGTCGACGAACTCGATGACGGCCATGGCGGCGTTGTCGCCGTGGCGGAAGCCGGCCTTCATGATGCGCAGGTAGCCGCCGTGACGGTCGGCATAGCGCGGCGCGATGTCGTCGAAGAGACGCTTGGCCGCAGCTTCCGAACGGGTCGACGAGATGACCTGACGACGGGCGTGCAGGTCCCCACGCTTGCCGAGCGTGACGAGCTTTTCCACGATCGGGCGAAGTTCCTTCGCCTTCGGCAGGGTCGTCACGATCTGCTCGTGCTCGATGAGGGACGCAGCCATGTTGGCGAACATGGCCTTGCGGTGGCTGGCGGTACGGTTCAGCTTACGGCCGGAATTTCCGTGGCGCATGAGCTTGCTCCTTCACATTTGATGCGAGGCACAAAGCCTCAATACTGATCTTCGTAGCGCTTGGCGAGATCGTCGATGTTCTCCGGCGGCCAGTCGGCCACTTCCATGCCCAGATGGAGACCCATCGAGGCGAGAACTTCCTTGATCTCGTTCAACGACTTGCGTCCGAAATTCGGCGTGCGGAGCATTTCCGCCTCCGTCTTCTGGATCAGGTCGCCGATATAGACGATGTTGTCGTTCTTCAGGCAGTTGGCCGAGCGGACCGAAAGCTCCAACTCGTCGACCTTCTTCAGGAGCGCCGGGTTGAAGGCGAGCTCGGTGACCTGCTCCGAAGCGACTTCCTTCTGCGGCTCCTCGAAATTGACGAAGAGGCCGAGCTGGTCCTGCAGGATGCGCGCAGCGAAAGCCACCGCGTCCTCGCCGGAGATCGAACCGTCCGTCTCGAGCTGCATGGTGAGCTTGTCATAATCGAGAACCTGGCCCTCGCGGGTGTTCTCGACCTTGTACGACACCTTGCGGACCGGCGAGTAGAGGCTGTCGACCGGGATGAGCCCGATCGGCGCGTCTTCGGCGCGGTTGCGCTCGGCAGGCACGTAGCCCTTGCCCGCGTCGACCGTGAACTCCATGCGGATCTCCGCGCCCTCGTCGAGCGTGCAGATCACGTGGTCGGGGTTCAGGATCTCGACATCGCCCACGGTCTGGATGTCGCCGGCAACGACGACGCCCGGACCCTGCTTGCGCACGACCATGCGCTTGGGGCCCTCGCCTTCCATGCGGATGGCGATTTCCTTGATGTTGAGAACGATATCGGTCACGTCCTCGCGAACGCCCGCGATCGACGAGAATTCATGCAGCACGCCGTCGATCTGGACGGCCGTGACGGCCGCACCGCGCAGCGACGACAGAAGCACGCGGCGAAGCGCGTTGCCGAGCGTCAGGCCGAAACCACGCTCCAACGGCTCGGCGACGAGCGTGGTCATGGTGCGGCCCTTGGACTTGAACTCGACCTTGTTCGGCTTGATGAGTTCCTGCCAGTTTTTCTGGATCATTCCGGTTTCCTTCCGTTTCCCCGCCACCATCCAATCGTGACGGGCAATCTGGAAAACGCAGAGGAGCGCCGCGAACGGCGCTCATGCGATGATGACGAACTAGACGCGGCGCTTCTTGCGCGGGCGGCAGCCATTGTGCGGGATCGGCGTCACGTCGCGGATCGACGTGATCATGAAGCCCGCGGCCTGCAGCGCGCGAAGGGCCGATTCACGACCCGAACCGGGTCCGCAGACCTCGACCTCGAGCGTGCGCATGCCGTGTTCCTGCGCCTTCTTGGCGCAATCTTCGGCGGCGACCTGCGCGGCGAACGGGGTCGACTTCCGCGAGCCCTTGAAGCCCTGGGCACCTGCCGACGACCAGGCAATCGCATTGCCCTGCGCGTCGGTGATGGTGATCATGGTGTTGTTGAAGGTCGAGTTGACGTGCGCAATGCCCGTCGAGATGTTCTTGCGTTCGCGACGGCGGACGCGTGCGGCTTCCTTGGCCATGGTCTTCCTTTCAATGATCTCTTCGCCGCCGTAATGCCAGCGGCTCCACCTTGGAAGAGAGGGGAGTAAGGGAATAAGGGAGTAGGGCAGTAGGGGAAAAATCCCGCTGTGCTGCTACCTACTCCCCTACTCCCCTACTGCCCTACTCCCCTAAATTACTTCTTCTTACCAGCGATCGCCTTCGCCGGGCCCTTGCGGGTGCGGGCGTTGGTGTGCGTGCGCTGGCCGCGAACCGGCAGCGAGCGACGGTGACGCAGGCCGCGGTAGCAGCCGAGGTCCATCAGACGCTTGATGTTCATCGAGACTTCGCGGCGCAGGTCGCCTTCGACCTTGTAGTCTCGGTCGATCGTCTCGCGGATCTGCAGCACTTCGGCGTCGGTCAACTGGTTGACGCGGCGGTCGGTCGGGATGCCGACCTTCTCGACGATCTCGGACGCGAACTTCGCGCCGATGCCGTGGATGTACTGCAGCGCAATGACGACGCGCTTGTTGGTCGGAATGTTGACGCCAGCTATACGGGCCATCTTCTTCTCCATCTGGTGTCGGCTTGGCCGACGTTTCTGGTTATGCCCGCGTCCGGTGGAGGCCGGCCCATGCGGGTGTTTTCCTGCGCCATGAGGGGCGCCAGCACGAAAGCAGCGCGCCCCGTTCACGAATTGGGAGACGCGCCGCTATAGTGCAACTCGGCCGGCGGGTCAACCCCGCCCGAACTCAGCTCGCCTTGGCGAGAATGTCCTCGATCTGGCCGGTGACGGTATCCATGTTCTGCATGCCGTCGACGGTGACCAGTTCGCCCGTCCGGCTGTAATGCGCCGACAGCGGCGCCGTCTTCTGGCGGTACTCGTCGAGACGCTTGGCGAAGGATTCGGGATTGTCGTCGGCGCGAACCGTGCCGCCGGCAGCGATCGTGTCGGCGACGCGCTTCTTCATGCGCTCGACGAGCGCGGCCTCGTCGACCTTGAGCTCGATGACCGCATCGAGCTTCTGGCCCTTCTGCGCCAGCATCTCGGTCAGCGCCTCGGCCTGCGCGACAGTGCGCGGGAAGCCGTCGAGGATGAAGCCCTTGCGGCAATCCGGCTCGTCGATCCGGTCGGAGACGATCTGGTTGACGACGGCGTCGGAGACGAGCCCGCCCGAATCCATGATAGCCTTCGCCCGCTTGCCGATCTCGGTGCCGTTGGCGACGGCGGCACGCAGCATGTCCCCCGTGGAAAGCTGCGGTATGCCGTGACGCTCGACCAGTCGCTGCGCCTGCGTTCCCTTGCCCGCCCCGGGCGGTCCAAGCAGTATCAGTCTCATCGTCCCCTCTTGCCCCCCCGGAGCTTCGACTTCTTGATCAGCCCTTCATACTGATGGGCAATGAGGTGGCCCTGCATCTGCGCGACCGTGTCGAGCGTGACGCTGACGACGATCAGCAGCGACGTTCCGCCGAGATAGAACGGGACGCCCGTCGCCGAGATCAGGAATTCCGGAACCAGGCAGACCACGATCAGGTAGATCGCGCCGATGAGCGTAATGCGAGTCAGCACATAGTCGATATATTCGGCCGTGCGCTCGCCGGGACGATAGCCGGGAATGAAGCCGGAATGCTTCTTGAGCTGATCGGCCGTGTCCTTCGGGTTGAAGACGATGGCCGTGTAGAAGAAGGCGAAGAAGCCGATCAGGCCCGCATAGAGCAGCATATAGAGCGGCTGGCCGTGGCCGAGCGCGGCGAGGATCGAGTTCGCCCAGGCCGGCAGGTTCGTCGTGTCCGAGAAGCCCGCCGCCGTCGCCGGCAGAAGCAGGAGCGAGGACGCGAAGATCGCGGGAATGACGCCGGCCGTGTTGAGCTTCAGCGGCAGGTGCGACGTATCGCCCTGGAACATGCGGTTGCCGACCTGGCGCTTCGGATACTGGATCAGAAGCCGTCGCTGCGCGCGTTCGAAGAAGACGATAACCGCGATGAGGACCACAGCCAGCGTCAGAATGGCGAGAATCAGGCCGGTCGACAGGGCGCCGGTGCGGCCGAGTTCGAGCGTTCCGGAGATCGCCGAGGGAAGGCCCGCGACGATGCCGGCGAAGATGATCAGCGAAATGCCGTTGCCGAGACCCCGCGCGGTGATCTGCTCGCCGAGCCACATCAGGAACATGGTGCCGCCGACGAGCGTGATGACGGCCGAAACGCGGAAGAACCAGCCCGGATCGGTGACGATGTTGGCGCCGCCCTCGAGGCCGACGGCGATGCCGTAGGCCTGGACGGTGGCCAGCAGCACCGTGCCGTAGCGCGTGTACTGGTTGATGACCTTGCGGCCCTGCTCGCCTTCCTTCTTCAACTGCTCGAGCGTCGGCACGACGGCCGTCATGAGCTGCATGATGATGGAGGCGGAGATGTAGGGCATGATGCCCAGCGCGAAGATCGCCATGCGCTCGACGGCGCCGCCGGCGAACATGTTGAACATGCCGAGCACGCCGCCCGACTGCTGCTGGAATGCCTGCGCGAATGCATCCGGATTGATGCCCGGCATCGGAATGTAGGTGCCGAGCCGGTAGACCAGGAGAGCGCCGAGCGTGAACCAGATACGCTTCTTGAGGTCTTCGGCCTTCGAGAAGGCCGCGAAATTCAGATTTGCGGCAAGTTGTTCTGCTGCAGATGCCATTAGTCTCTCCGAACGCAGGCGGATCAGCCGAGGAAAAGCCGGCGCGCGGAAAACCTGTCACGCACAGTCCGTCGGTTCAAGCCGTGGAAGGCACGACATAAGGCCACGCCCGACAATATGCAAGCGGCGGCTCGAAGGCCGCCGCTAGGGTATTTCAGTTGAGCGCCGGGATCACTCGGCGGCGGCCTTTTCCGGCACCTTGACGGAGCCGCCGGCCTTCTCGACCTTCTCGATCGCCGACTTGGAAGCGCCGGCGATGTCGAAGGAAACCTTCGACTTGATCTCGCCCGTGCCGAGGAGGCGAACGCCGTCCTTGGCGCGGCGGATGAGGCCGGCCTCGACCAGCGCCTCGATCGTCACGGCCTTCTTGCCGTCGAGACGGCCCGAATCGATCGCTTCCTGAACCTTGCCGACCGAGATCTCGTTGAAGCTCTTGGTGAACGGGTTCTTGAAGCCGCGCTTCGGCAGGCGACGATAGATCGGCATCTGGCCGCCCTCGAAGCCGTTGATGGCGACGCCCGAGCGCGAGCTCTGGCCCTTCACGCCGCGGCCGGAGGTCTTGCCCTTGCCGGAGCCGATGCCGCGACCCACGCGCTTGCGCGAGTGCGTTGCGCCGTCGACGTCACGAAGTTCGTTGAGTTTCATGTCTGTCGCTCCTGCTTACGCCTCGTCCACGACGCGGACGAGGTGCTGCACCTTGGCGATCATGCCGCGAACCGAAGGAGTGTCCTCCAGGGTGCGGCGACGATGCATCTTGTTCAGTCCGAGACCGATGAGCGTTGCGCGCTGCACGTCCGGACGGCGAATGGGGCTACCGATCTGTTCGACCGTCAGCGTCTTTGCCTTCTTGGCCATCTAACCAATCCTTCCCTGAGCCCGACTACTCTTCGGACGACACGGCAGAGCCGCGGCGCGCCTGAAGCGTCGAATACTTGATGCCGCGCTGGGCTGCGACATCCTTCGGGTGAAGCTGGTGCTTCAGCGCGTCGAACGTGGCGCGAACCATGTTGTAGGGGTTCGAGGAACCCATCGACTTGGCGACGACGTCGTGCATGCCGAGCGTCTCGAAGACGGCGCGCATCGGGCCGCCCGCGATGATGCCCGTACCGGCCTTGGCGGTGCGCAGCAGAACCTTGCCGGCGCCGTGGCGGCCATGGACGTCATGGTGCAGCGTGCGGCCATCGCGCAGCGGCACGAAGATCATGTCGCGCTTGGCGCTCTCGGTGGCCTTGCGGATGGCCTCCGGCACTTCGCGTGCCTTGCCGTGGCCGAAGCCGACGCGGCCCTTCTGGTCGCCGACGACGACGAGAGCGGCGAAGCCGAAGCGACGGCCACCCTTGACGACCTTGGCGACGCGGTTGATGTGTACGAGCTTGTCGACGAAGCCGTCGTCGCGCTCTTCGCGGTCGCGTCCGCGACCACCTTCCCTACGATCCTGTGCCATATCCTGTCCTTATTCTTTTCCGGAAGCACGGGTTGGAAAAAAGGACCGGGGCGGAAAACCGCCCCTGCCCCGGTTAAAATTTCAGGCCACCTTCGCGGGCGGCATCGGCCAGCGCCTTGACGCGGCCGTGATAGATGTACGGGCCACGATCGAAGACGACTTCCGAAACGCCGGCCTTGACGGCGCGCTCGGCGACGAGCTTGCCGACGGCGGCTGCGGCAGCCGAGTCGGCGCCGGTCTTGAGCGAACCCTTGAGGTCCTTCTCGAGCGTCGAGGCCGAGGCGATCGTGTGGCCGTTCGCGTCGTCGATGAGCTGCACGTAGATGTGCTTCGACGAGCGGTGGACCGAAAGGCGCGGACGCTCGCCCGCAACCTTCTTGATCTGGCGACGGACGCGCGAAGCGCGCTTAAGCGTGGATTCCTTGGAAGCCATAATTCAATTCCCTGCCTTGAAAAACGGGGCCGGCCCTGTGCGGTAAGCCAAAGCTTCCCGCGGCCGCACCCCGTGGCGTTTCGATCTTACTTCTTCTTGCCTTCCTTGCGAACGATGCGTTCGCCGGCATAGCGCACGCCCTTGCCCTTGTAGGGCTCCGGCGGACGGTATTCACGGATCTCGGCTGCTACCTGACCGACCTGCTGCTTGTCAATGCCGCTGACCACGATCTCGGTCGGCTTGGTGACCTGGATCGTGATGCCTTCCGGCGTCTGGTAGACGACGTCATGGCTGAAGCCGAGGGCGAGCTGCAGGTTCTTTCCCTGCATGGCGGCGCGGTAACCGACGCCGGTGATCTCGAGCTTGCGCTCGAAACCGTTCTTGACGCCGTTCAAGATGTTCTCGATCTGCGTGCGGGACATGCCCCACTTCGAGCGAGCATCCTTGCTCTCGTCGCGCGGCGAAACCTGGATCGCGCCGTCTTCCAGCTTGACCAGGACTTCGTCGTTGACGACGTATTTCAGTTCGCCCTTCGGGCCCTTGGCGCTGACCGTGCGGCCATCGACGGTCGCGGTCACGCCCTGCGGGACGGAGAGAGGCTTCTTGCCGATACGAGACATGTCGTTGTCCTCGTCTTCTTCTTATGTTTCGAGAGGCCGATCAGAAGATCTGGCAGAGAATCTCACCGCCGACATTCTCTTCGCGGGCCTGGTGGTCCGCCATGACGCCCTTCGGCGTGGAGAGAATGGCAATGCCGAGACCGTTGGCGACCTGCGGGATCGACTTGACCGACACGTAGACGCGGCGGCCCGGCTTCGACACGCGGGCGATCTCGCGGATCACCGGCTGGCCTTCGTAGTACTTCAGCTCGATCTCGATTTCCGACTTGCCGTTGTCGTAGTCGACCTGGGCGTAGTCGCGAATGTAGCCTTCGGACTTCAGGACTTCGAGAACGCGGGCGCGCAGGCGCGAGGCGGGCGTCGAGACCTTGGTCTTCTTGCGGCCATACGCATTGCGGATGCGGGTCAGCATATCGCCGAGAGGATCACTCATGGACATGGAATATCCTCCTTACCAGCTTGACTTGACGAGGCCGGGGATGAGGCCGTTGTTGCCGAGCTCGCGCAGCGCCACACGGCTCATCTTGAGCTTACGATAATAGGCGCGCGGACGGCCGGTGACTTCGCAGCGGTTACGCACGCGGGTCTTCGACGAATTGCGCGGCAGCGCCGCGAGTTCGAGCTGCGCACGGAAGCGCTCATCCATCGGACGGTCCTGGTCCATGATGATCGCCTTCAGCTCGGAGCGCTTGTTGGCGTAACGCTTCACAAGCTTCGCGCGCTTCTGGTTCTTCTCGACTGAGCTGGTCTTTGCCATTTCAGATTTGTCCTTTATTCGCTGCCGTTACTGGCGGAACGGGAAGTTCAAGGCCTTGAGCAGGGCTCGTGCCTCGTCATCCGACCGGGCAGTCGTACAAACGATGATGTCCATTCCCCAGATCTGGTCGACCTTGTCGTAATTGATCTCGGGGAACACGATGTGCTCCTTCACGCCCATGGCGAAGTTGCCACGGCCGTCGAAGCTCTTGGGGTTCAAACCCCGGAAGTCGCGAACGCGCGGAAGCGCGATCGTCACCAGACGATCGATGAAGTCGTACATGCGGTCCTGGCGAAGGGTGACCTTCGCGCCGATCGGCATGCCTTCGCGCACCTTGAAGCCGGCGATCGACGTGCGGGCACGCGTCACAACGGGCTTCTGGCCGGCGATCATCGCGAGATCTTCCGCGGCGACCGAAGGCTTCTTGGAATCGCCGGTCGCTTCGCCGACGCCCATGTTGATGACCACCTTGTCGAGACGCGGGATCATCATCTCGTTGGCGTAGTTGAACTCTTCCTGGAGCGCCTTGCGGATCGTCTCGCCGTAGAGCTTCTTGAGCCGGGGCTCATACTTGGACTCAGCCATTGATCACTTCTCCGGAACGCTTGGCGATACGGACCTTCTTGCCGTCGCGGAAATCGAAGCCGACGCGGGTCGGCTTGTTGTCCTTGGGGTCAGCGATCGCGATGTTGGACAGATGGAGCGGCGCTTCCTTGCGGATGATACCGCCTTCCTGCGACGCGGACTGCTTCTGGTGGCGCGCGATCATGTTGACGCCACGGACGACAGCCTTGTCTTCCTTCGGCATCACCTGCACGACTTCACCAGTCCGGCCCTTGTCCTTGCCGGCCAGAACGACGACCTTGTCGCCCTTACGAATCTTTTGCATCTTTCCGGCCCCTTAAAGCACTTCCGGTGCAAGCGAGATGATCTTCATGTGGTTCTTCGCGCGAAGCTCGCGCGGAACGGGACCGAAGATACGCGTGCCCACCGGCTCTTTCTTGTTGTCGACGAGAACGGCTGCGTTCTTGTCGAAACGGATCACGCTGCCGTCCGGACGACGGATGTCCTTGGCCGTGCGAACCACGACCGCCTTCATCACGTCACCCTTCTTAACGCGGCCGCGCGGAATGGCTTCCTTCACGGAGACGACGATGATGTCGCCAACGGAGGCATACTTCCGCTTCGAGCCGCCCAGCACCTTGATGCACATGACACGACGTGCGCCGGAATTATCCGCCACGTCGAGGTTTGTTTGCATCTGAATCATGACTGGCCGCCTTCTTATTCGTTGGAGAGCGGCTCATATACGCCCTCTCCGGCTTTATCAAGTTTCGTTCTTACTCGGCCGAGGCCGCCTGGGACGGATTTTCGATCACGACCCACTTCTTGTCCTTGGAGATCGGCGCCGACTCCTGGATGAAGACGAAATCGCCCACCTTGCAGGCGTTGTTCTCGTCGTGCGCCTTGTACTTCTTGGTCTGGCGAACGGTCTTCTTCATCACCGGATGGGTGAAGCGACGCTCGATCTTGACCACGACCGTCTTGTCGTTCTTGTCCGAGACGACCGTGCCCTGCATGATGCGCTTTGGCATGTTCTTCGTCCTTAAGCCTTCTTGCCGGCCGACTTCTCGGCAGCGATCGTCTTGATGCGCGCGATGTCCCGACGGACTTCCTTCACGCGCGCGGTTTTCTCGATCTGGCCGGTCGCCTTCTGGAAGCGCAGGTTGAACTGCTCCTTCTTGAGCGCAGCCAGGTCGTCATTCAGCTCATCGAGCGTCTTCGCCCGAACGTCAGCGGCCTTCATGATCAGCCCTTTCCTACTCTGCGATGCGCTGTACGAAGCGCGTGCGAACCGAAAGCTTGGCAGCGCCGAGACGAAGCGCCTCGCGGGCGATCTCCTCGGACACGCCGTCGATCTCGAACATGACGCGACCCGGCTTGACGCGGGCCGCCCAGTAATCGACCGAACCCTTGCCCTTGCCCATGCGGACTTCGGTCGGCTTCGAGGTCACCGGAACGTCCGGGAACACACGGATCCAGACACGGCCCTGACGCTTCATCTGACGCGTGATGGCACGGCGGGCGGCTTCGATCTCACGGGCGGTGACCCGGTTCGGCTCAAGCGCCTTCAGACCGAACCCGCCGAAATTGAGGTCCGTTCCGCCCTTCGCGGTGCCGTGGATGCGGCCCTTGAACTGCTTGCGGAACTTCGTGCGCTTTGGCTGCAGCATTCTAATTCTCCAAAATAGCTATGCCATTCAGGCGTTTTCGCGACGACGGCCCGAGCCGCCCTGCGCATCGCCTTCAATGGCGCGACGTTCCGAAGCCATCGGGTCGTGCTCGAGGATCTCGCCCTTGAACACCCAGACCTTCACGCCGCAGATGCCGTATGCAGTCTGTGCCTCGGCCGTGCCGTAATCGACATCGGCGCGCAGCGTGTGCAGCGGAACGCGACCTTCGCGATACCACTCCATGCGCGCGATCTCCGCGCCGCCGAGACGGCCCGCGCAGTTGATGCGGATGCCTTCGGCACCGAGGCGCATCGCCGACTGGACCGCACGCTTCATGGCGCGGCGGAACGCGACGCGGCGCTCGAGCTGCTGCGCGATCGACTGGGCGATCAGCGTGGCGTCGACTTCCGGCTTGCGAACCTCGACGATGTTGAGGTGCGTCTCGGACTTGGTCATCTCGGTCAGCTTCTTGCGAAGCTTCTCGATGTCCGCGCCCTTCTTGCCGATGATGAGGCCCGGACGGGCCGCATGGATCGTCACGCGGCACTTCTTGTGCGGACGCTCGATAACGATCTTCGAGACGGCAGCCTGCTTCAGCTCCTTCTCGAGGTAGGAGCGGATCTTCAGGTCTTCGTGGAGAAGCTTGCCGTACTCGCCGGTGTTCGCGTACCAGCGCGAATCCCAGGTGCGGTTGATGCCGAGGCGCAGACCGATCGGATTGATTTTCTGGCCCATCAGGCGGCCTCCACTTTCTCTTCAACTTCGCGAACGACGATCGTCAGATGCGAGAACGGCTTCTCGATGCGCGATGCACGGCCGCGGCCACGAGCGTGGAAGCGCTTCATGACGATGGACTTGCCGACATAGGCCTCGGCAACCACCAGCGCATCGACGTCGAGGTCGTGATTGTTCTCGGCGTTCGCGATCGCGGATTCGAGCGTCTTCCTGACGGTCTCGGCGATGCGCTTGCGCGAGAATTCGAGTTCGTTCAGCGCAGTGCCCACCTTCTTGCCGCGGATCATGGCAGCAACGAGATTGAGCTTCTGCGGGCTGACACGAATGGTACGCAATACGGCGCGTGCCTCGTTGTCAGCAAGCCTGCGCGGAGCCTTGGCCTTGCCCATCGTTACTTCCTCTTTGCCTTCTTGTCCGCGCCATGGCCGTAATAGGTACGGGTCGGGGCGAACTCACCGAACTTGTGGCCGACCATTTCCTCGTTCACGGAGACGGGGATATGCTTCTGGCCGTTATAGACACCAAAGGTGAGGCCGACGAACTGCGGCAGGATGGTGGAGCGACGGCTCCACATCTTGATCACCTCGTTGCGGCCCCCGTCGCGAACCTTATCCGCCTTCTTGAGCAGATAGCCGTCGACGAACGGGCCTTTCCAAACTGAACGGGTCACGTTGACACCCTTTCCTTAGCTCTTGCGCGCGTGGCGCGAGCGCATGATGAACTTGTCGGTCGCCTTGTTGGACCGCGTCTTCTTGCCCTTGGTCGGCTTGCCCCACGGGGTGACCGGATGACGGCCGCCCGAGGTGCGGCCTTCACCACCGCCATGCGGATGGTCGACCGGGTTCATCGCGACGCCGCGGACATGCGGACGCTTGCCCAGCCAGCGCGAGCGGCCGGCCTTGCCGAGATTGATGTTGCCGTGGTCCGGGTTCGAAACCGCACCGACGGTCGCCATGCACGAGCCGTGGACGAGACGCTGCTCGCCCGAGTTCAGGCGAAGGATCGCCATGCCCTGATCGCGGCCGACGAGCTGGGCGTAGGACCCGGCCGAACGGGCGACCTGGCCGCCCTTGCCCGGCTTCAGCTCGACATTGTGGACGATCGTGCCGACCGGCATTGCGCCGAGCGGCATTGCGTTGCCCGGCTTGACGTCGAGGGCCTTGGCGCCTGCGACGACCTTGTCGCCGACGGCCAGGCGCTGCGGCGCCAGGATGTAGGCCAGCTCGCCGTCCTCATACTTCAGGAGCGCGATGAAGGCGGTGCGGTTCGGATCGTACTCGATCCGCTCGACCGTCGCCGACACGTCGTGCTTGCGACGCTTGAAGTCGATGATGCGGTAGGTGCGCTTGTGACCGCCGCCCTGGTAGCGGGCGGTGACGCGGCCGGCATTGTTGCGGCCGCCGGCCGACTTCAGGCCTTCGGTCAGGCCCTTGACGGGCTTGCCCTTGTAGAGGCCCGAGCGGTCGACGATGACCAACTGGCGGGTGCCTGGCGTAACCGGATTGAATTTCTTGAGTGCCATTTTCCTGTCCTTCCGGTCGCTCAGAGGCCCGTCGAGACGTCGATCGACTGTCCGTCGGCCAGCGTCACGATCGCCTTCTTCACGTCACTCGTGCGCCCGATGGTGCCGCGGAACCGCTTCACCTTGCCCTTGCGGACGAGCGTGTTGACACCGGTGACCTTCACGCCGAACAGAGCCTCGATTGCGGCCTTGATCTCGGTCTTCGTCGCCTTGCGGGCGACGTTGAAAACCACCTGGTTGTTCTCCGAAGCCATGGTCGACTTCTCGGTGATCGACGGCGAGACGATCACGTCGTAGTGGCGAAGATCCGTCATTTGAACCGCTCCTCGAGAGCTTCGATCGCCGCCTTGGAGAGCACGAGCTTTCCACGGCGCAGGATGTCGTAAACGTTGATGCCCTGAACCGGCAGCACGTCGATGTTGGCGATGTTCGACGCAGCACGCTTGAAGTTCTGGTCGATCTCGGCGCCGCCGATCATCAGCGCGTTCGTCAAGCCGAGCTTGGCGAAGCTGGTGACGAGCAGCTTGGTCTTGGCCTCGTTCACCGCCAGATCATCGATGATGATCAGGTCGGACGACTTGGCCTTGGCCGAGAGCGCGTGACGCAGGCCGAGCGCGCGAACCTTCTTGGGAAGGTCGTGCTCGTGGCTGCGAACGACCGGGCCGTGGGCCTTGCCGCCGCCGCGGAACTGCGGAGCGCGCGCCGAGGAGTGACGGGCGCGGCCCGTACCCTTCTGCTTGTACATCTTGGCGCCGGTGCGCGAGATTTCCGCGCGGCCCTTCGCCTTGTGCGTGCCCTGCTGCTTCTTGGCAAGCTGCCAGCGCACGACGCGCTGCAGGATGTCTTCGCGGGGCTCGAGGCCGAAGATCTCTTCCGAGAGCTTCAGCTTGCCGGCGTCGTCGCCGGAGAGCGTGGTGACCTTGAGATCCATCATTCGGCTCCTTCAGCAGCCGGCGCTTGCGAAGCCTGGCTCTTGTTTGCAGCGCGGATCGCGGCCGGCTTCGGCGCGTTGTCCGGCATGGCCGACTTCACAGCGTCGCGAACGACGATCCAGGCGCCCTTGGAGCCCGGAACGGCGCCGCGGATCAGGATCAGGCCGCGATCGACGTCGGTCGACACGATTTCCAGGTTCTGGGTCGTCACGCGGGTCGAGCCCATGTGGCCGGCCATCTTCTTGCCCTTGAACACCTTGCCCGGGTCCTGGCGCTGGCCGGTCGAACCGTGCGAGCGGTGCGAGACCGAGTTACCATGGGTCGCACGGCCGCCACCGAAATTGTGGCGCTTCATGACACCCTGGAAGCCCTTGCCGACCGAGGTGCCCGTCACGTCGACCTTCTGGCCGGCGACGAAGTGCTCCGCGGTGATCTCGGCGCCGATGTCGAGCATGTTGTCTTCCGACACGCGGAATTCCGCGAGCTGCGACTTCGGCTCGACGCTTGCAGCGGCGAAGTGGCCGCGCATGGCCTTCGACGTGTTCTTGACCTTGGCAAGGCCAACGCCGAGCTGGACGGCCGTGTAGCCATTCTTTTCATGGGTGCGCTGAGCGACGACCTGGCAGTTCTCCATGCGGAGAACGGTGACCGGCACATGCTCGCCTGCGTCGTTGTAGACGCGCGTCATCCCGACTTTCTGTGCAATTACACCTGAACGCATTTTCTCGTTCTTTCTTCAGAGGAACCCTGGGGCTCGTCGCCCGGCCGGTTCGTGTCTTGCTCGTTAGAGCTTGATCTCGACGTCCACGCCGGCGGCCAGATCGAGCTTCATCAGCGCGTCGACGGTCTGCGGGGTCGGATCAACGATATCGAGAAGACGCTTGTGCGTGCGCATCTCGAACTGTTCGCGGCTCTTCTTGTCGATGTGCGGCGAACGGTTGACCGTGAACTTCTCGATGCGCGTGGGCAGCGGAATCGGGCCACGGACGTTGGCGCCGGTGCGTTTTGCGGTCGACACGATCTCGCGCGTCGAAGCATCCAGCACGCGGTGGTCAAACGCCTTGAGGCGAATGCGGATGTTCTGTCCGTTCATGCGTTTCTTCCTTCAAGTCTATTCGCGGCGCGGGAGCGACCCCGCGCCCGCGACAGACTGCTTTCCAGTTATTCCGTGATCGAAGCGACGATGCCGGCGCCGACGGTGCGGCCGCCTTCGCGGATGGCGAAGCGCAGCTTCTCTTCCATCGCGATCGGCACGATCAGTTCGACGTCGACCGTCACATTGTCGCCCGGCATCACCATCTCGGTGCCTTCCGGCAGCGTCACGATGCCGGTCACGTCCGTCGTGCGGAAGTAGAACTGCGGACGGTAGTTGGTGAAGAACGGCGTGTGGCGGCCACCCTCTTCCTTGGTCAGGATGTAGGCTTCGGCCTTGAACTTCTTGTGCGGCTTGACCGAGCCGGGCTTGCACAGCACCTGGCCGCGCTCGACGCCTTCACGGTCGACGCCGCGGATCAGCGCGCCGATGTTGTCGCCCGCCTGGCCCTGGTCCAAGAGCTTGCGGAACATCTCGACGCCCGTCACCGTCGTCTTCTTGGTGTCGCGGATGCCGACGATCTCGACTTCCTCGCCCACCTTGACGATGCCGCGCTCGACGCGGCCGGTCACCACCGTGCCGCGGCCCGAGATCGAGAACACGTCTTCGATCGGCATCAGGAACGGCTGGTCGATCGGACGCTCCGGCGTCGGGATGTAGGCGTCGACTTCGGCCATCAGCTTGCGGATCGCGTCCTCGCCGATCTCCTTGTTGGAGTCCTCGAGGGCGGCCAGCGCCGAGCCCTTGACGATCGGAATGTCGTCGCCCGGGAAGTCGTAGGACGACAGCAGCTCGCGCACTTCCAGCTCGACCAGTTCGAGCAGCTCGGCGTCGTCGACCTGGTCGACCTTGTTCAGGAACACCACCACGGCCGGCACGCCGACCTGGCGGGCGAGCAGGATGTGCTCGCGGGTCTGCGGCATCGGGCCGTCGGCGGCCGAGCACACCAGGATCGCGCCGTCCATCTGCGCGGCGCCGGTGATCATGTTCTTCACATAGTCGGCGTGGCCGGGGCAGTCGACGTGGGCGTAGTGACGGTTCTCCGTCTCGTACTCGACATGCGCCGTCGAGATCGTGATGCCGCGCGCCTTCTCTTCCGGAGCGGCGTCGATCTGGTCATACGCCTTGAACTCGCCGAAATACTTGGTGATCGCAGCCGTCAGCGACGTCTTGCCGTGGTCGACGTGACCGATCGTGCCAATGTTCACATGCGGCTTGTTACGCTCGAATTTACCTTTCGCCATAATCAGTCTTCCCTTGGGCGCGATGTGTGCGGTTTGGGTTAAAAGGATGCGGGGCGATTAGCGAGTGCGGGATGAAAACACAAGTGCTTTGTTGTCCCGCCGCTGGCCGCAAAGGCCATGGCGCCCCAATCGGATGATCGTCAGATAGGGTCAGTTCGTGCCTTGCGCCAGTATGTCTTCGGCAAGGGCGATGGCGGTGCGGCGGTCGGCCTCCGGCGCGAGCGCGAAGGCCTCTTCCTGCATGTTGCGGATCCAGATCTGGTCGGACGGCGAGGCGCGGTGCAGCGCAGCCGTCATCATGGCGAGGCCGCGCACGACGCGCCCGCTCTGGAAGAGAAGGTTGCCGAGCGTCGCCTCGGCGCCGGCATGGCCCTTTTCGGCGGCAAGCTGCAGCCAGCGCGCCGCCTGCTGGACGTTGGGCTTGAACCCCTCCCCGCCGAGGAACATGCGGCCGATCTCGTATTGCGCGTCGGGGTGGCGGTAGCTTGCCGCAGCGCGCATGTAATATTCCTGCGCCGCGACCGGATTGGCTGCGACCGGCGAGCCGGGAATGCCGCTCTTGAGGTAACCGCCCAGCGCCACGAGCGCATCGGCGACGTAGGAGTCGTCCGGGCTGCCGGGCTCGACCTCCTGCTGGACGATCTCCTGGTAGAACTGGAACGCCTCGTAGTCGTCCTGCGCGACGCCGTCGCCCTGCGCATACATGCGCGCGAGCTTCCACTGGGCGCCGAGCTGGCCGTTCTCGGCCGCGTAGCGATAGGCCTCGGCCGCCTCGTCCTTGTCGCCGTTCTTGTAGGCGGAAAAGCCGAAGCGGAAAACGGCCCAGGGGCTGCGCTTTTCGCCGGCGCCCTGCTCGGCGACGACCTGCTCGTCGAGCGCAAGCGCCGACGTCACGCTGCCGAAGATGCTTCCGGCAAGCGATGCGGCAACCAGCCCGGCCCTGACGAGATCAGATATCAGCATAGCAATGCGTTTCTCTGGCGCCGCCCGGATGGGTGACGGCTCCCTCGCGCGCAGACCCCACGGTCTGCGCATATTTCCAGATCGCGCCGGACTGGTATCCGGTCTGGCGCGGCGTCCATTTCGCCCGGCGCTCGGCAAGCTCGGCGTCGCTCAGCGCCACCGACAATTCGCCGATCTCGGCATCGATCGTGATCATGTCGCCGTCGCGCAAAAGGCCGATCGCACCGCCCGTCGCAGCCTCGGGCCCGACATGGCCGATGCAAAAGCCGCGCGTCGCGCCCGAAAATCGGCCGTCGGTGATCAGAGCGACCTTGTCGCCCATCCCCTGTCCGTAGAGCGCGGCCGTCGTCGACAGCATCTCGCGCATGCCCGGCCCGCCTTTGGGGCCTTCATAGCGGATGACCAGAACCTCGCCTTCGCGATAAGTCCGGTCGGTGACGGCCGCAAAGCACTCCTCTTCCGAATCGAAGCAGCGCGCCGGACCCGTGAATTTGAGATTGCTCATGCCGGCCACCTTCACGATCGCGCCGTCGGGAGCCAGATTGCCCTTCAGGCCGACGACGCCCCCGGTCGCGGTGATCGGCCTGTTGGCCGGGCGCACCACGTCCTGCGCGTCGTTCCAGCGAACATGCTCCATGTTTTCGGCAACAGTACGGCCAGTGACCGTAAGGCAGTCGCCATGGAGGTAGCCATGCTCCAGCATGGTCTTCATCAGGAGCGGAATGCCACCGGCCTCGAACATGTCCTTGGCCACATAGCGGCCGCCAGGCTTCAAATCGGCGATGTAGGGCGTCTTCTCGAAGATGCGGGCGACGTCGAAGAGGTCGAACGCGATGCCCGCCTCATGCGCGATCGCCGGTAGGTGCAGCGCGGCGTTTGTTGAACCGCCGGTCGCCGAGACGACCGCCGCCGCATTCTCCAGCGCCTTCAGCGTGACGATGTCGCGCGGCCGGATGTTCTTGGCGACCAGTTCCATCACCTTTTCGCCGGACGCATAGTTGAACCGGTCGCGCATCTCGTAGGGCGCCGGTGCGCCGCACGAATAGGGCAGCGCCAGCCCGATCGCCTCGGCGACTGTCGCCATCGTATTGGCGGTAAACTGAGCGCCGCAGGCGCCAGCGGACGGACACGCCGCCTGCTCGACTTCCAAAAGGTCTTCGTCGGAAATCGCGCCGACCGAATGCTGGCCGACAGCCTCGAAGACGTCCTGGATGGTGATCTGCCGCCCGCGCCAGGTGCCGGGCAGGATCGAGCCGCCATAGATGAATATCGACGGCACGTTGAGGCGGACCATGGCCATCATCATGCCCGGCAGCGACTTGTCGCATCCCGCAAGGCCGACCAGCGCATCGTAGGAATGACCGCGCATCGTCAGCTCGACCGAGTCGGCGATCACGTCGCGCGAGACGAGCGATGCCTTCATGCCCTGATGGCCCATCGCGATGCCGTCGGTGACGGTGATGGTACAGAATTCGCGCGGCGTGCCGTTGGCGGCTGCGACGCCCTTCTTGACCACCTGCGCCTGGCGCATCAGCGAGATGTTGCAGGGCGCTGCCTCGTTCCAGCACGAGGCAACGCCGACCAGCGGCTGCGCGATTTCGTCGGGCGACAGGCCCATCGCATAGAGGAACGAACGGTGCGGCGCGCGTGCGGGACCGACGGTCACGTGTCGGCTGGGCAGCTTTGCCTTGGAGATTGCCTTGGCGTCCATTTCGCTCCTGACCGCCCCGGGCGGGCGGCTTCCTCCCGTTGGGCGAGAACGCGCCCTCGGAAATGCAGCATCTGGCCTGCGCCCGGTTTATGGCGGGAAATGGGCGCAGCCTCCTCGGCCATCTCTATAGCCCGGAACGGGTTGCCAGAGTGTTGCACCAAAAACACAAATCGCGCCACGAAGGGCGCGATCTGCTTCAATAACGATTCATTAGCGACGTTTGGCGCTATTCGCCGTGTTTGGCCCGGTCGACCGCGGCCAGATGTTCCGGCGTCTCTTCGCCCTCGCCTTCCTTGATCAGCCAGGACAGCAGAACTGAACCCAGGATCAAGGCCGCAACGACGCTCAGCGAGAGTTCCGACGGCAGCTTGTACCAGTGCTGGATGATCATCTTGGCACCGACGAAGATCAGCACAAGCGAGAGACCGTGCTTCAGGAAGCGGAACTCGCGCATCATGCCGGAAAGCACGAAGAACAGAGCACGCAAGCCGAGGATGGCGAACACGTTCGACGAGAAGACGATGAACGGGTCGTTGGAGATCGCCAGTACGGCCGGGATGGAATCGATCGCGAAGACGAGATCGGTCACCTCAACCGTCACGAGCACCAGGAACAGCGGCGTCATGAACAGGACGCCGTTGCGGCGCGTCAGGAACTTGGAACCCTCATATTCCTCGGTCACGCGTCCTGTGGACCGCAACCACTTGACGACGCGGCTGTTGCCGGGATCGGCCATGTCGCCGTCATGCATCATCATCTTGTAGCCGGAATAGAGCAGGACGAAGCCCAGCAACGCACCGACCCACCAGAACTGATCAACGAGATGGACGCCCGGCACGATGAGCGACAAGCGCATCACGATGGCGCCGACGATACCGTAGAAGAGCACGCGGTACTGCGCCTCGGCCGGGACCTTGAAGTAGGAGAAGATGAGCGCGATGACGAAGATGTTGTCGAGCGACAATGCCTGCTCGACGAGATAGCCGGTCAGGAACTCGGAGCCGCGCTGCCGGCCCTCGAAATAGAAAATGCTCGCGGCAAACAGCATCGCCAGCGAAACATAGCCCGCGACCGTCAGAAACGCTTCGCGGGTCGTGATTACTCGATCCTTGCGATGAAGGACGAAGAGATCGAAGAAAAGCACCAAGGCGACGAACGCCAGGAATCCGGGCCAGAGCCACTCGTGGTCAAACATGATTTTGGGTTTTCGGGTAGCGCTGCGTCGGCGCGTCGTCGATCGGTCCGACATCGCAGGCGACGCCTCGCCTGCCAGAGGGGCCCGGCCCGTGTGACGAGGCTGAAAATGCGCCTAGTGCGCGCGACATACAAGATGCCGCGCGCATTTTCTTTGCCGGTCAGCTAGGCAGCGTCGCGAACCCGCGCAAGGGCGGTTTCCAACTTCGCCTTGGATTCCTTGAATTCGGCGAGCTTTTCACGCTCCGCCGCAACGATCTCGTCCGGCGCATTGGCGACGAACTTTTCGTTGGAAAGCTTCTTCTCGATCCGCTGCGCCTCGCCGTCCAGCTTGGCGATTTCCTTCGAAAGCCGGGCGGCTTCGGCCTGAAGGTCGATCAGATCGCCGAGCGGTAGACATGCCGTCGCCTCGCCGACGACGATCTGCGCCGCGCCCTTCGGCGCCTCGGCGGCAAAGCCGATATCGCCGACGCGTGCCAGGCGGCGGATCGCCGGATCGTGCCGGCCGAGCCGCTCGCGCGTCTGCGAATTTCCGCCGACGACCACCAGCGGCGCGATCGCAGCCGGCGGCACGTTCATCTCCGAGCGGACGGAGCGGATGCCCGAGACGATGTCGATCAGCCAGTTGATCTCCGCCGCCGCGTCCGCGTCCTCGAAATCGGCCTGCGGCCAGTCGGCATGGCAAAGCAGCGTGTCGCGCGTCGCCGTATGCGCCCAGAGCTCTTCCGTCATGTAGGGCATGAAGGGGTGGAGGAGCTTGTAAGTTTGCGACAGGACGTAAGCGGCAACCTTCTGGCTTTCAGATGCCATCAATTCAATTTCGGCTGGAGTTTTGCCGATCAGGAATTCCATGTCGCGCAGAATTTCCGGCTTCTCACGAAACATTGTCGCAAGATCATCCTTCTCGAAACGCATGTCCCGAGGCGGCCGACGTCCAGCATCATAAACCTTCTGCAGCGAACTATCTGCTATAAACACCGGCTTCAAAAGTTCCAGGTACCAGTCGCAGACCTGGTTCCAGACGAAGCGGTAGGCAGCCGCCGACGCCTCGTTGAAGCGGTAGGAGGTGATGCCGTCGGTGACGGCCTCGCTCGCGCGGGACAGTTCGGTCAGAATCCAGCGATTGACCGTGAGCTTGGCGTCTTCCGGCGCGAAGTCCGGATCGAGCGCAGCGCCGTTCATCTCGGCAAAGCGCGTGGCGTTCCAAAGCTTGGTGCCGAAATTGCGGTAGCCGGCGACGCGCGCCGGGTCGAGCCGCACGTCGCGCCCCTGCGCCGCCATGATCGCGAGCGTGAAGCGCAGCGCGTCGGCGCCGTATTCCTCGATCAGGTCGAGCGGGTCGATGACGTTGCCCTTCGACTTCGACATCTTGGCGCCGTTCTTGTCGCGAACGAGCGCATGGACGTAGACCGTGTGGAACGGTTCCTCATCCATGAAGTGAAGACCCATCATCATCATCCGGGCAACCCAGAAGAAAATGATGTCGAAGCCCGTCACCAGAACGTCGGTCTGATAGTAGGTCTTGAGATCCGGCGTCTTGTCCGGCCAGCCGAGCGTCGAGAACGGCCAGAGCGCGGAGGAGAACCACGTATCGAGCACGTCCTCGTCGCGGGTCAGGATGTCGCCGGGCTGGTAGTTCTCCAGCTTGTCCTCGACCCAGGCCTTCCACGGGCCTTCATGGGCGATGTAGTGCTGGATCGCCGCTTCCAGCGCCAATTCCTCGTCCTTCTCGACGAAGACCGTGCCGTCCGGCCCATACCAGGCGGGAATCTGGTGACCCCACCAGAGCTGGCGCGAGACGCACCAGGGCTGGATGTTCTCCATCCAGTCGAAATAGGTCTTTTCCCAGTTTTTGGGCACGAAATTGGTCCGCCCGTCGCGAACCGCCTCGATCGCCGGCTTGGCGAGCGTGGCGGCATCGGCGAACCACTGGTCCGTCAGCATCGGCTCGATGACGACCCCCGAACGGTCGCCGAAGGGCTGCGTGACCTTGCGGCTGTCGACCAGCGGAACGGCATTGCCCTCGGCATCCGTCGTCATGACGGCGAGACCCTCGGCGTTGATCTGCGCGACGATCCGCTCGCGCGCCTCGTAGCGGTCGAGCCCGCGATATTCGTCCGGGACGAGGTTGATCTCGTCCACCGTCGCCTCGTCCGGCAGGCGGCCGGAACGCACGATCTCGGCGGCCTGCGCGGCGCAGGTCGCGTAGTCCTCGCCGTCGGCGCGCATCGCCGCCGTCAGGTCCATCAGCCGGTAGAGCGGAATGTCGTTGCGCTTGGCGACCTGGTAGTCGTTGAAGTCGTGCGCGCCGGTGATCTTCACCGCGCCGGAGCCGAATGCCGGGTCCGGATATTCGTCGGTGATGATCGGGATCAGGCGGCGATGTTCCTTCGGGCCGACCGGAATCTCGCACAATTTGCCGACGATCGGCGCATAGCGCTCGTCGGACGGATGCACCGCCACCGCGCCGTCGCCCAGCATCGTCTCCGGCCGCGTCGTGGCGATCGAGATGTAGTCGCGCGTCTCGCGTAGGACGACGTTCCCGTCCGCGTCCTTCTCGACATATTCATAGGTCTCGCCGCCGGCCAACGGATACTTGAAATGCCACATATGGCCGTCGACATCGCGGTTCTCGACTTCGAGGTCGGAGATCGCGGTCTCGAATTTCGGGTCCCAGTTGACCAGCCGCTTGCCGCGATAGATCAGCCCCTGCTTGTAGAGCGTGACGAAGACCTCGATGACGGCCTTCGACAGGCCCTCGTCCATCGTGAACCGCTCGCGCGCCCAGTCACACGACGCGCCGAGGCGCTTCAACTGGTGGATGATCGACCCGCCGGACTGTTCCTTCCACGACCAGACGCGCGAAACGAACTCGTCGCGGCCCATGTCGCGGCGCGACAGGCCGCTCGCGGCAAGCTGGCGCTCGACGACCATCTGCGTCGCGATGCCGGCATGGTCCATGCCCGGCTGCCACAGGACGTTCTTGCCGCGCATCCGCTCGAAGCGGACGAGGATGTCCTGCAACGTGTTGTTGAGCGCGTGCCCCATGTGGAGCGAGCCGGTCACGTTCGGCGGCGGAATGACGATGGTGAAGGCTTCAGCGCCCGGCTTGGAGCCGGCGCCGGCGCGGAAGGCGTCTTCCTCCTCCCACAGGCTGGCGATCTTCGGCTCGACGGCTTTGGCGTCGTAGGTCTTCTCAAGCATGGGAAATTGTCCGCTCGTTCAGGCGTTTCGTGCGGACGGTAAACCGGAAGGCCAAAGCCAAGTCAACTGCGAGGAGAGCCCCTTAGCGGGACCCGCCGCGCGCCACGCGCTCGATCTCCTCGCGCACGAGCCGCTCGACCAGCGTCGGCAGATTGTCGTCGAGCCATTCCTGCAGCATCGGGCGCAGCATGTCCTCGGCCATCTCGTCGAAGCTCTTGCGCCGGCTGGCGGCGAACGCGTTGGTCAGTTCGCCGAAGGAGGCCGCGACCTGCCGGCCGGTGTTCTCCGAGACGAGCGGCGAACGTGCGGTGCTGGGCTGGTCCGGCACATGCGCGGGCGCGGACGGCATTTCGATCGCCTGCGCTTCATGTTCGAGCGCGGCCTGCAATTCCTCAAACTCGGCCGCGAAATCGTCGGGCAGGTCGAACGCATCCGCCTCGGCTTGGAAAGGCGATTCCCGCGACAGCGGGTCGGCAGGCGCTTCGGCGGTTTCCTGCTCGTCGATCGGGTCCGCTACGAATGCCGATGGAAGCTCTTCGGATTCCGTCGGTTCGGGCTGGTCGACATCCGCCGGACGCAGGAAGGAGACGACGTCCGAATTGGCGGGTTCGAGTACGGGTTCGTCGAGATCGTCGACGACGGGCTGAGCGGGCGCAGCACGGTCGAAGGCCGACGGCTTCTTCACCGTGTCGCTGTCCTCGATGATCCGCCGGATCGACGCGAGGATTTCCTCCATCGAGGGTTCACGCTGTGCAGAAGACGCCTGTGCCATTTCTCGCCCCGTGCCTTTCGGCCTTTTCCCGCCGCCCACGCCAACATTCCGGCGACGAATCACGGATAGAGTAGCGGCAAGCCCCGGGAGAGAGAATCCCCCGGGGCTCGATCACGAAGCTTTACACAGCTTTGATTCTAAACAGGAAGCCTAGCGCCCGTCCGGCGTGCGCGTGCCGTACCACTTGTCCTTGACGGCGTCGTAGTGCTCTTCCGGCTGGTGGAGCGTCACGGCAAGGCCGAGGCTGGAGGCGGTCAGGCGGCCGGCGGCCGACAGGATCGCGTAGCTCGCCACGACGACATCGCGCTCGGAGCTGGCCAGATTGATCTGCGCGTTGATCACGTCCGCCTGCGCGTTGAGGACGTCGAGCGTCGTGCGCTGGCCGACATTGCGCTCTTCGCTGACGCCGTTCAGCGCGAGATTTGCGGCCGAGACGAGCTGGCGGTTAGCGGACGACGCCTCGCGGGCGGCGATATACTGCGTCCACGCGGCCGTAACCGCCTGGCGCACCTGGTCGCGCGTCACGTCGACCTCGATGCGCGCCTGGCCGAGCTGCTCCTTCGACTGGCGAACGAGACCGGATGCCCGGCCGCCCTGGTAGATCGGAATGGTCAGGTTGATGCCGACATTGGCTGAGTTGGTCGTCTCGGAACCTGAGGAGAGGCCGACGCCCGGAAGGCCCGAGACCTGGCGGTCGGTATAGGTCGTGGACACGCCCGCCGACGCGGTGACGGCCGGCAGAAGCGCACCTTCGGCCGCCTTGACCGAGAAGCCGGCGGCATCGACGAGATGCTGGGTCGCCATGATCGCCGGATGTTGCGTGGCGGCAAGCGTATAGGCCGCATCGAGGCTCGGCGGCAGGAGATTGGTGAGCGGCCCGGCGGCATTCAGGTTCGACGGGTCCTCGCCGACGATCTGGCGATAGAGCGCACCGCTCGCCTGAACCTGCGCCCGTGCGGCGGCAAGCTGCGCGATGGCGGAGGCGCGGCTCGCATCGGCCTGCGCGACGTCCGTGCGCGTGCCTTCGCCGACCTCGAAGCGCGAATTCGCCGCGCGAACCTGCTCGCCGAGGAAGGCGAGGTTGCGTTCCTGCAAAGACGCGATCTGCCGGTCGCGGATGATGTCCATATAGGCGCTGGCGGCGTTGAACAGGATGTTCTGCTCGGTGTTGCGCAGCGACTGCTGGGAAGCGCGCACATTGGCTTCCGCCGAGCGCACGTTGTTCGTCGTCTGGAAGCCGTCGAACAGCGACTGCTGGATCGAGACGCCGAACGAGCCGGTGAAGATGTCGGTGCCCGACTGGGTCTGGTAGTTGAGCTGACCCTGGCCGCCGACCGTCGGGCGCCAGCCCGACTTGGCGATCGGCACCGTCTCGTCGGTGACGCGAACGCCCGCGCGCGCCGAATTCAGGCTCGCATTGTTTTCATACGCCTTCGCCAGCGCGCCCAGGATCGTCTCGGCATGCGCGGGAACGACTGTGATCAGCGCGGAGGATGCAAGAGCAGCGGAAAACAGGAAACGGCGAATTGGGAACACGGATGACCACCCTCTTAAACATGCGCGAAGGCCAGTGGGAAATGGCCTGCCGCGCATAAAACCGCCCCAGCGATACCCGATTCGACCAGGCATGCCAGCTAGAGACTTTAGAAGATAGCGAAGAAACCCTGCCGAGAGGTTGCAGATTGGTAACAGGGGTCCGATCAAAATTGGAAGGACGGAACCTTCTGGAACTCGGCCAGCGGCTTGATCGCGCAGTTGAAGGCGCGCCGGCTGGCGACGTTGCCGCTTTCCTTCAAAAAGAGCGTCGCACGGCCCGAATTGCCCTGGCCGACGACGGCGACGAGGCGCCCGCCATCCCTCAACTGGTCGACCAGCGAGGCCGGAACATCGTCCACCGCGCCTTCGATGACGATGACGTCGAACGGCGCCTCCGAGGCGAGGCCTTCGGCAAGCGGCCCCTCGACGACGGCGACATTGTCGAAGCCGAGCCGGTTGAGCGCATCGGTCGCGGACGCGGCGAGATCCGCGTCGCTTTCGAGCCCGATCACCGAACTGCCGATCTGCGACAGGATGGCGGCCGAATAGCCCGTCCCGCAGCCGACATCGAGGATGAAGTCGCCGGGCCGGATTTCGGCGAGCTGCAGCAGCTTGCCGAACGGCGAAGGCTCCATCAGGTAGCGTGCGGCCGCATCCTTGCGCGGTGCGGCGATCTCGATGTCCTCGTCGATATAGGCAAGCGCCTTGCGGCGTCCGGGCACGAATTCCTCGCGCGCCACGCCGGCCATGGCATCCAGCACGGCGACGTCGGAAACGTCGGTCGTGCGCAATTGCCCGTCGACCATCTTGCGCCGCTGCTCTGCATAATCGGAAGTCATCGCCGCCCTGCCCGCGCTCACATGCCGCATCGCTCGCGGCGCCTGTATTCCTGGGGCACGTCGTGGCACGCCGGTGGAGGCCTCGCCCGGAATCGAACCGGGGTGCAAGGATTTGCAGTCCTCTGCGTAACCACTCCGCCACGAGGCCATCCGGGCGTCGCGCCCTGGGCGGTTCAATAGGTTGAGGCCGATTTCGCGTCAAGCACCCGAATGCCGTTCTGAAAAATTTCCCAGCGCGTTCTGAATGACGTTTCGTTAACCCGCAACGTGGCCAACAATGGCCAAGAGGTCGAATATAGATGGCAATAGACCAGCAACCGGTTGGACATTGCGGAAATGGCGCCGAAATGTCGGCGTTTCGAGGAGGTTGGCGATGAAAATATACCTAGTTCTGGTGGCTGCACTCACCGCATCTACCCCGTCGTTTGCTCAAGACTGGACGGTTCAGGCCGAGCTTCCGTTCGAAATTTCTGTCGCGGGAGTCGATGAAGTCGAACAAAATGGCCTGACGTTTACGGTTGTCACCGCCAAGATCGTAAACGGTGAGCATTTCACCAATTCTCTGAGCATTTACTGTGAAGCCGAAAACGAAGGCGGCCACACTTGGGATGTAGTGGGGATAGCTCTTTCTCTATCGCCAAACGAAACGCGATCGGTGCGGTTAGTCAGCAGCAATGGCGACGATACCGGCTACTACGGCAAGCCAACAAAGGGCCGTTGCGAAGTTGCCGCCTTTGATGGTGGACTGAGGTAAGAACTTGCCCCACGACTTGCAGCTCCGAACGTAGATCAATCACTCGCACTTATCGCGCCGCCCGTTGCGGCTGCCCCACCAGACGGTGGACCGCCGGCGCCAGCGGCGAACCATGGCGAACTCGTAGGACAGGACGAGGATGCCGAGCGGCAGCATCCAGAAGCCGAGGATCGGCAGGAAGCCGAGAATGCCGCCGACCAGGAGCAGGACGCCGATCGAAATCCGCAGCATGCGCGACTGCGGCAGCGGGATATGTCGGCCGAAGACCGAAATACGCTGCTGGAAATCAGGCTCGGCCATCGGCGCGTCCTCGAGGGTGTGGGTCATGTTTATCATCTAGGATAGATTGGGGCTGTTTCGGGGCTAACCCCCGAAATGCGCTGGCAAAGTTCCGCACCGTAACGCCTTTTGCGCCGGATCGATCCACTTTTCCTGCGGTTTTCGGCACGATGCGCTTTGCAAATCGAAAAACTGTTTGCTATAGGCACGCTCGTTCTCACGAGCATCGTTCCCCGGTAGCTCAGTGGTAGAGCAACCGGCTGTTAACCGGTTGGTCGCTGGTTCGAATCCGGCCCGGGGAGCCAACTTTTCCAAGGACTTAGGGCCAGTCGGAAAAGGTGCAGAATTCCAAAAGGTACGGCATAGGTACGGAAGGCGGTCACGCTTGAAACCGGTGAAGGCTACGGGAAAGCGCGGATCATGGTTCGCTCTCGTCGAAGACGAATGGCTGCCTTGCGTGCATAAGCACTGGCTTAAGGGTCTGAACTATCACGATCCCCTGCTACGGCATGAGGGGTCCGTTGCTCCAAAAATCGCCGAACTCGTCGATTCAATTCGAGAGACAAAGAAAGTCGTCCTCACTGAAGACAAGGTCTCGATGACTGGCGACGGGAGTGTCGTAGGGTTCGATCGCTCTGCCTACATAGCGGTCTTCGCGGTCGATGATGTCAGCTACAGCTTTGACGACGGCCTCAAGTTTCGCCTCACAGAGCGAATTCACAACTTGATTTGATCTCAGGCGAGCGGTCGTCGCTCATTCGCCGTTAAAACTGTCCCCGACAAAAGCCGCTAGGTTCCTTTATCGCCTTGCACCATCCGCTGCAGAAGCGCTGATGCGAATAGTAGGCGTTGAACCACGTCCCGCAATGCTCGCAAGATTTCGGATGCGGTTGGCGGCCGACGCGCTTCTTGTATGCGGCCCTGCCCCGGCAGCGCGAGGAACAATAGATGCGGTTGCCGTTCGTCTCGGCAGGGATAGGTGTGCGGCAAACCGGGCAAGGTGCCCTGATCGCCTTTTCATCGATATTGGCAAGCCGTTTGATATCGACACGGTGCGCAATAGTGCATTTCCGGCTGCAATGCCTCGCGTCGGATCGCTTCGTCTCCAATGAGCCGCCGCACCACTCGCATTCCGGCCCGCGCAATTCGTCGAGGCTTAGAACCATTGCGAATATCGCCTGGGGTTCACGATGGTGTTGACCAACCGCTCCTCGCTCATGGTGTGACGCCGCCCGATAATCTCGCGATGAGACTGCCCGCATAGGAAGCTACAGAACTTGAAGTGACCTTCCGGCAGCGGCTTGTGGCAGCGGATGCAGCGGGTGCGCTCGATCAGGGCGCCCGCACCGTTCTGCACGTATTCCGGCTGGCCTTCGGCCCATGTCGGGCGACGAGCGCCGATGCGGTTGAGAGCCGTTGTCACGATCTCGACGGACAGCGAGTCGGCTTCGTGCCATTTCCAGCCCTCTAGACAGAGCTTGGAGCGCAAGGCGTGGCGGCAAGTGGCCTCGAATGCGAACGGGGTCGGATCTCCGGTCTTCAGGATGGTGGCGACGGTATCGACAAGGTGACGGCGCCGATCGACATTGATTCGACGCGGGCGGGCGACGGGTCGCCTGATTTCGTGCGGTGGCGTCCATGACAGCCGAGACAGCATCGCACTACTCCGCCCAATCGATGAACTGCATCGCGTCCTTTACGGTCGCCGGGTCCAGTCCAGCCTCCTTTGCGGTTGCCATCGCCTGCAGCATCGTCGAGACGGCGCGGGCCTTGCCGCCGTGGTCGAATGCCTGCATCGGCCGCACCACGTCGATCGCGACCTCGCTGCCGATCTTGTCGGTCACTTCCTCGGCCATGATGTTCGCGATCGGCTGCAGGACAAGCTGCGCCAGGTGCCGCTGCGCTTCCCGTACAAGCGGGCCGGTGGTCGCGGGGTTCACAAGGCCGGGCAGGACGCCGAAGACGCCGTAGACCTCGCCCTTGGCGCTATTGAGCAGCTTGTCGGCAAGGGTGCGCTGCAAATCGGGCGATAGCTGATCGGGCGACTTGCCAAGTTGCGGGTGCATACCGGCGCCAACCGCTTGCGCCACGCCCTCGATGACCAGCGTTGCGCCTCGGCGACCTCGAAAGCTCGACCGCATCGCAGCCATGTCGTCGGCCGAACCTTCGGGAACCGGGACGATCTGCGAGCCGAGCGGCGCGTCACGAAAGACATCGCGCAAGGCGGTTTCGACTTCCTCCAGCAATTCCGCCGACAGGCGAGCGCGGCGCAAGGGTGCCGATCCGGCCCATGGCGTTGACGGGTCGACGCCGATGCGAAAGTGCAGGACTTCGGCCGCAAGCGCGGTCTGGGATCGACCGCCGCCGATTTCCGGGACGCTGATGCGATAGGCGCGCGGATCGCCGAACCTAGTCGACATATCCCAATCGGTTGCCGGGATGAGCCGATCGGCAATCAGGAAGACGACTTCGCCACGCAAGGCCAGCGAGCGCGCCGTCATCGCCATCGTGCGCCGGGTCAGAAGATCGGTGCCAGTCACGTCCGCAAGCGCAAGGCCGCTTTCCCAGAGCGAGACGGACGTTTGAACCGCTGCCGTGATCTCGGCGAGACCAGAATGGCCGCTAATCCAACTTTCGCGCGCCGCCATCAGCGCGGCGGTGTAGCCGACCGGGACAGAGCGGGTTTCGACAGGCTTGCGCCGGAAGATGTCGAGCATTCCCATCAGAGCCTCCAGCGGTTGAGCGGGTTGGTTTGTCTCGCCGTCGAGACATTGTCGGGACGTTCCGACAAATCCCATGCCCGCGCCTCGATCTGCGCAGCGGGATAGGCCGGGCGGGTGACTGCCGAGAGTTCGAACAGCGCCGCCGCCGTGACGGTTCGCAGCAAGCCCTTGGCGCGACGTTCGATCCGTTCGCCGCCATTGGTGATACGGAAGCCGGGCGACAGGCCGCGAATGAGACCGGCGGCATGTGCAGCGAGGAAGTCACGCGCCCATGATGTCGAGCCGTCGATCGTGGCCTCGATCGTCAGCGCCTGATCGGTGTCGGATAGCTGCAGGGTGCCGGCCGCGCGGGACGCGAGCGGCTTGTTGTAATCGTGACCGGAAAGCAGGTGAATGTCTTCGCCCGCTTCGATCCGGCCTGCGAAGGCGCGAGGGGCGACGACTTCAAGCCGCCCCTCTGCCAGTTCGGTTTCGACGCCATAGGGGAACGTCGCGCGAAGGTGGGTTGCCCCGCCCTCGGTGCGCAGTTCCAATGCGCCGTGCGACGATCCCCAAAGCATCAGCCCGACACCATGCCGATGTCCGTCAGGATGCGCGTCTGCAGACCGCGCGGGACGGTAAAGTCCGCCGTGACGAGGCCAGTCAGGACAAGGGCGCCCGATGCCGCTTTCGTGTAGGGATCGCGGATCAGGTCGACGCCGCCATAAATGCCGAGATAGCCGGGCGCGATGCCCTGCACGGTCGCGGTCATGATCGCGGTTTCGTCCGGGATGACGTTGCTGATGGCCGGGGTGCCGACATGCTTGGTAAGGCGATCCCATTCGGAAACCGCCGTCCCGTCGATCAGCGTGTCGTCGAGTTCGGCCCAGATCGCCGGGTCAAAACCGAGATTGACTTGGCCTGCCGACGTGATGGCGTTCGCCTGCATGAAGGCAACGACTTCGGCCCGGAACGCGGCCCAGGTCGCTGCAGCCGAGACGGACGTGGACGCGATGCCGTAGGTCGCCGCGCCGGGGATAATGCCGAGCGGTTCGCCCGACGCGCCAGAGCCGTTGACGACGACACGATCAAGTTCAGCACCGATGACCGCATTCAGGTCGCGGCGGATGGCCGCTTCCAGCCCTTCGCCCGACTGTTTCAGCGCCTTGCGGCTGATGACCATTTGCGCGCCGCCGGTGTGATCGGGGTTCAAGCTGCGCTCGGCAGTCTGATATTCCGATGCCGCGCCGACATTGGCCAGTTCGGTGGTCTGCCAGCCGAAGACGGCGCCAGCGGTTGCGACCGGGAATGCGAGTTCGCCAGACGTGATGCTGATGCGCTGGATGCCGAGACGTTCGGCAACGCTGCCCGGAAAGATGCGGTCGATGATCGGGCGAATGGTCTTCGGGTTCGGAACGTCCGCCGCGACGGTCTCGCCAGCGCGGGTTTCGAGAGCAGCCAGCGGAACCGGGATGCCCTGATAGCCGCCACGCGAGCGCAGTTCCTCGACGATCTCTTTCGTCGCGCCTTCAAGCGCCCTGCCCTCGTCGAGCGCAAAGGCGATCTGGCGAAGCTCGAACTTGCCGACCAGTTCCGCGTATTCGCGATCCGAGCGGGTTTCGAGATCAGCGCCGGCGTCTCGGCGTTCCTGATCCTCGGCAACGAGCGCCGCGCGATAGCGGGTTTCGTTGATGCGATATTCCGAGTCCATGGCTTCCATGGAGCGGGTTTCATCCTCGGACGGCTTGTCCTTGCCGACCAGTCCCGCAAGCGCTTGCCGGATTTCCGACTGGCGACGAGCGATTTTGACACTATCCAGCATTTGAGTTCTCCTTTTGCCGGGTTGAGACTGCCGTCATGGTTTCGACGACTGATGCCCACGCCCGGCGTTCCGGGGAGGGTTCGGGATGCCCGCACTCGATGCGGGTTTTTCGGGTGTGGCAGGGTGTGCAAAGGGTCTGCAGATTGCCCTTGTCGAAAGCGCGATCGGGCGCATTGCGAACCGGGCGCACGTGGTCGACCTCCAGCCGGCCGCGACGGGTGCCGCACGTGCGGCATTGCCAATTGTCGCGTTCCAGCACTTCCTGCCGAAGAACTTGCCAGCGGCGGGTTTTCAGGACCGGCCGGGAATAGCGGCGAAACTCGTCTCTCAGAGCCATGCCACCCTCGCTTTCCGGGTTGGCGCGGCCTTGCGGCGCATTCCCTCGGCAACAGCCAGGACGGTTGCTGCAGCCGCATCGATGCGACCAAGCGAGCGGGCCTTGGCGAGCTTGTGATTGTTGGCGGGGTCGACGAGCGTAATGGCGTCCGCAAATGCCGAGCGCAGCAACAGCGACGGCGCGACCTTCAACTCCCCATCGAACAGAGCGCGGCGAAAGCGTTCGATGTCTTCCGAGCCATCACGCCATCCGAAGCCGCGCTGAATGAACGGGACGCGGGACAGACCCGCCTTTTCGATCGCCTCGCAAAACTCTGCGAACCGGAACCGATCGCCGACGATGCAGGCGACATCAGAGCCGTCGAGGTGGCGAACGATCTGCGCCAGCCATGGACCGGGCGGCACGGTGGCCTCGCCCAGCACGGATAGCTCGCCGCGTTCCTGCATTTCGACATAGCGTCCAGAGACGCCATCAGAAGCGCCACGATCGGCAAGCGAGGGAACAGCCGGGAAAGAGCCTAGCGCCTCCAGACGGCCCGTATCAGGCCAATAGAAGGCGGCTGCCGACATCGATCGGGAACCGCCGAGATCGACGCCGAGAATGCAAGGGCCCGAACGGGCGGGCAGATCATCGCCGGCGACTTCCGCCGACATCCATTCGTCGACGGTGACGAGCATCGAACGGTCTTCCGTCGACACGCGCTCATTGCGATTGAGATTGCGGAAGGACGACAGAGCGGAGCCGCCGCGAGCAATCGCGCGACGGGCCTGCCCTACCAGCCATTCAGGCGATGCGCCGATGCCCTCGGCAGCGCCGGGATTGGCGATCAAGAGGCTTTCGAGATCGTCGGCAGGAAGGCCGGGCGGCGGGCGATGTTCCTGCACATACGAACCGGGCGGCGGTTCATCCAGCCAGCGAGAGAACGTGTTGGCGTCGTCGGGCGCCGATGTCGAGATGATGAGCGCCCGGCCATCGCGCTTGCCGAGACCGGACAGGATGGCGTTTTCGAGATTGTCGCCCTTCTCGCGTTCCCATGCGGCCCGTTCGTCCATGATGGCGAGCGTCGGTGCGCCGCCGAGAATGGACTTGCCATCAGCCGGGATCACGCGAACCAAGCCGCCGCCATTGGCCTGATATTCGACCTCTAGCTTGTAGCCGAACCGGACTTGGAAAAGCTCTTGTTCCTCCTCCGGCAAGCCCTGCATGAAGCCAACGACGAACTGAAAGGCGGTGCGGGCCTGATCGCGGTTGCGGGCAGCAAGGATGATTTCGCGCTTGGGCTGCGCGTCCCATTTCCCCATGACGCTGCCGAGCGCGATACCCGCCGCTAGAGCCGTCTTCGCATTGCCGCGACCGATCGACAGAACGCCGACCATGACATCGGGCGCCAGAGCGCCGCGAACGAACTTCTTCTGGTATTCAGCCAGGACAAGAGGATGCCCCGCGCGCGGTCCTTCCGGGACGTTCAGCGTCTCCAGAAACCCGATTGCCGCCTCGGCAATGTCGTGAGTGAAAAAAGAACAGTTCGACCGCCGGTCCCCCTTAGGAGACGATTTCCGGGCATTGGGACCAGTCTTGCGGGGCTTGCCTGTCATGTCCGCACTCGTCGATATCGAGCGCAGATGCGGGCAGCGGCGACGCTTAGACCTTGCTCGCCATCGTCCGCCCCTCGCATGTCATAGAGCCGCGATGCGTGGTCGATGACGGCATACTGCAGATCGGCAGGGATATCGGATGGCTCGTCGCCATAGCCTGCCTCGTAGGACACGCTGACAGTGCCGGTGATGTCGTCGGGGAACGTGAGTGCTGGATAGCGCCCTGCCGTCACAGCGCCGATGATTGGCTCGCCATCGATCGACACGACTGCATCAGGTGCGAGTGGGCCAACCGGCAAACGAATGGGATCGGTTGTCGCCTCTGCGCTGACGATGATCGTCTGCCGTAGCAACGCGATGTCGCAATAGGCTTCGATCTCATGGGTTGCCGTGCGCCCCATCAGTTGAAGGGCAGTGTCTTCGTCATCAGTATCGACGCGCGCATGAAGCTTGAGAGCTTCGAGATCAAAGGCGTCGGTGGCTGCAGCCGGGATGCGCACAAAGGCCATGGGTCGTTTCCGATTTGTGAACAATATATCGCATATCGTTCACTATTTTGCAACGACTAGGCCGGTTCATCCACTTCTGATTGACGCAATTCGCCTCGCATCAGCCTCGGCATGAGGGCATCGAAGTCGCCGGGGAAGACGCCATTATTCCGTAGGATTTGCAGTCCTTCGGCTTCCGAGCGGGGAGCCGGGATTAGTTCGTCTCTCGCGCGTGTGTGCGTATAGGGCAGTGCCTTTTCTTCATCAGCCGAGTTCGTATGGTTATGGTTATAATTGCCATTGGCCCAACTATTAGCCGGGCTATTGGCTGGGCTATCCTGCTCGGCTTCCTTCTCCCAACGCTTGCGAGCGCCCTTCTTGCCCTTCCGAACATTGGCGAGGTGCGCGGCCTCGACTTCGTGTCGACGCTTGGCGAGCCGTTCCGGGGTCCAGTCGATGCCGAACAATTCCATCATCGTGTCGCGCAGATCGGCCCATCGTTCCGGGGTGACGCGGGCGATGCGAGCGAGACGATTATCGTCCTCGGGCAAGGCGCCGTGCTGCCAGAACGCGAACGACAAAAGCTGATAGACGCCAAATTCCTCCGCCGACAGGTGCGAGGTTTCCGACAATACGTCGCCGCAGCTTTGCGAGATAAAGGGAAGGACCGTCATTCGGCGCCTCCAGCCATGATCTCGGCCATGCGCTCGATATGCGCCCGCTCGGACGCCTCGGCGGTTTTAGCGACTGCGAGCGCGCCGTCTGGCAACAGGTTCTCGATGCACTCCCAAAGCATGTGCCGCAGAACATTCGCGGGCATGGCCTCGGCCTCGACGGTTTCCAGAATATGCTGCGCACGCTTGTCGTTTGCCTTGCGGGGTTTCGTCGGAAGATCGTAGCGCTCGATCTGTTCCTCGGTGATGCCGAGACGCCAGAAATGCAGCTTGATGCCGGGGTCGAGATGCTTGCGCAGTTCCCGCTCGATCGCCTTGTCGATCAGGACGCCAGCCGGGTCATAATCGCCGATGTAGAGGATGACGCAATCACGGCCGCGCGCGTCCTGATTGATGTACTCCGCCGCCTGATAGGCCAGGGTCCAGCTTGTGAAGCCGCCGGCAGGATAAAGGCTGACGGCCAGCTCCTCGCACGTCTCCTGCACCACGCCCGCGATCGAACGCGACTCCACCCAGACCTCGCAATAGAAGTGCGATTGCTGCCAGAGATCGGCGCGGTAATGGCCGGCAACCGTGCGCAGGAAATCGCCCGCGCTCCGGTAGGTGTTGACGAAATAGCCGCGACGGGTTGCGTCGGTGATCCAGCTATATGGAATGGCGCCGGTCTCGCGCAGGGTGAGCAGGCGCCGCTGCACAACGCCATAGCCATTGCCGGGACCGCTATCGGTCTTGGGAACCGGCTCGGGCAAGCGCGGGTCCGTCATCCGGTAAAAGACGTGGCGCACCGATTGCGGGTGATCTTCCTGCAGCACTGCGATGATCTGCCGATCGACTTGCTCAATCTGCGCTTTGGTGCGCCGAAAGCGTTTAGTGGCCGTGCCCGTTAAATCCGTCATCGGCCGACCTCGTTCACGCCGATCAGGCCGGAGTCGGACAGTTCGCGGCGGCGGCGGTTAAGCTCCGCCTCGGTCTCGCAAAGGACCGTCTCGACCGGACAGCCGATGCGATGGATCGTGAGCGCGAAGCCCCTGCCCCAGCGTTGTTGCGTGAAATGCGACTTGGCGCCGACGATATCCATCTTGTCGGCGGGTTGCTCGAAAGGCTTGCGGCCGCGCCGCAGATCGCGCGGGCCGCTCATATTCCGGCCTCCGGTTCGCCGAGTTCGGCAGGATCAAGCTCCAGGTCGACCGCGTGACCCCAAGTCGGATGCCCGGCCAGCCATGGTTCGTCGTCGCCGCAGTCGCATTCGTCGCAACGGTCGTCGTCGACTGCCCGATCTTCGTCGGTGTCTTCGAGGTTCTCGTCGCCGTCGAGCGTGTCGAGCATTGCGATAAGCAACTCGATCACGCCCTCCAGTCCCTGCCGAATGGTCTGCGTACTCGTCATGCGGCCACCTCGTCGCGATCGGCGGCGGCGCGCTCCAGAAACGCTACAAGCTCACTTGTGCGCCAGCGGTTAGTTCCGGGTCCGATTTTCAGAGGCTTGGGAAAGCGGCCGGCATTGATGCCGCGCCATAGTGTCGAGCGATGTATCGGCGTCTCGCTGCCGCCGATGATCTTGCAGGCAGTGGGCTCGTCGACAAGTTCGGATAGTGAGGTCTGGTGCATTTTTTGCTCCGCACGATTCAAGGTGACGTGAGGAGCTTCAGACAATCGCGACGTGTAGTAATGCCGCGATTATCTAGATTTTGGCGGCAGCATCGCGTCGATCTGCCTTTTGAACTCGTAGTAGATTTCATTGGCTACAGAGCGACTGCATCCGCACTCTTTGCCGACGCGTTCAAAAAGGTGATCGTCGATAGGCGTCGATGGTTCGGCGTCGAGAATATCCCTAACCGCGTTGTAAATTTTGGGCTTGAGCTTCATTCGATGATTGGCCTTTGCCAAATGAACACCTTTCGGGACGGGCTTCCCGAAAGCTTCATCCCATGACCCAGCCCTTCGCCACCGAACAGCATAATAGCCGTTTAGGAACGCTCCTGCCGCCCAGCGAGGCAATGCCAGTCCGGTCCGAGCACAATCGGCGATCGTCGAAAACAGGGCCAACTCATCACCGGCTTCGTGTGAGACGCGCGCGCGCTCAAACGACTCGATAACGATCCACTGGTCTATAATCAGATCGTCGACCAAGCTGCCGCGAGATCGCCAAAGATCACCCACCTCCGTGATTGTCATCTGCTGGAGTTGCTCCACGGACAAAGGTTCCGCCTTCACGCGACCTCCCTCCGCAGCGGCACGATCTCGCCTTTGCCTTCGATGATGCCAGCAAGTCGGCCGGCCCACGTTTCCAGCGCTTCGCGCTTCTCCCGGTCATAGCTGTAGCGCGCATAGACGCGGCTGGTGATGCTGGCCTTGGTGACGCTCACATGGTTCAGCACATGGCCGACGATGAACGGGCTAATCCCGATTTCCTCCATGTGAGTGGCGGCGGTTCTGCGCAGATCATGCGGGGTCCATGGCGCCATGCCGAAGATCGTCCCCTCTACCTCTAAACGCTTAACTGCCTTCGGGACGGATGCTGCCGTGACCGCTGCGCGGAAACCGGGTGCGGGAAAGACCCACGCAGGGACCGCCAAGTCCTTTCGTTCGGCGAGAGCGTCGACCGCTTCCAACTGATCGCGAATGATCGTCACGGCAGCGGGCGCCAGCGGCACGACATGTTCGCGGCCATTCTTGGCGCGGGCGGCAGGGATCGTCCACGTCGCGGCTTCTAGATCGATCTCGTCGCGGGTCATCCCCGCAATTTCGCCGACACGCTGGCCGGTGATGAGACAGAGCCGGAGAATGCGCCTCGTCGACTCGCGCATATCGGAATCGGGCAGCGCCAGCCATAGCGTCTTGATCTCGTCGGCCGTCAGGAACCGTTCGCGCTCTTTCGTCTCGGTCGGCCGGCGCATTCCGTCGACAAGATTGTCGTCGAGATCGCCGCGCCCCTTCGCCCATCGCACCATGGCGCGCATGTCCTCGAAAAGCCGATTTGCCTCGACCGGTGCGCCTCGATCCTTCACGGCATCGATGCAGCGGGTGAGATCGCGACGATGTAGATCAGCAAGCTTGATCGTCCCGATGACATCGGAAATGTTTTTGCGGAGCCGCCGCGCGATCTCGTCGCCGCTGCGCTTCGTCGAAGCGTGTCGGGCGATGTAGTTATCCACAAGGTCGGAAACGGTCTGCGAAGCCGCGTGAGCGCGTTGCTCGGCAATCGGGTCCATTCCCCTCGCCGATCCCTGCCCGCGCGTCTCTGGCCTTCTCTCTGGCCTTCACAAGCTTGATTTCAGGATAGCGCCCCAACTTCATGCGAGCGCGCTTTCCGTCCGCCGGCTTTGTATAGACTAGGTTCCAGGCGCGGGTGCCAGCAGGCGAGACCCGCAAGCATAACCCTTTGACGACCGTATCGAAAAAGTCGGTCTGCTTGCCCTCGGCGGGCTTTGCGGTCTGGCAAAAACGGTCTGTCAGTTCGATTGTCGGCATCCCCGTACCTTTTTTCTGCAACCGGTCAAAAGCCCGGTTTCTCCGAATAGGTACGCAATTAGGTACGCCCAAACATGCGCTTTGTCGATACACCTTGCGACAGTCCACCGCGCGATGCACAGCCAAAAGCCATGTACGATAAGGGTTTCAGCGTTTCATCTTGTCGCGCCATGCTCCAGCAAATTCCGGTGGAAAACCTCTGTTAACCGGTTGGTCGCTGGTTCGAATCCGGCCCGGGGAGCCACTTCACGGCACAAAAGCCTTACAAGCCAAGCGTTTCAAGGGTTTCCGCTTTCCTGACGGTACACCATTCGGTACACCGGAAGGTACACGGACATGATGCTCGCAATGGATTACCCTCACCTCCAGAAGCGCGGAAAGAACGAATGGCGGTATCGGCGCAAGGTGCCGCTGGCCCTGCGTCCCGTCCTCGGTAAGCTCGAAATAGTGCGCCGGCTCGGGTCTACCGAGAAGGAAGCGATCAAGGCGCACCCAAAGGTGCACCAAGAGGTGGAGCGGCTCTTTGCTGAGGCGAAGAACCCCAAGAAGGCTGCGGAGAGCGTGCCGGCCCCGATGTCGAGCCTTGAGGCCTTCCAAGACGCTCAACGCCATCTCCGCAGCCTCCAGCTCGATCCTGAGTGGACACCGGGCGAAGAGGACGACCAGGAGTGGATCGCGCGCGACGTGATCGCGGATCAGATCGCCAAGGCGTACCCGGTCGACGACGAAGGGCACCCAGTTGGGGTCAGCGTCAGTGATGCCGCCCTCCTCCGTGGGCTGGCTCACGGTGGCCGACAAAAGCGACCCGAGCCGACCCTTGAGGATGCCCGCAAGCTCTACCTGAAGGACAAGGTGCGGGGGGACCGCAAGAAGGAGCTGGAACTCACTCGCATCTTCAAGCATGTCGATGACGCGATAGGAAGCGAGCGCAAACTGACTACCATTTGGCGGAACGACGCGCGTGAGTTGATCGACTACATGCGGGATGGGCGCGAGGCGTCCACGGTAACACGCTACCTGAACACAGTGCGGGCGATGTTTGCCCATGCGCTTAATGAATACGACCTAAACCACAAGAACCCTTTCTTGAAGCTGGAGGTGGAGGCCCGCGATAAGGCTGAGCCGGATCGGCGCAAGAAGCGGTCTTACACAGATGCCGAGTTAGCCGCTTGTCGGGAGCGCGTTATACAGTTTGCGCGCTCGGACCTCCGCTATGTGTGGCGCATCATGCAGGGAACCGGATGTCGGCTTGCCGAAGTCACTGGCTTGCGCGTCGTCGACGTCGCTCTTGACCATCCCATCCCCCACATTGACGTTGAGTGGCACGACGAACGCCGGGTCAAGACATCGGTATCCCGACGCAAGGTGCCGCTCTTGGGTGACGCCTTGGTGGCCGCTCAGGAGGCCGTTAAGGCTGCGGAGGGGCAACCCCTACTCTTCCCCGCCTATTGCCGCGAAGGTGGCGCTTCCTCAGCCTCCGCAGCCCTTGGGAAGCACGTCCGCCACTGCGTCATGGACAAGAAGATCGCGCCGGCCCACTCCATCCGGCACTGGATGAAGGACCGTCTCCGCCTCGCCAGTGTCCCCAAGAACGAGCAGGACATCATCCTCGGGCACTCGTCGGGCAATGTCGGGGAAGACTACGGGGGTGAAGAGGTGCGCCTTGAGGTGGCCAAGCGGGCACTGGAGAAGGCGCTGGCTTAGCTGCATATCGGGAGCCCGCTAGAGACAACCCAGCGGGCTCTCCGCGTGTCAGCCGAAGCTGAATGTGAAGGTCTTCCCGGCTAGCGTACCTGTCCCGGTGCCCCGCGTCCCGGTCGACACGAAGTTGAATGGGCCGCTTGCTCCATCGCTGCACATGAACGTCCCGCTGCCCTCGCGTCCATTGACGTAGACGAACGTTCCTTCGCACGTCCTTCCGCGATTGCTGGAGATTGTCAGGTTCCCTCCCCCGTCTGCATAGCCAGTTGCGGTTCCGGTGAAGGCTTCGGAGCCGTCGGCAATTTGCCCTCGAACTGGCAAGGTCATGGCACAGCCTGACAGCCCCAAAGCAATCAATACTGTCACTGCAATTTCACGCATCAAATTTCCTCCCTCTCATCCTTGCGGGACAACTATCGCGCGCGCGGAAATTTCAACAAGGGAGCTGGGCCACCAATCCTCGATCAAACATCGTCTAGCGCCGCAGGTGGGCAACTGGACGTCATACGGTGTGTCAGTCTGGCAACAGATTGGTGGGGACTGGAAGGATCAGGGACTATTGATCCACACCCGATGGTGCGAAGATGGATGGACGACAGAGATCGAAAGAAACCAATGGAACTCATTTCGGCTGAGGACTACGAGCTTCTTCCTGCACATCCAATCGACAGGTTCGTCGCATTTGAAGAGCTATGCCGAACGAACCTGAACGCTGCTATTACGAATGAGACCTCGCAGGCCTTCGACCGCATGCTGAGATTGGAATACATGATGCTTGTTTCGACTGCTGCCGAGGAGTGTGGAGCGGGCGACCTACAGTTTCCAACCAACTATGAAGACCCCCTAGACGGGCTCACCAACTTCATGCTCGCAGCCACGGCCATTACCACCCGGCAGCGTCTCCGCAGAGCTGGAGCACGTGATCAGCATTCGGTGCAACTAGGCGTTAAGACCAAAGCTCGACTTGGGCAGCAGCTCGACCGGCTCCGGGAGGCCATTAAAGAAAGCAACCTCAGCAACGCACATAAAACCAGACTGCTAACGAAGGTTGACGACTTGGCTGCCGAGCTGTCCCGGGAGCGGATCAGCTTTGCCAAAGTGTTCGGCATCCTGGGTTTCGTAGGGGCGGCGATGGTTGGCGGAACTGGCATGCTTGCCGACGCGCCTGAAGCTATTGCGACGATCACGAGCTTGATCGGTGCCGACAAAGCAGCGGAAGAAGCTGAGGCTGAGCGGCTGGGATCACCAATACGCCGCCCGTTGCCCCCTCCTCCGCGCGCACTACCCGCGCCGACGCAGTCCCCCTATGGGCGCGATCTGGACGACGAAATACCTTTCTGAGCAGCATCAATCGACAGATGGGGACAATGATGGGCGGATACAGTCGACCCGCTACACCGGCAGCCGTGGAACGGCAACTACGGCAAGAGGCAGCGTTCGGTTGCGCGCGCTGCGGCCATCCATACATCGAGTACCATCACATCGTTCCGTTCGCCGAAGAGGAGCACTTCAGGCCAGAGGACATGATTGCGCTCTGTGGCAACTGCCATTCAGCCGTCACCAAGAAGAGCCGGCAGTATGCCTATGACCTTAAAGGGAAGCCGCACAATCGCCTGAAAGGGCTCGTCAAGGGGGCCCTTGAGTACGACAAGTCGGACCTACTATTTAAAGTTGGCGGGAACTGGTACGAGAACACGCCAGTCATCCTGCAATTCCGAAACACGCCGATCATCGCTTGCCGCCTTGAAGACGGCGAAGCAAAGGTCTCGCTAAACCTACTAGACCAGAACGGCAACGTCTTGCTTGCCATTCGGGACAACGATGTCGCCTTCCGTGTCACCGATCTCTGGGACTTCGAGTACAAACACAATGTAGCGGTCGCCCGCCTTGGGCCTCGCGACGTGGCACTCAAGATGGATTTCCGTGGACCTGAAGCGACCATCGAGGGCAAGATTTGGTTGGGCGCTGGGCAAGTGCAGCTAGGGCGAGAGCAAACGACGTTGCCAGGGAACAACGTCTTCCGAGGCAATCGAATGTCCAATTGTGGCGTTGGCATAGCTATCGGATAGGACCGCACCCTGAGGTGGCACGTGGGGACCAACGCTGGGGATCACCCGGACGCTTCCTGTCGTGCGCGTTCAGGAGATCGACAAGGTCATCCGCGTCGGCCATCTCAAGGCCATCCAAGAGTTCCCCATCGTAGGTCGCGGGGCTGCCCGTGAAGCGATCCCTGACTAGCCACGTGCCGTCTGCAGCCTGACCGAGTTCATAGCGTTGCGCCATAAGGACACCTTAACAGGGGTCAGCAATGTTCGGGATAAAAATGCGAGCCCCCCATCGGATAAGCGGCACCGCGCGCATCCCCCCGTGCCCCTTACCGCGCCTGCACGGGACGCGCATGTGTTTCCTGTCTGTGCGCGACCGTGAAGCCTTTTGCATCTCTGCAGCGCGCCAGCAGTCGGCAGCGCGGGGGTCGGTCGATCCATTCGCGAGGCAAGGCGGGGGTAGGCAGTGCGCGGAGAAGCGCTTCAGCAATCAGCCGAGGCATCGGGTGCAGCCGTCCCACCGCCGCTCTCTCCAAAGCCATCATGTCGATTTGTCAGGCACAACGAACGTTGACAATGGACAATCACCTGTCTAGGTCTCTTGTCAGGCACAATGCCTGGAGGGACAGATATGCAGCAATACGTCGTCTACACCCGCGTCTCCACTGAGGATCAGGGCCGCAGTGGGCTGGGCTTGGAGGCGCAAGAGCGTGACATTGCCGTCTATCTGGAGACTTTTTCAATCGTCCCCTATGAGATCGTCGGTCGGTTCTGTGATGTCCAGTCAGGTGGCAGCGACGGACGCCCCGAGCTTCAGGCGGCTTTGACGCTGGTGCGCCGCACTGGCGCGGAATTGCTCGTGGCCAAGCTCGACAGGTTGAGCCGCAAGGTGTCCCTCATCGCGACCCTCATGGATGACCCGAAGGTCAAGCTCCGGGTGGCTCAGATGCCCCATGCGGATAAGTTCCAACTCCATATCTACGCCGCCCTGGCTGAACAGGAGCGTGACTTCATCTCAGCCCGCACGAAGGCGGCTTTGCGTGAGGCCAAGGCGCGGGGAACGAAGCTCGGGGGTCTCCGTGACAAGACCATGAAGCGGAATGACGCCATCCAGACTAAGGCCCGGGCTGAGGCGGACAAGCTCATGACCATCATTGGGCCGATGCGGGAAGCCGGCCGGAACCTCAGCCAGATCGCGGATGCTCTCGGGAAGATGGATGTGGCGACGTCTCGGGGTGGTCAGTGGACGGCAAAGCAGGTTTCGCGGGTAATCGAGCGAGCTACCTGAGCCTCCTCTCAATTGCGCAGAGATTTGCGGTCGCGCCGGCGCAGTCCGCGGCATGGGGTTGGATATCTGGCTATCGCCCCCCAAGGATTGCGAAAACCGCAGTTGTCGTCAGGCGCACGGTGTTGCCGATGCACGCAGCGAGCCGGCACAACAGTTGCCCGGAGAACGAGAGCCGCAATAGGACCATGATGAAGGCGTGTCAGAGTTGGACGAGATCGCCGCGCACTTGGGCTGCAGCCGGGGAGCCGCGGCCGAGCTGGCGAAGCGTCTGATGGATATAGGCGAGGCGTGAGTCGACCTCTGAGCTTGTGCCCTATCGTAACCTTCGGGTGCCTTCTTGCTACTTGATGGGTCTTGTCGCGTCCGCCTATGCGGGGTGGCTATATTGATTGTTTGGGTGCCATGTTGGATGAGATGAGCCTAGTTGGCCGTGCCGTGCCAGACGAGGAAGACAACGATCTAGAACGCGATCGTCCCTTCAACGCCTATCGTTACGCCTCGTCCAGTGAAGCAAAGGCCATCGTGTCGGAGGCCATCTCGCTCATCCTTACCTACGAGGCGCACTTTGCTCTGAAGAAGAACAAGCGCCGAGCGACAGATCAGGCCGTCTTCGACAAGACGGTCGAGGCGGTCCTATCCGACCTCATGCATCACAAAGCCTTAGAATACCCTTGCGGCATCTATATTAGCCGTTCTAACCGAGTGCTGGGTAGCAAGAGCCGATATCGACCACCGGTCTACAGTAAGCAGTTCCGGCACGTCCTCGACCTGTTGGCACGGCCAGAGATGGATTACGTCCGACAGGACATCGCGCCGGCCGATGAAGGCCATCGGAGGTCCACGGTGATCATTCCCGGTGGGCGGCTGATCGACCGGATGGACGAGCACGTCATTCAGGCGTGTGACCTAGATGAACACCCACATTCCGAGACCATCGTTCTGAAGCGGACGAAGGACGAGGACAACTATTGGGACGAGGGAGGCCTTGAGGAATATGACGACGACGAGGTAACTCAGCGATATCGATCCGAGATGGAGGGTATCAATCAATGGCTTGCTACAGCTGATCTTCAGGTCGATCGGGCGAGCATGATGATGAGGCCTACTCCGTTCGACATTCGTGCCCGTCGCCTTCGACGCTTCTTCACGCGTGGAAGTTTCCAGAGCGGCGGCAGACTGTTCGGCGGGTTTTGGCAGGAATTGCGTAAGACTGAGCGACGCCGTGTGCTCCGGATCAACGGCGAGAAAGCAGTTGAACTGGACTATGGCCAAGCCGGTGTCCGCATCCTCTATGGCATGGCGGGCCAAACGCCACCGGAAGGTGACCTCTACGCGTTCCCCGGCTACTACCAGCAGCGCGCCGGCATCAAACGCGTTATGAGCTCCATGAGCTTCGCCACGGGTCGGCTCGACCGCTTCCCGAAGCATACAAGAGTGCTCTTCCGCAAAAGCGATAAAATCGACGAGGTGGTCGCGGAGATAGAGCGATGGCACCCCCTAGTCCGAAATCAATTCTATAAGGGCCTCGGTCATGAAGTTCAGTTCGTGGAAAGCCAGATCATGATCGAGGTCTTGCGGACCCTGAAGGGGGAACAGGTCGTTGCTCTGCCTATCCACGATGCGACCATGGTGCCGGCCTCAGCCGTCCACCCGTCCAAGGAAATCATGCTGGAGGTCTTCCATCGCCTCTCCGGTGTCAAAGGCATTGTTACGGAGGAAAAGGAGTGAACCTTTCAGGACCCTACATCCTGACTGATGGGAGGAGGTCTCTTCCTGTCCTCTCTCTGCTGGTGATCCCTTCGGGTGCAACTGCTGTGTCCCCTAAGGGATATAGGGGTACTACCTATAGAGGGACTCGAGATTGACCTCCTTGACGCGGAGAAGGGAGCGCAAGGCGGAGGTCACTGCCCGGGCCGGCGAGCCGAGCAGCATGTTCAGCCGCTGTCGGGTGATCGGCTGTTCCAAGCCCGCGCGAGCGGGAACTGAAGACGGTCTGGACACACGCTTTTGCCGATCACATGCTGATCATTACGCACGTCATGGAAGTCCTTACAAGTGCTCCTACGCCGCGAAGGAAATTGCGCCCTACAGGAAAGCGGCGCTGGCATGGCTGGTCGCGAACCACGAGGACCAATGGGTGCGCAACGCGGTGGACCGAGTGGCTACCCTTTATCGGGTCGCGGGGCCTCATGTGGAGGCATTCAGGCTGCGGGGCATGTCACCTGAGGAACGAGCGAATGTGGCCTGGGCGCGGCTCAGGAAGGCCGCTGTCGACCCGCGCCGAGTTGTTGCAGCTTGGCTCGCTGTCGAAATGATCGTCCGAGACGACCCGCAGCCGGAGACAAAGGTGGAGTTTAAACGGGTGCAGGCGGCCAAACTGGTCCATAAGATGGCGTCTGGTACCCACAAGCGCTGGGGTGTTGGATCATCAGCTACCGAGATGCACGTCTATCCAAGATCACGTGGCCGCGTTCTGCGGCACATTGGTCAGGCTATGCAGGAAGCGCAGAGCTTCTGGTCGCACACCATGAGTTACCTCGCCTCAATTCACGCTAGACAACGTGCCGAATAGCATTAATGCCAGACGCTATCGTGGCGTGTCGTTTCATTGACCAATTCAACATCTTGAACTTGCCAAGGCCATAGCCCCAAAGCTTAATGCAATGGGCGTTGTGTTTGGCTTGGGGTTTGCAATCATGTTCGGTCGGTGGTGGTCGGTGGTGGTCGGTCTGGAGTGCCGCGTTGGTGGCGGGCACCGTGGTATCGTCGCATGTCGCGGCGCTAGAGTTCAGCCCCGAGACGACCGACGACGGCTCCAGGTTCATCTTCGTCTCTGGCGACTTCCGCGCGGACGACGACATTTCCAAGTTCTTCGGGCTAGCACTCGATCACCGGCCCCAGTTCGTCACCTTCAATTCGCCTGGAGGGAACGTCGACACCGCGCTGAAGCTCGGGCGCACCATACGAATGCTGAACCTTAGCACCGTTCAGATACGAAGCATGGAGTGCTCCTCAGCGTGTGCATTGGCGTTTCTCGGTGGGGTCTTCAGGGTCGCCGACAGTGGCGCTATTGGGGTCCATCGCAGTTCGTTCTCCAACACGTCTTCAATGGACACGGAAACCGCAGTCGCGGCGATCCAAGAAGGTACCGCGATAACGATGGCTTACATCGCAGAGATGGGAGCGGACCCAAGCCTCCTCCAACTCGCTCTCCAGTATGATCGCAGCGATATGCGCTACCTTTCGTCAAGCGAGATGCAGCAGTATCGCGTCACGCTGTTGGGTGATGCCGACACCCACGAGCCAGAAACTGCATGGGTCCCGCCCACGCCAGCCCCGCCTGCACCGACGTCACCCGCTCCTCCCATTGCGCGCGCGCCAATGCCGAGCCTCGATATTCCGACAGCCCGTTCGGGCTACGTGCGGCACCCCAAGGGTGCGGTCTTTCTCAAAGCAGGGCCGGAAGACGAGAGCAGGAACATCGCGAACCTTCCGAACCGGACGGCAGTCGCTGTCGCAGGCACCGAGGGACGCTGGTACATCGTCCACACGCCACAGGGTCGCGGCTACCTTCATGACACGTGGGTGCTGGTCGACCAGTTCGAGAGCGGCGGTTTCGAGGACCGACACATCCAAATCAAAAGCTTTGGGACGTATCCCGAGGCAGTCGCCTATGCGCAGCAATCGCCGCTACGGGTTGCTGCCTATCTAGCAACGAACGGCTGGTTCGCGGTGACGCTAGAAGACACCTTCACGGCTACCCGAGGCGCGGAGGTTCTGAAGGTTCTAAAGGCAGAAGGGCGCATCCCCGATGATGCGTACATGAGCTACGGCAATACATACGCCCGCAAGGTCTGTTGCGAATAGCAACAACCGGGAACGAAGCACAGCTACCGTGAAGGCTTTCGCAACTCATCCAGTTGAGCGAGCCACCGGATGAAACCGGCCCCCTGTTGCATTAGTAGAACCGCGACAGTCAGCGGCGGTTGAGCGATCTCTTTTTGGCCGGGCTCGTGTCGATAGAAGTGAGCGGCGTCCACCCATCCCTTGAAACTTGCAAGCAGTTTCGCGGCAGCGCGCTGAGCTGTGGTATCTGTCGAGTACAGCGACGACAGTTCAGGCCCCAGATGTTTATCGATTTCGGCCGCGCCGAGCCGAGGAGCATTTGGGAGCATCACACGGAAGAGTCCCTCCGCAGATGCGAATGTCGCGCGAACGGCTGCTTTCCCATCAGGCGGCACGGTATCCAGCGCGCGCAGCGCTTGATCAAACATGGACTGCGCGTTTGCGAAGCGGGGCCGATTCAACGAGGAGATCGCGCTGGCGCGAACCGCCTCAAAAAACGGGGTCGACCGAATAATGAACGCCCGCCTCGTCGTCGACTGTGTAGCTGAGGCGCTCCTCGGAGAACACTCTGCGGACATCGGTAAGCCACGCCTCGGCCGTCGAGGGATAGCTGGTTTTGACAAATTTGTAGATCAGAGTGACGGAATCGAGCACGTCTCGCAGTGCCGCTTTGTGAAAGAAGTCGGCAGCAACACCAGAAGCCCCGTACCTACCCGCCAACTTGTGCGATACATACACTCCCAGTTCCGCGTGGAGATGGTTATGCAAGCTCGTAACGACTGGTGCGACCATCGCCAATCGCGCGCGCATCCGCTTGCTGTCGGCAACGGGTTCACCCCCGCCCAAATACAGGTGCGAGAACCGCTGGCCTTTGTGCTGAATGGCATTACTCACCACTGCCGCCTGCCGAAGACCTTGAACCACACAACTTTTGGCGTCCAACTAGGCGGCGCTCATGAGATCGCTGCGATGCGCGCGCGACTTTCAACACCCGGTCAGTAACATCTCTGTCCAGCCGACCTCTCGGACCAACACCGAAATGGCGGATATCGCCACGTTCAAGTTCCCTGATCCGGCGCTCGCAGCGAACAATAGCCGCCTGAGCGTAGAGCCGATTATTTGCGTTTTGGTCGTAGGTCACCGAACCCCCAACATCTTCGTCCTGTCAACATGATCACGATTCGCTGCACGAATGAATGCTCTTGACGATCCGGTACACCGAGATTACACCTTCCGGTACACCAGCTCGGGTGAACCTTCAGGGGCACCCCTCGTAACCGGTTGGTTTGTAAGGCAGAATTGGCTTCACGGCACAAGTTGGATTTTTGTCCATAGGCCGGCCCGGGGAGCCACTTATCAGGCGGATTTCGACGTTTCCGGCCGAGCGAGCGACCCAGCGTCCCCGCGCTTGGCACTTTACTCGTCCACCAGTTATGGTACTGCCACGGCACTGCCCTTGTAGCTCAGTTGGTAGAGCACCTGATTTGTAATCAGGGGGTCGCGGGTTCAAATCCTGCCGGGGGCACCATCCGGGCCAGTGTACGACCCGGAGACATGGGTAACAGTTTGTACCTAAGACATGGGTGACAACCTCGTGCCGAACGGGTTGTCGATGGTCTGCAAGGTCCTCTGTTCCAGGT
>JACVCH010000026.1 GCA_016742175.1 Rhizobiaceae bacterium
GACCTGCTGCTCGAATCCGTCTCCCACCTCGTCCACACGAAGGGCCGCATCGACATCCACTTCTGCCTCGTCGGCGGCGGGCCGGCGCTCGACGAACTGAAGGCGCAGGCGACGGCCATGGGCCTCGACGACTTCGTCACCTTCACAGGCCGCGCCAGCGACGAGACGCTGTTCGAGGTGCTGTCGACGTCGGACGTCTGCGTGAACCCCGACCGGGTGAACCCGATGAACGACAAGTCGACCATGAACAAGATCCTCGAATACATGGCGTTCGAAAAGCCGATCGTGCAGTACGAAGTCGTCGAGGGTCGCTATTCGGCGCAGAGCGCATCGACCTATGCGCGGCCCAACGATGCGGTCCACATGGCCGAGCAGATCGAGCTTCTTCTCGCCGACCCGGAACGTCGCGCCGAAATGGGCCGCGTCGGGCGCGCGCGGGTCGAGAACCAGTTCAGTTGGGACCATCAGGTGCCCTCGCTGATCGCGGCCTATCGCAAGATCTTCAAGCTCTGAGGCACCGATGTCGTTTGGCTGGTACGTCAATCGCCTGCGCAACATGAGCCCCGGTGAGGTCGCCCACCGGATCGTGGAGAAAAGCCGCAAGCTTTCCTCGAAGGACCGGCACGAAGGCTGGGGGCGATTTGCGCAGGAGGGCGACGACATCCCGCGCATCCCGGGGCTGAGCGAGGCCGTCCTGCAGGCCTCGCCCGCCGTGCGCGAAGCGCTCGACCGGACCTGTGCAGCGCTGCTGGACGGCCGCTTTTCCGCGCTCGGCGTGGACTGGCCGAAGCGCTCTGCCGATGCGCTGTTTCCCGTCGACATCTGGCGGCTCGACCCCGTTTCCGGCCAATCCTGGCCGGGCGGCGACGCCTATTGCTTCGACATTTCCTACCGCCACGAGACGCGCCTCGGCGACGTCAAATATGTCTGGGAGTTCAACCGGCTCCAGTTCCTCCAGCCGCTTGCGGCCAAGCTGGCCCTCGACGACGACGCCGATGCCCGTCGCGCCATCGAGGCGGCGATCGAAAGCTGGCACCGCGCCCATCCGCCTTTCCGCGGGCTTGTCTGGAACTCGGGCATCGAGCTTGCGCTGCGCGCCATCTCGCTCGTGGTCGCCTCCAGCATCTGCGGCTCGCACCTGTCGCCGGACACGATCCGCCGCCTCCGCGAAATCCTCGCCGCGCACGCATTCTGGCTCAAGCGCTTTCCATCGCGCTTCTCGTCCGCCAACAACCACCTCATCGCCGAGGCCGCCGGCGAATACCTCATCGGCATCGCCATGCCGAGCCTCACCGGCGCCGAAGCGATGGCTGCGAAGGCGCGGAAGATTCTCGAAACCGAGATCGAAAAACAGATCCTCCCCGACGGCGTCCCGGCCGAGCAATCGCCGACCTACGGCGCGTTCTCGATCGAGTTCGCGCTTCTCGCCGCCCTCGCTGCACGGCAGCTCGACGATCCGTTCGGCCCGGTCTTCGAAGCGCGCCTGCTCGCCTTCGCCGATTGGCTCGCCGCCATCTCGTGCGACGGAACTGCCCCCGCGATATGCGACGACGACGAGGGCCGCGTCATCGCCATGTGCGAGCTCGAACCGCGCTATCCGGCCTCCATCGCCAATGCCGCGATGGCCTTCCTCGGCACGCCCTCGCCCGTCGCGGCGAGCGAACCGCATCTGCGCGATGCGATCTTCGGCGAGGCGGCGCAAGCCGAGCCGACAGCCCCCATCGGCGAGACGACGTTCCCCGACGGCGGCTACAGCGTCCTCGACGGGCACCGCTTCAAGCTCGTCATGGACCACGGCCCGCTCGGCTACCTCTCCATCGCCGCCCACGGCCATGCCGACGCGCTCTCCATCCTGCTCGCCATCGACGGCGCGCGGGTCCTCGTCGATCCGGGCACCTATCTCTATCATTCGGGCGGCGCGTGGCGGGACTGGTTCCGCTCGACCCGCGCGCACAACACGCTGACCATCGGCGGCGCCGACCAGAGCATCATGTCCGGCGCGTTCAACTGGTCGCACAAGGCCAACACGCGCCTGATCGAGGCATCCGACACTGCGCTCCTGGCCGAGCATGACGGCTACGCGAAGCGCCTCGGTGCCACCCACCGCCGGCAGGTCCGCGTCACGAAAGACGGCCTGCGCATCGAGGACGAGGTTTCCGGCAAACCGCAGCCCGTCGAGCTCGTCTTCCAGTTCGCGCCCGGCCTCGACATCCGCACAGAAGGTGTTACTGCGACTGTCTCCAAAGACGACACGCCGATCGCGGTTTTCACCCTGCCCGACCCCAATTTCGAAATCACCACCGGCAAGGACAGCTTCGACGGCGGCTGGGTCTCGCCCTCCTTCGGCATCAAGGTCGCCGCCCCGCGCCTGTCGTGGCGGGGCAGGTCGGACCATCCGCTCGTCACCGAAATCCGCCTCGTCCAACGGCCAGGGAGCCGCGCATGACCGACATCGCCGCCTTGCCCGGCCGCATCGCCGCCGCCACATCCGCTCAGATAACCACCCGCCCGATCGCCTCGCTCGCCGACTGGCAGCGCCTGATGGCGCGTGTTCCCGCGCCGCACCTGACGCAGGCCCACGCCTATGGCGAGGCGCGCCGCACCAATGGCTGGACGCCGACGCGCGTTGCTTTCGAGGCCGGCGGGCGGCCGGTCGCGATCTGCCAGATCCTCGAAAAGCGCATCGCCGGCATCCGGCTCGTCTCGCGCGTCAGCCGCGGGCCGCTCTTCCTCGACGCCGCGCCGCCGCCCGAGACTATCCTCGCCGTCTACCGTGCGCTGAAGCGCGGCTGGGGGCGGCTCGGCAAGGGTGCGCTCGTCGTCGCGCCGTCGCTCGAAAGCACACCGGAAAACCTCTCTCTGATGCGCGCCGCCGGGTTTCGCATCCAGGGCGAGGCCGGCTGGGTTTCGGCGCAGGTCGACCTGACGCGCACCGAGGACGAGATCATCGGCTCCTTCCAGCCAAACTTCCGCAACAAGCTGCGCAAATGCGACAAGCTGGACATTTCGCTTCGCGTCGGCAACGAGCCCGAACTCGTCGAGTGGATGATCGCGCGGCACGAGGAGAACAAGCGCGACAAGGAATTCTCGGCCGTCGACGACCGGTTCCTGCGCGTTCTGAGCGACGCATCGGGCAACGATTTCACGATCCTGCAGGCGATCCATGAGGGCCGGCCGGTCGCCGGTATCTCCGTTATCCGCTACGGGCTCGGCGCGGAGTATTTCGTCGCCTGGTTCGGGCCGGACGGTCGCGCCATCAATGCCGGCAACTACCTCTTGTGGCAGGCGATCCGGCACATGAAATCGCTCGGTGTCGCGACGCTCGATCTCGGCGGGCTCGACCCCAACACCGGCTATTCCACTTTCAAGCGGGGCCTGCGCCCACGCGAATACACGCTCATCGGCGAGTGCATCGCCTTCCTCTAGCTTAGCCGAATCTTAAGCGCGCGATGACAGATTGGTGATCGCATTCTTCAGGGGGAACGGCCTTGCGCCTGCTGGATATCGCGCGCAGCGCCTATGTGAAGAGCCCGCCCGGCCTGCGCCGGTCGGTCGCGCCGCTGATTTCCATAATGCCGCTCTCGCTGCGCTATGGCGCGGTCTACGAGCGCTGGCGCCGCGACATCGTTCGCGCGCGCACCGATGCCGACTTTTCCACTACAGCGACGACGGCAGCCCTGCGCTCGCTGGCAAGCACTGCGATTCATGCAAGCCCTTTCCACCGTGCGCGTTTCGCAACCGCCTTCGGCGCGGATTTCGATGCGCGGCAGATGGAAGTCGAAGACCTCGCCCGCCTGCCGATCCTGACCAAGAGCGATTTGCGCGCCGCCGGCGATGCGGCCCTCACCCGCCCCGCGAAAAGCCTCGTGCGCAATTGCACCAGCGGCTCCAACGGCGAGGAGCCGTTCGCGTTCTTCGTCGACCGCGACCGCTCGGTGCGCGAATTCGCCTTCGTCAACGACGCCTGGGCGCGCGCCGGCTATACGCGCGATGAGACGCGCTGCGTCCTCAAGGGCTTTCGCATGAAAGGCGCGGAGGATCGCCTGTTCGAATGGGAGCCGGCGCTGAACGAACTGCGCCTTTGCGTCTTCCCGATGAGCGAGGCGGACGTCGCGCTCTACATCGACCTGATCGACGCACGCCAGATCCGTTTCCTGCACGGCTATCCGTCGGCCATCGAACTCTTCTGCCGCCACATGCTGGCGCTCGGCCGCAGCTTCAAGACGCCGATCAAGGGCATCCTGCCGATCTCCGAACCGCTCTACGACCACCAGCGCGCGACGATCCGCCAAGCGCTCGGCGACGTCGCCTTCGCTCCCTTCTACGGCCTCAGCGAAAAGGCGCTCTTCGCGCGCGAAGTCGCGTACGACATCTACGAGTTCGAACCGCTCTACGGCCTCGCAGAACTCGTCGACGACGATGGCACGCCAGTCACCCAACCCGGCGCGGAAGGCCGCCTCGTCGGCACCGGCTTCATCACGCATGGCATGCCCTTCATCCGCTACGACACCGAGGACCGCGCCCGCCTCGTCGAGCCGGGCACGCGCGCCAATGGCTGGCGCATGAAGGTCACGGCCATCTCCCCGCGCCGCAAGCCCGGCTTCTTCGTCGGCAAGTCGGGCAACCGCATCGTCGCGACGAACTTCCCGCCGCAGGACCCGGCCTTCTTCCGCGGCATGAGCGAATTCCAGTTCGTCCAGTCGGAGCCCGGTGAGGCGGTGATCCGCTATGTGGCGGCGAAGGACGGCACCGTAGGAGATGCCGAACGTATCCGCACCGCGCTCGAGGCAAAGGCCGATGGCCACCTGACATTCACGCTGGAGCGCGTCGATTGCCTCGCCTGCGGCAGCCAGGGCAAGCGCGCCTTCATCGACCAGCGGCTTGATCTGGCGCGGTACTAAAGGCCCCCTCTCCGTCTCGGGCGCAGCCCGAGACGGAGAGGGGCGCGACCTCAGCGTGGTTGCGCTACCAGTTGATCCCGTCCACGCGGCCCGTCGCCGCGGCGACGTTCGGCAGGCGCGCCATGTCGAGCAGCACCTGGTCGGGGCGCATGACGCTGACGATCGGCTCGTATTCCGGTGCGCGGTTGGTCGCCACGATGATCTCGGAATGGTCGACGATCTCGTCCAGCGACGACACCATCAGTTGCGTGACATGCGGGATGGCGTTCATCAGGTAGGCCTTGTTGGCGCCGACGAGGCGGGCCACCGACACGTTCTTGTCGAAGACGCGCACGTCGCAGCCCTTGCCGATCAGGCGCTCGATCAGTTCCAGATACGGGCTCTCGCGCAGGTCGTCGGTGCCAGCCTTGAACGAGAACCCGAGGAAGCCGACCTTCTTCCTGCCCTGGCGCAGCACCCAGTCGAGCGCGCGTTCCACCTGCTGCTTGTTGGACGGGATCAGCGAGCGCAGGAGCGGCGCCTCGACGTCCTTCTCGACCGCGAACGCGTTGATGGCGCGCACGTCCTTCGGCAGGCACGAGCCGCCGAAGGCGAAGCCGGGCAGGAGATAGGCGTTGGAGATGTTGAGCTTGTCGTCGGCGAAGAAGATCTGCATCAGCTCGTGGCTGTCGACGCCGGCGGCCTTGCACACATTGCCGATCTCGTTGCCGAAGGCGACCTTGAGCGCATGCCAGGTGTTGTCGGTGTACTTCACGAGTTCGGCGACGCGCGGATCGGTCAGGATCAGCTTGCCGGGCAGGCCTTCATAGAGCGCCTTCAGCCGGTCGCGCGTCTCGTCGTCGCTCGCGCCGATGACCGTCTTGGCCGGATTGTCGAAATCGGCGACAGCCGAGCCTTCGCGCATGAATTCCGGATTGGACGCGACGCCGAAGCCCTCGCCGTTCTTCTTTCCCGAGCTTCGCTCGAGCGCCGGCACGGCCAGCGTTTCCAGCGTTCCGGGCAGGACGGTCGAGCGCATGACGACGGAGTGAAAACCCCTCTTGGCCTTCAGCGCCTCGCCGATCTGCTCGCAGACCGCCTCGACATGGCCAAGGTCGAGCGAACCGTTCTGCTTGGAGGGGGTGCCGACGCAGAGCAGCGAAATGTCGGAATTCGCGATGGCTTCGCTGGTCGACAGCGTGGCGCGCAGTCGGCCGGAGGCGACGTTGGAGGCGACGAGTTCGCCGACATCCTTTTCGATGATCGGGCTCTGGCCCGCATTGACGAGATCGACCTTGGTTTCGCTGACGTCGCAGCCGATGACCTCGTGGCCGCGCTCGGCCAGGCACGCCGCGCAGACCGTGCCAACATAGCCGAGCCCGAATACCGAAATCCTCATCGCCTTACCCCCGTCAGAACACAGTCATGTCCCCGGCTGCACCGATGCGCGGGGGAATTGCGTGCGCCGTGACTATCATCCGGAGGTAAAGGTCGCCTTATCGCGGCGCGGCAAACTTGCGGTATCCCTTGGACCAACGCCAGTCACCTTGACTGCTGGGCGAAACCGCGTTTGACCGGGGGCAAGAGGATGGAGGCATCATGACGACCGACCAGGTTTCGCGCAACGAAGTCACGCTCGCCAACTGGCGTGAACATCCGTTCAGCACGCTGAGCTTCCAGTCCGTCAGCGAGTTCGTCCCCGTCGCGCCGATGACCTCTGCCCGCGGGCGCGCGCGGGACGCGGTCGGCAGCGGCGCCATCGACGGTATTGCGCTCCAGATCGACGGCGACGCTGTGACGCTTCCCGACTATCTGCGCGCCTCGTGGACCGACGCGCTCGTCGTGCTGCGCGACGGCAAGGTAATCGCCGACTGGCATGCGCCCCATGCCGATCCACACCTTCCGCACGTCATCTTCTCGATCTCGAAATCCGTCACAGGAATGCTTGCCGGGATCGCCGTCGACGACGACCTGCTCGACGCCGACGCGCCGATTACCGACTACGTTGCGATGCCCGCCACCAGTGCCTATGGGAGCGCGCGGGTGCGCGACCTTCTCGACATGACGGTCGATCTCGATTTCGACGAGGAATACACCGACAAGGACAGCGCCTTCGACCGCTACCGCCGCGCCATGCTCTGGAACCCGGAACGGCCCGACACGACGGCGCAGACGATGGAGGAATTCCTCGCCACCCTGCCCCCGCGCCAATCCGGCGATCACGGCAGGCGCTTCTACTATGCCTCGCCCAACACCGACCTTCTCGGCCTCGTCATCGAGCGGGCGGTTGGACGGCGCTACCACGACTATCTCGCCGAGCGCCTTTTGAAGCCAATGGGCATGACCGGGGCGTCCTATGTCACGGTCGACCGGGTCGGCACCGCGCGGGCAGCGGGCGGCATCTGCATCACGGTCGAGGATCTCGCGCGGCTCGGCGATCTCGTGCGTCTCGGCGGGCGCAACGCGGCGGACCAGCAGATCATTCCAGCCGAATGGATCGACGACATGCTCGCCAACGGCAACCGCCAGACCTGGGTCGACGGCAATTTCGCCGACATGTTCGCCAATGGCCGCTATCGCTCCTGCTGGTATCAGGTCGGCGACGAGCGCGGCTCGTTCTGCGGCGTCGGCATCCACGGACAGTGGGTCTGGGTCGATCCGGTCAGCCGAATCACCATCGCGAAGACCTCGTCGCGCCCAGATGCCAGCGACGATTCCGGCACCGCGCGAGAAATCTCGGCGCTCAGTCAGCTCGCGCGGACGCTAAAAACTGCCTAAGAACGCGGCAGATCGATTAACGGAGTCCTGCCGAACGGGATCGATGCATACGCGATGCGCAGTTTCCGTTGCAATGGTGCAACAGGCTGTTGCGACGCAACAATTTGGCAGTCTTCGCAATTGCGCCAGCGAATTTTTCCCGCACAGTTTGCTCAGCGACATGGCGCAGAAGACCGGAGGGGTTGGCGAGCGCGATGTCTTCGAGACATCTCCTGGGGGTCCAATGAACCTGTTCCGCACCTCGGCAGCCGCCTTCGCAATCGCTGCCGTTTCCACCCTTCCCGCCATTGCCGCCGACGCCGTCGTCTATGAAGCGCCGGTCGCCCTCGAAGAAGAAGTCGCATCCGCGATCGACATCGCCTTCGGCGCCACCTTCACCTCGCGCTACGTCTCGCGCGGCGTCGCCAACTCCGACGGCCCGACACTGCAGGGCTATGTCGAGGCTTCCTACGACTGGGCCTATGTCGGCGTGTGGGCTTCGGGCGTCGACATCGCTCCGGACGACATCGAGATCGATCTCTATGCTGGTATCCGCCCGACCTTCGGCAATCTGACGGTCGATGTCGGCTACGTCCACTATTTCTACGACGAGACCGGCGAATGCTGCGGCGAGGCCTACATCAAGCCGAGCTACCAGTTCACGGAAGAGTTCTCCGCGGGCCTCGAGCTCTATCACGACTTCGAGTTCGACACGACCTACGGCGTCGCGACGGCCGCGCTCGTCCTGCCCTACGACTTCACCCTTTCGGGCGGTATCGGCAACCGGTTCGACCTCGACGACACGGTCGACTGGAACGTGGGCCTGTCCTACACCTATGCCGACCTGATCACCTTCGACGTGCGCTACCACGACTCGAACTTCAACCGCGAATATTTCGTCGCGTCGGTCTCCCTCGACACCTCGTTCAACTCGATCCGCGAAATGTTCGCCGGTGGACAGTTCGGCGGCGGCCGCTGATTTTCTAGCCTGCACCTCCCAGACTTGGCCCGCCGGAATATCCCGGCGAGCCTTTTTTGTTGTCATTCAACATGTTGGAGAGTAGTGCGACGGAACAGATTCAGGAGCCCGCCGCATGATCCGCCCTCACCTCACACCGCTCGCCGAAACCCTGCCCGCCACCGTGCCTTTCGTCGGGCCGGAAGCGCAGGAACGGGCGCGCGGCAAGGCCTTCAAGGCGCGGATCGGGGCCAATGAGAGCGGGTTCGGGCCGTCGCCTAACGTGCAGGCCGCCATCGCGGCGGCGGCGGGCGAAATGTGGATGTATGGCGACCCGGAAAGTGCCGAATTACGCAAAAAGCTGGCTGAAAAGTACGAAGTTTCAGCCCAAAACATCGTCATTGGCGAGGGAATTGACGCGCTTTTGGGGCTGATCGTGCGACTTTGGGCCGACAAAAACGCCCCCGTCGTCACCTCGCTCGGCGCCTATCCGACCTTCAACTACCATGTCGCGGGGTTCGGCGCGCGCCTCGTCGCCGTGCCCTACGAGGACGATCGCGAGAGCCTTTCCGCGCTGCTGGAAGCCGTGAAACGCGAGAATGCGCCGCTCGTCTATCTCGCCAATCCCGACAATCCGATGGGCACATGGTGGCCGGCGGAGGACGTCCAGCGTTTCATCGAGGCGCTGCCGGAGACGACCATGCTGGTGCTGGACGAAGCCTATGGCGAGACGGCGCCTGCGGGCACCCTGCCGCCGCTCGACGTGACGCGGCCGAACGTTTTGCGGATGCGCACCTTTTCAAAGGCTTACGGCCTTGCGGGCCTGCGCTGCGGCTATGCGATCGGCGAGGCGACGACGATCAACGCCTTCGAGAAAGTGCGCAACCATTTCGGCATGACGCGCATGGCGCAGGTGGCCGCTGCGGCAGCGCTGGACGACGAGGATTACCTGCAAAGCGTCATCGCGCAGGTCTCTTCCTGCCGGGACAGGCTAGCGAAGATCGCGGTCGACAACGGGCTCGCATCGATTCCCTCCGCCACGAATTTCGTCGCGATCGACTGCGGCGGCGACGGCGCGTTCGCGCTTACGGTGATGCAGGCGCTGATCGCGCGCGACGTCTTCGTGCGCAAGCCGATGGCGCCGGGGCTCGACCGCTGCATCCGCGTCTCCGTTGGACCGGCGGCCGAGATCGACATTTTCGAGCGCGAGCTACCGGCTGCGCTTGCCGAGGCGCGGGGCTGATCAGCCGGCGGCGAGATCGGCGAAGAAGGCGCGGAGCCTTGTCGGCCCCTCGCCTTTCGCTTCGCTGGCGTCGATGCGGCTGACCTCCCGCGCCGCGGCCTGCTGCCGGTCGGCGTCGGCGGGGAGCCACATCAGCCAGGCGAGGAAGACCTCCTCGGGCTCCGGTTGCCGGCGCGGGACGAGTGCGGGACGCGATGATGCCGGCGTCAGGCCGAACTGGCGTGCCTGACCCATCTACGCCTCCACCGTGACGGGGCCGAGCGGTCGCGAGCAGCAGGCGAGGATGTAACCTTCCTCGATCTCGTGATCGAGAATGCCGCCATTGTGGCTCATCTCGACCTCGCCGGCAGTCTTCATGGTCTTGCATGTGCCGCAGAGACCGAATTCGCAGGCTGCCGGGATGCGGATGCCGGCCGCGCGGGCCGTCTGGAGCACGGTCTGTCCGGGCAGGCACGGCGCCTCGACATCGGAGAGCGTAAAGCGCACCGGCTGGGCATCGGCCGGCGGTTCGGCGGCGATCTCCTCCTCGAACGGCGCCTGGATACGCTCGATCGCCGGCGCGCCGAAGCTTTCCTGGTGATAGTGCGCCATGTCGAAACCGGCCACCTCCAGCATTTCGCGCACCGCGCGCATGAACGGGTCGGGGCCACAGCAGAATATCTCGCGCTCGCGGAAATCGGGTGCGAGCAAGGGCAAGCGCACGGCGTCGATGCGGCCCATATGGCCGAACCAGCTCTCGCGGCTCGACCGCTCCTCGATCAGGAAGCCGAGCGAGAGGCCCGGCATGTGCGCGCCCAAAAGCTCGAGCTCCTTGCGAAAGATGATCTCTTCCGGCCGGCGCGCGCAGTTGACGAAGGCGACGTCGGTCTGCGGGGTGAAATCGTTCAGCCAGCGCAGCATCGACATCATCGGCGTGATGCCCGAGCCGGCGGAGATGAAGAGATATTTCGCGGCCGGATGATTGTGCAGCGAGAAGGTGCCGGAGGGGCCGAAGGCACGGATGTGGTCGCCAGGCTTCAGATGATCGAACATCCAGCGCGTGCCGAGCGAATCCTTTTGCGCCTTGACCGTGACGGCGATGGAAAAGGGCCGCGAAGGGCTGGAGGACAGCGTGTAGGTGCGCATCAGCGGATCGGGCGCGGCGGGAAGTTCCAGCGTGATGAACTGGCCGGGCTGGTAGCGGAACCAGGTCTGACTGTCGGAGCGGAAGGTAAAGGTCTTGACGTCGGGCGCCTCGTCGACGACGCGCAGGCATTCCAGCACCTGGAGGCGATCGTCCCAAGGGGTCATTTCGTCGAGATGTTTGTAGAGGTGGGCGGTCATTTCTGCTCACCTCGAAGGTGGAGCCCTGTCGCGCCCCCCTCTGTCCTGCCGGACATCTCCCCCGCGAGGGGGGAGATCACGCGGTGTCGATGACGAGAATGATCTCCCCCCTTGCGGGGGAGATGGGCGGCAGCCCAGAGGGGGGCAACTTCGAGCATAATCGTTTCCCTCAAGCCACCGACCGCAGAGCCGGCTTGGCATCGCCCGTCAAGCGTTCCTCGGCAAACCTGCAGTACCAATCCACGAACTGCATGACGCCGCCCTCGTGCTCCTCCGAATACGGACCCGGTTGGTACGCAGGCGATGCAATGCCGAAGGCATTTTCCTCGACGATGCGGCGGTCCTGGTCGTTGGTTTCGGTCCAGACATGGATGAGTTCGGCAAGGTCGTAGTCGACGCCCTCGACGGCGTCCTTGTGGACGAGCCATTTGGTCGTGACCGCAGTCTCCGTTGCGCTGATCGGCAGGACGCGGAAGGTGACGGCGTGGTCGCCGAGGACGTGATTCCAGGTCGTCGGATAGTGAAAGAGGAGGAGCGAGCCGATGCGGTCGGCCGTGACGGTGTCGGAGAGGTTCTTTTTCACCGCGCGCTTGCCGGACATCGTGTAGCTGACGGCATCGCGCAGGAGCGGCACGCGGGTGACGCGGTGCTGGCCGGTTGCGGCGATCTCGAACCGGGACGGCAGGCCCGCTGCCTCGCACTTTTGCCAATGCGCGACGATCTCGGGATCGCGTTCGGCAGCCTGGACGCCGGTGACGGTGGGAGCTTCGGGGAAGGTCTTGCACAGTTCGGGGTGGTTGCCGGCGCAGTGATAGCACTCGCGGTTGTTTTCCCAGACGAGCTTCCAGTTGCCCTTTTCGATGATGGTCGATTCGAAGGCGATCTTCGTTTCGGTCAGCCGGTGCGGCGCGAGATAGGGTTCGACCTGCGCGCGGACGGGCGCGAAGTCGGCGGGCGCGTCGGCAAGGCAGATGAAGAGATATCCGGCGACGCTTTCGCAGGCGACCGGCTTCAGGCCGAATTGCGAAGCGTCGAACCCGGCGCCCATCTGGCGGGCAAAGACGAGGCGGCCGTCGAGATCGTAGGTCCACTGATGGTAGGGGCAGACGAGCTTGGCCGCCGTTCCTTTCGCTGCCGTGCAGACGCGCGAGCCGCGATGGCGGCAGGTGTTGTGGAAGGCCCGGATCGCGCCTTTCGCGTCGCGCACGAGGACGACCGGATAGTCGCCGACCTGCACGGTGAAATAGCTGCCGGGTTTCGGCAGTTCGCAATCATGGCCGATGAAGAGCCAGTCGCGATACCAGATCAGATGGAGATCGAGCCGGTAAAACTCGGGGTCGGTGTAGAACGCCTGTTCGAGGCTGTAGCCGGGTTTGCGGCGCTGGAGCCGGTCCAGCATTTCGTTGCGCGCATCCATGTCCTGTCCTGCCTTCATGCAAGGACTGAACTGGTGGAGATTTCGAAGGAGAAAGGCGCAACGGAACTATCCGCACGCGCATCCGCCCCTTGACCGCCCACCGCGATCAGTCGGTTTTCACGAATTCAGGCTGGTTTCCGGGCTCAGAAGCCGGTCTTCGGATCGCTCCGTCGACCTGTCGCAACACCTTCCCAGGCAAATGCCCAGTGGCTCCCGTTGCGACGTCACTCCACTTACCGTTGCGGGGGCAGCGCCGGCTTTTCACCGGCTTCCCAATTCTCCGCCCCCATCATCCGGAGGCGGCACCTGAACTGGCTGCATTGAAGCATTCGCGCGGAGGCTTTGGAAGCTGGAATGCGACATGCGATGAGCATGGGGCGACGCGACGAAAAATCGACGTCAGCGTGTCTCCCGCTCAACCTCGCGCCAGCCGATGTCGCGGCGGCAGAAGCCTTCCGGCCAGTCGATCCGGTCGATGGCGGCATAGGCCTTTTCGCGTGCTTCGCGAACGGTCTTGGCCATCGCGGTGACGTTGAGGACGCGGCCGCCATTGGCGACGATGTCGTCGCCTTTCCTGGCGGTGCCGGCGTGGAACATCTCGACTTCGCCGCCGACCTTGTCGAGGCCGCGAATGACGCTGCCCTTCTTCGGCGTCGCCGGGTAGCCTTCGGCCGCGAGCACGACGGTGAGCGCGACCTCGTCGCGCCAGCGGGCCGACATGTGGGCCAACTGGCCGTCGGCGGCGGCGTTGAGCAGGATCAGCAAATCTTCCTTCAGCCGCATCATCAGCACCTGGCATTCGGGATCGCCGAAGCGGGTGTTGTATTCGATGAGCTTCGGGCCGTCCTTCGTCAGCATCAGGCCGGCATAGAGAACGCCCGAGAACGGCGCGCCCATCTCGGCCATGCCCTTCATGGTCGGCTCGATGATCGTCCGCATCACCTCGTCGATGATGGCGGGCGTGAGGATTGGCGCGGGCGAATAGGCGCCCATGCCGCCGGTGTTCGGTCCGGTGTCGCCATCGCCGACGCGCTTGTGGTCCTGCGCGGTGCCGAAGGGCAGCGCGGTCTTGCCGTCGCAGAGGCAAAAGAACGAGGCCTCCTCGCCTTCGAGGAATTCCTCGACGACGACTTCCGCACCCGCCTCCCCGAACCCGCCCTCAAAGCAATCGTCGATAGCGGCCAGCGCCTCGTCGAGCGTCATTGCCACCGTGACGCCCTTGCCGGCGGCGAGGCCATCGGCCTTGATGACGATGGGCGCGCCGAGCTGGCGGATATAGGCTTTCGCCTTCGGGGCGTTGTTGAAGCGCTGGTAGGCGGCGGTGGGGATGTCGTAGCGGGCGCAAAGGTCCTTGGTGAAGCCCTTCGAGCCTTCGAGACGGGCGGCGGCGGCCGAGGGGCCGAAGACGCGGATGTCGTGGCTGGCGAGCACGTCGGCGAGGCCCGCGACAAGCGGCGCTTCCGGGCCGACGACGACGAGGTCGATCGCCATCAGCTTGCAGAAGGTGGCGATGCTCTCGTGGTCGTCGAGGTCGAGCGTCACGCATTCGGCATGTTCGGCGATACCGGGATTGCCGGGCGCGGCATAAAGCTTGGTCAGCATCGGGGAGGCGGCGATCTTCCAGGCCAGCGCGTGCTCGCGTCCGCCAGCACCGATGAGAAGAATGTTCATGACCGCCCTCGTTTCAGCTCCAAGAGGCGGCGATAGGGGGTGGCGGAAGCGAGGTCAAGTCAGCGGCCGTAATGGAAGCGGCAGGCCGCGATTTCCAATGCCTGCGCATCGCCCTTGCCGGTGACCCGGTAGACCAGGCGATGCTCCTGGGTGAGACGGCGCGACCACCAGCCGGCCATGTCGTTGCGCAGGGGCTCGGGCTTGCCGAGGCCGCGGAACGGGCTGCGGCGCGCATCCTTGATCAGGGCGTTGATCTTCTCGAGGGTTTCCCGGTCGTGGGATTGCCAATGAAGATAGTCGTCCCAGGATCGTCCGGAGAAGATGACGATCACGGCTCGATGAGCTCGCGCTCAAATCCCTTGCCTGCGTCGAGCTCGGCCATGGACGCGCGCAGGCGCTCGGCGTTGGCGGGCGAGGACAGGAGATGCAGCGTCTCCTGCATTCCCTCCCATTCCGACAAGGGCATGACGACGACCGGCTCGCGGTTGCGGCGGGTGACGATGAGCTTGTCGCGATCGTCAAGCACCTTCTCGATGTAGCGGGCGATGTTGGCGCGGAACTCGGTGAGATTGGCGACGATCATGGTGGCGGCCTCCGATGGAAATGTACATATAGTCGTACATCCGGAATTGCGCAAACGGATTGCTTGACGCTGCCGGCCTGCCCTGCCAATCGAAGGCGATGGAAACGATCCAATCCAAAGGCGCGCGCGGGCGCGTGGCCGATGCGCCGTCGGGCCACTGGGTCTATCGCGCGCTGCCGCAGGGGCTGTGGCCCTATGCGCAGTTGGCGCGGTGGGACCGGCCGATCGGCTGGTGGCTCCTGCTTTGGCCCTGCTGGTGGTCGGCGGCGCTGGCGGGGGCGGCGTTTTTCGACGCGGGCGATGGGGTAACCGCGCAACTGCCGTCGATCTGGCATCTGGCGCTGTTCATGATCGGCGCGATCGCGATGCGGGGCGCGGGATGCACCTATAACGACATCGTCGACGAGGACATCGACGCCATGGTGGCGCGCACGCGTTCGCGGCCGCTGCCTTCAGGTCAGGTGACGCGCCGGCAGGCCTGGGCGTTCCTGTTCGGGCAGTGCCTCGTCGGGCTGATCGTGCTCTTGCAGTTCAACTGGTTCGCGGTCGGGATGGGCATCGCCTCCCTCGGCACGGTGGCGATCTATCCGTTCATGAAACGCTATACGGACTGGCCGCAACTCTTTCTCGGCTTTGCGTTTTCATGGGGCGCGTGGATGGGCTGGGCGGCGCATTTCGGCGCCGTTTCGCTGGCGCCGGCGCTGCTTTATCTCGGGTCGATCCTCTGGGTGATCGGCTACGACACGCTCTATGCGCATCAGGACCGGGAGGACGACGCGCTGGTCGGGGTGCGTTCGACCGCGCGGCTGTTCGGCGAGAACACCAAGCCTTGGCTGGCGGCGCTCTATGCGGGCGCGCTGGCGCTGTTTGCGGCCGCGTTCGCCGTGGCGCAAGTTGCGTGGCCGGCCTATCTCGGGCTTGCTGCGGCGGCGGCGCACATGGCGCGGCAGATCGTGGTCGCCGACATCGATGACGGCGACCAGTGTCTGAGGCTGTTCAAGTCTAACTCGACGGTCGGGTGGCTGATCTTCGGCGGGTTGGTGCTGGGGAGCGTGGTGGCGGCCGTCTAAGCAGCGCGCCCTCCGGCACTGGCGGGCCACCTCCCCCGTAAACGGGGGAGGATCAGCGCTCTATCGACGCGCGATGATCTCGTCGCCATTGACCACGAGCCGCATGCCGAGATTGCCGAATTTGCGGCGGGCGAGGAAGCGCGGGCGCTTGTGCATGGAGTCGCGGCGCTTGCGACGGTCTTTTGCGGGAGCCGTCTTCACCGCGCCGAGCGATTCTTCCAGAGAACGGGCGATGCCGTCGGCCTCAAAAAGGAGCATGGGAAGCTGGTAGGCTTCGGCCCAGGCGCGCCAGTCGGCGGCGACGTCGTCGAGGTCGTGGGCGACGAGCAGCGGGACGGAGAGCATCGGGTCATTGTGCATCAGTTCCAGCGTGACCGTGACCTGGCCCTCGCCGTCCTCGATGGCGCGGGCGGCGACGCCCTTGAAGGCGTTCGCGGGCAGGACGACGGTGACGGGAAGCTGGCTCTTTTCCAGAATCCGGTGGATCGTCACGCGGCGGCGGTCGATCTCGAAGGAGACGTCGCCGAAGGCGTCCTGCGTGGCGTAGGTCGTCGATTGCGGCAGCCTGAAGGGATCGAGCCGCATGTCGCGGCCCGCCCAGGCTGGTTTCAGCCCCGTATTCATGTTTCGCCTTCCTGTCTCTCCTGAGAGCCGCCTTAGGCGGTTTCTCGCGGGCGGTTTTCCGCCTCGTTGGATTGGAGACTAGGCGCGGGCTGTTACCGTCGGCCTTAGATTTTCGGTTAAATTTGTCTGGATGCGCCGGATGGTTATCGCTTTCCAACCCCATGAAAGGATTGGGAAAGCTGTGTTTCCAAGCCGTTAGGATCAGATGATCTTGCCCGGATTCATGATGCCGGCGGGATCGAACGCGGCCTTGATGCGGCGCATCAGGTCGATGGCGACGGGCGGCGCGGTGGCGATGAGTTCGTCGCGCTTCATGCGGCCGATGCCATGTTCGGCGGAGATCGAGCCGTGCATGGCGCGCACGACGGCGTGGACGGCTTCGTTCATCTCGCGGTAGCGGGCGAGGAACGCGTCCCGGTCGCCGCCTTCCGGCTGGGTGACGTTGAAGTGGAGATTGCCGTCGCCCATGTGGCCGAAGCAGACGAGGCGGGCGTCGGGCACGACGGAGCGGACGGCGGCGGCTCCCTCTTCGATGAAGGCGGGGATCGCGGCGACGGGGACCGAAATGTCGTGCTTGATCGAGCCGCCTTCGGGCGCCTGCGCCCATGACATGGATTCGCGCAGCTTCCAGAAGGCCTCGCCCTGGGCGAGGTTCATGGCGAGCGTGGCGTCGGCAACGAGGCCGGCTTCGAGCCCTTCGCCGACGATTTCCTCGATCAGCGTGCGGGCGTCCTCGGCCGAGCGCCCGGACGAGATTTCCATCAGGACGTGCCAGGGCTGCGGGCCGGAGAGCGGATCGAGCGTGTCGGGGATGTGCTTCAGGGTGAAGTCGAGGGCGCGCTTCTGGATCAGCTCGAAGGCGGTGAGGCCCGCGCCGGCGCGGTCGGACGCGATGGCGAAAAGGTCGAGCGCGTCTTGCGGGCTTTCGAGGCCGATCCAGGCGACTTCGCGGCCCTTCGGCTTGGGGACGAGCTTGAGGACGGCGGCGGTGATGATGCCGAGCGTGCCTTCGGCGCCGACGAAGAGGTTCTTCAAATCGTAGCCGGTGTTGTCCTTCTTCAGCTTGCGCAGATCGTCCAGCACCTCGCCGGTGGGCAGGACTACTTCCACGCCGAGGCAGAGTTCGCGGGCGTTGCCGTAGGCGAGAACGCCGGTTCCGCCGGCGTTGGACGAGAGGTTGCCGCCGATCTGGCAGGTGCCTTGCGAGCCGAGCGACAGAGGAAACAGGCGGCCGTTCTCGTCGGCCGTTTCCTGGATGGTCTGGAGGATGACGCCCGCCTCTACCGTCATCGTGTTCGACTGAAGGTCGATCGCGCGGATGCGGTTGAGGCGGCCGAGCGAGAGGATGATCTCGCGGCCGGTGCCGTCCGGCATCTGGCCGCCGACGAGGCCGGTGTTGCCTCCCTGCGGGACGATGGGGGTGCGCGTTTCGGTGGCGAGCCTGAGGATCGCCGAGACCTCTTCGACCGTGCCGGGGCGCAGGACGAGCGGCGACTTGCCGCCGTAGCGCCCCCGCGGTTCGACGAGATAGGACGCGAGCGCATCGCGGGTGGTGATGGCGTATTTCTCGCCGACGATGGCGGTGAATCTGGAAAGGAGGGCGGAATCGAGCGGCGGCGTGGTCAGCATGGCCGGAGCCTATTTGGCGACGGTCGGATTGTCACGCGGGGCACGTTCAAGTCGTACTTGTTCTCACCAATCTATGGTGCCACATTTCACGCGGTCGCCGTGACAACCGGGAAATCCGTCGGTCCGGTTTGGTTGGCCGCGATTGCGGTGAAACTGTTACGGGGAAGGTGACGTACCCCCTCGGCGACCGCTTCCAGACAGCACGTGAGCTGCTGATTTTCAACAATCACGCGGCGCGGCGGCGCGGGCGAGACGGTCGTTGATCGCCTCGCCGAGGCCGTGTTTCGGGATCGGCGTGACCGCGATGGTGGACGCGCCGGAGGCGTCGAGTTCGGCCAGATGGGAAAAGAGGTTTGCTGCCGCTTCGCGCAAATCGCCGGAGGGCGAGAGATTGCGGGTGGCGAGCGGGCTTCCGGAAATGGCGAAGGAGCCGAAGGCGAGCAGCGCTTCGCCGGGCATCAACGCCGTCGCGCCGAGCCGGACGGCGGCGGCCGGCGCATAGTGCGAGGCGAGCATGCCGGGCGCCTCGATTTTCTCGGACGGGCCGCGCAGCAGCGGCGTGTTGACGACCGCCTCGATATCCTCGGCGGAGACGCCGCCGGGGCGCAAGAGGCGCACCATGCCGTCCTCGATCTTGACGATGGTCGATTCGACGCCGACGGGCGTCGGGCCGCCATCGAGGATGAGCGGGATCTTCGGGCCGAGATCGGCAGCGACGGCGGCGGCACTGGTCGCGCTGATGCGGCCGGAGGAATTGGCGCTGGGGGCTGCGAGCGGGCGGTCGAGCCGGGCGATCACCTCATGCGCGAGCCCATCGGGCATGCGCAGGCCGACCGTATCGAGCCCGGCCGAGACCAGCGGATGGATCTTGTGGCCGATCCTGAGCGGCAGCACGATGGTGAGTGGGCCCGGCCAGAAGGCGGCGGCGAGCTTGCGTGACAGGCTGTCGAAGATCGCGATGTCGGCCGCCATCTTCATGTCGGCGACGTGGACGATGAGCGGATTGAAGCGCGGGCGGCCCTTGGCCTCGAAGATTTTCGCGACCGCCTCGCCATCCGTAGCGTCGGCGGCAAGGCCGTAAACGGTCTCCGTCGGCAGCGCGACCGTCTCGCCCGCCACCAGAAGCTCCACCGCGCGGGACAGCCCCGCCTCGCCTTTCACGATGTCCGCCAAATCAATCTTCCGATTCATCTTTCCCGGCGAAGTCGTTGATCCGGGATTCGTTTTCGGGCCCGGATTAACGCCGCGAAATTGATGCCGCAAGGCAAAGCTCATCCGAATTGTTAAGGAATTGGTGCCGTGATGCGGTCCTCAGCCAGTCCGATTGCCGGGAAGCCCATGTCACGCGTTCTTCTTGCCACGTCCCTTCTCGCCGCCCTGCCGCTTGCTGCCGAGGCCGGTTCGATCAGCGTCCTCCAGGAACTGAAGGGGTCGGCGCCGTCGATCATCGAGCGCGGAACGGCGGCGGAGCCCAGGGTCGAGGTTGTGGTCCCGACGAAGGCCGAGACCAAACGCGTCGTCACGCCGATGGTCATGCGCGGCGGGATTTCGGGAGGAGCGGCGCCGGTGATCGCGCCGAGGGTTTCGGAAGCGCCCGAGGTCGAGGTCGACGCCGAGACCAATGGCGGCGCGCTCGAATAAGGGTCAGCCTGCGATTTTCGAAAAATCCGCGACGGCGCCCGTGGCCGCGCGGATGCGGGCGAGCAGCGCCAGGCGATTGGCGCGCACGGCCTGATCCTCGTCATTGACCAGCACCGCCTCGAAGAAGGCGTCGACCGGGGCGCGCAGCACCGACAACGCCAGCATGGCGGCGGAAAAGTCCTGCGTTTGAATCGCTTGCGTCGCGTTTTTCTCGGCGTGGTTCACCGCATCGAAGAGCGCGGTTTCCTCCGGCTGGCGGAAGAGCGAAGGATCGACGGATGGCGCGATCGCGGTGCCCTTCTTTTCCTCGGCGGCGAGGATGTTCGCGGCGCGCTTGGTGCCGGCGAGGAGGTTCCTGCCGTCTTCGGAATCGAGGAAGATGCCGAGAGCTGCGACGCGGGAGACGATCAAAAGCAAGTCGTCGTTGGTCGATGACGGCGTGATCTCCCCCCCTGCGGGGGAGATGCCCGGCAGGGCAGAGGGGGGCAACGTCGAGCGCCCACCTTCAACGCGCGGAGAGGCCTGCGGGACAGCGCCCCCCTCTGTCGGCTGCGCCGACATCTCCCCCGCAAGGGGGGAGATTTCGCGCGAACCCGTCGACAACACCGCGTCGATGAGATCGTGCCGCGCGCCCTTGTCGCGCATGTAGACTTTCAGACGGTCGTGGAAGAAGGAGAGGAGGTCGACGACCTCCTTCGTCCAGCGCCCACCTGCATACCTTGTCATGACAGTCATTCGGGCAATCGAGCCACCAAGTTTCCGTGCGTTCTCAATTATGTCATCGCCAATCCGAGCATGGTGAGTTTCGCATAGGGTTAGCAGCCCCAGCCGCACCCCATTCTCCACCACGATCCGGATCACGCCCAGCGCCGCCCTGCGCAGCGCATAGGGGTCCTTCGAGCCTGTCGGCTTTTCGTCGATGGCCCAGAAGCCGACCAGCGTGTCGAGCTTGTCGGCCAGGGCCACGGCGATGGCGATGGGGTCGGTGGGGACGGTGTCGGAGGGGCCTTGCGGTTTGTAGTGATCCTCAAGAGCGGCGGCGACTGACGCGTCTTCGCCTTGGAGAGCTGCGTATTTGCGGCCCATGGCGCCCTGGAGTTCGGGGAATTCGCCGACGATCTCGGTCGTCAGATCGGCCTTGGCGAGAACGGCGGCGCGGGCGGCGAGGTCGGGATCGGCGCCGACGATCGGGGCGAGTTCACGCGCGAGCCTTGCGATACGCGCGACGCGTTCGCCTTGGGTGCCGAGCTTGGCGTGGAAGGTGACGCCGAGATGATCGAGCCGGGCCATGCGCTGGTCGAGCGGCTTTGTGAGGTCGAGGCCGAACTTTTCGGCCGATGCGCCGAGTTGCTTCAGGTCCGGTAGGTCGGCCTGGTCCGTCTTCCAGAAGTGGACGGCGTCGGAGAGGCGCGCGCGCACGACCTTGCCGTTGCCGTGGACGATCTCCCTGCCGCCATCGGTGGCTTCGATGTTGGCGGTGAGGAGGAAACGGTTGGCGAGGCGATACCCCTCACCCGTCTCGGCGCTACGCGCCGATCCACCCTCTCCCACAAGGGGCGAGGGGAAGGCTGCTGCGCCGCCGCGCCCTTCCTTCTCCCCTTGTGGGAGAAGGTGGCCACGCGAAGCGTGGTCGGATGAGGGGTTCGCCAGCGGACGCACCACGAAGCATTTCTGGTTGGCGCGGATGGTGAGGCGGATGACTTCCGGGGGGATCGCGAGATAGTCCTGCTCGAATTCGCCCATCAGCACGACCGGCCATTCGACGAGGCCGGAGACTTCCTCCAGAAGCCCCTCGTCCTCGACGAGTTCCAGCCCGGAGGCGAAGGCGAGGTTCTTGGCGTCGTCGAGGATGATGCGCTTGCGGCGCTCGGCGTCGAGGACGACCTTGGCGGCTTCGAGCTTGGCGACGTAGTCATCGAAGCGGCGCACATGAATAGCGTCCGGCGCGTGGAAGCGGTGGCCGTATGTGACGTTGCCCGAGCGGATGCCGTCGATCTCGAAATCGACGACGACCGGCTCCTCGGTTTCGGGGCCGAAGGTGCAGACGATGGATTGCAGCGGGCGGACCCAGCGCATCGAGCCGGGCCTGGCCGACGCCGCGCCCCAGCGCATCGATTTCGGCCAGGGAAAGGCGCGCACGATTGCGGGCACGATCTCGGCGATGATCTCCTCGGCGGCGCGGCCGGGCTTGACCAGATGGGCGACGTAGAACGCGCCCTTCTTCGGATCAGTGTGGGTGTGAGCCTGGGCGACATCGGCGAGGCCGGCCTTGCGCAGGAAGCCCTGGATCGCCTGCTCGGGCGCGGAAACGGACGGACCCTTGATCTCCTCGCGCACGTCCTTCGACCTTGCAGTGAGGCCGCGGATGTCGAGCGTCAGGCGGCGCGGCGTCCAGTATTCGGTCGCAGCCTCGTAGGTCAGGCCGGCCTCGACCAGACCGTCCGTGACCATCTTCTTCAAATCGCCCGCCGCCTTGCGCTGCATGCGGGCGGGGATTTCCTCAGAGCGGAGTTCAAGAAGAAGGTCAGGCATGGGACGGGTCCCGATGCTGGGGATGCAATTGGAGAGCAGCCTCTAGCAGAAGGACAGCCGGTTGTCATGGGCCGCGGCGGAAATTACCAGCCGCCGCCGCCTCCCCCGCCGCCGCCGCCGCCGGAAAAGCCGCCGCCACCTCCCCCGCCGCCGAAACCGGAGGACGAACTCGACGGTGCCGGCAGCGAGGCGGTGAAGCTGTCGGAGAGCGAGCCGGCGAGGCCGCCCATGGTCGAGCCGATGGAGCCGCGGCTAAAGCCAGGGCCGTGATACCAGGACGGCGCGACGTAGCCGACGGCAGCGCCGGTTGCGGCGGCCGTCGCCAGCCAGGCGTCGAAAGCGCGCGACCACGGCTTTTCGACGCCGAGCGCGACGGCATAGGGAAGCAAGGTCTCGAAGTGGCGCGGCGACATCTGGGGCGCGCCCTGCATGTTCATCCGCTCTTCCTCGGCGACCGTCAGATATTGCTTCAGGCCGGCGATCTCATCCATCGACTTGCGGCCGAGAGGCGTCGGCGCGCCCATCAGGAAGAGGAAGATGACGTTGACCATGACGACGCCGAGGATGGCCGCGATCGGCATGACGTCGGCGGGATCGAGGATGACCGAGAGGATGGTCGTGCTGAGGCCGGAGAAGACGACGAAGCCGGCAAAGCCCATCATGACGACCGCCATCAGGCGCCCGCCGAGCGAGGTGGCGCTGCGCATGCGGCGGCCGAAATTGACGGCGAAGACGGAGAGGACGATGGCCGGAATGGCGGCGGCGAACATCAGGCCGAGAAGGCCTTCGCTGAGGCCGCCGAAGGCGATGAAGGCGACGAGGGTCAGGACCGACAATGCGATGCCGGCGAAGACGTAGGCCGCGTTGTGGCGGTAGAAGCGGTTGCGGTGCTCCTTTTCCATCGCGGACCGGAACGAGGCGCCGGCCGCGACCACGCGGGTGCCGTTCGCCTTGTCGATGGTGAGCGTGTCGCCCGCCTGCGGCAGATGGCCGAGGATCGCCGCTTCGCCGACGGGAAGGTTCTCGGCGGGCTTTGCGGTGCGGCGGATGGTGAGGTCGCCGTCGAGATCGTCGAGCTCGACATAGCCGTTGACCGCGAGGTTGATCGTCGCGGCGGAGAGCGCGTCCCAGCCCTGCCCGCGAAAGCCGCGTCTGTCGATGTAGTTGGTCAGCGCCGGCGAGATCCCTTGCGGCGGTTCCCAGCGCGGCACGACGATACCTGCCGGCGGATCGCGGCCGACACGGGTCCAGGCCCAGAGGTAGTAGGCAAGGACGACGGCGAGGCCGAGCGCGCCGATGAGAAGCGCGCGGTTGTCGCGCAGCCACCATTCACGCTCCTGCGCGGCGGTGGGCGGCGCGATCGAGCCCTTGGGCATGGCGATGGCGACGGTCAGGCCTTCGCGCGGCGCCAGGGTCGCATCGGCTTCGACGACGATGCGGTTGCCGCCGTCGAGCGTCCGCGCGGAGGCGTCCTGCGCCGTCGAGCCGAATTCGCCGGTGTAGAAGGTGACATCGTCGGCCGAGACCCCCTGCGGCAAGCGGATGTCGGCGACGGCGTCGCGGATCGGGAAATCCCAGCCATTGCCGGTGACGTTCCAGTAGAACTCGTCATGGGTGTCGAAGAAGCGGATCTGCCGGCCGGTCTGATAGGTGATCTCGTAGGTGTGGAGGCCGGGGGCGAGGAGCGTGTCGGCATCGCCGATGCGGATGCGCACGATGCCGGAGCCGCGCTCGGTGGCATAGGGCTCGGCATCGCCATCGCGGGTGACGGAGAGGATGTCGAAATCGACTTCGCGCTCGTTGCCGTCCGCATCCTCGAAGCGGAGCGGAAAGTCGCGGAAGATGCCGCGGCGAATCTGGTTGCCTTCGGCGTTGACGGTGATCGTCTCGGTGACCTCGATCGTGCCGTCGGCGGCGAGGTCGATGTCGGCACGGAAGGTGGTGATTTCCTCTTGCGCCAGCGCGCCGGAGGCGAGCGCCAGGAGGATGACGAGAAAGGCGAGGAAGCGCGTCATGCCGAGGCTCAGGAGAAGGAGACCTTGGGGACGGCGCGATCTTCCGGGTTCTCGATCTCGAAATATTCGGCCTTTTCGAAGCCGAAGGCGCCGGCGACGAGGTTGGAGGGGAAGCTCTCGACCTTGATGTTCAGGTCGCGCGCGGCGCCGTTGTAGTAGCGGCGGGACATCTGGATTTCGCCTTCGAGCGTTTCCAGCGTCGTCTGGAGCTGCATGAAGTTCTGGTTGGCCTTCAAATCCGGATAGGCCTCGGCGACGGCGAGCAGGCGGCCGAGCGCCTGGGAGAGCATGCCTTCCACCTGTGCGCGGCCGGCGACGTCGCCGGACGGCAGGCTCTGGGCGCGGGCGCGCAGTTCCGTCACCTCCTCGAAGGTGCCGCGCTCGTGGGCGGCGTAGCCCTTCACGGTTTCGATGAGGTTCGGGATCAGGTCCGCGCGGCGCTTCAACTGGACGTCGATGCCGCTCCACGCCTCGCGCACGAGCTGGCGGGCACGCACGAGGCCGTTATAGGTGACGATCGCGTAACCGGCGACGAGCGCCAGAAGAATGAGAAGTATCGTGCCGATGCCGAAATCCATGCTGCGCGTCCCCGTTGGCGAGGGGCGCAGGCTAGATCATCGGCAAGGGCTTGGAAAGCCGGGCTTTCAGCCCGCCAGATCGTCCGTGGTGCAGACAATCGCGAAGCGGTCGGCGAGCATAGCGAGCTCGGCGCGGTGGAGATCGTCGGCCGTCAGCACTTCGCCTTCGGCACCGGGAACCGGCAGGTCGCGGGTGGCGGAGGCGTCGGAGACGACGACGGTCTGGAAGCCGAGATCGAGCGCGGCGCGGGCCGTCGACGAGACGCACATATGCGTCATGAAGCCGGTGAGGACGAGGCGCTTGCGGCCGGTCGCGTCGAGCACATCCTTCAAGTTGGTGCCGGCGAAGGCGTTGGGCAGGCCCTTTTCGACGACCGTTTCGCCGTCCGTCGCCGCGGCTTCATCGGCGAGCGCGAAGGAGGTGGTCGCGGGATCGAAGAGGCCGCCGGCCTTGCCCTTGTGCTGGACATGGATGACGGGCGTGCCGGCGGCGCGGGCCTTGTCCAGAAGGCGGGCGATGTTCGACAGCGCGGGTGCTGCGCCCGGCAGGGGCAGCTTGCCGTCGACATATTCGCGCTGCGCGTCGATGACGACGAGCGCGGTTTCGGAGAGAGCGGGCGGCGTCAGGTTGGCGCCAGCGAGTTCGAGCAGGGTCTTTGCCATCTTATGCAATTTCCAATTTGAGATTGGCGCCACCGGCGTCGGTCAGGAGAAACGCCTCGCCGCAGGCCTTGGCCAGATTGCGCACGCGCAGGATGTAGCTCTGGCGCTCGGTGACGGAGATCACGCCGCGCGCATCCAGAAGGTTGAAGACGTGGGAGGCCTTGATGGTCTGGTCGTAGGCCGGCAGCACCATCTTGTGGAGGGTCGTATTGTCGCCCGCCTTCGGCGCACCGGCGTCGAGCAGAGCCCGGCACTCGGCCTCGGCATCCTCGAAATGCTTGAACAGCATCGCGGTGTTGGCGTGCTCGAAATTGTGGCGCGAATATTCCTGCTCGGCCTGCAGGAAGACGTCGCCATAGGTGACCTTCTCGGCGCCTTCGCGGCCGTTGAAGTTCAAATCGTAGACGTTGTCAACGCCCTGGACATACATGGCGAGGCGTTCGAGACCGTAGGTCAGTTCGCCGGAGACGGGCGCGCATTCGATGCCGCAGACCTGCTGGAAATAGGTGAACTGCGAGACTTCCATGCCGTCGCACCAGCATTCCCAGCCGAGGCCCCAGGCGCCGAGCGTCGGGCTTTCCCAATCGTCCTCGACGAAGCGGATGTCGTGGACGAGCGGGTCGAGGCCGATGGCCTGGAGCGAGCCGAGATAGAGCTCCTGCAGGTTCGACGGGTTCGGCTTCAGGATCACCTGATACTGGTAATAGTGCTGCAGGCGGTTGGGGTTTTCGCCGTAGCGCCCGTCCTTCGGGCGGCGCGAAGGCTGGACATAGGCCGCGTTCCACGGCTTCGGACCCAGCGAGCGCAGGGTCGTCGCCGGATGGAAGGTGCCCGCGCCGACTTCCATGTCGTAGGGCTGCAGGACGACGCAGCCATAGTCGGCCCAATAGTTGTGGAGAGCCAGGATGAGCCCCTGGAAGGAGCGCGAGGGGTGCATGTGGGGCGCGGTCATGAAACTCTTCGTATTCGCCAGCGTGATTGCGGTGAGGTCTACAGCATCGGGGCGGCGCACGTCCAGTTGATCGCGACGGCGCTTGCAAGTTGCGCCGGGTGCGTCAAATCTGGCGAGACCGACAGGAGACATCGCATGAGAACGACATTTTTCGCGACCCTTGCCGCCGGCGTCATGATCGGCGGCGCGGTGCTGGCGCAGAATTTTCCGACCGGCGGCACCGACGGCTACCAGAACGATCCCGTGACGGGCTATCTGTGCGTGACGCCGGCCTGCGACGTGGTGCGCCTGCCGGAGACGAACTGCGTGTGCTCGAAGACCAATCCGGCGGCGCGCGAATTGTCGGAGACGCGGCTGCAGTGCTCGATCCGGGAGAATGGGCAGTGGGTGCAGTGCCCGGTGCCGCCGCGGTATGGTGGGTGAGGTTGGGCGCGAGGTTGGGGCGGGCGAGCGAGCGGAGAGCGTATCGCATGGATTCCTGTGACAAGCACAGGAATGACGGCATCAAAGAGGATGCCAGCCCGAAAAGTTGAAGTTTCGCGCGAAAATCTCCGGGCCGTCATTCCTGTGCTTGTCACAGGAATCCATGCCTCGAATTATCAACCCCACTGTGTTTCCGAGCGCCACTCTCAATTCTGCGGCAAAACCAAAGTCTGGCCGGGGCGAAGCAGGTTCGGGTTGCCGCGCAAATCCGGGTTGAGGTCGAGGATTTCGCGGTAGCGGTTGCCGTCGCCGAGGCGTTCGCGCGCGATGTCCCATAGCGATTGGCCGGGGCCGACCGCATGGGTTGCCTCGGCGGGAGCCGGGGCGACAGGGGCGGTGGTGGCGACCTGGGCGGCGGGTGCTTCGGGCTCGGCCGGCGCTTCGGGTTCGGGCGCGAGGCTGGCGAAATCCTGTTCGGCTTCCGGCTCGGCGGCGGCCTCGACGAGGCCTTCGCGCAGCTTGCGATTGATGTCCTCGAGCAGGTCTTCTTCCGGCTCGAGATCGCGCGCGTGGCTCCACTGGAACGTCGCTTCGAGGCGGCGGCCGACCTTCCAGTAGGCGTCGCCCAGATGATCGTTCAGGATCGGATCGCTCGGCATCAGGCTGACGGCGCGTTCGAGTTCGGTCACCGCCTCCTCGTAGCGGCCGAGGCGGTAATAGGCCCAGCCGAGCGAATCGACGATGTGACCGTCGCTCGGGCGCAGATCGACGGCCTTCTGGATCAGGGCGAGCCCCTCCTCCAGGTTCATGTTCATGTCGACCCAGGAATAGCCGAGATAGTTCAGGACCTGCGGATGGTCTGGGTAGAGTTCGAGCGCCTGGTTGAAGTTCGGCTCGGCCTTGTCCCACTGCTTGATGCGCTCATAGGCGATGCCGCGCTGGTAGTAGAGGTTCCAGTCGGCCTCCTCGGGGGTGTCGATGCGGGCGACGGCGCGGTCATAGACCTCCGCGGCCTCCGCGAACTTCTGCTGCGAGGCGTAGACGCCGCCGAGCGCGAGATAGGCGCGGCGATCGTCGGGTGCGGCGTCGAGCAAGGGTTCCAGATGCTCCACCGCCTCGTCGTGACGGTCGAGATCGGCGAGGTTCAGACCGACCTGCAGTTCGGAGACCTGCCGGATCGGCGAAGCTTCGGGAATGCGGCCGTAGATCTCGATCGCTTCTTCCGCGTTGCGCTGCATTTCGGCGATGCCGCCAAGCTGCAGGAGCACGGCGTCGCTGGCCGGCTGCAGCGCCAGCGCATAGTGCAGATAGAGCCGCACGAAGGCTTCGCCGCCGCCGCGATTGAGCGCGGTGGAGAGATTGAGCAGGATTTCCGACGCGCCGGCCTCGGTGCCGGCGACGAGCGGCGCAATCTCCGCATCGCCCTCGATCGCCTCGCGCAGGGCGACGACCGTCACGCGGTCGGGCGCAAGTTCGTCGGCCTTGGCCAGGATGTTGAGCGCGGTGTCCTTGTCGCCGTTCGCAGCGCGGAAACGGGCGTAGGCCTCGTGGGCGCGCAGGAACACTTCGGGAGCGGCGCCGCCGGCTTCGAGGCTGACGGTCGCCGCCGAAAACGCCTGTTCGGCAACGTCGTCGCGGCCGGCTTCGGCCGCAATCAGCGCGCGGTGATAGTCGACGAAGAGCGCATACCAGGGCGGTCCCTCGACGCCGTCCAGGCGGGCGAGAGCGGCGTCCGCGTCGCCCATGCCGACTTCGATCCATGCGCGCATGATGGAGGTGATGAGCCGGTCGAGATCGGATTCCTGCTCGAATTCGAGCAGTCCGAGCGCCTCTTCGCCCTCATCCGAACGGATGGCATCGACCGCGAGCGCCAGCTTGGAGAAGCGCTCGATGTCGGGCACTTCGCGCAGATCCTCGGCGAGCGGCAGCGCTTCCTCGAAATCGCCGCGCGAGATCAGGAGCATCATCAGGCTCTGCTGGATCGCCTCGTCGGTGGGGCTGAAGGACAGCGCGCGCTGGTAATAGGCGATGGCGCGGTCGACGTCGTTGTCGACCTCGGCCGCGCGCGCGGCGAGATAGGCGCCGGAGAAGGAGTTGACGCTGATTCGGTCCTGCGCCGCGGCGTCGTCCTGCGCGAAGGCGGGGACGGCGGCTGACAGCCCCAATGCAAGTGCAAGAGCTGCAAGGACTTTATCGGTGGAGCGCGGCATCGCTTCCCTTCCTGATCGATTGGCCCGAACGATGGGCTAGGCGTTCATGCAAAGCATGGCCTTTTTGGGGTCGCGCTTCAATCGTCCGGATTTCACGTTCCGGTCAAACGGACGTCAGGACACGCGGCTGATGCAGAAGTCGATCACGTCGACCAGCGCGCGCTTTTGCGCGCTGTCGGGAAGCGGCGCGAGCGCGTCGCGGGCGATGGCGCCGAAATGGCGGGCGCGGGCGATCGTATCGTTGATGGCGCCATACTTCACCATCAGGCCGCGGGCCTTTTCGAGCGCGGCGTCGTCGCTCTCGGCATTCTCGATGGCGCTCTTCCAGAAGGCGCGCTCGTCGGCCGTGCCGCGGCGGAAGCTCAGGATGACGGGCAGCGTCACCTTGCCCTCGCGGAAATCGTCGCCGACATTCTTGCCGAGGTCCTTGGCGTTGCCGCCATAGTCGAGCGCGTCGTCGACGAGCTGGAAGGCAAGGCCGAGATTGACGCCGTAGGAGCGCAGGGCCGCACGATCCGCCTTCGACGCGCCGGCGATGATGGGGCCGACTTCGGCGGCGGCGGAAAACAGCGCGGCGGTCTTCGCCTTGATGACGGCCAGATAGTCGTCCTCGGTGGTCTCGAGGTTTTTCGCGACGCCGAGCTGCATCACCTCGCCCTCGGCGATGACGGATGCGGCGGAGGACAGGACGTCGAGCGCATCGAGCGAGCCGACATCGACCATGACTCGGAAGGCCTGGCCGAGGAGATAGTCGCCGACGAGCACGCTCGCCTGGTTGCCCCAGATCATGCGCGCGGTGCTCCTGCCGCGGCGCAGCGCGCTCTCGTCCACGACGTCGTCATGGAGCAGCGTGGCGGTGTGCATGAACTCGACCGCCATGGCGAGCTTGACGTGACCGTCGCCGGCATAGTCGAACATCTGCGCGGCGGCGAGCGTCATCATCGGCCGCAGGCGCTTGCCGCCGGACGAGATCAAATGGTTGGCGATCTGCGGGATCATCTCGACATTGGAGCCGGCCTTGGCGAGGATCAGTTCGTTCACCTTGGCCATATCGGCGCGCGTGATCTCCAGGAGCGCATCGATCGATGCCGTGTCCTGGCGCGTGCTGCCGATGTTCACTACTACGCTCAAAACCGTCTCCCAAGGGATCTGCCGTCCGGCCTGCCGGGTCGGCGCGGACCTTATGGCGACGCCTTGGTGCGGGCAAGAGGCGAATTGGCGCAATGCCGGGCTTTCAGGCGTGCTTTCAGGTCGTTACATAGTTGCTGGCAAGTCGAAAGGAAGCCATGAAGGAACTAATGCGCACAAACGATATCGTCCTCATCTCCTTCGTGGAGACGCTGCTGCGCGATGCCGATATCGATTTCTTCGTCGCCGACGAGAACATGAGCATTCTCGAAGGCTCGCTCGGCATCCTGCCGCGCCGGGTGATGGTGGTCGATGACGATTTCGCGCAGGCGCGCCGCGTGCTTTCCGACGCCGGCATCGTGGACGAACTGAAGCCGTGACATCGCAGACGGTCGACGCGTTTCACCGCGGGCGGTTTCATCTGGTGCAGCCGGCGGATCGCGGCCATCGCGCCGGGCTCGATGCCATGCTGCTCGCCGCCGCCGTGCCGGACGGCTTTGCAGGGCGCGTCGCCGACCTTGGCGCGGGCGCCGGCGCGGCCGGGCTGGCGGTATTGGCGCGATGTCCCGACGCCAAAGCGCTGCTCGTCGAGCGGGAACCGAGCATGGCGGGTTTCGCGCGGGCGACGCTGGAGTTGGCGGAGAATTCGGCGCTTGCGGGTCGCGCTGACGTTCTGGAGGCCGACGTGACGTTGCGCGGCAAGGCGCGGATCGCGGCCGGGCTCTCCGACAATTGCTGCGACTTCGCCATCATGAACCCGCCCTATAACGATGCCGCGGACCGGGCTTCACCGGACGCGCTGCGCAAGGCGGCTCATGTGATGACGGACGGGCTGTTCGAGGAATGGGTGCGCACGGCGGCGGCGATCGTGCGGCCGCGCGGGGGGCTTGCGATCATCGCCCGCCCGGCGTCGCTCGGTGCGATGCTGGCGGCGATCGAGGGCCGGTTCGGCAGCGCGGAACTGATGGCCATTCACCCACGGCCCGGCAAGGCGGCGATCCGCATCGTGCTGCGCGCCCGGCGGGGACAGCGGGGCGCGCTCGCGATCCTGCCGGCGTTGACGCTGCATGGCGCGACGGGCAACGGCTTTTCGGCCGAGGCGGATGCGGCGATCAACGGCGAACGCGCGCTTTTCGCCTGACGGGCGCATCCGTACGGCTCCCCATGCGTTGCATTGCGCAACCGCCCATCAGCCCTACATGGAGAGGGCAACAGGAGACCGACCGAACGTGCGACGCCTCGTCAACAAGATCCTTCCGAAATCGCTGCGCTCCACCGCCGTCACCATTCCGGTGATCCGGCTGCATGGCGCGATCATGTCGGGTTCGAGCCCCCTTCGGCAGAACCTGTCGCTGGCGACGACGGCGGGGCTGATCGAGAAAGCGTTCGCCGTGCAGGATGCGCCGGCGGTCGCGATCTCGATCAATTCGCCGGGCGGCTCGCCCGTCCAGTCGCGGCTGATCTACAAGCGCATCCGCGACCTCGCGGCCGAAAAGAAGAAGACCGTGCTGATCTTCGTCGAAGACGTGGCGGCGTCCGGCGGCTACATGATCGCCTGCGCCGGCGACGAGATATTCGCCGACCCCTCCTCCATCGTCGGCTCGATCGGCGTCGTCTCGGCCTCGTTCGGCTTCCAGGACCTGATCAAGAAGATCGGCGTCGAGCGGCGCGTGCATACGGCCGGGCAGAACAAGTCGGTGCTCGACCCGTTCAAGCCCGAGCGGCCGGAGGACATCGAAAAGCTGAAGGCGCTGCAGCTCGAGGTGCACGAGACCTTCATCGAGCTCGTGCGCGAGCGGCGCGGGTCGAAGCTTGCCGATCATCCCGACCTCTTCACCGGGCTTTTCTGGAGCGGGCGCGAGGGACTGGAACTCGGCCTCGTCGACCATCTCGGCGACATGCGGCAGGTGCTCAAGGACCGCTACGGCGAAAAGACGCGGATGCAGCTCATCACCATGCCGCGCGGGCTTTTCGGCCGCAAGCTCGGCCTTGGGGGGCTGAGCCAGGAGATCGCGCATTCGGCAGCGCAGGGCATCACTGACACGGCGAGCGAGCGGGCGCTCTGGAGCCGCTACGGGCTTTGATCGCGATCACGAAATTGCCTAGTATGTGTTCTGTCATGCCCATTGCGTGATGATCGGAGCGGATGAACGCGATGCCCCAGCTACTCTTCTTCGCGGCCGTCGGCGCCGCTGCGGTGCTCGGCTACCGGCGCTTCGTCCGCGAGGCCGAGAAGATCACGGCGCGTGCGCGACGCAGCGAGAGCGAAGCGCGCACCGGCGCGATCGGCACGCTCGTCAAGGACCCTGCGACCGGCGAGTACCGGGTTGCCAAGGACTGATCAGGACAGGGTGACCGTGATGGAGCGCCTGCGCCTGCGCGCGCCGGCGAAGATCAACCTTGCGCTGCATGTGACCGGCAGGCGGGCGGATGGAAATCACCTGCTCGATTCGGTGGTCGTGTTCACGCGCTTCGGCGACGAACTGGAGATCGCCCCGGCGGCGGCGGACAGTTTCGAGGTCGAGGGGCCGTTTGCGAGAGGCGTTCCGACCGATGCGGGCAATCTCGTGATCAAGGCGCGCAATGCGGTTCGGGAGGCGCATGGGGCGAGCGAGCCGCTGGCGTTGCGGCTGACGAAGAATTTACCGCCGGCTTCGGGCATCGGCGGCGGGTCGAGCGATGCGGCGGCTTGTCTTGCTGGGATGTCCGGCGACGATCGGTTGGCGGAGATCGGGCTGAAGCTCGGCGCGGACTTGCCGATGTGCCTTGCGGCGGAACCTTTGCGCGCGCGCGGGATCGGGGAGCGGATCGAGATTCTGCCGGAGTTTCCCGCGCTTTCGCTGGTGCTGGCCAATCCGGGCGTCGAGGTGCCGACGTCCGAAATCTTCCGCCGCCTGCCCTCGCCCGACAATGCGCCATTGCCGGATGGTCCGGGCAGCGACGTGGTTGGATGGCTGCGGGCAACGCGCAACGATCTGCAGGCGCCGGCCATTGCCTATGCGCCGGAGATCGGCGAATGCCTCGCCATGCTGGAGCGTTCCGGCGCGGCCTTTGCGCGGATGTCGGGGTCGGGCGCAACGTGTTTCGGGGTGTTTTCAGACGATGACGCGGCCGAGCGGGCGGCGGAACGAATGCGGGCCGAGAAGGGTTCGTGGTTCGTGGTCGCCACGCAAAGCCATGCCTCGGGAAGTTTCAGGAGACGGATCGAACCATGAGCGAACGCCCCTTCATCGCCGTCACCTTCGCCGTGCTGACGGTTTCGGACACGCGCAGCCTCGACGAGGACAAGTCCGGCGCGACGCTGGTCGAGCGGATCAAGGCCGCGGGGCACGCAGTAGCGCAGCGCGACATCGTCAAGGACGACATCGCCGCAATCCGCGCGAAGGTGAATTCGTGGGCCCGGGACGAGGCGATCGACGCGATCATTACCACGGGGGGAACCGGCTTCACCGGGCGCGACGTGACGCCCGAAGCGCTCGAGCCGCTGTTCGAAAAGCGCATGGACGGGTTCTCGGCGCTCTTCCACAAGATCTCGGCCGACAAGATCGGCACTTCGACGATCCAGAGCCGCGCGACGGCGGGGCTCCTGAACCAGACCTTCGTCTTCGTCCTGCCGGGCTCGCCCGGTGCCTGCCGGGACGCTTGGGACGGCATCCTCAAGGACCAGTTCGACTATCGCCACATGCCGTGCAATTTCGTGGAGATCATGCCGCGGCTGGACGAGCATTTGAAGCGCGGGGCCGGACAGGTCGTCTGATCAGACGGCGTGGATTTCGGCGCGCAGCCGCAGCGGCCTGCCCTTCGGCGGCACATTCTTGCGCATGAGAAGGCCTTCGGCGTGGCGTTCCCGGCGCTTCAGCCATTTCGACCAGAACGGCAGCTCGGTCTGGCGCGAGCGGGAGAAGGTCGCCGGGCCCTTGGCGACCGCGACGTGCTCACGCGCCGCCTCGACCCAGCCGGGAGCGAGGCGCGCGCCGGGTTGCAGCATCAGGACCCATTCGCTGCGCGCCCTGGCCACCGCATCCTCGCTGCGGACACCAGCGAGAAAGACGCAGCCGGCGTGTTCGGCCACCACTTCCGTGCCGTCGGACGAGCCCAGGTCGCAGATGATGACCTCGCGCACCAGACCTTCGACCGCGCCGGACACGAGCGAGGCCAGCGTCTTCGCCAGCCCGTCTTCGTCGTTCTTCGTCTCGATGAGGACCGAAATCATGTCCTTCATTAGCGCAACCTGAATGAGGTGGCCAGACGCGCATGGGCCGAAGAAAGTTCTTGCTTTGTTCTATTTTGCTCGATAGGAATTGTTTCATCGAAACGCCGATTCCCAGAGCGCTCGCGACGCGGCGCCAGGAGAGCGACATGGAACAGATCAGACGAGCCGACGTTGCCGCTTTCACAAGCGGAGATGCGCATATGGCCAATGCGATGATCGAGGAAAGCGGCCTGCGCGTGGTGCCGGACAGGCGGCGCGGGCGCGGCGCCGGCGTCAATCCGAGCGGGCGGTTCGAGAAATTCGAGCGGCATGTGTTCGACGATGGCTGGAGCTCTTTCGAGGAACTGCCGCCGTTCAAGACGGAAGTGCAGATCGAAAAGCCGCGCACGATCATCACGCGCAACGATTCGCCCGACATTTCCTTCGACCGCTCGATCAACCCCTACCGCGGTTGCGAGCATGGCTGCGTTTATTGCTTCGCGCGGCCGACCCACAGCTATATGGGGCTTTCGGCCGGTCTCGATTTCGAATCGAAGCTCTTCGCCAAGCCGGACGCGCCGCGCCTTCTGGAGAAGGAACTGGCCAAGGACGGCTACCAGCCGAAGACGATCGCGATCGGCACCAACACGGACCCCTACCAGCCGATCGAGAAGGAATGGCGCATCATGCGCGAGGTGCTGGAAGTGCTCGAACGGCACAACCACCCGGTCGGCATCGTGACCAAGTCGGCGCTCGTCATGCGCGACATCGACATCTTGTCGCGCATGGCCGAGAAGGGGCTTGCCAAGGTGGCGCTGTCGGTGACGACCCTCGACCGCAAGCTGGCGCGGGCAATGGAGCCGCGTGCTGCGACGCCGCCGCGCAGGCTGGAGGCGGTACGGGCGCTGTCGGAAGCTGGCATCCCGACCTCGGTCATGATCGGCCCGGTCATCCCCGGCCTCAACGATGCCGAGATCGAGCGCATCCTCGATTCGGCTGCCGCCGCAGGCGCCAAGGAAGCGGGCTACGTCATCCTGCGCCTTCCGCTGGAGGTCAGCTCGATCTTCAAGGACTGGCTCCTGCAGCATTACCCGGATCGCTACCGCCACGTGATGTCGCTGGTGCGCTCGATGCGCGGCGGCAAGGATTACGATGCCGAGTTCGGCAAGCGGATGAAGGGCGCGGGGCCCTATGCCTGGCAGATCGGGCGGCGGTTCGAACTTGCCGCCAAGCGGCTCGGGCTCAACACGCAAAGGCTGAAGCTGCGCACCGATCTGTTCGTCCCTCCCCTCAAGCAGGGGGAGCAACTGACGCTCCTCTAGGGTCTGTCGGGATTCAGGGCCGGCTGGCCTGCAAACGGCAGCTTTCTGCGCTTCCGGTGCTCATGTACCCAAATGTACATTCCGCTCCGGTTCTCGAAATCTGCCGTTTTCGGCTCACCCGACCCCGAACCCAACAGACCTTAGCGTCTTTCCGTCGTTTTCTGTTCCGTCCGGCTTGTCCCCAATCATTGCCCGACGGTGTCCTTCCCGCCCCGCCCCACGGTCGGGGAGGACTTGCGGAGAATCGGACGCAATGCGAGCATTGCCGCAACATGGCTCGCCCGCGCTCCGATTCTCCGCTGCTTTTCGACCTGCCCGTCCGCCCGGATTTCCGGATGGAGCGCGCTGCCGAGCGCGAGGGTCTGTGGCCCGTCTGCGGGACCGACGAGGCCGGACGTGGGCCGCTTGCCGGACCGGTGGTCGCGGCGGCCGTGATCCTCGATCCGAAACGCATCCCGAAGGGGCTCGACGATTCCAAGCGGATGACGCATGGCGAGCGCGAGACGCTCTTCGACGAGATCCTGAAGAAGGCGCTGGCGGTTTCGGTGGCGTCGGTGTCGGCCGGTTCGATCGACTGTTCGGACATACGCAAGGCGAGCCTGGAAGCCATGTGCCGGGCCGTGACGCTGCTGGCGGTCGAGCCGAAGCTGGTGCTGGCCGATGGGCGCGACATTCCGCCGGGGCTCAAGTGCGACGGCAAGGCGGTGGTCAAGGGCGACCAGCGCTCGCAATCGATCGCGGCGGCGTCGATCATCGCCAAGGTGACGCGCGACCGGATGATGTCGCGCACCGCGACGATTCACGTGTCATACGGGTTCGAGGTGCATATGGGCTATGCAACCGTGCGCCATCGCACGGCCATCGAGGCGCATGGGCCGCTGACGCGGCTGCACCGGCTGTCGTTCGCGCCGTTTCGGCTGGATGCCGCGGAGTAGCGGCGCTTTTCATCTAACGTCGCATGCCCCCACTCCGTCTCGGGCTTCGCCCGAGCCACCTCTCCCCCATTGCATGGGGGAGAGGAAATGCGGCTACGGCGTCGCCTTGTGATGAGTCGTATCCTTGAAAGCCGGCGTGGCTGAAGGCCCCCACTCCGTCTCGGGCTTCGCCCGAGCCACCTCTCCCCCATTGCATGGGGGAGAGGAAGCGCCTCTGTTGGTCACTTGTATCCGAGACTTGATCGAGGG
>JACVCH010000027.1 GCA_016742175.1 Rhizobiaceae bacterium
GATGACGCCGGTGTTCGGATCGCCCTCGGCGGTGAACGCCCACAGGTCACGGCCGATCTCGGTGAAGGAGACGGTCTTCTCGGCCATGTCGCCGGTGGATGCGAAGTTCTTGGTCATGTGTGCTCCAGAATGCTGACGTCATAGATCCAACACGACTACCGTGCCAGATAAGCCGGGAGCCACAGGCTGATCTGAGGAAAGATGATGAGCAGGACAAGCGCCGCCAACTGCAGCAATACGAAGGGAATGATGCCGCGATAGATGGTGCCGATCGAGACGTCGGGCGCGACGCCGCGCAGGTAGAACAGAGCGTAGCCGAAAGGCGGCGTCAGGAACGATGTCTGCATGTTGACCGCAAGCGCGATGGCGAACCATGCCAACACCTGGCTTTGCGGCATCCCGAAATCCAGGCTTGCCACGACCGGGGCAACGAGCGGCACCACGACGAGTGCGATCTCCACCCAATCGAGGAAGAAGCCTAGGATGAATACCAGCGCCATGATGACGAACAGCACGAAATAGGGCCCGGTGCCGAGCGCGTCGAAGGCGTGGATCACCATCTCGTCACCGCCGAGCCGACGGAAGATGACCGAAAAGATCGTCGCACCGATCATTACGAAGATGATCATGGCGGTGGTCTTGGTGGTGTCGCGCAGCGAGGTTCGCAATGTTGCGAAATCGAGCCGGCCCGAGATCAGCGCCAGGAAGAGCGCGCCGGCCGCGCCGATTGCGGCGGCTTCGGTCGGTGTCGCGATGCCGGCGATGATGGTGCCGAGCACCGCTGCGATCAGCAGGACGGGCGCCAGGAGGTCGCGCGCGAGCTGAATGGCGGCCGCGCCGCGGCTCGCGGCCCGTTCGGGCTCGCCGGCCGGCGAACTTGGGCAGGAACTTCCTTTCGCAAAACGTCAGGTCGCCGCAGCTTCGCAAGATGCCGTCGGCTAGGAGCAGATATGTCTTGGATTGGAGTACAAACAGCCCCCTCGGAAGATCCTGCTCCTGTATTTGACAGCCGCGACTGGGTCGACGGCGAATCCGCAGAGTTCCGCACGTTTGATCGCAATTGCATCCATCAAGACGTCTGCATGCTCTGTTGTTTCCCGACCTGGTCCGGTCGGGGATGCTAATGAGGCAGCAACCGCGACCGTCGCCGCCTCGCTGCCCTCGCGAAGGCCGACACATGGCCATCCAGGAACGCTTCCGTCGTCTCGGCTGGGTGGCGCATCCGACTGCGGCAGGTCCATGCAGAAAAAGTGGATCTTGCAGCGAACTCCGCCGATCACGCTGACCGCCTCGCCAAAATCCACCCGACCCGTGCTCGTCGCGAACCCGCAATCTCCAAGCTCACGAGCAAGTCGTCGCTGCCGCGCGGGTCTTGTGCCGGAGACGAGATCTGCAGTGTCCTACCACTTGACGTCGTCGATGCCGGGGCAGTTTCCTGCCCCGGCCGGTGTTCGTCATGCCCAAAGCCTCAAGCCCTAGTCGGCGGGCTTTTCTTCCGCATCGGTCGCGGCAGGTTCTTCCGCTGCGTCGGTTGCGCCAGGTTCGGCCGCTGCATCGGCTGCGGGCTCCGTGGCCGCAGCCCCGCTCGCATCGGTTACCTGCCAGCTCTGGATGAGTTCGTCATAGCCGATCGTGATCGGGTCCTCGTCCTCGTTTTCCTTCTTGAGCTGCGGGGCGAGCGTGCCGTTCGCCTTTGCCTGCTCGTTCCAGTATTCGAGGCTTTCCTCGGGGTTGAGGACCGGGCCGATTTCGCCCTGGATGCCTGCACGTTCCAGGCGCTCCATCACGGCTTCCTGTTCAGCGCAGAGCTGGTCCATCGCTTCCTGCGCGGTTTTTTCACCGGACGACGCATCGCCGATCGCCTGCCACCACAATTGCGCCAGACGCGGATAATCCGGGACGTTGGTGCCCGTCGGCGACCATTGGACGCGGGCAGGCGAGCGGTAGAATTCGACGAGGCCGCCGAGTTCCGGCGCCCTTTCGGTGAAACTCTCGTGCTGAATGGTCGATTCGCGGATGAAGGTAAGGCCGACATGGCTCTTCTTCACGTCCACGGTCTTCGAGGCGATGAACTGGCCGTAGAGCCAGGCCGCCTGGGCGCGATCGACCGGGGTCGATTGCATCAGCGTATAGGATCCGGCATCCTGGTAGCCAAGCTTCATGCCGTCGACCCAGTAGACGCCGTGCGGCGAGGGCGCCATGCGCCATTTCGGCGTGCCGTCCTCGTTGAGCACGGCAGCCGCGCCATCCCCCACCATGTCGGCGGTGAAGGCGGTGTACCAGAATATCTGCTGAGCAATGGCGCCCTGTGCCGGCACGGGGCCGGATTCGGAGAAGTTCATGCCCTGCGCTTCGGGCGGTGCGTAGGCTTCCAGCCAGTCGAGATACTTCTGGATGGCATAGACCGAAGCCGGGCCGTTGGTATCGCCGCCACGCGCGACGCACGAGCCGACCGGCTGCGACTTGTCATTGACACGGATACCCCACTCGTCGACCGGCAGGCCGTTTGGAATGCCCTTGTCGCCATTGCCGGCCATCGAAAGCCAGGCATCGGTGAAGCGCCACCCAAGCGAGGGATCGCGGCGGCCATAGTCCATGTGGCCATACATGGACGTGCCGTCGATATCCTTGCCGGTGAAGAATTCCGCAATATCCTCATAGGCCGCCCAATTGACCGGAACGCCGAGTTCATAGCCGTATTTTTCCTGGAACTCGGCCATGATCTCCGGATCGGTGAAGAGGTCGTAGCGGAACCAGTAGAGGTTCGCAAATTGCTGGACGGGTAGCTGATAGACCTTCTTGTCCGGTCCGGTCGTGAACGAAATACCGATGAAATCGTCCAGATCGAGATTGGGATTGGTGAACTCGGCGCCCTCGCCCGCCATCCAGTCGGTCAGGTTGCGCACCTGCTGGTAGCGCCAGTGCGTTCCGATCAGGTCGCTGTCGTTCACATAGGCGTCGTAGAGGTTTTCGCTCGTCTGCATCTGCGACTGAAGACGCTCCACCACGTCGCCTTCGCCGATCAGATCGTGCGTCACCTTGATGCCGGTGATGGCCGTGAAGGCCGGCGCCAGCACTTGCGACTCGTATTCATGCGTGGTGATGGTTTCCGACACAACGCGGATTTCCATGCCCGAATGGGGCGCGGCCGCGTCGATGAACCATTGCATTTCCGCTTCCTGCTCCTCGCGGGTCAGCGTCGACATGTCGCCGATTTCGGCGTCAAGGAAAGTGCGCGCTGCCTCCATATCGGCATGGGCGATACCCATTCCAAAGAGCAGCGCAAGCGCGGTCGTCGATGTATAAAGTTGCTTTCGCATGATATTCCTCCCTAGGGTGCGACTGCAATTTACCGACTAGTCTACCGGCAGCGTCGCCGGTCATTCCCTCCACCTAGACCAGTTTGAATACGCCGATCGCGTAGACGACTGATGCGGCCAGAGCCCACCACAGGTCGGGACCGACGAGCCCCAACCATGCAAGATGTATGAATGCGGACCCGAGCAGCGACAGGAACAGCCTGTCACCGCGCGTCGTCTCGAAGCGCAGAATGCCGACCCGCGGATGCCCGCCCGGCGAGGCGTATTCCCAGGCGCCCATCGCCAGGAGCAGCACCAGGATTCCAACGAAGAAAAATGCCGTCGGCGGTGTCCAAGCCATCCATGAGAAGTCCATGGTGCGTTCTCCTCAAACCCGGCCGAGGGCAAACCCCTTGGCGATGTAGTTGCGGACGAAATAGATGACGAGCGCGCCCGGAATGATGGTCAGCACGCCGGCCGCAGCCAGCACGCCCCAGTCGAGGCCGGACGCTGAAACGGTGCGCGTCATCGTGGCGGCGATCGGCTTTGCATCGGTCGTCGTCAGCGTCCGCGCCAGCAGCAGTTCCACCCAGGAAAACATGAAGCAGAAGAAGGCGGCGACCCCGATGCCCGACGCGATCAACGGCATGAAGATCTTCACGAAGAAGCGCGGGAAGGAATAGCCGTCAATATAAGCGGTCTCGTCGATTTCCTTCGGCACGCCCGACATGAAGCCTTCGAGAATCCACACCGCGAGCGGCACGTTGAACAGGCAATGCGCGAGTGCCACCGCGATATGCGTGTCGATCAGGCCGAAGGATGAATAGAGCTGCAGGAACGGCAGCGCGAACACCGCTGGCGGCGCCATGCGGTTGGTCAAAAGCCAGAAGAACAGATGCTTGTCACCGAGGAAGCGATAGCGCGAGAAGGCGTAAGCGGCCGGCAGCGCGACGCTGATCGATATGACCGTGTTGAGCGAGACATAGATGATCGAGTTGATATAGCCCGAGTACCAGGCCGGATCGGAAAAGATGACGGCGTAGTTGCGCAGCGTCGGGTTCTGCGGCCACAGCGAGAACGTCGACAGGATTTCCGAGTTCGTCTTGAAGCTCATATTGATGAGCCAGTAGATCGGCAGCATCAGGACGACGATGTAAATCGTCGGCACCAGCCAGGAAAAACGGGCCTCGCGGCCACGCCGGCGCATGCGGCGCGCGACATCCTCCGTCTGGCCGAGCGCGGCCATGCTGCCGGGGCCGGCCGGGGCGCCGCGCACCACCGTCGCCGATGCGCCGGCCATCGTTCGTGTTGCGCTCTCGACCATCACGAGCGCTCCGAATCGTGGTTGGTCATCACCGTGTAGAAGACCCAGGATAGGACCAGGATGATGAGGAAGTAGATGATCGACATCGCCGCTGCCGGGCCAAGGTCGAACTGGCCGATCGCGATCTTCACGAGGTCGATCGACAGGAAATTGGTCGCGTTGCCGGGACCACCGCCGGTGACGACGAAGGGCTCGGTGTAGATCATGAAACTGTCCATGAACCGCAGCAGCACGGCGATCAAAAGCACGCGGTTCATCTTCGGAAGCTGGATGTAGCGGAACACAGACCAGCGCGAGGCGCCGTCGATCTTGGCCGCTTGGTAATAGGCGTCCGGGATCGAAACGAGGCCGGCATAGCAAAGGAGCACGACGAGCGACGTCCAGTGCCAGACATCCATGATGACGACCGTCAGCCAGGCATGGGTCGGGTTGGTCGCGTAGTTGTAGGTGATGCCGAGCGCGCGCAGCGTATAGCCGAGGAGCCCGATATCGGCACGGCCGAACACCTGCCAGATCGTGCCGACGACGTTCCACGGAATGAGAAGCGGCAGCGACATCAGCACCAGGCAGACCGGCACGCCGAGCCCTTTGCGCGGCATGTTGAGCGCGATGAAAATGCCGAGCGGAATCTCGATCGCCAGCACGACGAGCGAAAAGATCAGGCTGCGGGCAAGTGCGCCGTGGAAACGCTCCGAGGTGATGACCTGCTCGTACCAGCTTGAGCCGGCCCAGAAGAAGACATTGTTGCCGAACGTGTCCTGGACGGAATAATTGACGACCGTCATCAGCGGAATGACGGCGGAAAACGCGACCAGCACCAGCACCGGCAGAACGAGGAACCAAGCCTTGTTGTTGTGGACCTTCTGCATGGTCAGGCTCCAGCGCGCTGGGGTTCGACACGCCAGGAATCGGCGTAAAGATTGATGCCGGCAGGGTCGAAGACGATCTTCGGATCCAGCGGGATGTCGCCGTCTTCGGGCAGCGTGACGGCGAGCAACTGTCCGTCGAGCTGGACGCGGACGATCTTGTGACGGCCGATGTCCTCGACCTTGGAAATGCTGACCGGCAGGCCCTCCCGCCCGAGCCGGATATATTCGGGTCGCACGCCAAGCTCGGTTCGTGCTCCGCTCGGAACCGTCAGGCCGCCGGGCATCTGGATGTGATGTGCGCCCAGCCGCGCCCGATCGCCCTCGACCGTCACGGGCATGACATTCATGCCGGGCGAGCCGATGAAATAGCCGACGAAGGTGTGGCGCGGGCGCTCGAAAAGCTCGGCCGGCGTCCCGATCTGGACGATCTCGCCTTCGTGCATGACGACGACCTTGTCGGCGAAGGTCAGCGCCTCGGTCTGGTCATGCGTGACGTAGACCATCGTGAAGCCGAAGCGCTTGTGCAACTTCTTCAACTGCGAGCGCAATTCCCATTTCAGATGCGGATCGATGACGGTCAGCGGCTCGTCGAACAGGATCGCATTGACGTCGTTGCGCACCAGCCCGCGCCCAAGCGAAATCTTCTGCTTCTGGTCCGCGGTCAAATTGCGCGCCTTGCGCTTCGTCCAATCGACGAGGTCGATCATCTCGATCGTCTCGCTGACGCGCCGGTCGATTTCGGGCTCGGGCACGCCGCGATTGCGCAGCGGAAAGGCAAGATTGTCGTAGACGGTCATCGTGTCGTAGACGACCGGAAACTGGAAAACCTGCGCGATGTTGCGCTCTTCGGTGGACAGCCCGGTGACATCGACGCCGTTGAACAGGATCTGGCCGTGCGAGGGCCGCAGAAGGCCCGAAATGATATTGAGCAGCGTGGTCTTGCCGCAGCCCGACGGCCCAAGCAACGCATAGGCGCCGCCATCCTGCCAGGCATGATGCACTTCCTTCAGCGCGTAGTCGGCGTCCGATTTCGGGTTTGGCATGTAGGCGTGGCGGATGTGATTGAGATCGATGCGCGCCATGGCCCTGTCCTCACGCCGCCATCGCCGCAGGCCGGGACGCCGCCCGCCCGTGCTCGTCGAATGCCAGAAGCCGCCTTGGATCGACGTAGACGCTGATCTCCTCGTCGGGCTCGAACTCACGGATTCCATGCGCCAGCGACACCCAGCGCTCGTCCTGCACGGTCAGATGGACGAAGCTCTCCGAGCCGGTGATTTCCGTGATCGTGACCCGTCCCACCAGCGGCTGCGCGCCGGTGCTCGGCGGTTCGAGCTTCAGGTGATGCGGATGGAAGGCCAGCGTGTACCAGCCATCGGCGAGTTCACGTAGATGGTCCGGCACCGGGATTTCGGCCCCCATGCCGAGCACGAAGCGCCCACCCAGCTTGTTGACCGCGACCGTGTTGAGAGGCGGGTCGGCGAAGGTCTGCGCGGTGAGCAGATCGACGGGCGCGCGGTAGACGTCGATGGTCGGCCCGAACTGCGTGATCCGGCCCTTCGACAGCGTCGCCGTATTGCCGCCGAGCAGCAGCGCCTCGGACGGTTCCGTCGTCGCGTAGACGAAGATCGTGCCGCTTTCGGCGAAGATCCGGGGCAGTTCGGCGCGCAGTTCCTCGCGCAATTTATAGTCGAGATTCGCCAGCGGCTCGTCGAGCAGGACCAGCCCGGCATTCTTGACGATCGCGCGAGCGAGTGCGGTGCGCTGCTGCTGGCCACCCGACAGGCTGAGCGGTGCGCGGTCGAGATAGGGCGTCAGGCGCAGAAGGTCGGCCGCCTTGCGCACCTCGCGGTCGATGATCGCCTTGTCCGTGCCGGCGACGCGCATCGGCGAGGCAATATTCTCGTAGACCGTCATCGTCGGGTAGTTGATGAATTGCTGGTAGACCATAGCGACGTCGCGCTTCTGCACGGCAACGCCGGTGACGTCCTTGCCGTCGAAATGGATGGTGCCGGAGGTCGGCTTGTCGAGACCGGCCATCAGCCGCATGAGGCTCGTCTTGCCGGACAAGGTCGGACCAAGCAGGACGTTGAGCGTCCCGCGTTCGAGCCGCAGATCGACCGAACTGATATGGGTTTCGGCGCCGACCATCTTGGTCACGCCCTTCAATTCAATCATCGTCTCCCTCCTGTCGTGCAGTTCGGTGCACTTGGGGCAGATCCGGAAGTCCCTGACTTGGTCGAACGCGTCCCCACAGTCGGACGCGCCCGGCCATATTGCGCCAATGTCACGCTCTCTCCAACTTCAAACTGGCAGGATCCGGCCGCGACCGGCCCGTTGAACCGCTTTCACTTTGCCCTGCAACTCGAGAGATTTGAAACTTTTCGAAACAGTATCGAAACCCAAACCAGAGTCAAAGGCAAAGTGCCGCTACGGCACCCGCACGGCAATGGCGCCGGCGGGGTCACCTTGGGCCAAAATCCTGAAATCGCGGCAAGCGATGTCCTCTGCGGAGGGGGCATAGTGCCGCTTTGCCTCGACCAGTCCCTGGTAGTTTGCGCCTAGAGCTGAATGCTCCCCCAACGTCGCGATGTAGGGCACGATCGGATGCCTTACCGTGAGCGGGTAAAAGACGGGAAGCTCAACCCGGCTAATGCTTCAGTTCGGAGAGAGCTTGCTCATCGGCGTAGCGGCCGAGGCGCTGATCTGCCGTGTCGTCCTGCGCGCTTTTAACTTCAGGTCAGCGGCATAATGATGGTTCATTATGCGGAGAAACGTGTACTGCCGCGGACTTATCCTGGCCATCGCACGATCCAAGGTCGAAATACTAGACGTCGATCCAGGGTCCACCTGCCGGGTGGGAACTCAGGCCGCCTGCTTGGCCCTGTCTACCGGATGCTGTGAGCGGAAGCCAACGCAGAGCCGGTTCCAGACATTTATGGTGCCGATTGCCACTGTGAGTTTCGTGATTTCGGCCTCGGAAAAGAACGCGCGCAGGGGTTCGAAATCTTCGTCCGGCGCACGCGTTTGGGCGACATTCGTCAGCGCTTCGGTCCAGGCGAGAACAGCCCGCTCGCGATCATCGAAAACGGGCGACTCCTGCCACGTGCTGATCAGATTGATCCATTGCTCGCCAACTCCATCGCGGCGCGCTTCACGGACGTGCATGTCGACGCAATAGGCGCATCCGTTGATCTGCGAGGCACGCAGTTTGATCAGATGGAGAAGTCGATGGTCGATCCCAGCGTCTTCCCTGACGTATCTGTCCAGCGCAGCGACCGCCTTATAGGCATCCGGCGCCACTGTCGGGAAATCAAAACGTGCCTTCATGGTAGCTCTCCTTGTTGATGGCGCCGGAAACTTTGAACTCGGGTCAGCCCGTGCCGCCTGACTTTCGCTCGTGGGCGTCCAGGAATGAGCAACTTCTTTCGGCGATAGTGCCGTCGTCGAGATCGCCCAGTTCAATCAGGATATCCGCGATGCTGACGCGCCGCAGTTCCGCGCGGTATGCCTGCTCCGCACGAAGCATGGCCGCGTTGATGCCGCAGGGCTTGGTGAGCAGATGCGATGCGGGCGGGTTCGGCCCGCGCCGCCTGATTTCGTGGCAGCGAAACGCTGGCTCAGGCCCCTCTACCGCGAGCACAATGTCAAGCAGCGTGATCTTCGCGGGCGGCCGCGCCAGGCGATAGCCACCCTTCGGGCCGGGAAGAGTGCGGACGATGCCGGCTCCCGACAACGCCTGCAGGTGCTTCAGCAGATAGCTTGCCGACACGCCATGAAACTCTGCGAGGGCTGCGGCAGACAGAACGCCGCCGGGAGAAAGTCCCGCCAGCATCGTCACACTGTGTATCGCCTGTTCGACGCCGTCGCCGAGCTTCATCTCGCCTGCCTTATCATGGATACGAAATATCCGCGATTCTTTTCGGATGTCAACGGATGTTGTCGGAAACTGCAGGATCAAAAGAGGTTCTGGGTCTTCTTCAGGCAGGGCAATTGCCAGTTGCACCGGGTCGTGCGGAGAGCGCGGTGTTTATCCCGTCCAGCACGAGGCGGAGTCCGAAGCGGAAGCTCTCATCGAAATCCCAGGCCGGCAATTCGCAGCTTGTATCGCGCCGCAATAGATCGAGGCCGAGGATGGGGCGTGCCTGGTAGGCTGTCTGGCTGAGCGTGTAGCCAAGGAGCAGGAAAAAGGTGCGCTGAGCATCGATCTCGCTCATGCCCGCCGCATGCAGCGCCTGCACGGTGACCTGCATCGGCGCGGACGCTGAGGCTGGGATTGCACCGTCCTGTTCGAGCAAAGCGGGGAGCGCGGTATGACGCAGGCACAGGCCGCGCAAAATTGTGAAGCAATGGTCGAGTTGCCGCCGCCAGTCCAAATACCCGCCGTCGAACTTGGCGCTGCCGACGATCCCGTCCGCGACTGCCACGAGCAGCGCGTTCTTGCTGTCGAAATGGTTGTAGATCGCCATCGGCGTCACACCGACCGCGTCCGCCAGCGCCCTGATCGACAAGGCGCCGACGCCGCCGGCATCGAGAAGGGCAATCGCCGCGATGACCAACTTCTCACGCGTCAGGTCACGGCGTCTGGCCTTCTCCGGTCCGGCTCGAACAGGCAAGGACGATGGCTTGCGGGTCATGTTGCGACTGCAAGCGCCATCGAGAGGAAGGCGAGCATCGCCAGGCAGGCGCGCGCCACGTGCGACCACTCCCAGACGTCGCGCATGTGGCGCCAATCGGCGGAGGGCGAGGAAAACATGCCGAAGAAGTACCGGCTCGCCGAGCCAAGCTCCGTTTCCTGGAGCCAGGCCGCGTTCACCGGGTGGGTGACGATCCAGTAGGTGGCGTGGCAGGCGACCATCAGGCCAAGCGCCGCAGCGATGAACCAGAACCGGCCGGACTCCGACGGAGTCAGCCACAGCAAGGCGGCGAGCACCAGCATTCCGCCCAGTTCGCCGACGAGGCCTCCAACGGTGAAACCGGGGTAGTAGATCGACTGCGCCGCCCTGTAGGTCGCCTCGTCGAGCCGCAGCTTGCCCGGAAACTCGAGCGCGTGGGCGAGAGACAGCGCCATTGTCACCGCCACGAGGAGAAGTGCGAGGATTGAAGTCGCCAGAAGCATGTTCGATCTCGGAAACGGGGTGTTCATATATACAATGTATATTTGTTGCGCCGGTCGCGTCAATGGAAGGCAGCTCGCCAAACCCCCTTCAAATCAGCGTTTCCGGTTGGCCGACGCGAAGCTTGTCGGCGATGTCAACCAAAGGCAACGAACGCCACTGCATATGCCGTGGCGTCCGCTTTCTCGGGTCATTCCTGGATCATGTACCGATCCCAGAAGCCTTCGGCCGGTGCGATCTGTTCGACGACATCGACGAGGACGCCGGCCGGATCGCGAGTCATGAAGCGGCGCTGGCCCCATGCCTCGTCGGTGAGCGGGTGAACGATGGGCGCATTGCCACCCTCGAGGCGCTCGAAGACGGCGGCGGCGTCGCGGACTTCCACGGTCAGGATCATGCCGAGGCCATTGAAGGTTTCGGGACCGGGAGGGTTGGACGGATGATCCGGGTGCATGAAAGCAAGCGTGGCGCCGCGGGTGCCGTCCTCGCCGGGGCCGACGAGGTAGAGGAACCAACTGGCCTCGAACGCGACCTCGAAGCCGAAATGGCCGACATAGAAGTCGCGCACGTCTGCGAGAGCGGGGGTCGTGACGAGGGGGTAGAGGTCGCGAACTTTCATGTGCGGTGCTCCGGAATTGGTCGGGGCCTGCCCGGAGGCAGCCCCCGTTGCGGGAAGGATGGCGAGCAAGACTGCGAGGGAGGCCAGGATCGTGCGGCGGGACAAAATGCGGGTCATCGTCCCGCTCTCACGCGATGCCGGCCGGGCGACGGGCCAGCGCATTGAACTCGGCCAGCGCCAGCAGGGCGACGGCCAGCGCCTGGATGACCAGAAAGCCGACGCCGAGCATGTTCGGCCCGGTCACGGCCAGAACGACGATGCTTGCCACGACCCAGCCTGCATTGCCCAAAATGACGAGCCACACGCCGGCAGGCGAAGGCATCGCGTGCCGGGCGAGCACCGCCATGAAGGCGGCGATCGGAAACAGCAGGCAGCCGGCATAGAAGAGCAGGCTTTGCGGCAGCGCCAGCAGCTCCGACAGCGGTGCCGCCGCCACGGTCAGGGCGACGCCCATCAGCGCGCAGGTGACGGCGTCGAGGTTAAGTACTTTCTTGAGGGTGATCATGGGGTGAGCTCCGTGTTGGTGACGGCTCGGTATGAACTCAGGCCGGAGGCAAATCGATTACGTGAGAGGTAATCGCAGCGGAGCTAGGTTACGGCGCGAAGCGGCTCCAGGCCTTCGTCGGCCAGCGCGCGGCGCACGGAGCGGCGCCCTTCCACATGTCCGATGAAGCCGTTCAGCCCGACTGGATATGCGACACCGGCCATTTCGGCCCATCGCAGCATGACGTAGAGCATCGCGTCGACGCCGGTGAAGCGGTCGCCGAACACATAGGCGCCCTGCACGCGCGCGCCGATCCAGGCCAGGCGCGGTTCCAGGGCTTGCCGCAGGCGCGTCTGTTCCTCTTCATCCTCGGTGAAGAACAGCGGAATGAACGGCTTATGCAGCTCGCTCGACATGAAGGCGAGCATCTGCAGATGCCGCAGCCGCCCGGCCTCATCGTCCAACCCAGGGGCTTCGGCGCGGCCGGCGAGCCAGTCGAGGATCGCGACGCTCTCCGTCAGGAGCGTGCCGTCGTCGAGAACGAGCGCTGGGACATAGCCGTTCGGGTTGATCCGGGCGTAGTCGGAGCCGTCCTCCAGCGTGTGGCTGAAGATATCGACCTTGTGCGGCCGGAAATCGAGCGCCGCTTCGCGCAGCATGATGTGGGTTGCCAGCGAACTGCTCCCCGGTGCGTGGTAGAAATCCATGGTTGGTCTCCGTCGGTTGCAGGCGCATCGCGCCTTCACGTTGCAACGGTGACCAATCCGGTTCGCACGGGCCAGTGCCGGAGAAGCCGGTTTCGGGGCAAAACGGCCACTATGCGGGCAGACAGCGGATGCGGTTGCGCTGGCGGTATTGCGCCGGCGTTACGCCCGCGCGGCGCTTGAAGAGCCTGCGGAAGAAGGTCGGGTCTTCATAGCCGACGATCGCCGATATCTCTTCGATCGCCGTCGCCTCGCTTTCCAGCATCTGCTTGGCTTCCTCGATCCTCAGCGCCTGCACGTATTCGACCGGCGTGTAGCCCGTCGCGGCGGAAAAGCGGCGTTTGAAGCTGCGGACGGGGAGGCCGGAGCGCTCGACCATGGCGGAGACCGGGTTCGAGACGGCGTAATTGTCCACCAGCCACTCCTGTATCCGCGATATGACGGCGTCGCTGTGCTGGCGCGGGCGCGCCATGGAGGCGAAGGGCAGTTGCCCGTAGCCGCGATCGCCCAGCAGGAAGAGGCGCGCCACCCGCGCGGCCTCCTCGGCGCCGCAGAAGCGCGCGATCAGGTAAAGGGCGAGGTCCTGCCATGCCGAGGCGCCGCCGGTCGTAATCAACTGGCCGCCGCGACCACTGTCGCAGAGTATGCGCTCCGGCCGGAACCGGACGCTCGGATAGCGGTCGCGAAAGAGGTCGGCCATGGTCCAGTGCGATGCCGCCTCCGCTCCGTCGAGGAGTCCGGCCTCGGCCAGCAGCACCGAGCCGCTGCAGGTCGAGCAGACGAGCGCGCCGGATGCGACGTGCCGCTGCACCCATGCGATCTCGTCGCGCCAGCGCCCCTCGGGCGTCTCGTCCGGGTCCAGGTGAATGTCGCAGACGACCACGACATCGGCGCACTGCGAATCGAGACCCTCGTCCGGCGTCACCTGAAGGCCGGTGCTGGACAGGAATGGCCCCTGCCGGCGCGCCACCAGAGTGGGCTTTATCGGCCGCGACAGGGCCCGCCCGTTGCGCTGGGTGTCGCCCAGCACCTCATGCAGGCCGAAGGCCGCCATGGTTCCGCTTTCCGGAAGGCTCAGGATCGAAACGCGAAGCGGGATGGTCGAATTCGGTCGTATCAGCATGGCTCAACGATGGCACAAAAGCCCCGAAACGGTCCAGTCTCCCTCTACGAATGCACGCCGCATCGGCTCATGCTTTCGCATCGATCACGCATTGCGAAGGAGAGCGAAAGATGACGATCGTAACGGGAACCGTTGATGCGAACAGGGATTACGACCGGCCGGTCGAGGCCGCGTTTGCGGCATGGTCGGACGAGCAGGCCCAACGAATTTGGGGCGATCCGGGCGAGGGATGGTCGATGACATTCGATGCATTCCGCTTCGCGGTCGGCCAGACCGACATCTGCCGTTTCGGTCCGGATGGCGGCCGGGAATATCTCAACGAAAACCGCTATCTGGCGATCGAGCCGGGCCGGCGCATCGTTTACGCCACCTCGCTCGCCAGCGGCGGTCGGCTCAGTTTCGCCGGCACGGTCGCCATCACCTTCGAGACGAAAGCCGGCGGCAGCCGGCTGCGCCTGATCGAGCATGGCCTCTATTTCGACGGACAGGACGATGTCGAAGGGCATCGATCCGGCTGGGAAGCGATGCTCGATGCGCTGGGCAACTATCTCCGCCGATGATCGTCGCGGCCGGGACACGTTCATTCTAAAGAACCAACCCGGCCGTGCCCAATGCCGCAATGGGCAGGAACAGCCAGCCCTGCGGCAAATCGCGAAAACTGGCGCCCACGGCCGGCGCCAGTGCGATCCCGACCAGGGTGAAGCCCCAGGCTAGACCCGTTCCCGCCATCGCGAAATCCGGCCGCGCGGTCAGGATGGCGAGAAGGAACAGGACGGCCATGATCGCGACTGTCACCGTCACGCAGTGCCAGCACAAATGCAGCGTGTCGCGGACCACCGGGTCGAGCGCCTGCGATGTCCGCAACGGGCGCTCGACGTCCTTGCCGCCGAGCAGCAAATGCACGACCAGCCAAAGCGCGGCCACGCCACCTGCGACGCCAAATAGGATTTGGGTTGTCATCACATCACCTCAGCGTTCGATGGTGCCGGTGCGGCGGATCTTCTTTTGCAACAGCAGGACGGCATAGAGCAGCGCCTCTGCGGTCGGCGGGCAGCCGGGCACGTAGATGTCGACCGGTACGATCCGGTCGCAGCCGCGCACGACCGAATAGGAATAATGGTAGTAGCCGCCACCATTGGCGCACGAGCCCATCGAGATGACGTAGCGCGGCTCCGGCATCTGGTCGTAGACCTTGCGCAAAGCGGGCGCCATCTTGTTGGTCAGCGTTCCGGCGACGATCATCACATCGGACTGGCGCGGAGACGCGCGCGGCGCCACGCCGAACCGCTCCAGATCATATCGCGGACCGGAGGCCTGCATCAGGCCTTCAACGGCACAGCACGCCAGGCCGAAGGTCATCCACATCAACGATCCTGTTCGCGCCCAGGTGACCAGCGCCTCGGCACTGGTAATGACGAACCCCTTGTCGGCGAGAACATCCGACAGCGTGGCGTCGTCGCCTTCGACGGCTGTGGATACCAAGGTCATCATACGCTCATCCCGTTCCATACGCATGCGTATGTAGACCAGTCAGGATGCAATGTCCATACGGTTGCGTATAGTTGGTTTTCGGTTATCTGCCCGAGCGGCCCGAGCCGGGCGCATCGGCGATCAGCCGCTCGACGATGAAGGTCAGCGCGTCGTCGTCCGCAAGGGCCGATCCCGACGCCCGGGCGGCGAACAGCCCGATGACGGTCAGATGCATCATTTTGCTCCATTGCAGGGCCGTCGTCGGGTCGTAACCGAGCGCAGCGATTTGCTGGGCGAGAAAGGCCGTGCGATCGTCTTCGACCTTGGCGAAACGCTCGCCGATGGCGGCATCGCGTGCCGCCCATGCCCGGATAGCGGCCTCGGTCTGCGCCACGTCGATGCCGTTGGTCTCGGCATCCAGCGTATCTCGCGCCAGCCCCCGCAACCCTTCGACCGGATCTGCGACGGCCTGGGCACGTTCGATAAGATCAGCCGTCCCTTCGCGCTCCCACAGATCGAACACCGCGTCGAGAAGCGCCTGCCGGTCGGTGAAGTGCCAGTAGAAGGAGCCCTTGGAGGCCCCGAGCTTCTTGGCGATGCCTTCGACCGACACCGAATCCACGCCATCCGCGGCGAGCGCACGCGTCGCTTCGAGGATCCAGTCTTTCGGTTGAAGCGTGTTGCGTCTTGGCATGGCATCCTGCGTCTCAAACCAATCCGTACGCACAAGTATGGCGGTGCGCAACCAACCGCCAAATTTTGTGCGACGAGACGCATGTGACCATCCAACGAAACTGGACGCCGCAGAGGTGATTGCGCTGCTCTACCTGAACAGTTTGCGAGCTTTCATCACGTGGCTCGTTGGCAATAATCTAGGTCGTGACGCTAACCGCTTCTTCTTGTGGCAGCGTCAGTCACGCTGCAGCTTTGACGGCCGCCTCTATCGCGGCGATGTCGATTTTCTTCTGCTTCATCATTGCCACCATCGCCGCGTTCGAGACGCTCTTGTCGGAACTCATTGTCAGTTCCGTCAATCGGCGGGGGAAGATCTGCCACGATACCCCGTAGCGATCCTTTAGCCAGCCACAGACGCCTTCCTCGCCTCCAGCGGCTGTCAGCGCGGCCCAAAGCCGGTCGGTCTCGGCTTGATCGTCTGTCTCGACGGAAATCGACACGGCCTCGGTCAGCGTGAAATGCGGCCCGGCGTCGAGTATCTGGTACGGCACCGCGCCCAGCGAGAAGTCGATCACGGAAAAGGTCCCCTGCCCGGCATTACCGGAAAAGGCCTTCTCGATCCGGCTTCCCGCAATCAGCGAGCAGTAGAACTCTGCAGCCTCACGGCCCCGCCCGTCGCGGAACCAGAGGCAGGTGCGGATGGAATTCGCCATCGTGTTGCTCCTTGTTGAATGGGTGGTTGGATAAATCGTACCAGAATCCATTTCGTGTCGAATATCTTCAGTCAGTCGTGCCTTTCAGAACGAGGACGTTCGGAGTTCCGATCACACGACATTCGATTGATCATTTTTCACGTTCGAATCCGTCAGCGCGGATATTCGAGCTGCATGGCGACGACGTTGGCCGTCGGCTCGCCGTAGCTTTCGGTGATGGCGTCAAGCGTCCGGTCCAGCGCGTCGGCAAGGCGGAGGTTCGGGAAGGTCGACACCCGGCGGTCCACTGGCCCATCGCCATCGACGCGATCCGGCAGGATGCGGACACCGTTTGCCGTCGTGATGGGCGACGATGTGCCTCCATAGGTGACCGCTTTCGACCGGTATGTCCGCGACCACGCGTCTGCCACCAGCGCGAGCGCAGCCTCGTCCATGCCGGGTTGCAGGTCTATGCCCCAGGTGTCGCGGTTCCAGAATGCCATGCGGTTGGCGAGCACCGTCGTTGCGAAAGAGCGCGTCAGCGCGAACGCAGCGCTCGAATGCCGTGCATCCCAGGCTTCAATGCCGAGAGCATCGGCGACCTTCTTCGCCTTCTCGCGACCGGCAATCGCTTCGATCAAGGTCAGCATCATCGGCATCGCGGCGGTGATGCCTGTTGTGGTCACCATGTTTCCGTCGGCCACCATGCGCCGGTCGGCGACATAGTCGATCGTCGGGCTTCGTTCGAGCATCTCGCTGCGATAGTACCAGTGTGTGGTCGCGCGTTTGCCGTCGAGCAGGCCGGCAGCGCCGACCACCTTTGCGCCGGCGCAGACGCCGAGGATAATCGCCCCTTTCCGGGACTGGTCCTGGAGCCATGCAAGCACCGCAGGATCATCGTCCCGGCTCATCGCCGGGACGATCACATAATCGGCCCCGTCGGGATGCCGGGCGTCGAAGTCCGCGGTCGTTGCGTCCGCCTCCACGCGAAGCGCGGGATAAAGCTGGACCGGACCCGGCCCGGTCGCCAGCATCATGACATCGGCTACGTCCGCTCGCCTCAGGATGCCGGTCGTCGTGACGTAGTCGTTGGTCTCGGTGGCATCGTTGAGCCCGATGACCGCAATCACGGGTCGGCCTTTTCCTTCGTGCCGCAGCGCCGCGAGCATGGCGACGGTTTCTTCTTGCGGAACCGGTGGAGCCTCTGTCGCTGCCGTCGCGGGCGGAAGACTGAAGACCCAGCCGGCAAAACCTGCGAGCCCGAGAAGAACGATTGCGACACCGCCCCAGATGAAGATCGATTTCGACATGAGCGCATTTCTCCAGAGAAACATCGGATAGGCCGCCGATTGATTGGCGCTTCCGACGTCTCGCCCGGAATCTAACAGCGAGCACCTATGGCAGAAATGACAAAAGCATGGTAATTTCTGCCAATGCACAATGTCGCCTTTGTCGTTTATCCCGGCTTCGAACTACTTGACGCATCCGGCCCGGCTTCGGTGTTCAACAGCGCCAACCGGGCGCTCGGCCAACAGGACAAGCCTGAGTACTACGAGATTGCCCTGCTATCTGCCGACGGCGGGACCGTTGAAAGCAGCAGCGCCATCGCGGTCGACACGCGGTCGATCGCCGACATGAAACCCGGTGAGGTTCAGACCATTCTGGTGGCGGGTGCGGAACGGGACCCGCTGTTGGCTGCCGTTCACAATCCGGTTCTGCGCGCAGCGCTTCCGGCGCTCGCGGCGAAGTCCGAGCGTTTCGGTTCGGTCTGTTCCGGCGGTTTTCTGCTGGCCTCGATTGGTTTGCTCGACGGCCATCGCATCGCCACTCACTGGGATTCCTGCAAACCGCTTGCCGCTGCCTTCCCGGCGGTCACCGTCGATCCGGATGCGCTCTACGTCGTGGATGGTCGGCTCTGGACATCGGCCGGCGTTACCACCGGTATCGACATGGCCCTGGCGATGATCGCCAGCGATCTGGATGCCGCCATCGCCGGCGACGTCGCAAAGCGGCTGATCCTCTACGCACGGCGTCCGGGTTACCAATCCCAGTTCAGCCCGGTGCTGCACGCGCAGGTCAAGGGCGACAGCCCGTTCGCCGATCTGATCGGCTGGATACAGGCCAATCTCGACACGCCGCTGGATATCCCCTCTCTGGCTGACCGCGCGGGATTGAGCGAGCGCACCTTCCACCGGAAATTCGCGGCAGCGACCGGGCAGTCGCCTGCCCGGTTCGTCGAGACTGCCCGACTTGACGCAGCCCGGATGCTGCTGTCGCGCGGTCTCTCGCTGAAATCTGTCGCCGCACAGGTGGGTTTGTTTCCGGCTGCTCGCTTTTCCGAGGTCTTCGAACGACGGTTCGGCGTCGCGCCAAGGCTTTTCCGCGACATGCATGCGGAGTTTGCGCTTCGCTAAAGCGCGCCACTAGCGATAGCGGTCGTGGCGGCGCACCCAGTCCATTCCCTCGGCCTCGTTGCGGCCCTTCGGGGCAAGATCGAGCATGGCGTAGGTGCCCATCATCACCTCGACGCCGCGCCCGTAGGTGGAGTAGGTGCGGAAGACATCGCCCGCGTCATCCTTGTAGAAGGCGCTGACGCCGGGCCATTCCTCGCCGGTTTCCCGCCATTCCCCGAAGTTGTAATCGATATCTCCGCTGGCAACCTCCTCGGGTGTGAAGCTGACGCGGAAGTCGTAGTTGAAGTCGTTGCCGAAGGACGACACCCAATTGAACCGCCAGCCCATGCGTTCGCGGTAGCGCTCGATCTCGGCAAGCGGAGCGCGCGAGACGGCGATCATGGTGACGTCGTGATGCGCCAGATGCTTGTTCATGCCGTCGGTGTGATCGGCCATGTAGGAGCAGCTCGGGCAGCCTTCCTTCCATCCCGGCGCGAGCATGAAATGTTGCACCAGAAGTTGCGATCGACCGTCGAAGAGATCGGCCAGCGTGCGCGGGCCATCGGGCGTGTCGAACACATACTCCTTGTCGATGCGCACCCATGGCAGGGCGAGCCGTTCACGGGCGACCGTGTCGCGAAGACGCGTGAGTTCCTTCTCCGCTTTCAGGAGGTTCCGTCGGGCAGTCATCCAGTCTTCGCGTGAAACAACAGCGTGTTGCATTGTCAGTCTCCTTCGGTTTGGGTGGGGGGAATGTTGGGGCGCTGCGAACGGGCGGAAACGAGCTTCATCCAGGGTGATAGGTGAAAGAGGCTCATCAGCGCGTACATCAGCGCCATGTCGTCGATCGGCATGAAAGCCGAGGCGGCGGAGCACATCGACATGCCCGCTGTTCCGACGGCGGAAAAGCAGGCCATCACCGCGAAGGTTGGAGCGGCAGCCAGTCCGAGCCATTCCGCCGCTTCGATCGCCGGTCGGGGCGACGAAGCGACTTTTTCCGTTCCTGTGCGCATAGACATTTCGAGTCCTGACATCGAATTCACCGTTCCAGCGGTTACGATAGAAAGACGCTAGCTCGGGCGGAGGGTTGGTTGAGAGTTACAAGTGTGACGGGATTTCAATGGACCTAGCGATCACTGCCGCTGCCCGCGCGCTCTCGGCTGGCGATCCCCTCGCTGCGCTGAAGACGGTCGCATTGCGCGATGACCCACCGGCGCTGGCGTTGCGCGGCATCGCGATGGCCCAGCTCGGCGACCTTGCGCGCGCCAGGGAGCTTCTGCGAAACGCGGCACGTCGCTTCGGCCCGAAAGAGCCTGCGGCTCGCGCGCGTTGTGCCGTCGCCGAAGCGGAGATCGCACTGGTTTGTCGCGATCTGGGCCGATCCTTGCAAACGCTCAACGAAGCGCGGGCGGTACTTGAAGCTTCCGGCGACCGAAGCAATGCCGCACATGCCGGCTATCTCGAAGCGCGGCACCTCCTCCTGATCGGTCGCCTCGATGAAGCCGAAGGCGTGCTCGGTGGGGTCGATGCCGGCGTTCTGCCACGCGCTTCGCTGGTCGGGCGCGAATTGGTGGTGGCGGGCATGGCCATCCGTCGCATCAAGACAGAGCCGGCGAGAACCGCTCTGGGTCGGGCAAGACGGGCAGCGGAAGAGGCGCGCATTCCAGCGCTCGCGACCGAGGTCGATCAGGCAGTGCGGGCATTCGAGGCGCCGGCGGCACGCCTCGTCACCCGCGACGCCGATCGGCTGCTCCATCTCGAAGAGGTCGAGAGGCTGCTGGCCTCAAAAACGCTCATCGTGGACGCCTGCCGCAACCTCGTGCGTAGCGGAACAACAATCGTTCCGCTCGCCACCCGCCCGGTGTTGCTTGCGCTCATCCGTGCCCTTGCGGAGGCATGGCCGGAGGATGTACCGCGCGAGAGGCTTCTCAAACGCGCTTTCCGGGCGCGGCATGCCGACGAGTCGCACCGGGCGCGATTGCGTGTCGAAATCGGCCGGCTGCGCGAGGCGATTAAACCGGTCGCAGAGGTGAGTGCGACCCGGCGAGGTTTCGTTTTGCTGCCGCATGCCGCGCGCGATGTCGCCGTGCTGGCGCCGCCCGTCGAAACCGATCATGCCGAAGTGCTCGCTCTGCTGGGCGACGGCGAAGCCTGGTCCAGTTCGGCATTGGCGCTGGCGTTGAGCGTGAGCCCGCGGACGGTGCAGCGGGCACTCGAAGAGCTCGCCCATGACAGCAAGGTCGAGGCCTTCGGACGCGGGCGTGCCTGCCGCTGGATCGCCTCGACCGTGCCCGGATTCCCGACAAGCTTGTTGCTCCCCGTCGCGGGAATTTCCGGCTAGGATAGGGATATGAAACATTCGGCCGCCGAAATCATTCGCGAATATGGTCCGTTTCCCGATGTGGACGACGTGGCCGGGGTCAGCTTTGACGGCGATCGAGTCTGGTTCGCAACCGGCGAAAGGCTGAATGCGCTCGATCCCGAAAGCGGAGAGATTTTGAGATCGCTCGACGTTCCCGCCCATGCGGGGACCGCATTCGACGGTGAGCACCTTTTCCAGATCGGGGATGCCGTGATCCGCAAGATCGATCCCCGAACAGGTGAGGTGATCGCCGCAATACCAGCGCCTGGAGACGGCGGTGACTCGGGGCTGGCCTGGGCGGAGGGTTCGCTCTGGGTCGGGCAGCATCGCGGGCGAAAGATTCATCAGGTGAATCCCGAAACCGGAGATGTGCTACGCACGATCGAAACCGATCGGTTCGTCACCGGCGTCACCTGGGTGGACGGCGAGCTTTGGCACGGCACGTGGGAAGACAGCGGGAGCGATCTCCGCCGCATAGACCCGGAGACGGGTGAGGTGCTCGAACGATTGGACATGCCGCCCGGAACCGGCGTTTCGGGGCTTGAATCCGATGGCGGCGATCGCTTTTTTTGCGGAGGCGGAAACAGCGGAAAAGTGAGAGCCGTTCGTCGGCCCGGACACGGCCTTGAGTGAGCGTGGACGATCAGGCAATAAGCGCCCCCGGGGCTAAGGCGACCACACGGGGTCGAGCATTCACGCGAACGGGGCGGCAGGCGTTCCGACCGGAAAGTGGCACGCGAACCGCGAGCCGCCTCCGTCCTGCCGCAGGACCGGCTCGACCTTCACGCACATTTCCTGCGCGCGCGGGCACCGGGTGCGGAAACGGCAGCCGGAGGGCGGGTCGGCGGGGCTTGGGACGTCGCCGGAAATCAGGATGCGTCGGCGCGCCCGCTCGCGGACGGGATCAGGCACCGGGACGGCGGACAGAAGCGCCTGCGTATAAGGATGGCGCGGATTGCCATAGAGCTCGTCGCGCGTGGCGACCTCGACGATCTTGCCGAGATACATCACCGCGATGCGGTCGCACAAATGGTGGATGACCGACAGGTCGTGCGCGATGAAGAGGTAGGAGAGGCCGAGCAGCTCCTGCAGATCCTTCAGGAGGTTGAGCACGCCGGCCTGGATCGACACGTCGAGCGCTGACACCGGCTCATCGAGGATGATGAGTTCGGGATTGAGCGCCAGTGCGCGGGCGATGCCGATGCGCTGGCGCTGGCCGCCGGAGAACTGGTGCGGATAGCGGTCGGCATGGCCGCGGTCGAGCTTGACGAGATCGAGCAGTTCGTCGACCCGGGCATTGCGCTCGGCCTTCGTCATCGCCGTCATCCGCAGGGGCTCGGCGATGATCTGGCGCGTCGTCATGCGCGGATGGAGCGAGGCGTGCGGGTCCTGGAAGACGAATTGCAGGCGCTGGCGCAAGGGGCGCATCTCGTTCTGGCCGAGCGCGGCGAGATCGGTTCCGTCGAAGAGCACCTTGCCCGCGGTCGGGCGCATCAGCCGCGCGACGCAGCGCGCAAGCGTCGACTTTCCGCAGCCAGACTCGCCAACGAGGCCAAGCGTTTCGCCGCGGCCGACCTCGAACGATACATCGGAGACGGCGCGGACATGGCCGGTCGCGCCGCCGAAAAAGCCCTTGCCGACGGGGAATTCCTTGACCAGCCCCTCGACGGCGAGGAGCGGCGGGCGGGTTCCGGCCGAGCCTGCGGCTGAGGGATTTGGGTCACGCGCCAGCATGCGTCGCCTCATTCGTCGTGGGTCCGAGCGGGCGAAGATCCTCCGCGCGGTGGCAGGCGCTCATGCTGGCGCCGATCGCTCGCAGGGCCGGCACCTCGATGCGGCAGCGCTCGATGGCGAGCGGGCAGCGCGGGTGGAAGGCGCAGCCCGAGGGCCGCATCGCGATCGGCGGCGGTGCGCCGGGAATCGCAACGAGCCTGGCGGTGGGATGGTCGAGCTGCGGCAGGCTGGCGAGAAGGCCGCGCGTATAGGGATGGCGCGGAAAGGCGAAGACGTCGTCGACATGGCCTTGCTCGACGACGCGTCCCGAATACATGATCGACACCGCGCTCGCCGCACCGGCAACGACGCCGAGATCGTGCGTGACGAGCACTAACCCTACACCCTTGTCGGCCCGCAGCCTTTCGAGCAGTTCCATAATCTGCGCCTGGATCGTCACGTCGAGCGCGGTCGTCGGTTCGTCGGCGATCAGCAGCGAAGGCTCGTTCGCCATCGCCATCGCGATGACCGCGCGCTGGCGCATGCCGCCGGAAAATTCGTGCGGATACTGCAGGGCGCGGCGCTCGGGAATGGGGATCGCGACGAGCCGCAACAGGTCGACGGCACGCTCATTGGCGCTTCGACGCGTGATCTTGCGCTCGTGCAGCCGGATCGCCTCCGAAATCTGCTCGCCGACCGTCAGCAGCGGATTGAGCGCGGTCATGGGGTCTTGGAAGATGTAGCCGATGCGCGCGCCGCGAATACGGCGCATGGCACGCTCGGACTTGCCGATCAGTTCCTCCCCGTCGAGCCTGACCGAGCCGGTGACGCAAGCGCTCGGAGACAGAAGCCCCATGACGGCCATCATGGTCACGCTCTTGCCGGAGCCGGATTCGCCGACGACGCCGTGGAGCTGCCCCTTCTCGACATCGAGATCGACGCCGCAGACGGCCTGCAGGTGGTTGCGCCCCTGCCCGGCGAAGGTGACTGCGAGGTCGCGGATCTGAAGCAGCGGCGCGCTCATTTCGACCTCGGGTCGAGCAGGTCGCGCAGGCCGTCGCCGAGGAAGTTGAAGCCGAGCACGATGGTGAGGATGGCAAGGCCCGGCCCGGCCGCGATCCACCAGCGATAAAAGTGTAGCGCGCCGTCGGAAATCATTTGCCCCCATTCGGGCGTCGGCGGCACGGCGCCGAGGCCGATGAAGGAAAGGCTCGCAGCCAGCAGGATCACCTGACCGAAATCCATCGTCGCATTGACGATGATCGGGCTCCAGCACAGCGGCAAGATGTGCTTGAAGAGCACGCGCGAGGGCCGCGCGCCGGACGCGATGGCCGCCTCGACATGCTCGCGCTCGCGCACTGCCAGCACCTGCGCGCGCATCAGCCGCGCGTAGATCGGCCACCAGACGATGACCATGGCGATGGCGGCGTTGCCGAGGCCCGGCCCGAGTGCGGCGGTGACCGCCATGGCGAGCAGGATCGGCGGGAAGGACAGCGTGACGTCGACGAGCCGCATGATCGCCTCGTCGACGAGCCCGCCGACGAAGCCGGCGATCGCCCCCAGCGTGCAACCGATGACGACCGCGCAGACGATGACGGCGGCGGCGATGGGCAGCGAGTGGCGCACACCGTAGAGCGTTCGCGTGAAGACGTCGCGGCCAAGCGCGTCGGTGCCGAGCCAGTGCTCCGCGCCGGGCGGGAGGAAGCGCATGCCGGCGAGCATGGTCGGATCGTAGGGCGCCCAGAAGGGAACGGTGAAGCCGATGACGATCCATGCGCCGACGATGAAGCCGCCGAGGATGACCGGCAGCGTCGCCCAATGCGGCAGCGCGAACTGGCGGCTGCGGTGCGCGACGTCGCTCATGCCGTCGCCCTCGCGCCGATCTTCACGCGCGGATCAACCAGCGCATAGGCGATGTCGGTCAAGAGATTGGTGATCAGGAAGGCCGCACCGCCCACGATGGTGACGCCGATGATCGCGGGATGGTCGAGACCGCGCGCGGCGGAAACGGCGTAGGAGCCGATGCCCGGCCAGGAGAAGATGGTCTCGGTCAGGATCGCGCCGGTGATCAGATAAGCGAAGGAAAATCCGAGAATTGTGAGCGTCGGCAGCATGGCGTTGCGCAGCGCGTGGTGGAAGAGGATGCGCAACTGCCCTGCCCCCTTGGCGCGCGCGGCGAGGATGTATTCCTGGCCGAGGACGTCGAGCATCGAGGCGCGCACCATGCGCGAGACGATGCCGGTGACCGTCCAGCCGAGAACGCTCGCCGGCAGGACGAGCTGCGCGAGGGCGCTGCGAAAGCCGGCCCAGTCGCCGGCAACGAGCGTGTCGATCGTGTAGAAGCCGGTGACTAATTCGGGCGCCGACATGCGGCTGCCGATGCGCCCCGGACCGGGCAGCCAGCCGAGCTGCACCGAGAAGATGAAGAGCACGACCAGGCCGGACCAGAAGACCGGGACCGAGGAGCCGAACAGCGCGAAGAGACGGGCGAGATTGTCCGGCGTGCGGTTCTGGAACCGCGCCGCGATGACGCCGAGCGCGACGCCAAACACCGTGCCGACGATCATCGCGGCGATGACGAGCTCGAGCGTCGCGGGAAGGCGCACGAGAAGATCCTGCGCGACGGGCTGGCGGGTTCGAAACGAGGTGCCGAAATCGCCCGTCAAAAGGTTCTTCAGGTAGACGAGGTACTGTTCGGGCAGGGAGCGGTCGAGGCCCCACCTTGCCCGCGCGGCCTCCACCACCGCCGGATTGTTCATCTGCCGCTCGCCGATAATGGAGGTGAGCGGGTCGGCGGAGGTGAAGTGCGAAAGCAGGAAGGCGACGGTGATGACGCCCAGGAGCAGGAGCGGCATCGCGATCAGGCGTCGTGCGATATAGGCCAGCATCGCGATGCCTCGCTGTTCCGGAGATGCTTACTTGCGGCTGATCTCGGCCAGCGGCAGGTTGCAGCATGCACTATAGCGCACCCCGTCGATCTCGCTCCTATAGGCCAGGACCAGATTGGGGCTGACGACAGGCACGATGATCCGGTCATTGATCATCTCCAGCGCGATCTCGTGATAGGCCTTTTCCATGTCCTCGCCCGAGGAGGCGAGCGCCTGTTGCAGGAGATCGACTTCCTTCTGGTTGACGAGGTCGACCTTGCCCTGGCCGCTGGCGTTCCGCTCCCACCAGGAATCCGGGATCATGCCGAAGAACTGGACGTACTGCGCCGAGCCGTAATAGTCGGGCGCGTAGAAGCGGGCGGAGAAGGGAATGCCCGGATTGGCGATCTGCTCGCGCCAGACGGCCGAAGCCACCGGCTGGATGTTGATCGTCACATTGATGCGGGCGAAGTCCTGCTGGATCTTCTGCATCAGGAGCGCGAGGTCGACGCCGTAGACGTTCATCGAGGCGACGGTCACGTCGATCGCGAAGCCGTCTTCCAGCCCCTTCGCGGCCAAAAGCTCGCGCGCCTTGTCGAGGTTCTCCTCGGGCATCGGCAGCCCCTCGGTTCCGGGGAAGCCGTTCGGGATGGGCGAGGCCTGCATTTCGCCCTCGCCGCCGACCGTGAAGTCGATGATGCCCTGGTAGTCGATGGCATAGGCGAGCGCCTGGCGCACTTCGAGGTCGAGCGGCACCTGGTTGCCTTCAGCGCCGGGCGAGAACATCACGTAGATGAAGTTGTAGGACGGAACGGTCTCGATGGTGATGTCGGGCGAGTTGATGGTCGAGGCCGTGTCGGGATCGACCTGCATCGCAATGTCGGCCTGCCCGCTCTGCAGCATCTGCGCCTGGCTGACGGCATCGGCGACCTGATCGATGACGATCTCGCCGATCGGCGCGGCGTCCTGCCAGTAGTTCTCGTTGCGCACGAAGCGCAGTTCGTCGTCGGGGCGGTAGGTGTCGAGCACGTAGGGGCCGCTGCCGGCCGAATTGGCGAGGAACCAGGTTTCGGCCTGATCCGCCGTCGCGGCATCCGCGCCGGCCGACGCGCCATTCTCGGCCGCGACGTCGCTGTTGATGATGCCGACATAAGGGGCGGCGAGGATGCCCATGAACTCGGAGTTCGGGTTCTCCATGTTGACGACGACAGTCTTCTCGTCCGGCGTCTCGATGGAACTGATGCCGGCCATCATGAAAGAGGGATCGCCCTGGATGTTCTTCAGGCGCTCGAACGTCCACTTGACGTCCTTGGCCTCGACCGGGCTGCCGTCGGAGAAAACCGCGTCGGCCGCGAGCGTGAAGGTGAACTGGGTCTGGTCGTCATTCGCCGTCCATTCGGTGGCGAGCGAAGGCACGACGGACTTCTCGTCCGGGCCGAGCTTCACGAGGCCCTGATAGGTGGAGCTCAGATAGATCTGGCAGGTGTCGCAGAAGGCGCGGTGCGGATCGAGCGAGTTGATCTCGAGATTGCGCGCGATGACCAGCGGCTGGTCCTGCGCGGCGGCGGGCGCGACGAGCGCGGCAGAAAAGGCAAGCGCGGCTGCGGACACGCCGCCAAGAAGTCCGGGTAGATGCGGTTTCATTCCAGTCTCCCATTGAAGCGAATTTGCGTAAGGAAGAACGGCTTCGCCGAATGCTTGTTGTCGTTCTGGCGAAGCGCGTTCCGTCTGTCTTCAGCCCCTTGCTTGAAGAAGTTCGCGCGCGACCTGCGTCACGCCGTCGGCATCGAGCCGGTAATGTGCGTAGAGAGCCGCAGGCGGCCCGATCAGCGAGAACTCGTCCATCACGCCATGGCGGCGGAACGGGATGCGCGCTTCCTCGACCAGCACTTCGGCGACGGCCGAACCGAGCCCGCCGATGACATTGTGCTCCTCGACGGTGAGGATCGCGCCCGTCTCGCGCGCGGCGGCCCTGACCGCCTCTGCGTCCAGCGGCTTGATCGTGTGCATGTCGACGACACGCACGCCGATCCCGTCGGCGGCCAGCCGGTCGGCCGCGGCGAGCGAGGCGTGGACCTGCGAACCGGTGGCGATGATGGTGAGGTCCCTGCCCTCGCGCAGCGTCGCGGCCTTGCCGAACGCGAAATCGGCCGGCACCTCATTGTAGACCGGTGCGTCGCGGCCGCGGCCGAGGCGGATATACATCGCGCCGGGATGGTCGACCGAGGCGCGCAGGATGGCGCGCAACTGGTTGGCGTCGGCGGCGCAGACGACCGTCAGGTCGGCGATGGTGCGCATCATGCCGAGGTCTTCGGTCGCATGATGGCTGGTGCCGTAAAAGCCCATCGAGATGCCCGAATGGTGGCCGAGGATGCGCACCTTCATCTTCGGATAGGCGCAATCGGTCTTGATCGCCTCGGCGGCGAGAATGCCCGAGAACGACGCGAAGGTCGCGACATAGGGAACGAGCCCGCACGACGCCATGCCGGCGGCGGCCGTGATCATGTTGCGCTCGGCGATGCCGAAATCGATGAAGCGGTCCGGGTGCCGGTTGGCGAAATCGCGGGTGCGGCTGGAATTGGCGAGATCCGCCGTCGCGACGACGATGCGCGGGTCGGTCTCCGCGAGGTCGGCCAGTTCCTCGCCGAGCACGAAGGCGGGCATCAACTTCGCCGGCGTGCCGCGGACGGACTTCTCGTCCTTCAGGCGCAGCTCGGTATCGTTGCCGCGAAAGAGCGTGCTCTGGTCCTGGCCCAGATTGTCGGCGGCGCCCATCATGCGTCCTCCCGCTCGCGCGGCTGCAAGCCGCGTTCGATCTCGGCCCAGGCATCGTCATAGTCCTGGCCGACGAGGTTGCCGACGTGCCAGTCGAGCGACAGTTCCATGTACTTGACGCCGCGGCCCTTGATCGTGTCGGCGACGATCATCTGTGGCTTGCCGTGACCGGCAGGCTTGAGCGCGCCCAGCGTCTCCATGATCGCGGGCAGGTCGTGGCCGTCTATGCGGTGGACGTCCCAGCCGAATGCGCGGAATCGGTCGTCGATGGGCTCGACGGACATGACTTTCTCGGTCGGGCCGTCGATGGACAACCGGTTGCGGTCGACGATGGCGACGAGGCCCTGGAGCTTGTAGTGACCGGCGGCCATCGCCGCCTCCCAGATCTGGCCTTCGTTAAGTTCCCCGTCGCCAAGCATGCAGTAGGTGCGGTAGCTGCGGCCCGTGACGCGGCCGGCGAGCGCCATGCCGAGCGCGACCGACAGTCCGTGGCCGAGCGAGCCGGAGGAGAAGTCGACGCCTGGTATCTTCTTCATGTCCGGATGGTCGCCGAAGGCGCTGCCGAGCCGGGTGAAGTCGTCGAGCCTCGACGGCGGGTAGAAGCCAAGATCGGCGAGGATCGGGTAGAGCCCGATGGCCGCATGGCCTTTCGACAGGATGAAGCGGTCGCGATCCGGCCAGGAGGGGTTCTGCGGGTCGAGGCGCAGATGGCCGTAATAGAGGGCGGCGAAGAGTTCGGCGCAGGAAAAGGTGCTCGAATAGTGCCCGGCGCCGGCGATGCGCGTCAGGCGCAGCGTTTCGAGGCGCACGAACTTGGCGCGGTCGGCAAGGTGCTCCACCGACAAATTGCGGCGATCGTCCCGTTCAGCCGTCATGCTCACTCCCTTCCAGATACATGATATATTTTACCCCTTGAGGGTCAACTGCCCGTCGCGCGCATCCCTTCATGATCGATCGCATTAGCAGTGGCACGAAGGGCCTCCGCCGTGACCTCCAAGGTCTCGTCGATGATCGCGGCCGTGTGGGCGGCCGACAGAAACATGGTGTGGACCGGATGGAAATAGACGCCGCGCTCCAGCGCCTCGAGGCAGAAGCGATTGCCGATGCGGCGGTCGTCGTCGCCCTCGAAGAGGAACACCGGCATCTGCGATGGTCCGCTCTGGTGAAGTTTGAAGCCGAGTTGGTCGGCCTGTTTCTGCAGCCCCTCGCGCAGCCGCCGGCCCATCGCCTGCATATGCGCGACCGCGCCGGTTTCGCGCAGCTTGGTGATGGTGGCGATCGATGCGGCCATCGAGACGCCGGCGGTCCAGAAGGAGCCGGTGGTGAAAATGCGCGTCGCCGCCTCGCGGAAGCGATCGTTGCCGGTGACAGCGGCAAGCGCATGCCCGTTGGCGATGGCCTTGCTCCAAGCGGACAGGTCGGGCCTGACGCCGACGAGTTCCCAGCTTCCGCCGAGATCGAGCCGGAACCCGGCGCGCACGTCGTCAACGATCAGCGCCGCGTTCGCATTGGTCGCCAGTTCCCGCGCCCGCGCCGCGAATTCGCGCGTCGGCAGGACGTGCTCCTTGCCGACATCGTGCTTGAAGGCGGATACGAGGATGCCGGCGAGATCGGCGCCCGCTTCGGTGACCGCCGCATCGAGGCTGGCGATGTCGTTGTAATCGTAGATGATGAGATGCGCACGGTCTTCCTCGGTGACGCCCACGACCGACGGCGAGCACCACGGAATCGCACCATGATAGGCGCCGCGCGCGATGAGGATCTTGCGACGGCCGGTGCCGGCGCGCGCGATGGTCACGCAGGCAGTGGTGGCGTCCGTGCCGTTCTTCGAGAAAAGCGCCCAATCCGCATGCGGAACGGTCTCGACCACGAGTTCTGCAAGGTCGACGAGCAGCGGCGTGGGGCCGTTCAGGCCGTCGCCCTCAATGCGCTGGCGGGCCGCCGCCTCCTCGACGTCGGGGTCGTTGTAGCCGAGGATCATCGGCCCCCAAGCACACAGATAGTCGATGTAGGAGCGCCCGTTGGCGTCCCACGTCCTGCAGCCCTCTCCGCGCGTGAAATATTGCGGGTAACCTTCCGGCAGACGCTGGACGTGCTGGTGGCCCCACATGCCGCCCGGGATCACCGATTGCGCGCGGCGGCGCAGTTGCATGTCGATATCGTTCGCCGGGACCATCATGCCGAGACCCTATCGCTGGTTGCCAGTTCGATATATCATGTATCACGAAGAATGCAAGACGGGGCGGCAAGCCCGCGCGCTGGACCGCCCGAGAAATTCCATCTAACGCGAGAGACCAGAATGGCGGCAGCGCCGGACATAGAGGGACGCCCATTGATGAACGGACAGACCGACATCCAGTCGCAAAGCCTGTCGGCACAGATTTATCAGCGTCTGAAATACCAGCTCATGTCGGCGCGCCTGCGTCCCGGCGACCGGCTGAAAATTCGCGAGTTGGCGCAGAGCCTCGGCACCAGCGAGACCCCCGTGCGCGAGGCCCTGCTACAGCTCGTCCAGGACGGCGCGCTCGAAATGAAGCCGGGCTACTACATCCGGGTGCGCCGCCTGACCTTGCGCGAATATATGGAGCTGCGTGAAATCCGCCTGCTTCTGGAGCCGCATGCCGCCGTCAAGGCGCTTCCGCATGTCGACGAGGCGTTCGTCGCCGACCTCGAAAAGCGCCATGCCTCGCTGATCAGGGCGGAGCAGGAAAAGGACTATCCGGCCGCCCTCCTCGCCAATTACGAGTTCCACTTCTCGGTCTATCGCCGATCGGGCATGCCGCAACTCATCGAGATCCTGGAACGGCTATGGGTGCAGACGGGGCCGCTGCTGAACCTGCTCTATCCCTACGGCCATCCGACCTATGACGGTCCCCACCAGCACCTCAACGTCATCGCCGCCCTGCGTGCCCGCGACGAGGCCGCGCTCGCAGCAGCGTTCCGGGCCGATCTCGTCGAGGGCGGACGCAGTTTCGTCAGCTACCTGGAGTCGATCGATACCGAAGGCGACGCCCCTCAGCGCGGCGCGTAGCGGGCTCTATCGCTGTCCTGTCAGTTGCCCAGCGCCGCGTCCACCGCGATTTCGGCATCGAGGAGGCCGGCGCCGAAATAGTAGGACAGGCCTTTGGTCGGCTCGTCGTCGGCGTTCATCGGGTCCGGTGCGAGTTGGGTGGTGCCGGGGCGGACCGGGGTCGCGTGGCGGCATGCGGCGACGAGGATCGCCTTGGCCTGGAGGCCGTCCAGGCGCGCTGCCGGGCCGTTCTTCGCCTTGTTGGCCCTTGCCGCAAGCGCTGCGACGCCTGCGACAAGGGCCGAGGCACCCGACGTTCCCCCGAACGTCGTGTAGTACCCCCCACCTGTTCCCGGCGCGGCGAAAGGCGGGACGCGCGCCGAACGGGGCGGCGAGCCGGCCTCGTAGCCGTAGATGCCGGGAAGATCCGTCGTGACCAGGGCGTAGGAACTGAACGGCAGGACCTGGCCGCGGCCCGGATCGTAATAGTCGACATTGGCCGCCGGGTGCGTCGTGTCGCGGCGCAACTGGTGGCGGTTGAAGACTTCGCCGTCGTCGGCCGGCGCCACCAGGGTCAGCCCGTCGCCATAGTTGCTGTAGCCCGAGCGAAGCCCGTTCGGGGTGACCGCGCCGACGGCGACGACGCCATTGTCGGCCGCGGCGAGCCTTGCCGGGTAAATGATCTGGCTTTCGCCATCGTTGCCGGCGGCGCAGATGACCGGGATCTTGCGGCTGATGGCGACGATCAGCTTTTCGAGGATGGTCCATTCGCGCGCGCCGGAAGCGGAGGCGGCGTAGGGATCGATCTCGCTGCCGGCGGCGCCCTCTTCGGCAAGGCGCGCGAAGAGGTCGGCTTTTTCGCGGTTGGTACGCAGGTGGTCGTTTTGCGCCAGATCCGGCTTCGGCAGGACGCGGCTGCGAACGGGGTCCGGCAGGCCGCGCGGCAGGAGGATGATGTCGGCGCCGCAGTTCCAGGCGTGCAGGAAGGCGGCGATGAATTGTTCGGGATCGGTGTCGAACGAGGTGCGGATGGAGATCAGCCGCGAGAACGGGTCGACGCCGAAATAGGGCAGAACGCCGGGATTGGGGCAGATCGAGAGCGCATCACCGTTCGACGAGGCGAGGAGTTCGGGTGCGACGCTCGGCGGCGCGGGGTCCGTTTCGGATTCGATGATGGCGGCGGGTTCGCCCACCACCAGTCCGGCAACTGCGGTGCCGTGGGACCCGAACGTCTCGTCGCCATCGGCGAGCTGGCGCACCACGCCCTTCGACGCAGTGAGTTCGCCGACGAGCGCGGACAGGAAAGCAGTGTCGTCGGCGCCGAGACCGAGCGCGCCGAGGCCGGAAATGTCGAGGCCGGCAAAGAACGGGGCCTCTTCCTCGCGCTCGTGCGGGTTGGCAGGGTCGATGGGCTGGGTCGTCGCGCCGTGGCGATGGCTGGCAAGGTCGATCGAGCGCGGGTCGATGCGCGTGCGCAGGTTCGGGTGAAGCTTGCTGACGCCGACATCGATGAGCGCCACGACGGCCGGTTCCGAGGCCTGCGGAAAGGCGGTTGCGATCGTATCCCAGACGGTGCCGGTGATGGTCGGCGACGCGGTCGCGGCCAGCCTGTCGGCGCCGGTGGTCACGGGCCCGAACTGCGCCTTTATCACGCCGAGCGCGACGAGGTGCCAGAGGAAGTAGTAGGCCGGCGGCATGGCTTGGCCGTCATTGCCGCCCAGCCCGTCGGTGACATCAAACTGGCTCATGGGACATCCTCCGAAATCTCATATCCATTCCCGCTGCGCGGCAGCGAAGGTCGGCCGGAACGCTTCGCGCAGATAGGGCGCGAAGCGGCGAGCGAGCTCGCGCCCGCCATCGGTGTCGCTGGGGTAGTGCAGGCCCGCCCATTCGCGGTTTTCAGCGACCTTGCGCGCGATCCGCGCCAGTTCGTCGGTGGCCGGGTGCTCGGGCAGGATGGTGCTGAAGGCGAAGGCGATCGAGTGGCACTGGAAGGAGTGGTTGCTCGGATAGGCGTCATGCGCCGGGTTCGCCAGAAGCGGGCGCAGGCGCGGCTCGAACTGGTTCGGGCGCATGCGGGCGTAGCGCGCCTTGTAGATGAGGCCGACATATTCGCACATCGACAGGATCGCCAGGAACAGCGCCTCCGTCTGCTCGTAGCCGGCGAGGCCGTCGATGCCGAGCGGGCGGGTGAAATCGGTCAGGTCGAGCGTCGCCTCGCGGTCGATGTCTGCCCTGCGGCGCACGCGCTCGCGGTCGCGGCGCTGCATCGAGAGCAGCACTTCGGTCTCGAGCCGCGTCATGTCGGGTCCGGGCGGACCGGCAATGTCGAGCGTCTCCCAGGCGAAGCGGCGGGCCGGCGCGAAGGGGTCTGCGGCCGGGTCGCGGTGGAGCCGGCGCAGTTCCGCCGCCGGCAGGAGCGTCCCGTCCGAGCCGCCGGCGATCGTGCCGGTCTGCTTGTTCTTGTTCTTGTTTTTATTCTTGTTCTTGTTCTTGTTGAGCGAGGCCTTGTTCTGGACCGACGAGGAAAGGCTGCGAAGGACGCTGAGGCTGCTGGTCAGCACCGCAGCTTCCACCGCGTGCGGCGGAAGGATCGCCGGAGGCGCCAGGCGCTCATCGACGCCTGCGGTCGCCAGAGCGGGCTCATCCGCGGCAAATGCCATCGCCGGCTGTTGCGGCCGGTCTTCGGTTGCGCAGGGCAGGACCTCGTCGTTCTCGACCTTGAAGCGGTAGCGGTCGAGGAAATCGGCGAACCGGGTGTGCTGCTGCAATGCTGGACTGTCGGTCATCATCGCCTCCCGAACATGGCCGGGCCGCCCGCCATTGCGGGCTGGTCCATCAGCTTTTCTTGACGCCTGCCTTGAGGAGGCCGGCGACGAGATCGCCTCCCCCCTTGGTCTGGATGATCGGATAGCGCGCGTCGATGAGCGCGCCGATCGAAAAATCTGGCTCGACGACGGACAGACGGTCGAGCAGCTGGTGCGCCGTCTTCAAATCGTCCGTGTGCGCGTAGCTCGACACCAGGTAGCGCAGCAGGCTGTTGAAATCGGGCCGGTCGAGGAGCGCCTGCTCGCCGGCCGCGATCGCCAGATCGTGCTTGCCCGCCAGCGCCGCGTTGATGCAGAGCGAAGTGTCGAAATAGTAGCGGTGCGGGCTGTAGGCGCCGAGATGGCGGCCCCATTTGGCCAGCGCCATGCCCTTTTCGGGCTGGCCCGCATAGGCGTGGAGCATGGAGTAGAGATCCCAGCCGAGAACCTGCGCCGGATTGATCTTGATCGCGCGCTCGAAGAGGCGCGAGGCCGTGTCGTATTCGCCGAAGAGATAGGAATGGACGTGCCCGACGAGCGCCAGCGTCACCGCATTGTTGCCGTCGCGCTCGATGGCGCGGCGCGCGAGTTGCTGGGCTTCCTCGATGGTCGCGAGCGTGTCGGGCGAAAAGCGCTGGCCGACGCGGAAGGTCAGGAGGAAGGCCAGCCAGGCATAGGCCTGCGGCGTCGCATTGCCGGCGATCAGCGCGCGCAAGGTGCGCTCGGCGCTGTCGAGATCGGTGCGCGACAGGCGGAACATCGCGTTAACCGCTCCGAACATGCTCTCGCGTGTCGCGTCCGGCTTCAGATCCGGCCGCAGTTCGAACCAGCGGCGGATTTCCTCGATCGCCTGGTTGGTCAGGGCATAGATTTGCGAGGTGTCGCCGGCCTCGACCGCGCGGCGGTCGAGCGTCACGCTTTCGATCCAGACGAGGCTCTGATCGGAGACGCGGTGAAGATTGATCGTGACGTGGATGTCGCGCGGCGAGAACGTGTAGCGGGCGCCGACCGCAAGCTGGATCGCGCCCATGGTCGCGTCGTCCGCGCCGGTTCCGTTCGCGTCGGCTTGTCCGGCGCGGTGCGCGAAATCCGAGACGCTGATGTCGCCGCTTTCGAGCAGCAGCTTGGCGAGGAGTTCGCCGAGGCGCTGCGGCAGGTGGCCGGCGCCGTCGGGCGATCCCTGGATCAAAGGCGGCGTCAGCGCGACCGACCATCCCGACCGCGCCGGCCGGGAGGCGTCGTCCGGGCCCGCTCCGGCGGAAATCGACGCGGAGGCGGCGCTGCGTGGTTCCTTCGCGGGCGTCAGGTCGCGCGGGGCGGCCGCGTTCTCGAAGCGGCCGCGCCAGAGTTGGCGCTCCAGCGTCAGCCAGTCCTCGAATTCGGGATCGCAGATGTCGAGGCCTTCGAGAAATTCGCCTTCGGCTTCGCGCGCATCGAAATTCGTCGCGTCCGAGCGGTCCGAGAGTTTCTGCAGGATGTCGAGCGCATCGACGCGCATGCGGCCGAGATTGAGCGTGACGGTTTGCTTGTCGGCGACGAGCAGCGTATCGGCCAGGGGGCCGAGCGCCTTGCGCACGTCGAGGAGTGCCTGGCGCAGGCTGGCGGAGGCCTGGTCCTCGCCCCGGTCGCTCCACAATTTGTCGCGCAGCCAGACCCGCGAGCGCGAACCGCGCGGGGCAAGCGCAAGCAGCGCGAGAAGCGCGCGCGACTTCTGCGCCCGCGGCGTGCGGTCGACATCGTGCGCGTCCAGAACCGTCAACGGTCCGAACAGGAACATGTCGCAGAGATGTGAGGCAGCATCGCTTTTCATTGCGAAGGCCTTGAAATCCTCTGACGCCCCGTCCCTAAAATACCACGATTGCGCGCCTGCGCCCGCGAAAACATGCGCCTCGCCGAAGGCCGGCGGAACGCGGGCGATCATCCCTTGAATGTCATGTAGCTGCATGTCGTACATGGGCCGTTTTCCCTTGCGCGGCGCGGTTCAGGGC
>JACVCH010000028.1 GCA_016742175.1 Rhizobiaceae bacterium
CGCTATAGGTGAGCTTGAAGCAGGGCAGCCGGCCGACCAGCGCATGGAGCCGGTCCATCAACGCCGCAGCCTGCGTGCCGCTGGTGAAATTCTGGCGGATCAGCGTCTGCAGTGCCTCGCTTTCGCCTGCGCGTGAGAATTCCGCCGGGCCCTCGGCCGTTCGGTCGAGAAGCACGATGGCGCCGATCTCCCGCGCTGTGCCGCGCGGCGCGAGCGCGCCGCAATCGGCGTCGAGATAGAGATAGCGGCCGTCATCGACCGCCGCATTGTCGGCGACGAACCGCCGGAACGCAGCCATCGCGGCCGCGGGCAACGGCAGGCGCAGCCGCGGCGCGATGCCGAGCGCGACACCGCTTCGATCGTCAGGCGACAGCGGCAGGATGTCGTCGCCGAGCACCGTGTGCCCGGCCGCCGCCAGCCGGGCGACGAGCGTGCTCTTGCCGGCATGCGAGTGGCTTGGAAAGACGACGAGCCGGCCGGCAAACTCGACCGCCGCGCCATGAAGGCACAGCACCGACGGCGTTTCCGCGATCATCGCGTCGACCACGTCAACGAGGAGCCCACAAACCGCCTCCACCGCACTCGCCTCGACTGGCTCGCGGCCGGGCGAATGGAGCACGTAGCGCTCGCCGCGCTTCGTCACGTGGCTGGCGGGCTCCGCCTGTGCCGTCTCGACGACTGCCCAGTCGAATGCGGCTGCCCGAAGCGCCCTTGCGAATTCGGCATCCTCGGGAATGTCGACGACGACATTCGTGTCTTCGAAACGGAAAAACATGATCCCCCTTGAAGGCGGGACCGGCAGGGCCGGCCCCGCAAGGCGCTATCTGCTGAAGGAGCGACGCGAGAAGCTGCGCCGCGAAAAGCTGCTCCGCTCGCCGCGGATCGGCCGGCGCCAGCCGTCGCGACGCCTGCGCCCGCTGAAACTCGATGCCTTCGCCTCGCCGATCTGCAGCAGCACCGGCGCCGCGTAGATGGCGCCTGCGGCCAGTCCGAGCTTCGCCAGCATGGCGCGGCGTGAAATCTTGGTCTTCGTGTCGTCCATGACGATCTCCTCGCGTCTCGTGTCCCTTCGACATGGGGAGAACGGGCCAGGTCGCAGCCTATTCCATGAAATCTTCGTCGGGCCCTATCCGCCGGTCGGCATCAGGCGCGCGGCATCCGCATTGCAGATGGCGGGCGCCTGAACGAGGCCCCAACCGAAGGTCGCGTCGCGGCCCGGCTCGCCGAGATCGACCACGCCTTCCGCCAGCGCCTCGATGAGGTCGCCGGACGGCGCATCGGGTGCCGATGCGCGCGCGGCCGCCAGTGCGGCCGAAACGAAAGGCGCGGCATAGGATGTGCCTGAGCGATAACGCCCGCCGCTGACAGAAGCGGCCGTCCAGAGCTGGACGCCGGGCGCGGAGAAGTCGACATGGTCGCCGGCATTGGCGCGGCGGTAGATGCGGCTCTGGCTGTCCACCGCCGTCACCGCGACCACGCCGTCATAGGCTGCGGGGAAGAGCGGATCGGCGTTCGGCCCGGCATTGCCGGCTGCCGCGACGAGGATCATGTCCTTGGCGAGCGCCGCATCGACGATGGTCTTCAGAACCGCATTGTCCGGGCCGGTGAAGCTCAGATTGACGACGCGAAGATCGCGCGCGACCATCGCGTCGAGCGCGCGTACGACGTCGAACGTGTCGGCCGCGTCATTGCCGCTCGCATCCTTGTGGAAGGCTTCCGCCGCCACGATCCGCGCGCCCGAAAGCAGCCCCGGCGTTCGCGTGTCGGCCCGCCCCGCCATCAGGATGGCGACCGCCGTGCCGTGCACCGCGCCGCTCGGCTGACGGCCTTCGGCGATGACCGGGAAGGTCTCGATCGCGACGTCGGCAAGCGCGGCGTGGTCGCCGTTTACCGTCGTGTCGACCATGCCGATGACCGTATCGGCAGGGCAGCCATGGGCCGCGCTCTTCCAGCCGATCAGGTCGAAGGCGGCGCAGCTTTCCTCGCCGCACGCCATTTCCTCGGGCCGGTAGATCGCGTTGATGTCGAAGATCGCGGCCGGCACCAGGCCGGCGATCTGCGCCCGCGCCTCGTCGATCGTCAGGTTCGCCGGCACGACGAAGCGACCGAGTTCGGACGCGGTCGCGGCGATGCTCGCGCGCGACAGGAGTTCGTAGCCTTCGGCGCTGATCGCGTCGATCGCGGCCGCATCGGGCGCGCTGACGACGATTTCGGGGCGCGGCGGTGGCGGCGCAGCCCGCTGCACCGGCCTTGCCCGGCGCACCGGCCCGCTGAACGATACGGAGGATGCACGGGCAGCGCCGAGCGACATCAGCACGGGCGCCGCATAGACCGCGCCCGCCGCAAGGCCGAGCCGCATCAGCATGCGGCGGCGGATCGGGTCGAATTCAGTGTCGGACATATGCAGCGCTCCCGAGGTTCACGGCCCGAAAACGGATATAGCGCAGCTTTATTCCACCGTCAGGACACGAGGTCTTGAGGGGCCGGCGACGCCGCTCCGCCCGAAAAGCGCTGCGGAGCGTGTGGCGACGGAAGCCCGGCATGGTCGAGCCAGTCCTCGCTCGCCTCGTGGAGCGAGTTGTAGAGCGTTCGCACGAGGCTGCGCGCCTCTTCGCCCGGCCAGTCGGCGGGAAGGAGGTCGATCGGCAGGCCGGGATCGCGCAGGACGATGCGCCGCCAGTTGTGGATCAGGAGGATGCGCGCCGCCATCGCGTCGAGGCCGGAAAGTCGCGCCCCGGCCTGGAGCGCCGATTGCAGCGGCGTCAGCGTCGCGATCAGGCCGCGATAGGCCTCCGCAATGTCCCGCGAGGGCCACAGTTCGTGAAAGGCTTCAGGGTGCTCGGCGCTTTCGCCATGGACGATCAGAGCACCGGCGAGCGCATCGTCGAGCCGGATCGCGCCCTCGGTCTCGGGCCGCAGATAGACGCCGCCATTGATGCGCACGAAGCCGAGCCCGGTCGCATCCGCGAGGATGTCGTTATCGCCATTGGGCGGCGCGATCGCCACGGTCCACGCGCCGGTCCAGGCCGGCGGGCCTTCGGAATAGATGCGCCGCGTCGCAAGGTCGAAGGCGTGGCGGCCCTCCTCTGCGAGGCGGTAATGCGAATTGCGCCCTTCGCGCGCGCGGATCACCCAATGATCGGAGGCAAGGCGCGACATCGCGGTGCGCAGCGCGCCGGCCTCGATCCTGAGGCGGCCCATCACGTCCTGCAGCACGCCCAGCGGCACCTGCCCGCCGCGCGGCACGACCGCGTCGCCGAACATGGTGATGACGAGCGACCAGACGCGGATGCGCCCCTTGGCATGAAGCCGGTCGATCAGGCCGTCGAGCGCCTTTTGCGCGGGATTGTGATGCAGGGCCATTGTCCCGCATTCGCACGGCATGGCGCCGTTCGCAAGGACTTCAGAGCGACTTGACGCCGCCGACGAGAATTTGCGTGGCAAGCCGGGCATAGTCAGCGCGACTGACCGGCCCGCCCTCGCGGAACCACATGTAGAACCAGTTGAGCATGCCGAAGAGGCTCATCGTCACCGGCTTGATCAGCTTCTTGTCGGCGAAGACCGTCGGATGAAGCGCGCGGATCGCCTCGGCGAAGAGCGCGACGAGCTCGCGCTCGAGCGCCTTCAACCGCTCCTGGTCCTCGGGCGGCAAGAGCCGCAGCCCGGCGATCTGCACCTTGTGCTCGGCATCGGCGTCGCGATAGGCCTCCAGCAGCGCGGCGACCAGCGCCTCCAGCCGCGCCTCGGGCGCAAGGCCGGCATCGTCCGCCTCGCCGACGGCGGCGACGAGATCCTGCAAATGGCTCTCGATGATGTCGAAGAGCAGCGCCTCCTTGGATGCGTAGTAGTGATAGAGCAGCGCCTTCGAGACACCGCATTCGGTGGCAAGCTGCGCCATCGACGCGCGGTCGTAGCCGTCGCGCGCAAAGACGGTCGCCGCCCGGTGAAGCATCGCCTCGCGCTTGTCGTCATAATCCTTGGCGCGGGTGCGGGCCATCAGCTCTTCGGCCGGTTGTCGACGATGCGCTGCGCCTTGCCCTGGCTGCGCGCGATCGTCTCCGGCGCGCCGACGTCGACGCGCACCGTCACGCCGACGATGTCCTTGATCAGGTCGCGCAGGCTGGAGGCGTTCGTCTTGCGCGCCGCGTCCGAGGCTTCTCCAGCCGTCGCCTCGACATGGACGACCATCTCGTCCATCCGCCCCTCGCGCACCAGCTCGACCTGGAAATGCGGGCTGAGGCCCGGAATCTTCAATATCTGCTCCTCGATCTGCGTCGGGAACACGTTGACGCCGCGCAGGATCATCATGTCGTCGGAGCGGCCGGTGATCTTCTCCATCCGCCGCATCGACCGCGCCGTGCCCGGCAGGAGCCGCGTCAGGTCGCGGGTGCGGTAGCGGATGATCGGGAAGGCTTCCTTGGTGAGCGAGGTGAAGACGAGTTCGCCCTTCTCGCCGTCGGCGACCGGCTGACCGGTCTCGGGGTTGATGATCTCAGGATAGAAATGATCCTCCCAGATGTGCAGCCCATCCTTGGTTTCCACGCACTCGTTAGCCACTCCCGGCCCCATCACCTCCGACAGCCCGTAGATGTCCACCGCGTGCATGTCGAACGCCTCCTCGATCTCCGAGCGCATCGCGTTGGTCCAAGGCTCGGCGCCGAAGATGCCGACCTGCAGCGGGCTCTCGCGCGGGTCGAGCCCCTGTGCCCGGTATTCGTCGAGGATCGAGAGCATGTAGGAGGGCGTGACCATGATCGTCGAGGCGCGAAAATCCTCGATCAGCGTCACCTGCCGCGCGGTCATGCCGCCCGACACCGGAACCACCGTGCAGCCGAGGCGTTCGGCGCCGTAGTGTGCCCCAAGCCCGCCGGTGAAGAGCCCGTAGCCATAGGCGATGTGGACGATGTCGCCCGGCCGCGTGCCCGACGCGCGCATCGACCGCGCCACGCATTCGGCCCAGACCTCGATGTCGTTCTTCGTGTAGCCGACGACCGTCGGCTTGCCGGTCGTGCCCGACGAGGCGTGGATGCGCGCCACCTTCTCGCGCGGCACGGCGAACATGCCGAACGGGTAGTTCGCGCGCAGATCGGACTTCACCGTGAAGGGAAAGCGCGCGAGGTCCGAAAGGTCGTTCAGATCATACGGATGAACACCGGCGGCATCGAAACTCGTCCTGTAGAACGGCACATTGTCATAGGCGTGCTTCAGCGACCATTTCAGCCGATTGAGCTGCAGCGCCGCGATCTCGTCGCGCGAGGCGATCTCGATCGGGTCGAGATCCTCGCGGCGTGGCGTCAGGTCATTCATTGTCCGTCCTCCTCGAAATGCCGGCCCTCGATGGCGCGCGAGGCGCCGCGGAACTCGGCGATCACCTTGCCGGCCTCGTCGGTGACCCGAACGTCGTAGAGACCGCTGCGCCCCGACCGCGTCACCTCCCGCGCCTCCGCCGTCAGCCGCGAGCCGAGCTTGCCCGGCCGCAGGAAGCTGATCGTGTTGTGCTGCGCGACAACGAGCTGGTTGTAGGAATTGCAGGCAAAGGCGAAGGCGCTGTCGGCCAGCGTGAAGATGTAGCCGCCATGGCAGATGTCGTGGCCGTTGGTGTGATGCTGCTCGACCGTGAAGGAGGTCGTCGCCGTCCCCGGCCCGACCGCATCGAGGCTCATCCCGAGCCATTTGGACGCGTCGTCGCGCGCCCACATCGCTTCCGCGCTCTTCTTCGCGATCTCTTCAGGGCTCAGCGTCATCTCTCCTCCCGGCCTCTCCCGCAGCCTGGACGAAAGCTTGCATAAACCGGCCGGACGGTCAATAATTCATCCGTCGATGCGGGAGGCGTCGCGAGGAGGATCGATTGACAGTTGAGAATTCGCAAGCGCTCGCGCGCGACGCCGACCCAGCGCTCGCGCGCGATTTCGACATCGCAGCGGTGACGAAGGCCTTCGCCGACGACCCCTTCCCCACTTATCGCGCGCTTCTGGAGCACGCGCCCGTCAAGCGCTTTGCGGACGGCTCGGTCATGCTCTCGCGCTATGCCGATCTCGATCGGGTCTACCGCGACACCAAGGCGTTCTCCTCCGACAAGAAAGTCGAGTTCAAGCCGAAGTTCGGAGACACGCCGCTTTACGAGCACCACACGACGAGCCTCGTCTTCAACGATCCGCCGCTGCATACGCGCGTGCGCAAGATCATGATGGGCGCGCTGACGCCGCGCGCCATCGCCGCGATGGAGCCCGGCCTGATCGCCCTCGTCGACGGCCTGCTCGACAAGATGGCTGAAAAGGGCTCGGTCGACCTGATCGAGGATTTCGCCTCGGCCATACCCGTCGAGGTGATCGGTAATCTCTTCGTCATGCCGCATGAGGAACGGGGACCCCTGCGCGACTGGTCCCTGGCGATCCTCGGCGCGCTGGAGCCGACCTTGACGGCCGAGCAGAAGGACTGGGGCAACCGCTCCGTCACCGAGTTCAAGGCCTATCTCGCCGACCTCGCTGCCCGCCGCCGCGCAAAGCCGGGCGATCCCGCGACCGACGTTCTGACCCGCCTCATCGCCGGCAACGAGGGCGAGCAATTGTCGGACACGGAATTGCTGCAGAACTGCATCTTCATCCTAAATGCCGGCCATGAGACGACGACGAATCTGATTGGGAACGCGCTCTTCGAACTCCTCGAATGGCCCGCTGAAAAAGCGCGTCTCGAAGCCGACCCGTCGATGATCGACACCGCTATCGACGAGTTCCTGCGCTTCCAATCGCCCAACCAGCTCGGCAACCGCGCAACGGTCGAGGATGTCGTCTTCGACGGCGAGGAAATCGCCGCCGGCACGCGCATTCACCTGTGCATCGGCGCCGCCAACCGCGACCCGCGCCAATACGACCGCCCCGACACGCTCGACCTGTCCCGCAAACCCAACCGCCATCTCGCCTTCGCACAAGGCCCGCATCTCTGCGCCGGCTTCTCGCTTGCGCGGATGGAGGGGAGAATTGCGATTTCGCGCTTCTTGAAGCGGTTTCCGGGGTATCGGCTGGATGGCGAAGCGCGGCGAACAGGGCGTGTCCGGTTTCGCGGGTTTGCGACGCTACCGGCGCGGGTGATGTGAATGCCGGTGTTTGAAATTTCAGCGCTCTACGTTGCCCCCCTCTGTCCTGCCGGACATCTCCCCCGCATGGGGGGAGATCATGCTCGCCATCGACACGGAGTGATCTCCCCCCTCGCGGGGGAGATGTCCGGCAGGACAGAGGGGGGCGCGACAGATCGCGATGGTCTCAAGAATATGGAGTCTCTCCCATGACCCTCTCCCTCCAATCCTTCGCCGCCGGCCAGTGGATCGCCCCCTCGGGCAAGATCGCGCACCTGAAAAGCGCCGTCACCGGCGAGACGATCGCCGAGATCGGCTCAGGCAATCTCGACTTCGCCGCCATGGCCCACCACGCCCGCACGGTCGGCGGACCCGCCTTGCGCGCGCTGACCTTCCACCAGCGCGCCCATCTCCTGAAGGCCGTCGCGCAATATCTGAACGAGCGCCGCGACGCCCTCTACGAACTCTCCTACGACACCGGCGCGACCAAGGCCGATTCGATGATCGACATCGACGGCGGCATCGCCACCATGTTCGTCTATGCCTCGAAGGGCCGGCGCGAACTGCCTGACGATACGATCTATATCGACGGCGGCCTCGAACAGCTCTCGCGCGGCGGCAACTTCGTCGGCCAGCACGTCGCGACCTCGCTGCAGGGCGTCGCGCTCCACATCAACGCGTTCAACTTCCCCGTCTGGGGCATGCTGGAAAAGCTGGCGCCCACGCTGCTCGCCGGCGTTCCCGCAATCGTCAAGCCGGCCTCCTCGACCGCATGGCTGGCCGAAGCCGCCTTCCGCATGATCGTGGAGTCCGGCATCCTGCCGGACGGCTCGGTGCAGTTCATCGCCGGCTCGACGGGCGACCTGATCGATCGGCTGACCTGTCAGGACGTCGTTTCCTTCACCGGTTCGGCCGCCACCGCCTCGCTGCTGCGCGCCAATCCGAACCTGATGCGTAACTCCGTCCGCTTCGTCGCGGAGCAGGATTCGCTCAACGCCTCCATCCTCGGCCCCGACGCCGCGCCCGGCACGCCGGAATTCGACGCCTTCATCAAGGAGGTGCATCGCGAGATGACGGCCAAGGCGGGCCAGAAATGCACCGCCATCCGCCGCATCATCGTGCCAGACGCGCACCGCCCGGCCGTCATCGACGCGCTGTCCGACCGCCTCGCCAAGACGACCGTTGGCAATCCGCGCGACGAGGCCACGCGCATGGGCGCGCTCGCGAGCCTCGCCCAGCGCGAGGACGTGCGCGAGAAGGCCGGCATGTTGGCGAAGGAAGCCAACCTCGTCTTCGGCGCGCTCGACCATGTCGAGGTCGCCAATGCGGACGCGAAGGCCGGCGCGTTCCTTTCGCCGCTGCTCTTCGACTGCGCCGACCCGGATCGCGCCACGACCGTCCATGAGGTCGAAGCCTTCGGCCCGGTCTCGACCGTGATGGGCTATCGCGACCTCCCCCACGCGCTCGCCATGGCCAATCGCGGCGCCGGCTCGCTTGTCGCGTCGGTCTTCACCCATGATGGCGCCGTCGCGCGCAAGGTCGTCGAGACGGCCGGCGCCTTCCACGGCCGGCTCTATTTCGCCAACCGCGACACCGGCAAGGAGGCGACCGGCCATGGCTCGCCGCTGCCCCACATGGTCCATGGCGGACCGGGACGCGCCGGCGGCGGCGAGGAAATGGGCGGCATCCGGGGCGTCATGCACTACATGCAGCGCACCGCCATCCAGGCGAACCCCGACCTGATGACCGCGATCACGAAAAACTGGACGGCCGGCTCGAAGACCCTCGAGAAGGACACCCATCCGTTCCGCATGAATTTCGGCGATCTCGATATCGGCCACACGATCTGGACCGAACCCCGCATCGTTTCGCTGGCCGACATCGAGCACTTCGCCGAATTCACCGGCGACACCTTCTACGCCCACATGGACGAGGAAGCTGCAAAGGCGAACCCGTTCTTTCCCGGCCGCGTCGCCCACGGCTATCTGATCCTGTCGTTTGCGGCCGGCCTCTTCGTCGAGCCGGCGCCCGGGCCGGTCCTCGCCAATTACGGCCTAGACAATCTGCGCTTCATGAAGCCGGTGTCGCCCGGCGACAGCCTGAAGGTGCGCCTGACGGCCAAGCAGAAGGCCCGCCGCAACGACGAATACGGCGAAGTGCGCTGGGGTGTCGGGGTGTACAACCAGGATGGGGATCAGGTCGCGGGGTATGAGCTTTTGACGATGAACGCGATGTAAAGGCAGCGCTCGGCGGCGCCCCCCTCTGGCCTGCCGGCCATCTCCCCCGCGAGGGGGGAGATTAGTCTCGTCATCGCCACCGCGTGATCTCCCCCCTTGCGGGGGAGATGGCCGGCAGGCCAGAGGGGGGCGCCGCAGAACGCCTACATCAGCGACTATCCGCCATGCGGCCGGAACTCGAGCCCATCCAACAGCGCCCCCGCATGGCGCAGCGCCGCGCCGGTCGCCACTGCCATCTGCGGCAAAATCATCCATTCGAGCGTCCAGGCGGCGCCCGAGCGCTCGTTCTCATGGACGAGCGCGTGGTGCATCCCCGCAACCAGCGTCGCATTGAACCGCGCGAGCGTGACCAGCACCTCCGCGCCGACCGGGTTCTGCTTGTGCGGCATCGCGGACGACCCGCCACCGCCGGCAAGCTTCACCTCGCCAACCTCGTTCTGCGCCATCAGCGCGATGTCCTGCCCCATTTTGCCGAGGCTGCCGGTGACGAGCGACAGCCAGTTGGCGAGCGCCGCCTGTCCGTCGCGCTCCGAGTGACGCGGATGATCGACGTCGCGAAGGCCGAGCGCTTCGGCCAGCCGTCCGCGCACCGCCGGCCCCTTTTCGCCGAGCTTTTCCAGCGTTCCCGCCGCCCCGCCGAAGGTGAGCACCGGCACGTCGCGGCGCACCGCTTCGAGCCGTTCGATGTGCCGTTCCAGCGGCAAGCGCCAGCTCGCGATCTTGCGCGCCGCCGTGACGGGGATCGCGGCCTGCATCCGCGTATGCGCCATGACCTCGACGCCGCCTTGCGCATCTTCAAGGCCCTGCAGCGCCGCGACGATGCCTCGCAACCGCTCGTCCAGAACCGCCAGCACGTCGACCAGCCGCAGCGCGAGGCCCGTGTCGATCGCATCCTGGCTGGTCGCGCCGAAATGCACCTTCTCGCCATGCGGTGTGCCGACCGCCCGGCGCATCGCCTTGACGAGCGCCGGGATCACCACGCCGTCCCGCGCGACGCCGTCGCGCAGGGCGGCCATGTCGGGCTCGAAACCGTCAAGCCCCCGCTCGATGGCGTCCGCGGCCTCGGCCCCGGTCAACCCCTCGACGGCCTGCACCCGCGCAAGTGCGATCTCGAACCGCACCATCGCGGCGATGTCGGCCTCCGCGCTAAAATGCGCTGAGATGTCCGCATCGCCCAGAAGACCGGACAAAAGCGGATGATCGAAGGGCGAAGCGGTCAAGGCAGGCCTCAGATGTCGAAGAAGATCGTTTCCTTCTCCCCCTGGAGATGGATGTCGAACCTGTAGGTCGAACTCTCGCGCGGCGCAATCAGCGTCGCGACGCGCACGCGATGCTCGACGCGCGCCAGCACCGGATCTTCGCCGTTCGCCTTCTCTTCGTCGCTGAAATACATGCGCGTGTGTAGGCCGATATTGATGCCGCGCGCGACCACCCAGAACGTGACGTGCGGCGCCTGTTTGCGCCCGTCCTTGAACGGAACGCGGCCCGGCTTGATCGTCTCGAACCGGAACTCGCCAGTGTCCATGTCCGTCGGGCAGCGGCCCCAGCCGGTGAAATTGGCATCGGCCGAGCCGCGCATCTCCGACGGCGAATTGTGGAGCCCGTCGGCATCCGCCTGCCAGATCTCGATCAGCGCATCCTTGAGCGGCGTGCCGGTACCGTCGAGAACGCGCCCGACAACGGTGATGCGCTCGCCCTTGGTCTTGTCGTTGACCATCGAGGTGCCGAGGTCTTGCTGATAGACGCCGCCAATTTCGGCGAAGTTCGGCGTCAGTCCGATATGCACGTAAGGCCCCGCCGTCTGCGACGCGCTTTCCTTGAGCTGGTTCAGTGGCTGGACCATGGGTGTTCCTCCTAGCGGTAGATCTCGCGGCGATGGCCGATTTCGATGACTAGGACGACGACGCGATCGTCCTGAAGTTCGCAGATGAGGCGATAGTCGCCGACGCGGTAGCTCCAGCGCTCGTGAAGGACGCCTTGCAGCGGCTTGCCGAGGTGACGCGGATCGTCGAGCACGCTCAGCCGGTGATCGATGAACTTCGCGATCCGGCGCGCCGCCTCGCGGTCGAGCTTCCGCATGGATTTTTCAGCGGAAGTCGAGAATTCAATCGTCCAGGCCAAGGTCGCGCCTTACGTCGGCCCATGGCCGCGTCGTTTCCTCGCCACGACGAATCCGCTCCGATATCTCCGCTGCGCGGTAATAATCCTCGAGGTCGTCGATCCCATCCTCGATCATCTGCCTCAGATAAAACGCCTTCGTCCGCCCCGTTCGGGCGGCAAGCGCGTCGAGACGCGCTTCGATCTCAGGTCCAAGTCGAACGGAAGTCGGCATGGTAGCCTCCTGTTGAATACAAATAGTCACTGTATTCAATCGGCCTCGAAATGCAAATCAATTCCCGTCCATGCGGTTCTCGAACAGCGTCGAGCGCCTGCCGCGCAGCACCATGTCGAACTTGTACGCCCGCGAATCCATCGGGATCGTCGCGTTCATGTCGAGCGCGGCCGTCAGCCCTTCGATCGCAGCGCGGTCGTTGATCGTCTTGACGATCGGGCATTTCCAGATCAGCGGATCGCCTTCGAAATACATCTGCGTGATCAGTCGCTGCGCAAAGCCGTGGCCGAAGAGCGAGAAGTGGATATGCGCCGGGCGCCAGTCATTGACGCCGTTCGGCCAGGGATAGGGGCCGGGCTGGATCGTGCGGAAGGAGTAGTTGCCGTCCTCGTCGGTGATGGTGCGCCCGCAGCCACCGAAATTCGGATCGAGCGCAGCGACATAGCCTTCCTTGCGATGGCGGTAGCGCCCGCCGGCATTGGCCTGCCAGAATTCCAGCAGCGCGCCCGGCACGCCCTTGCCGCGCTCGTCGAGCACGCGTCCGTAGACGATGATGCGCGGGCCGATGGCCATCTCGCCCGGCTTAGCGAAATTGGTGATGAGGTCGTTGTCGCGCTCGCCGAGGATGTTGTGCCCGAAGACCGGCCCGGTGATCTCCGAAAGCGTGCCGTCGAGCGACAGCAGCGCCTTTTGCGGCGAGCGCAGGACCGACGTCTTGTACCAGGGCGTATAGGCCTGCGGATGCCAGTCGCGGTCGCGCTGGAAGAACGCGCCGGTCTCCGGCTTGCGGTTGGAAATGTGGCTGTCGCTCACGGCTTTTGCCCTCCGTCCATCTCGTCGAGTACCTGCTTGACGACCTTGATCGCATGATTGGCGCGCGGCACGCCGGCATAGATGGCGACGTGCAACATCGCCTCCATGATGTCGTCGCGCGAAGCGCCCGTATTGGCTGTGGCGCGCGTGTGCAGCGCCAGTTCCTCGAAATTGCCGAGCCCGGCGAGGAGCGCCAGCGTCATCATCGAGCGCTCGCGTTTGGTGATCGTATCGCGCGACCACACATGGCCCCAGGCGGCTTCCGTGATCAGCGTCTGGAACGGCTCGTCATAGGTGCTCGCCTTGGCTGTGGCAGCATCGACATAGGATGCGCCGAGCACCGAGCGGCGCGTGGCCATGCCCTGGTCGTAGCGTTCGGATTTCTCGCTCATTTCACCTCCTCAATATGGCAGACCGACATAGTTCTCCGCCAGCGACGCCGAGGCCGCCTGCGAGTGAACCAGATAGTCGAGCTCGGCCTCCTGGATACGCTGTCCGAACGGACCCGTATCGTCAAAGCGGTGCATGGTCGAGGTCATCCAGGCCGAAAACCGCTCCGCCTTCCAGACCCGCGACAGGGCTTTTTGCGAATAGGCATCGATGCCCGCATCCGACTTTTCGGCATAGTGCTCGCGAAGCCCGTCGAAGAGATAGCGCACGTCGCTCGCCGCAAGGTTGAGCCCCTTGGCGCCCGTCGGCGGCACGATATGCGCGGCGTCGCCGACGAGGAACAGCCGGCCGAAGCGCATCGGTTCGGCGACGAAGGAGCGCAGCGGCGCGATGGATTTCTCGATGGACGGCCCGGTCGTCATCTTCTCCGCCGTCTCCGGCGGCAGGCGCCGGCGCAGTTCGTCCCAGAAGCGGTCGTCCGACCATTCCTCGACCTTGTCGTCGAGCGTGCATTGGACATAGTAGCGGCTGCGCGTCGGCGAACGCATCGAGCAGAGCGCGAAGCCGCGCGGATGGTTGGCGTAGATCAGTTCGTGATGCACCGGCGGCACGTCGGCCACGATGCCGAGCCAGCCGAACGGGTAGACCCGCTCGAAAGTCTCAAGGCCCTTGCCCTCCACCGCCTTGCGCGAAGCACCGTGAAATCCGTCGCAGCCGGCGATGAAGTCGCAATCGAGCCGGTGCGTTGCGCCGTCCTTCTCATAGGTGACGTAAGGGCTGGCGCCATCGAAATCATGCGGCTCGACGCTGTCCGCCTCGTAGACCGTTACGCCGCCGGTCGAAAGCCGCTTGTCCATCAGGTCGCGCGTGACTTCGGTCTGGCCATAGACCATCACGCGCTTGCCGGTCAGTGCGTGGAGGTGAATGTTGTGCCGGCGGCCGTTGAAGGTCAGGTCGAAGCCGTCATGCGGCAGGCCCTGCCGGCGCATGCGCTCGCCCGCGCCCGCCTCGTCCAGCATGTGCGTCGTGCCTTCTTCGAGCACGCCGGCCCGGATGCGGCCCAGTACATAGTCGCGCGTCTGGCGCTCGAGGATGACATTGTCGATGCCCGCATTGGTCAGGAGCTGGCCGAGAAGCAGCCCCGACGGGCCCGAGCCGATGATGGCGACCTGCGTGCGCAAACGAAATCCTCCCTTGTCCTCGCCACGAGCAATGGCGCATGGCGAGGAGCGGCTCAATGGACATTCGCCGCATCGGATTGCACAATCCGAACATGACGACCGCGCGCACCAAGATTCCCTCCTACCGCCTCTTCGGCGAGCATCAGGACGATCCGGCCGATTTCTGGCTTCATTGCGAGCCGATCCCGGAGCGTACGCACCTGCACAATTGGGAGATCGCACTGCACCGGCACGAGCAGTTCTTCCAGCTCTTCCTGCTGCCGCAGGGTTCTGGCGAGATCGTCTCGCAGGACGGCATCCTGGCGTTCACCGCGCCGGTCATCCTGTTCATCCCGCCCGATGCCGGCCACGGTTTCCGCTTCACCCGCGACATTGACGGGCTCGTGGTCACGGCACTGGCCGACCGCTTGCGCAGCCTGACCGCGGCGGATCGCGAGATCGCGCGCTTCGCCGAAAAGCTGCGCATCGTCGCCATCGCCGGTGAGGACGGCACCCGCGCCGCCGGCGCGATCGAGCGGGTCGACGCCGAACTCTCCGGCCGGTCCATCGGCCGCTCGCTCCTGCTCGAACCACTGATGACGGAAGCCCTCGTCGCCCTGACGCGGGCCTCGCGGCCCGGCAACGGCCAGCCGGAGCAGGATCGCGATCTCGCCCGCATCGAGGCGTTGCTGACGATCGTCGACACGCATTTCCGCGAGCGCCAGCCCGTCGGCTTCTATGCGGATCGACTCGGCGTCTCCGCCGCGCATTTGAACCGCATCACCCGCAACGCATCCGGCCTTTCGATCCAGAACCTGATCGACCGACGCACGCTGGAAACCGCCCGGCGCGACCTGATCTTCACCCCGACGCCGATCAGCAAGATCGCCTATTCGCTCGGCTTTTCCGACCCGGCCTATTTCAACCGCTTCTTCCGCAAGCAGACCGGCCTCACCCCCGGCGCCTTCCGCGACCGCGAGCGGCGGCGGCTCGCCGATTGAAAACGAAAGGGGCGGTCGCCCGCCCCTTCCGAATGTCGAATGCGCGATCACTTATTGAAGCTGGTCGGTGACGACCGTCGAGAAAGCGCCTTCCGGCTCCTTGGTGATGGCCGGGTTGTCGGGCGAGACGGCGGACAGAAGCGTCTGGACCGTCTGTTCGTAAGCAGCCGGATCGAGTGCGGCGCCGTCGCCGACGAGATCGGCTGCGACTTCCACCTGCCAGACCTGGCTCTCCTCGGTCAGCGCGCCGGAGAGGTCGTTTTCGAGAACGATGCCGGCGGCTTCGTCGACATTCTCCTTGGCGTATTCCCAGCCGCGCATGGAGGCGCGCACGAACCGGACCATCTGGTCGACGAATTCCGGGTCATCCAGCTTGTCTTCCATGACGTAGAGGCCGTCCTCGAGCATGCCGACGCCCTCGTCGGCATAGTTGAAGACCTTGAGGCTGTCTTCGGGAACGCCGGCGTCGAGAAGCTGCTTGAACTCATTGTATTTCATCGTCGAGATGCAGTCGGCCTGGTTCTGCAAAAGCGGGTCGACGTTGAAGGCCTGGCGCAGGACTTCGACGCCCTCTTCGCCGCCTTCGGTCGGCAGGTCGAGCTTGGCCATCCAGGCGTAGAACGGATATTCGTTGCCGAAGAACCAGACGCCGAGCTTCTTGCCCTTGAAGTCGTCGGTCGACTCGACGCCGCTCTGTTCGGAGCAGACGAGCTGCAGCGCCTGGCTGGCGAAGGGCTGCGCGATGTTGACCAGCGGCACGCCGCGTTCGCGCGCGGCAAGGCCGGCCGCCATCCAGGTGGTGATGACGTCGGCGCCGCCGCCGGCGATCACCTGCTCGGGCGCGATGTCCGGCCCGCCGGGATTGATGGTCACGTCGAGACCTTCCTCCTCGTAGAAGCCCTTGTCCTTGGCGACGAGGTAGCCGGCGAACTGGCCCTGGTTGACCCATTTCAACTGGAAGGTGATCGGATCGAGATCCTGCGCCATGGCCGGCAACGCGGCCATGGCGACGCTGGAGGCGAGCGCACCCATGATAAGCTTCTTCATGTCAGTTCCCCTTTTTTTATAGTTCACGTCTTTCCACCACGGATCGACGGATGCCAGAAGGTCACGCCGCGTTCCACGAGCGCGATGAGACCGTAGAAGACCGAGCCGGCAAGAGCGGCTACCGCGATTTCAGCCCAGACCATGTCGACGTTCAAGCGCCCGATGGCCGACGAGATGCGAAATCCCATCCCCACCACCGGGGTGCCGAAGAATTCGGCGACGATCGCGCCGATCAGCGCCAGCGTCGAGTTGATCTTGAGCGCGTTGAAGATGAACGGCCAAGCGGCGGGCAGGCGCAGCTTGAAGAGCGTCGCCCAGTGCCCCGCCGCATAGGTGCGCATCAGGTCGCGCTCCATCTGGTTCGACGCGTTGAGGCCCGCGACCGCGTTCACCAGCATGGGAAAAAAGGTCATGACCACGACGACGGCGGCCTTGGACTGCCAGTCGAAGCCGAACCACATGACCATGATCGGCGCGATGCCGACGAGTGGCAGCGCCGAGACGAAATTGCCGACCGGCAACAGCCCGCGCTTCAGGAAGGGCGAGCGATCGATGAGGATGGCGACGACAAGGCCGGCAAGGCAGCCGATCGCATAGCCGGGCAGCACCGAGCGGACGAAGGTTTGGTAGAAGTCGGCCCAGAGCGTCGGCACGGAGGAGACGATCCGCGCCCAGATGGCGCTCGGCGGCGGCAGGAGCACGGACGGCACGTCGAAGCCGCGCACCAGCCCTTCCCAAAGCACCATCAGCGCCGCGCCGAAAAGCAGCGGCACGACGAAGTTGATCGCCCGCGCGGCCGTCCCGCGCGCCCTGAGGCGCACCAGCCACTCGTTAATCGCCCAGGCGATGAGCCAAAAGGCGACGGCTCCGAGCACGAGCGCGTTCATGGCCGTGCTCCGGTGCGCGCAAGGACGATGCGCTGGACGGTTCCGATGGCGAGGATGAGCATGGCGGAGAGCGCCGCCGCCATCAGGAGAGCGGACCAGATTTGCACCGTCTGCCCGTAATAGGAGCCGGCGAGAAGCCGCGAGCCGAGCCCGCCGGCCGCACCCGTCGGCAGTTCGCCGACGATGGCGCCGACGAGGCTCGCCGCGACGCCCACCTTCATGGAGGTGAAGAGATAAGGCAGCGCCGATGGAAAGCGCAGCTTCCAGAAGGTCTGGCCCTGGCTCGCATGATAGGTGCGCATCAGGTCGAGCTGGATCGTGTCGGGACTGCGAAAGCCCTTCACCATGCCGACGACGACGGGGAAGAACGACAGATAGGTCGAGATCAGCGCCTTCGGCACCAGCCCCGTCATGCCGATCGAGGCGAGCACCACGACGACCATCGGCGCGATGGCGAGGATGGGGATCGTCTGCGAAGCGATGATCCACGGCATCAGCGAGCGGTCCATCGCCCGGTTGTGCACGATCAGGACGGCGAGCAGGATGCCCAGCACCGTACCCATGACGAAGCCGAGCAGCGTCGCCGACAGCGTGATCCAGGCATGGTAGACGAGGCTGCGCCGCGACGTGACGTTCTGCCCGACGACGGAGTTCCAGAGCTCCACCGCGACCTGATGCGGCGCCGGCAGAAGCGGCCGGTCCTGGCTCATCGTGCCGGCTAGGAAATCGACCCACGTCCAGTCGCCTTCGCCGCGTGCGAAGATTTGAAGCTGCCATGGCGCGTTCAGCCAGATTGCGGCCAGATACCACACGGCAAGGATGGCGAGGACGACGATCAGCACCGGCACGGCTGTGCCGCCGCTGGCACGCGCCCAGATGCCGGAGCGGCCGATCGCACCCCCGGGAACGGCAATCGCGCTCATAGGCCCCCACCCCCCTCTGCCCTGCCGGGCATCTCCCCCTCAAGGGGGGAGATCATTCTCTTCATCGCTCCACTCAAATTGGAACGACATTGGCGGCCACGATAACGCGCGTGATCTCCCCCCTTGAGGGGGGGCCGAAGGACGGGCCGAGACCCGTGGCTCGGGCCAGGGCGGCCGGCAGGCCAGAGGGGGGTGAGCGCCGCCGTCAGATCACTCATAACTATGCCCCGCCCGCAGCCCCTCGCGCACCCTTGCCGCAATCGCCAGGAACTCCGGCGTCTCGCGAATGTCGAGCGGGCGCTCGGCCGGCAGCGTGCTCTCGATCACGTCGGTCACGCGCCCCGGCCGCGGCGACATCACAACGATCTTGGTCGACAGGTAGACCGCCTCCGGGATCGAGTGCGTGACGAAGCAGATCGTCTTGTTCGTGCGCGCCCAAAGCCGCAGCAACTGCTCGTTCAGATGATCCCGCACGATCTCGTCGAGCGCGCCGAACGGCTCGTCCATCAACAGAAGATCGGCGTCGAAGGCGAGCGCGCGGGCGATCGAGGCGCGCTGCTGCATGCCGCCGGACAATTGCCACGGATACTTCTTCTCGAAGCCGGCAAGATTGACGAGGTCGAGCGTGCGGGCGATGCGCGCCTTCCGCTCCTCGCGCGAATAGCCCATGATCTCGAGCGGCAGCGCCACGTTGCGCTCGATCGTGCGCCAGGGATAGAGCGCCGCCGCCTGGAACACATAGCCATAGGCCCGGCTGCGCCGCGCCTCCTCCGGCGTCATCCCGTTGACCGAGATCGTGCCGAAAGTCGGCTGTTCGAGATCGGCGATGACCCGCAGGAACGTCGTCTTGCCGCAGCCCGACGGCCCGATGAACGACACGAACTCGCCCTTGCCGATCGCCAGGTCGACATCGGACAGCGCATGCACCGGCCCATCATTGGTCTCGAAGGTGAGCCCGAGCCCGCTGGCGGAAATCACGGTGTCGGATATGGGTTTCATGAGCATGGATGACCGCTCTGTCGCGCGTCCGCCGGCCATTGACGGCGCGCGTTCTGGAAGGAATGGATATGAAATTCGCATAGGCCATGCGCCGTGCCAAGAACAGCGAGGAGGAAGGATGTCCCCATCATCCGCCAAGGCCTGCCGGCTCGTGCGCGCGACGGCGAACTTCGACGGCCGCCAGGGGCTGACCTATGCCGAGGGCATCACGGCCCAGAGCGTCGGCGCGACCGGCCTGTCGATGCACCTCGTCACCATCCCGCCCGGCGCACGCGCGAAGGCGCATCTGCACGAGAGCCATGAGACGGCGATCTTCGTGACGGCGGGAACGGCGCGCACCTGGTTTGGCGAGCGGCTGGAGCACCATATCGACATGGGCGCCGGCGACATGCTCTACATTCCCGCCGGCCTGCCGCATCTGCCGGTGAACATCGGCGGCGACCCCTGCACGGCGGTCATCGCGCGCACCGACGCCAACGAGCAGGAAGCCGTCAGGCTTCTGCCCGAACTCGACGCACTCGTGCCCTGAGGTCCGATGCCGGAAACGCCCGGCACCGCAGATGGTCCGAGCCGATCCCATGGATCAAACCCCGCTGACCGGAATGCCCGAACGCTCGATCTTGCGCGGTGCGACGACCTGCTTCCAGGTCGAGAGCGCCTGGCTGACGGATGTTTTCGGCTCGCGCGCCACGAACTTGCCGTGACCGGGCTTGGCTTTCACCTCGCCATTCTCGATCGCCACTTCGCCGCGTGTGAAGACGGTGCGCGGCAGGCCTTTCACCTCGATGCCCTCGAACACGTTGTAGTCGATCACCGATTGCTGGCTCGAGGCCGAGATCGTTTTCGTCTTCTCCGGGTCCCAGATGACGATGTCGGCATCGGCCCCTTCCACGATCGCGCCCTTCTTCGGATACATGCCGAAGATCTTGGCGGTGTTGGTCGAGGTCGCGGCGACGAACTCGTTCATCGTCAGGCGGCCGGTATTGACGCCGAAGGTCCACAGGACCGGCATCCGGTCTTCCAGCCCGCCCGTGCCGTTCGGGATCTTGGTGAAGTCGCCGACGCCCGTGCGCTTCTGTTCGGTCGTGAAGGCGCAGTGGTCCGTCGCGACCACTTGCAGCGAGCCGGCCGAAAGGCCTGCCCAGAGCGAATCCTGATGCTGCTTTGAGCGGAAGGGCGGGCTCATCACGCGCCGGGCGGCGTGATCCCAGTCCTTGTTGAAATATTCGGTCTCGTCGAGGACGAGATGCTGTACCAGCGGCTCGCCATAGACGCGCATGCCTTTCTGGCGCGCCCGCCGGATCGCCTCGTGGCTCTGCTCGCAGGAAACGTGCACCACATAGAGCGGCACGCCCGCCATGTCGGCGATCATTATGGCGCGGTTGGTCGCCTCGCCCTCCACTTCGGGCGGACGCGAATAGCCGTGCGCCTCGGGGCCGTTATTGCCGGCTGCGAGCAGCTTTTGCTGCAATTGCGCGACGACGTCGCCGTTCTCGGCATGGACCATCGGCAGCGCGCCGAGCTCGGCGCAGCGCTGGAACGAGGAATACATCTCGTCGTCGTCCACCATCAGCGCGCCCTTGTAGGCCATGAAGTGCTTGAACGAGGTGATGCCCTTCTCGACCACGGCGGGCATCTCGTCGAACACCTTCTCGCCCCACCAGGTGATCGCCATGTGGAAGGAATAGTCGCACGCCGCCTTGGTCGACTTGTTGTCCCACATCTGCAGCGCTTCCATCAGCGACTGCTCAGGGCTCGGCAGGCAGAAATCGATCACCATCGTGGTGCCGCCGGCCAGCGCCGCGCGGGTGCCGCTCTCGAAATCGTCGGCCGAATAGGTGCCCATGAAGGGCATTTCCAGATGCGTGTGCGGGTCGATGCCGCCGGGCATGACATAGCAGCCCGACGCGTCGAAGGTTTCGTCCCCCGTCAGGTTCTGGCCGATGGCGGCGATCGTCTCGCCGTCGATCAGGATGTCCGCCCTGAACGTTCGGTCGGCGGTGACGATGGTTCCGTTCTTGATGACTTTCGTCATTCTCGTTCCCCTTTTGATGAGCCGCTTCTTTGGCGAGCAGCTTCAAGGATTTCATTCAAGCGATTGCGTCTACTCCACGATCTCCGCCGTCTCGACCACCGCATGGAAGAGCACGTCCGCTCCCGCGCGCGCCCAGTCCTTGGTGATCTCTTCCGCCTCATTGTGGCTGAGCCCGTCGACGCAGGGGCACATGACCATCGCCGTCGGCGCGACGCGGTTGATCCAGCAGGCGTCGTGGCCCGCGCCCGAGACGATGTTCCGATGCGAATAGCCGAGCCGTTCGGCCGCATCGCGAATGGCGCTCACGCAGCCCTCGTCGAAGGCAACCGGATCGAAATGGCCGACCGCCTCGACGTCGCAGCCGATGTCGAGCGCCTCGCAGATCGTCGCCGCGCCGTCCTCGATGCGCTCGCGCATCTGCGTCAGCGTGTCGAGGTCGGGCGAGCGGATGTCGACCGTGAAGACGACCTTGCCGGGAATGACGTTGCGCGAATTCGGATAGACCTCGACATGGCCGATGGCGCCGACGGCGTCCGGCTGGAAGTCCATCGCGACTTCGTGGACGAGTTCGGTGATCCGCGCCATGCCGAGCCCGGCATTGCGGCGCTTGGGCATCGGCGTCGAGCCGGTGTGCGAATCCTTGCCCGTCAGCGTGAACTGCAGCCACCAGAGCCCCTGCCCGTGCGTGACGACGCCGATGTCGATGCCTTCGTCTTCGAGGATCGGACCCTGCTCGATGTGGAGTTCGAAGAACGCCTTCATCTTGCGATGGCCGACTTGCTCCTCGCCCTTCCAGCCGATGCGCTCCAGCTCGTCGCCGAAGCGCTTGCCCTTGGCGTCCGTCCGGTCATAGGCCCAGTCGAGGTCGATCTCACCGGCAAATACGCCCGACGCGATCATCGCCGGCGCAAAGCGGGTGCCTTCCTCGTTCGTCCAGTTGGTGACGACGATCGGATGCTTGGTCCTGATGCCGAGATCGTTCATCGACCGGATAACCTCGAGCCCGCCGAGAACGCCGAGCACGCCGTCGAACTTGCCGCCGGTCGGCTGGGTGTCGAGATGGCTGCCGACATAGACCGGCAGCGCGTCCGGGTCGGTGCCTTCGCGGCGCGCGAACATCGTGCCCATTTGGTCGACGGCGACGCTCATGCCCGCATCTTCGCACCAGCGCTTGAAGAGATGCCGGCCTTCGCCGTCCTCGTCCGTCAGCGTCTGGCGGTTGTTGCCACCGGCAACGCCCGGGCCGATCTTCGCCATCTCCATCAGCGAATCCCACAAACGGTCTGGATTGATTCGCAGATTCTCGCCCGGCGCTGCCATGTGGTCCCCTTATGCTTTCAGTTCGATCTCGACGAAGGACATCGGCGCGTCGCCGTCATTGATGACGTTATGCTCGACGCCCTCGTTCTTGCGGTAGGCGTCGCCGGCCTTGAACTCGACCCGGCGGCTGGTGCCGCCGGGTTCCTCCAGAAGCATGTGGCAGGGCGTCAGCGTGGTGATGACGTAGTCCATGCCGTGCCGGTGCCAGCCGGTCTCGGCGCCGGGAGCGAACTCCCAGCGCGTGACGCGCACCTGCGCGTCGTCGACCAGAACCGCGTGCGTCGCCTGGGCCCGCGCCATCACGCCACCTCGTTCAGGACCGTGCGCACGCAATCGACGATCTCGTCGATCTGGCCCTTCTCGATGATGAGCGGCGGCGAGAGCGCGATGATGTCGCCGGTGGTGCGGATCAGCACGCCCTTCTCGAACGCCTTGACGAAGGCCGAGAACGCCCGCTTGGTCGGCTCGCCGGCGATCGGCTGCAATTCGATCGCGCCGACGAGGCCGATATTGCGGATGTCGATGACGTTCGGCGCATCCTTCAGCGAGTGAAGCGCATCCTCCCAGTACGGCGCAAGCTCGGCGCCGCGGGTCAGCAGGCCCTCTTCCTTGTAGGTGTCGAGCGTCGCGATCGCCGCGGCCGACGCGATCGGATTGCCCGAATAGGTGTAGCCGTGGAAGAACTCGATCATGTGCTCGGGACCGCTCATGAACGCGTCGTGGATTTCCGACGTCACGAACACCGCGCCCATCGGGATGACGCCGTTGGTCACCCCCTTGGCGGTGGTGATGATGTCGGGCATTACGCCGAAGTAATCGGCAGCGAAGGGCGTTCCGAGACGGCCGAAGCCGGTGATAACCTCGTCGAAGATCAACAGGATGCCGTGCTTGGTGCAGATGTCGCGCAGGCGCTTGAGATAGCCCTGCGGCGGGATGAGGACGCCTGTGGAGCCCGCGACCGGCTCGACGATCACCGCCGCGATGGTGGAGGCGTCGTGCAGCGTGACGATGCGCTCCAGTTCGTCGGCAAGGTCGCCGCCATGCTCGGGCTCGCCGCGCGTGAACGCGTTCTTTGCCGGCAGGTGCGTGTGCGGCATGTGGTCGACGCCGGTGAGCAACGTGCCGAACATCTTGCGGTTGGTGACGATGCCGCCGACCGAGATGCCGCCGAAATTGACGCCGTGGTAGCCGCGCTCGCGGCCGATGAGGCGGGTGCGCGCGCCCTGCCCCTTCACACGCTGGTAGGCGAGCGCGATCTTGAGCGCGGTGTCGACCGATTCCGAGCCGGAATTGGTGAAGAAGACGTGGTTCATGCCCTCGGGCGCGACGTCGACCAGTCGGTTGGCCAGTTCAAAGACGATCGGATGGCCCATCTGGAACGCCGGCGCATAGTCGAGCTCGGCGACCTGGCGCTGCACGGCCTCGGTGATCTTCGGCCGGCAGTGCCCGGCATTGACGCACCAGAGCCCTGCGGTGCCGTCGAGAATCTCGCGCCCGTCGGTCGTGCGGTAGTGCATGTCCTTGGCAGAGGCCAGCATACGCGGCGCCTGCTTGAACTGCCGGTTGGAGGTGAACGGCATCCAGAATGCGGACAGATCGTTCGGCGCGACGTTAAGCCGGTTCGACATGACCAAGCTTCCCTTTTTTCGTGTTCCCTTTTCGGCCAACGCTTGGTGTGTCGGACGCAGTCGTGCTACGCATTTTTGACCGATTGGACAAACGTTAGCACCGCCACCATGGCGGTCAAGGACATAGTAGGGGAAATGGCGCAGCATCCTCGCGCTCCACACGCGAAGAGCAACTGGTCCAGTCAATTGGGCCAGCAAAGGTGCCGCCATGGACGCTGAAACGCCCGTTCGCCGCCGCCGCACGCGCATCCAGACCGAGAAGCGCGAACTGATCCTGAACGCCGCGCTCGACGTCTTCTCCCAGCACGGCTTCCGCGGCGCCACGATCGACCAGATCGCCGAGGCCGCCGGCATGTCGAAGCCGAACCTCCTCTATTATTTCCGCTCGAAGGAGGCGATGTTCACGACGCTGATCGAGCGCCTGCTGCAGACATGGCTCGCCCCCTTGCGCGAACTCGACGACATCGGCGACCCGATCGGCGAGTTGCGCTCCTATATCCGCCGCAAGCTCGAAATGGCGCGCGACTACCCCCGCGAAAGCCGCCTCTTCGCCAACGAGATCCTGCAGGGCGCACCCCGCATCCAGCACCTGATCGAAGGCGAGCTGAAGCCACTCGTCGACGAGAAGGCCGCCCTCATCAAGGGCTGGATGAAGGCCGGCAAGATCGCCCGAACCGACCCCTGGCACCTGATCTTCTCGATCTGGGCGACGACCCAGCACTATGCCGATTTCGACGTCCAGGTCCGCGCGGTGCTCGGTCCGGACCGCGGCGGCGACGGGCGGTTTGAAGACGCCGCGCGCTATCTGGAACAGTTGTTTTTGGAGGGGCTCAGGCCGAAGGCGTGACCCGCGACCTCAGGCGGCGTGGGTGTCGAGCCTCTCGATGGCAGAGTAGTCCGCCTCGGCCAGAGCCTTCGAAAGATCGTAGCTGTCCTGCAGCCGCATCCAGAACACTGCCGACATGCCGAGCACCTTTTCCAGCCGGATGGCCGTGTCGGCTGTGATCGATCGCTGCCCCTTGACGATGCCCGTGATCCGATTGGCCGGCACGCCCATCTGCCGTGCGAGCGCACGCGCCGAAAGGTGCATGGGCACGAGAAATTCCTCATTGAGCATTTCGCCGGGGTGCGTCGTGATGCGCGCCATAACAAACTCCGTCAGTGATAGTCGACGATGCAGACGTCGAAGGCGTCTTCACCTTCCCATCGGAAACACAGGCGATACTGATCGTTGATCCTGATGCTCCATTGCCCTTCGCGGTCGCCTCGCAAGCGTTCCAATCGATTGCCCGGTGGCACCGCGAGGTCAGAGATGCCCGCGACGTTGTCGAGTTGATCGAGTTTGCGAAGGGCGACCTTCTCGATCATTCGCCAATTCCGGTGGCAGATGCCTTCTTCGAACAACGCCTCGGTGTGCTTATCGGCGAAGCTCCTGATCATGTTACGTCAAACATAACAGCTCCAATCACCATCTTCAACCTTCAGCGATCCGGCGCCATCGCCAGCACCACCAGCGCCGCCATCGTCACCAACGCACCGGCCGCCACCGCGCCGCTGGCCCAGCCATGGCCGAGCAGGCCCTCGTAGACAATGATGAATGACGGCGTGAGATAGGTGTAGGCCATCACCTTCGCCGCCGGCAGGCGCATCGCGCCGAACTGGACGAGGAACGTCGTGCCGGCCGTGGTGAAGACGGCGAGATAGGCGACAGCAATCCAGACGATCGGCGGCAGTGTCGCCCAGTCGGTCTCGAAAAGTTCCGGCACGGAATAGAGCGCGATCCAGACGCCGGTGCCGAACAGCGTCCACAACGTGAACACCGGCAGCACCTCTCCCCGATTGAGCCGGCGCACCAGCGGCGCATAGGCCGCGTGGCAGGCGACGCCGATGAGGAAGATCAGTTCGCCGAGCCCGAGATCGAAGGCCAGCAACGCGCCGACATCGCCGCGAAAGATCACCCAGACCGCCCCGCAGGCCGCGACGACGAGGCCGACGAGCACGATGGCGCGCGGCTTTTCGCCGAGGAAGAGCAGCCCGAACCCCGCCGCCATCAGCGGCATCAGCGTGAACACGGCGCCCGTCGCCACCGGCGTCGTCAGCCGCAGCGCGATGAACATGGTGATGAAGAACACCGCCATCAGGAAGCCGAGCACCGCATAGCGCCAGACCTCGCGCGGCGCAGGGATGCGGCCCCGGTTCAAGAGCGCCACGGCCGTTGCCATCACGCAGATGCCGAAGACGAAGCGCACGGTGTTGATCGCGCCCGGGCCGATATGCGAGGCGGCCATGGCGCCGATCGAATAGGAGCCGGAGACGAGCGCGGCAAAGCACAGCATCGCCAGGTGGCCGACGAGCTTGTCGCGGCCCTCGGCATGCGTGCGCTTGATCGAAATATCCGCCACGCGGCCTCCTCGCCAATGCGAAATCGGGCGCAGTCGCCCGCGCCCGATGCAATTCACATGAGAACCATCACGCCCGCAAGCCTACTCGGCCGCAACCTTTGCGGCAGGATTGTTCGGATGCGTGGTCCAGTTCGCATAGACCGGCGACACCGTCTTGTCGGTGCGCTGGTCGAGCGCGCCGACGGCCAGCGCCTCCATGGTGATGCAGCTTTCGACAGGGCAGACATTGACGCACAGATTGCAACCGACGCACTCCGCCTCGATCACCTCGAAGTGGCGCTTGCCGTCCACCATGTTGGTGATCGCCTGGTGCGAGGTGTCCTCGCAGGCGATGTGGCAGCGGCCGCACTTGATGCACAGATCCTGGTCGATACGCGCCTTGGTGACGTAGTTGAGGTTGAGATACTGCCAGTCGGTCACGTTCGGCGTCGCGCGGCCGATAATGTCGTCGAGGTCGCGATGACCCTTCTCGTCCATCCATTCGGAAAGGCCGGTAATCATCTCCTCGACGATCTTGAAGCCATAGGTCATCGCCGCCGTGCAGACCTGCGCGTTGCCGGCCCCGAGCGCCAGGAATTCGGCCGCGTCGCGCCATGTGGTGATGCCGCCGATCGCCGAAATCGGCAGGCCGCGCGTTTCGGGATCACGCGCGATCTCGGCCACCATGTTCATGGCGATCGGCTTGACCGCCGGGCCGCAATAGCCGCCATGCGTGCCCTTGCCGTCGATCGTCGGTTCCGGCGCGAAACTGTCGAGATTGACGCCCGTGATCGAGTTGATCGTGTTGATCAGCGAGACGGCGTCGGTCCCGCCTGCATGCGCGGCGCGTGCAGGTTTGCGGATGTCGGTGATGTTGGGCGTCAGCTTGGTGATCACCGGCATGCGGGTGTACTGCTTGCACCAGCGCACGACCATCTCGATGTATTCGGGCACTTGGCCGACGGCCGCGCCCATGCCCCGTTCGCTCATGCCGTGCGGACAGCCGAAATTGAGCTCGATGCCGTCCGCGCCGGTTTCCTCGACCAGCGGCAGGATCGAGCGCCACGCGTTCTCCTCGCACGGAACCATGATCGAGACGACCATCGCCCGGTCGGGCCAGTCGCGCTTGACCTGCTTGATCTCGCGCAGGTTGGTTTGAAGGTCTCGGTCGGTGATGAGCTCGATATTGTTCAAGCCCAGCAGCCGCCGGTCCGCGCCCCAGATCGCGCCGTAGCGCGGCCCGTTGACGTTGACGACGGGCGGGCCTTCCTCGCCCAGCGTCTTCCACACCACGCCGCCCCAGCCCGCCTTAAAGGCGCGCACGACGTTGTACGCCTTGTCGGTCGGCGGCGCGGAGGCGAGCCAGAACGGATTGGGCGACTTGATGCCGACGAAGTTCGAACGAATGTCTGCCATGCTCATGCCCTCCCGTTGGAGTTGAGGGTGCGATGAATGCTCTCGGCCGCGTCGCGGCCTTGCGCGACGGCGGAGACCGTGAGGTCGTCGCCGCCGAGGACGCAGTCCCCGCCGGCCCAGATCTTCGGCGCGGAGGTGCGGCCTTCTTCATCGACCTTGATGCGGCCAGCTTCCATCGCGATTGTCGAGCCGGAACCGTTCAGCGGCATGGCATCGAAGGTCTGGCCGATCGCCTTGAACACCTGGTCGGCATCGATCCGCACCGTCTCGCCGGTGCCGGCGACGCGGCCGTCGCGGATTTCGGTGTATTCGAGTTCGATGCCGCTCACCTTGCCGCCCTCGGCGAGAATGCGAACCGGCTTCAGCCAGTGGCGGATGGTGACGCCTTTCGAGGCCGCAAGGTCCTGCTCGAATTCGGAAGCGTTCATGCTTTCCTTTCCGCGGCGATAGGCGATCGTCACCTGTTCGGCGCCAAGGAGCTTGGATTGGACCGCGGCATCGACCGCCGTCATGCCGCCGCCGATGACCACGACGCGCCGGCCGACCTGCAATTGCGACAGGTCCGGCGCCTGGCGCAGCGCGGCGATGAAGTCGACCGCATTCTCCACGCCCTCGAACTCCTCGCCTTCCGCCTGCAGCGCGTTGACGCCCGTCAGGCCCGCGCCTACGAAGACGGCGTCATAGGTCGCGGCCAGCTCGGAAAGCGCGAAGTCGCGCCCCATCATCTGGCCGTTCCTGACCTCGATGTTGCCGATGCCCAGCACGTAATCGACTTCCGCCTGCGCGAAGCCTTCGGGCGCCTTGTAAGCGGCGATGCCGTATTCGTTGAGCCCGCCCGGCTTCGGCCGCGCCTCGTAGATGGTGACGTGGTGGCCGTGCATGGCGAGGCGGTGTGCGCAGGCGAGACCCGCCGGCCCGGCGCCCACCACCGCGACCTTGCGTCCGGTCGACGGAGCCGGCTCGTAGAACTGCACGTCGCGCGCCATCGCCGTGTCGGTCGCATAGCGCTGCAGCCGGCCGATCTGCACCGGCTTGCCCTCGGCGACCTCGCGCACGCAGACCTCTTCGCACAGCGTCTCGGTCGGGCAGACGCGGGCGCACATGCCGCCGAGAATGTTCTGGTCGAAGATCGTCTTCGCCGAGCCCAGCGGATTGCCCGTCGAGATCTGCCGGATGAACATCGGGATGTCGATCGACGTCGGGCACGCCTGCATGCAGGGCGCGTCGTAGCAGAAATAGCACCGGTCGGATTCGACCAGCGCTTCATGCCGGTCGAGCGGCGGATGCAGGTCCGCGAAATTCTTCGGATACTGATCGGAGGGAAGCCGTTGTGCGGCAATCCCCTCCTTGTAGAGGCCGTCAGCCATTCCAGTTCCCCATTATTGGTTTTCCCGGAAGGCTAGCACGATTTATTTTTTTATCAATCGGTCAAAAATTGGCGCAACGCACACAAACCGCTGATTAATATGAGTATTTTTGTCCAGTTATTCGACCTTGGCGTGTGCCGTTTCCCGGGCTAGGGTGTGTTGAGATTCAGGGCTGTGCGTGCTGAAAATGATGGGTTTCGAGAACCGGAGCGGAATGTACGTTCGGGTACATGAGCACCGGAAGCGAAGAAACCCGTCATTTGCAGGCCGCTCAGGCCTGAATATCAACACACCCTAAGCAAAGCGCATGACAGAATTCGCCATCGCCGCCCCCGCCCAGCCCTCGCTCGCCATCGCCGGCAGCCACCAGCGCTTTCCCATCCGCCGCGTCTTCTGCGTCGGCCGCAACTATGCGGCGCATGTGCGCGAGATGGGCAACGACGAGCGCGACCCGCCCTTCTTCTTCATGAAACCGGCGGATGCGGCCTTCGACGCGGCCGGCGACATCCCCTACCCGCCGCTGACGGCAAACCTCCACCACGAGGTCGAACTCGTCGTCGCGATCGGCAAGGGCGGCCGCGACATCGCGCCCGAAAGCGCGCTCGATCATGTCTGGGGTTACGGCGTCGGCATCGACCTGACGCGCCGCGATCTTCAGGAAGAAGCGAAGAAGGCCGCCCGCCCCTGGGAATGGGCGAAGGCCTTCGACCATTCCGCGCCGATGTCGCCGCTGGCGCCGTCGGACGGCATCGGCCATCCGACCTCCGGCCGGGTCTGGCTGTCGGTCAACGGCGCTCCCCGGCAGGAGGGCGACCTCGCCGAGCAGATCTGGCCCGTCCCCGACATCATCGCCATCGCCAGCCGCTCGGTCGAACTCCAGCCCGGCGACCTGATCATGACCGGAACGCCGGCGGGCGTGGGAGCGCTCGCGCCGGGCGACCGGATCGATGCGGGAATCGACGGCATCGGCGCGATCAGCGTGACGATCACCGGCTATCCCTGACCTGCAGCAGGCGCCGCAGGTCGTTAACACCCTTTCAGGCGCTGTCGCCGCCGACCACGTCGCGCATCTTCTGCGCCTTGATGATCGAGCGCGCATACTGCTCCCACGACGAGCGCAGGTGAAGCATCGTCGTCGTCAGGTTTTCGGCGACGGCCTCGAGTTCCTCGAGCGCCTTCAGGTTCTTGGAGAACTGGCCGGCGAGGTCTTCGGAAATGTCGCCCGCCTTGGTGGTGGCGATCATCGCCTTCAGCGCCTTGCCGGTCTCCTGTGCCTGCGGCACGATCTTGGCCAGCGTCTCGTAGGCGGCGTCATACTGGATTTCGGCCGCTTCGAGCTGCGGGCGCTGCTGGTCGAGAACGCGCAACATGTTGCGCCAGTCGCGCATGCGCCGGTCGAGATCTTCGCTCAAGCCCGCGAAGCCGCCGGCGATTCGGCGCGGCGCGCGGGTCGTGTCGCCGAGGCCCGGCAGGTTCATCTCGCGGCGCGGACGCGCCGGCTCGGTAGTCTTGGCGGCATCGGCCCGAAGTGCTTCGGTCAATCCCGCGTCAAGCGTCTTGATTGTGCTCTGTTCCACGGCGAACTCCACTTGAATTAGAACTTGTCAACTCTCAACGCGAAACTGCACCGGGAAGTCCAAACGCGCAACTGTAACGTTAAAATCTGGTTAACATGCTGATTTGGCGGCGCTTGTCGCGTTAAGTAAACGCGCCTCTCTTCTTGGGTCGGCCGGCCCCGCGCATCACGATTTTTTTGCCCTTTTTCCCCATCTTTATTCGCATTGGCAGGCGACATCGGCCAAGACCTCCGATAGCGTTCGTTAACCATTCGGGGGAACGGGGTCGTCGTGAAACCATACGCGCATAACGTATTGAATTCGCTTGCAGATTTGCAGGAACAGGAAGCCGCAACCTGGGGCCGTCGCGCCAGCGACGCCGCACGCTGGGGCCTCTCCGACGATCACACCGAGGCCCGCCACCGCGCGCAGTCGCACCGTGTAGAAGCTATAGCCCTTCGCGCCGGGATCGACGCTGGCGCCTGAGGCCGAATTCCCTACATTCCGTCGAACAGCGCCCTGGCATTCGCGAAGGTGATGCGCAGCGGCACGGCGCCTTCCACCATCCACGCCTCGACCGTTTCGCCCTCCATCAGCGCCCGCGCCCGGGCCGTGTCCACGATCGCACCCCCATAGAGCCTGTTGGCGAGGTTGAGGATGCCGGTCACGTGCATGTCGGGCGTCGCGCTGCCGCAGGCGTCCTTCACCAGCACGACATGAAAGCCGAGCCGGATGGCGTCCTTCACGGTCGCGTCGACGCAGGCCTCGGTCCACACGCCGGCGACGAACAGCCAGTCAATGCCCCGCGCCTTCAAATCGTCGCCGAGCCCCGTGCCGAACGCGCTCGCCTCGCTCTTGACGACCAGCCGCTCCTCGCCCGCCGGCGCCACCTCCGCGCAGATTGCCGTCAGCGGATCGTCCTTGTCGCTGAACGCCGACCGGCCATCCGACGTGACGGGGTGGAACGGCCTCATCTGGGCGGTATCGACGGAATAGGCGAAATGACAGGCCGGAATGCCCGCCCCGCGGGCGGTCTCCAGAAGACGCGCGGCATTTGCGATCACCCGGTCATATCCCTCGACCAGATAGCGCGCGTCGTGGCGGTGCTCCTCCTGCAGGTCGATCAGCAGCAGGGCGGACGCCTCTGCCGGCACCGACAGCGGCCGCCGCATGGCCTTCGTGTCCGCCGTTCCCCTCATCCACGCATCCGGGCGAAGTCCGGATCGAACAGGACCGCATCCAGCATCCGCGCCCGGTGCCGCCGCCCGAGGAACTCGATTTCGAAGCCATCCGACTCGCCGGCGATCTCCTTCGGCACATAGCCCATCGCGACCGACGTGCCCGCATGGTGCGCATAGCCGCCGGACGTCACCCAGCCCTTGACCGCGCCCTCGTGCCAGATCGGCTCGTCGCCGATCACGTCGGCATCGACGGCCTCGACCGCGAAGCTGCGCAGCCGAAGCCTGCCGCCCGCCGCCTTTTCGGCCTGCGCCGCGCCCTTGCCGATGAAATCCGCGGGCTTGTCATAGGCGACGAAGCGGTCGAGCCCCGCTTCGATCGGCCCATAGATCGGCCGGTACTCACGCGCCCACGAGCCGTAGCCCTTTTCGAGCCGCAGCGCATTCAGCGCCCGCGCGCCGAAGAGCCCGATGCCGAACTCAGCGCCCGCGCCGAGCAGCGCGTCGAGCACATGCCGCTGATATTCCGGCGCCATCCAGAGCTCATAGCCGAGATCGCCCGTATAGCTCACCCGCCCGACGAGGCACGGCGCCATCGCGACGTCCATCTTTCTGATCGCCATGAACGGAAACGCCGCGTTCGAGACGTCGGCGCGCGAGACCTTCTCCAGAACCTGCCGCGCGTGCGGCCCCGCGATCGACAGCCCCACCTTGCCGAGCCCCAGCGCCTCGACCCGCACCGACCCGTCCACTGGGAGATGCCGCTCGAACCAGCGCATGTGGAACTGCTCGGCGATGCCGGAGCCGAAGACCAGCCATTCGCCGTCGAGGTTCGCCACCGTGAAATCCCCGATCAGCCTGCCGTCCTCCTTCAGCATCGGCGCCAGCGTCATCCGCCCCGGCTTCGGCAGGCGGCAGGCAAGCATCCGGTCGAGAAAGACCTCCGCCCTCGCGCCCGTCACGCGATACTTCGCAAAGCTCGAGATTTCCGACAGCCCGACCCGTTCGCGCACCGTCGCGACCTCTTGGCCGACATGCTCGAAATCGGTCGAGCGCCGCCACGAGAACTCGTCTTTCACCCCCGCAGGCGCATACCAGAGCGGCACTTCGAGCCCATAGGCCGCGCCCCACTGCGCGCCCTTTTCCGAAAGCCGGTCATAGATCGGCGTGGTGCGCAGCGGCCGGCCCGCCGGCAGTTCCTCGTTCGGAAACCGGATCGAGAAGCGCCGCGAATAGTTCTCGCGCACCTTGGCGTTGGTGTAGGCCATCGACGCCCAGTCGCCGTAGCGCGAAACGTCCATCGCCCAGATGTCGGCGCCCGGGTCGCCGTCGATCATCCAGTTGGCGATGGCGAGCCCCACCCCGCCGCCCTGGCTGAACCCGGCCATGACGCCGCACGCGACCCAGAAGCCCGGCAGACCGCGCACCGGCCCGACCAGCGGATTGCCGTCCGGCGCGAAGGTGAACGGCCCGTTGATGATCTGCTTGATGCCGGTTTTCTGGAAGGCGGGGAAATGCCGGAATCCGACTTCGAGCGACGGTGCGATGCGGTCGATGTCGGGCTCCAGCAGTTCGTGGCCGAAATTCCAAGGCGTCTCGGCCACCGACCAAGGTTTGCCGGCCTTCTCATACGTGCCCATCAGCATCCCGCCGCGCTCTTGGCGCAGGTACAGCTCGCCGTCGAAATCGACCGCATGGATGATTTCCTTGCCCGTCTTCGCGTTCCAGTCCGCGACCTCCGGCATGTCCTCGGTGATGAGGTACATATGCTCCATGGCGAGCACCGGCAGTTCGAGCCCCACCATGCGCCCGACCTCGCGCGCCCACAGCCCGCCGGCATTGACGACGTGCTCGCAGACCACCTCGCCCTTGTTGGTGATGACGCGCCACATGCCGTCCTCGCGGCGCACGATGTCCTCGACCTTGTTGAAGCGCTCGACCGACGCGCCGAGCTTGCGCGCGGCCTTGGCATAGGCGTGCGTCACGCCGGACGGGTCGAGATGTCCGTCCTCCTTGTTCTTCACGGCGCCGACGAATTCCTTCGGATCGAGGAGCGGCATGAGTTCACCGGCTTCCTTCGCGGAGATCTCCTCGAGGTCGATGCCCAGATACCGCCCCTTGGCGACGAGATTGCGCAGCCAGTCCATCCTCGCTTCGGTGGCCGCCAGAAGGACGCCGCCGGTCAGGTGCACGCCGGTCGCCTGGCCCGACAGTTCCTCGATCTCCTTGTAGAGCTCGATCGTGTATTTCTGCAGCTTGGCGACGTTCGGATCGCCATTGATGGTGTGCATCCCGCCGGCCGCGTGCCAGGTCGATCCGGACGTCAGCTCGTCGCGCTCCAGCAGCACCACATCCGTCCACCCCGCCCGCGCGAGATGATAGAGCACCGAACACCCCACCACCCCGCCCCCGATGACCACGACACGTGCATGCGATTTCATGGATGTTCCTGTGAAGTCAGATGGTTGAGATGGTTTGTGGATTCGGGGTGGGAGATGAAGCCAGTCGCCAATGGCTGCGTTCCTTCGCGCCCCCCTCTGTCCTGCCGGACATCTCCCCCGCATGGGGGGAGATCACGCGGTGTCGGCGACGAGAATAATCTCCCCCCTCGCGGGGGAGATGTCCGGCAG